>JACYMD010000061.1 GCA_015272215.1 Rivularia sp. T60_A2020_040 | reverse complement strand
CAATTACCAATTACCAATTACCAATTACCAATTACCAATTACCAATTACCAATTATGTCAAACATTCTATCCATATCACCTACAGAGGTTATTCATTATCTGAAAATGTCTTGTCAAATTCCCGGTGTCATCGAGGGAATAGCGACTCGACAAATTATTGCTGATACTGCTTCCAAAGAAGGTATTACCGTAGAGGAGGATGAATTACAGCAAGAAGGAGACAGGCTCAGGTTTGCGAAAAAACTTGTCAAAGCAGCAGATACTTGGGCTTGGTTGAAAGCTCATCATCTCTCTCTGGATGAGTTTGAAGAATTAGTCCATCACACTGTGCTTTCTAAAAAGGTGGCACATCATCTGTTTAACGATAAAGTCGAAGCTTTCTTTTATCCGAATCAACTCGATTTCGTGAAAGCTGTTACCTATGAAGTCCTTTTGGATGATTATGATTTGGCTTTGGAACTGTTTTACGCTCTTGAAGAAAATGAATTAACCTTCCCAGAAATTGCTCGTGAATACATCCCAAATCCAGAGTTACGTCGTGCTGGTGGATATCAAGGAGTTCGACGACGTAAAGATTTTCGTCCGGAAGTTGCGAGTAGTGTTTTTGCTGCTACTCCACCGCAAGTTCTTAAGCCAATTATGACTCCGAAAGGTATTTATCTCATTTGGGTTGAGGAAATTATTCAACCTGAATTAAATGAGCAGTTACGAGAGCAAATTGTTAGCGATTTATTTAATAGTTGGTTAAAGCAAGAAATCAAACAAAGGTCAATTACAACTTCATTCGATTCTAATGTTGACAACCAAGTATCACCCGATTTAGTGATGTCGAGATAAAGCATTTCTCTCAGTATTTTTTTATTCCAAAATCACAGAATTTAAAAATTAATAACTTTTTCATCGGGTAGGTGTAATTTATGAAATTTATGGCTTAAAATTTAACGCTAATCATACGCAAATTCGATGATAATCTCTACGAAAAGTGCTGCAAACCAAGTTTATAGAGAAGTCGGATTTTTACGATAAATAACCGTAAAAGCAGGAAATACCGATAAAAACACGACTTCTTAGCACACTCAAAATCAAGGTTCTACAGCTTCTTTTCACAGTAATTTATTCATCGATAATTAATTCTCAAACTCAAACAAATTATTTTAATTATCTTTCAAATACGAGCAAAAAACATAGTTTTATTGCTCAACTTTTACTGTTTAAAAATATGTAATAAATAGATGAAAGGATAAGTAAAAAAGATAAAAAATATCTCTTTCATATAAGAAATTGCTATTGTAAGTAATCGAAAATAAGTTGACTTTTTTAAATTAAAAATATATAGTTATAAATGTAAGCAAAAAAACAAATTGCTTACATAACATTCCCAGATAAAGATTAATTAATTCCCAGGAGAATCTCATGAATATTTTTGATTTAAACCACATCGAAGCTGTTGAAGGAACTGAAGTTGTTGGTGGTCATGGTTACTCCAAGCCTGACTTCGAATTTACAAAGGTAGTAAATACTGATGTAACAAACAGACTAGATGCCTTTAAAACTGTGTTTTCTAAAGCAGTAGTAAAAGGTAACTTAGCTGATGCTGAAGCTTTTGCTGATGCATCTGGTGAAGACAGCTTCAGCGAAACCTTGACAGTTACTTATGCTGACGACTACACCTCTCAATCTTACTCTGATTCCAAGTCTGCTGTTAACTAGAAAATGATTTTTAGCTAATAGCATGACTTCAAGTCTGCTGTTAGCTAAAAAACGATTTTTGGATAATAAAAATCGCTGAAAGTTATTCTTAGCTTTCGGCGATTGACTTGAGTTTCGATTGATTTAAAAATGGTGCATAATGGGTAGATTAGAAATTGCCGACCTCAGTTTTTGTCAAACAGAGTTTCTGGATGATAATCAAGTGCAGGGTGGGTTGTTAAGTTATTCAAGAAATCGTTTTTTAAATGCTTTCTTTTCTCGGCTCCAGCCTTGGGGACAACCCTTGCAACAAGATGGTTACGAAATGCAGGAATTTTACGATCCAGAGACTAATAGTTCTGGAATGATGATGTCAATGGAAACTGAAAATAGCACGATAGAAACTGGTGCTGTAACAGGTAATTTGAGTGATGGTAGTATATACAAAGCATCTTTTGCAAGAGTTAGCTCGTCTGGTATACCTAAAGAGATATAGTAATATAACCTCTTCTCTACAACAGGTTATTATGCGATCGATTTTTAGTTTCTGTTCACAAAATAAGCCAGATAAACATAGATAATTATGAGTGAATATCGAGTTATCACCAAAAGAATAGTATCCCCTGATGGTAAAGTGATTTCCGAAGCTAAAAGTGTTGCGAAAGCATCAGGTGATAATAATACTCAAGTTAGTCAAAGCGTTAGTGTTAACGTTTCTTCTAGCAGCAGTTCTAGTAGTTCTTCGTCATCAAGTTCTAGTTCTTCTAAACTGCAAACTGGCGAAATATAAACTTATCTGGCACTGAGCGTAAAGTAGTAGTCAGTCCCATTAATTATGATGGGTTGTAGAGACGTTATACATAACGTCTCCCTAGGTTTGGGAGACAACGAATCCGTCAAATTTAATGCAAAAGACAGTACTCCGCCACATTAATTATGAAGGGTGAGTATCTAATCTGCCAGGGACTTAAAGTCCCTGTCTCACAGCGAAAGTCGTCTAAGACGACTGACGGAGTACCCCGCAAAATTAATCTGGTTGAGTGCTGAAATTACAACAAAATTAAAAGGAGAATTTGATGGCACCTTTAGACTTAAGTAAAGTCAAATTTACCAACAAAGCGGATAAAGTTAATTCAGACAATGGAATTTTCAATCCCGCAGGTTCCGATGTTAAAACATTGCAAGGTGCCGATGAAATTATTGGTAATAACTCTATAAATAGTGCTTTCGGTTTAGAGGTAATTGCAGAGGTTGGAGCTAAAAACGCTGGTGCAATCGCCGCAGCGGATTTAAGTGCTAAAGCCAATATTAATATCAGTGGAATTGACAATAAAGGAAGTATTAGTACAAATAAAGGACGTGATATAGTCAGAGGCACCGCAACAGCAAAAATTGCTGCTGTCGCACAAACAGTTTCTGAGGCAATAGCTTACGCGGATAAATTGGATAGTGCCGCCATCGCCGAAACTTTTGCCAACATTGATATTAATGCAATTGCTAATGGTATAGACAACTCTGGTAAAATTAACACTGGTAAAGGGGATGACAGCGTTGATGTGGAAAACGAAGGTTCTGTTGCAGCGGTTGCTACAGCCACAGCAGATGCAGCAGCTATCGTCAAAGGTATCGCTCAAGCCCCTATAGATGACAGTCTCACAGCTTTCGCAGCCGCAATCGCTGAAAGTTTAGCAAATGCGACTATCATTGCCACTGCTTTGAATAACAGTGGAGGTGAGCTTTTGACTGCTAAGGGTAAAGATATTATTACTGCTACTGCTACTTCCGATTCTGCTACTTTCGCAGAAGCTTCAACTTCCGCTTTCAGTGCTGCCACTCCCGAAAATCAAGCTTTAGCTATAGCTGTTGCTGAAGCTGTTGCTAAATCTCAAGACAAGGCGATCGCCATTGATAATACTAAAGGTATTATTGAGACAGGTAAGGGAGTCGATATCATCCAAGCAACTGCTAATGGTGCTGATAAAGCCATTGCGATTGAAAACACTAATGGCACTATTAAGACAGGTAAGGGAGCCGATATCATCCAAGCTGATGCTACGGGGCTTGAATCTTATGGTATTTTTGGTGGCACTATTAATACAGGTGATGGAGCCGATAGGATAGAAGCGTCGAGCTTTGGTGGTGGTGTGAATATAAATATGGGTGATGGAAAAGACTTTGTTGAAGGTTTCGGTGACGCGACAATAAATGGTGAAAAAGGTTTTGATATTCTTAGTCTTGGCTCTTTCAAGATAGATGACTTTAATATCAGTTTAGGTGCTACTAATAATAATCAAATCAACTTTGAGCGTGATGGGATAATTATGAGTACTCAGAACTTTGAGCAATTTAATTTTGATAGTGGAAATTCAAGCTTTACTTATAACGATTTGGTTGCTACTTTATAATATTCATCATTTATTTGGAAGATTCTTTTGACCAAAAAATATTCTTAATTGCTCGGAAACTTACTTTTGAGTAGACACACTCATTGTTGTACTAAGTACTTATGCAAAATTAATTGTGTATTGTCTGAAGCGAGCAACTAAGCAATCCCAAGGAATTGAAGCTTTCAGAATGTAAAATTAATTTTGCACGACTACTTAGCAATTTAATATTAATTACGTCGTTTGCGTTTCAAAACCAGACTAATAACACCACCGGATACAAGTAAAGCTAGACTAATTGAAGGTTCGGGTACTGCTTGAACTTCCGCTCGATTTCGCTTAACTTCTACTAAAGCTACAGTTGTATCATCAGCAAAATAACGTTGTAATGAACCTTCAATAGATACCGTGAGAAACTCTTGCAAACCACCAAAACCAGGCGCACCAGATATTCCACTTAGAATAACATTATCACTTTGTTGTAACGCCACAAAATCGTCATCTCCTTCTGTGGTGATATTGCCTACAAGGCTAAAAAAGTCTAAAATATCATCATTTTTTAGATTAATAAGTGCAAAAGATATATCCCCACTTGCTCTAGCATTTTCTATAGAGGAATTATCTATAGATGTAGCAAGTTCTAAGTTACTCAAAAAGTCGAAAGAAAAATTTGTATTTGCTTTTACATTAAAGTTGCCGATAACTGAAGCTTCACTTTGTGCAATTCCTAAATAATTTCGGTTTTCACCAAAAGCTGCACTCAAAGATGAATTAAATGCTACTGCTGGTTCAATTAAAAAAAATGCTTCTGCTTCAGCAGTTGCTTGAACCATACCCCCTTCACCTATGGTTAAAGTATTTGTATCTGTATCAGTTGCAACATTTGATGGATTTTGACTAAAATCTTCAAAAACTAAATTTCCCTCAGAAAAAGCAAAGGTAGCAGCTTTACTAGGTGCAGTACCTACTATAGTGCTAGCTAAAATTGATGTGGTTACTAATAAACAGCGTTGCAATATTTTCAAGTGTTTTTTCATGCTTTTAGTTGTGGGAAATTTTTGACAGGATAAATTTGACTAATTCACCTGGTGGTGTAAAAAGTCAGCAAGTACAGATAATCTAATTTTGTTCGGAAGTAGAAAAAAAGACGTATTTGCTCTGGTGTAAACACCGGATATATCGCAGTTCAAAATCATTTGTGAATATTGCAATATTTCTTGAATTCCAGCTGTAATCCCTTTTGGATTAGGAGGTTAACTGAATTCAGAAACAAATTAATTGTTTTCACAAATCACATAGGAAGGATTACTGTAGTTGCTTTTATAAAAAAATCAAAAAATAAATTATTTTACAAAAGTATCATTACAAATCCGTGAAATACCCATGTTTGAAACCAAATATACTATAACCCATAATTAAGTACTTACGTATTAATACTAAAGGATAATACTAGCTATTTGGTAAAGCAATGATGAATAAAGCTTAAAATTTATACAGATATTTCGGATAGTTAGCAAAAATACTGAATGACAATGTAAATGTTATAAAAGTTACAGTAGAATAGTCTAATTTAATACTTTACCTGGCGACTAGAAGTCGCGGCTACATGAACAAAACCCGCTGCCACGGCGGGTTTTAAATTAACTAGTAGTTCATTTCATTAATTTTGATAGGTTTTGTTTGTCTACCGATGTAATGTAGAGACGTTATATGTAACGTCTCTACAAGATTTCTGGTAAAATCTGACTACTAGTGCTGAGAAGTCGGGTTTTTATGATATACATCCTTTACATCGGGCAACAGTTATAAAAACCCGACTTATTGGTACTATTACTTATTCGCTTGGGGTTTAGGTGTACCAGGAATGGTAATATCTATAGGCGTTATCTGCGATGCAAGTTGTGTAAGTGGAGGATTGATAGCGGTTTGATTCCCTACTACTAGAAAAACTAGATTTTCTGGTTTGAGATGTTCTTTTGCAACTCTTTGTACATCTGCAACTGTGGTATTTTCCACCTCTTTTTGATAGGTAAACAAGAAATCTTCCGGATAACCGTAATATTCATAGCGCATCAAACGTGATAAAGTTTGAGCAGGGTCTTGGAAATTGAATACAAAAGAATTCAAAGTAGAATCTTTAGCAAAAGCTAATTCTTGAGCCGTTACAGGTTGAGTTTGAATCCGTTTGATTTCTTGTTGGATAGCTTTAACAAATTGTACAGTAGCATCAGAACGTGTTTGTCCCCCAGAAATAAACATTCCTGGATAATCAAAGCGGGGACTCCAATAACCGTATACTGAATATGCTAAACCTTGTCGCGATCGCACTTCATTAAATAATCTACCACCGAATCCATTTAATATCCCATTCATCACATCCAATTCGGGATAATCGGGATTAGCAAATTTATCACCGATATGTCCAATAAGTACATTACTTTGAGTTAATTGCGGCTGGTTTACAAAGAATACACCACCCATTTTAGCTTGAGAAACTTCGGGTAATTGAGGTTTCTTGAACTGCGGATTTGCTTTCCATTTACCAAATGTTTGTTGAATCAGAGATTTCATTTTTGCAGAATCAAAATCCCCTTCAATACCCAAAATCATATTATTGGGATAATAGTACTGTTGGTAGAATTTAACCAAATCATCGCGGGTAATATTATCTAGGGTTGTATATTCGGGGATACGAGCATAAGGACTATTTTCCCCGTAAATCAGTTTTTTGAATTCTCTTCGTGCAATATCGTCTGGGCTATCGTTGCGACGTGCAATACCACCCTTCATTTGGGTTTTTGCTAAATCCAACTGATTTTGAATAAAAGCCGGTTGTTGCAATACTTCAGCAAACAATCCAAAAACTGTATCTGTATCTTCGCTGAGTGCTTCAAAAAAAGCATTACCAGAAGTTTCATCAATACTAGTTTCTACTGAAGCGGCTCGTTGTTCCAACATTTGGTTAAGTTTATCAGGAGGATGTTGTTGAGTTCCTCCAGTACGCATTACATTACCTGTCAACTCAGCCAAACCAACTTCTGTAGCAGGTTCAAAACGAGAACCAGTATGAATGAGTGCTCTACCATTTACCAACGGTAACTCATGATTCTCCATTAAATAAACTATCATGCCGTTTTCAAGTTGGTACCGTTCATATTTGGGTAACTTGATTTCTCCTACCGGCTTGAATTCCAATTCTGTATAATGCTTTGGCGTATAATTACCTTGCGGTGTTACTTGCTGAGCCATTGCACCAGAAAGGTTAAAACTTACCAATACAAAAGCAAAACAAACTAGTAGCGAGTAAAGCAATTTTTTCACTTTCTTATTGTGCCTTTTTCTTTGAATTTTCATTTTCTTGGGAATTGGGAATTGGGAAGAGGGAAGAGGGAAGAGGGAAGAGGGAATAATATAGTTACTCCCTTCTCAGCAGAAGATTACTGATTAAAAAACCCTTCTAGACGCAGAGTACGCTTCTTGAAAGAGGTAAAAAAGAGATGAACCGCACCCTCCATGGGTGAAAGGTAATCTTAAAGCGGTTTGGGGGAGTAGGAGTTAAGAAAATATTTGTAGTGGGAGCATCTTGCTCCCCATCTCCCCATCCCCTTGTCTCCTCTACCCCTTGGGTAATAATTTACCAACGGTGCGATTTTCTGCGGTAAAAGTTTCTTTCGCTACTTTCATCACATCTTGTGCGGTTACACCTTGAATTTTTTCTAACTGTGCAAATAAATTCTTCCAAGAACCAGTTTTGATTTCATATTCTAATAATTGCTGCGCCATGCCCATATTAGAATCGAGAGAACGTAATAATCCCGCACGAGCATTAGTTTTAACTCGTTCTAATTCTTGTTCGGAAACTGGTTGTGTTTTTAAAGCTGCAATTTGTTCTCCTAATGCTGTCGCTACTTCATCAACGGTGTGTCCCGGTGCAGTTAATGCGTAGAACAACATTAAGTTAGGATATTTATCTCCTGGAAATCCACTAAATCCTTGAGCAGTGAGTGCTAATTGTTGCTTTTCTACCAAAGATTGATATAGTCGCGAAGTACGTCCATCACTGAGTAAACCACCGATAATGTCATAAACTGCATTGTCTGGATGGTTAAGACTAGGACGATGATAACCTTCTAAATACCAAGGTTGAGAAGGTAGATTTAATGTAAATTCTCGCTGTTGGGTTTGCTTGGGTTCTACCGGAAGGTTCTGCTCTGGCTTCGGTTTAGCTTCATAACGTCCAAAGTAAGCTTGAGCTATTTTTTGGACTTCAGCAGGGTTGACATCTCCCACAACCGCCACTGTTAGATTACTCGGTACATAGTACTTATCAAAAAATTGCTGTACGTCTTGAGTTGTTAAATTGCGGATATCTTCGTCATAACCAATTACCGGACGTTTGTAAGGATGTTCTTGAAAAGCAGTATCATTAAACTTTTCAATCATTTGTCCGATGGGTGAGTTATCTACCCGCATTCGTCTTTCTTCTAGAATTACATCTTTTTCCTTGTAAAACTCCCGTCGCAATTCAGGATTGAGAAAACGTTCCGACTCCAAAGACATCCACAGTTCTAACTTATTCGCAGGAAAGCTGTAAAAATATTTGGTAGCTTCTGTAGAAGTAGTCGCATTTAAACCTACTCCTCCCGCTTGTTCGACAATTCTACCTAACTCATTTTGATTGACAATTTTAGCAGCTTGTGATTCCAATTTTTGAAATTGAGTTTGGAGTTGAGCAACTCGATTTTTTTGTCCAGCTTTTTGGGCTTGTTGAATTTGGGCTGCGACTTGATCTATTCTATCCAGCAACGCTTTTTCTTTAGCGTAATTTTTAGTACCAATTTTGTCAGTACCTTTAAAAGCTAAATGTTCTAAAAAGTGAGCAACACCAGTCTTTCCAATAGGTTCATCTACTCCACCAACATCAGCATAAGTCAAAAAAGAAACTACTGGTGCTTGAGGTCGTCGTAAAACAATGAACTTCATGCCATTATCTAACTTGAATTCCGTTAAATTTTCAACAACCCGATCTAAATAAGGTTGAATCGAAGTTTCATTAGATTGACTTGGGGTTGCAGTTTGAGCAAATGCGACTCCTGGTACAAACAAACAGTAGAAAACTAATCCTAAAAATAATCCGACTAGCCGACGTGAAACATTTCCCATAATTATCCTTCTAAACTTTAACTTGATAAGAGTACCGCTTCGGGTGATTTTCGCGGAATTCGGGTTGATTTGTGTTCTCAGTAACCTTCAGGCATTAATCTTATATTAAGGATTTGGTACTTGTTGTACTTAACGTTAGACAATAATGCTACAAATGCAGTTCCGGCGCACTCACTATACCTGATATTATGATTTATGCGAGCTTTTAAATCCCCTCCCCCAGAAACACAAACACGCGATCGCATTTTGCAAGCAGCACAAAAATTGTTCGCTTCCCAAGGGTTTGACGGTACTACCACTCGTGACTTAGCACAAGCCGCAGGTGTTGCAGAAGGAACTTTATTCCGTCATTTTTCTAATAAAAAAGCAATCTTAGTTGAAGTCGCAACCGCAGGCTGGGTAGACATTCTCACCGATTTACTCACCGAATTAAGCGAAATGGGCAGCTACAAAGCCGTAGCCCAAGTCATGCGTCGTCGGATGTGGAATTTACAAAAAAACGCCGACATGATGAAAGTTTGTTTCATGGAAGCTCAATTTCATCCCGACTTACGCGATCGCATTCAAAAAGAAGTTATTGATAAAATGACTCATGTTGCCGAAGCTTTTTTTCAAACTGCAATGGATAAAGGAATCTATCGCAAGACAGATGCGAAACTCGTCGCTCAAGTATTTTTAGGAATGTTTGCCGTTGCAGGCTTTTCCCATGAAACTCTTATGGAACCCAACGCTTCCCCCCAAGAAAAACAAAAAATGGCAGAAGGATTAGCTGATATATTTCTCAATGGGGTATTGGAAAAAGAGTGAGGAGTTAGTTGGCAGTTGACAGTGGACAGTTGACAGTGGTTAGAGAATGTTTTAAAAGTATCTGGCGCTTTTTTACCGCTACTACAGAAACAAAGTCCACCGTAAGGTGGACTATTTAATTTGAAACCCGCGCAGGCGGGTTTTGCTTGTGTAGCCGCGACTTATAGTCGCCCGGTATTTCAAAACATCTTTTTCGTAAAAAATAGAACAACCATCAACTGTCAACCATCAACTATCAACTAACAACTATCAACTAACAACTAACAACTGTCCACTGTCCACTGTCCACTGTCAACTGTCATTATGAATTAATTTAGCTTGTTCAAACCATTGTTGCACTTGTTCGACAGGAGGACATAAATCGCGTCGCTGTAAGGTTGCTACTTGTAAACGCAAAATTTGTTTATGTAATCGATGAGGAGGAGTAATAGTCAACTGCATTACCGAAGCAACCCCGGCGTGAAGCAATAACCCACAATATTGGGTTCCCACACTGGGAATCCGAGCTAAATCAGCCAGTGCAACCCATTTATTGACATACTGGATGTGAACTTGTAATTTAGTTGCTAGCAGTAATTTTTCTTGTACGGTTTTGCCTTGTTTTATCAAAGCTAAAGTGTTCGTAATACCGCAATTTTTCAAATTATCAATTTCATCTTGGCTTAATCCCGGCAATTCCTCAATCAGAAAATTATTCTGTTTAACAGCATTATTTTTAAATTTTGGTTTAGGAGACATTTCAATTTATCCATTATCAGTGATTAGTTACAAATAAAAAGTTAAGAGTCAAAGAATTTTGGATTTTAAATTTTGGATTTTGGATTATAAGTTGTAAGTTAAGAGTCAAAGAATTTTGGATTTTAAATTTTGGATTTTGGATTAAAAGATTTAGCAGTTAAAGAATTTTGGATTTTGGATTATAGGTTGTAAATTAGGAATTAAGAATTTTTCTCCCCATCCCCCATCCCCTTGTCTCCCCATCCTCAATTGCCATGATTACAAAATCTCTACCAGATATTTTACGTCAAAGACGAGAAAAATTAGCCAAATTAATCGATTTTCCGGCATTATTATGGTCTGGAAGTCCTAGCCCGCGTAACTTTTCTGCAAATATTTTCCCACATCGTTCTAGTAGTCATTTTCTCTATTTTGCCGGATTACCTTTACAAAATGCGATGATTCGCTTAGAAGCTGGTAAAATGCAATTATTCATGGATGACCCCGCAGTAAGTAGCGCTTTGTGGCATGGAGAAATTCCAAATCGCGATCGCATTGCAGAACACATTGGCGCGGATGAAGCTTACCCAATGATAGAGTTGGAATTTTATTTGCAAGGTGTGGCAACAATTGCCGTACAAGATGCAGCTTCATGGACTCAACAATCCCAATTATTAGATAGATGGATTTTACCGCAACGTGCGCCGGAAAATATCGATTTAGAATTAGCTAAAGCGATTGTTGAATTGCGTCTTACCCATGATGACGCAGCTTTGACTGAAATACGCAAAGCCGTGAGTGTGACTGTAGAAGCCCACAAAGCCGGTATGGCAGCAACATCCACAGCAAAAACTGAAGCACAAGTCAGAGCAGCAATGGAAGCAGTCATTATCGCTCATAATATGACTACATCTTATAACAGTATCGTCACCGTGCGTGGGGAAGTATTGCATAACGAACATTATGGAAACACCCTGCAACCAAATGACCTACTACTTGCTGATGTGGGTGCGGAAACTTCCACTGGTTGGGCTGCTGATGTGACTCGAACTTGGGCTGTCAATGGCAAAATGTCATCTACCCAAAGAGATATTTATGACGTAGTTTTAGCCGCACATGATGCCTGTATTGACAAAATACGTCCCGGTGTGGAATATGAAGAAATTCATCTTTGTGCTTGTAGGGTTATTACGGAAGGTTTAATGAATTTAGGTATTTTACAAGGAAATCCCGAAGAGTTAGTAGATATGGATGCTCATGCATTGTTTTTTCCCCACGGTATAGGTCATTTACTGGGTTTAGACGTACATGATATGGAAGATTTGGGAGATTTAGCAGGATACGAAACCGGAAGAGAAAGAAGCAGTCGTTTTGGGTTGGGTTATTTACGCTTAAATCGACCTTTACGTACAGGAATGTTAGTAACAATTGAGCCAGGGTTTTATCAAGTCCCGGCAATTATTAATAATCCTCAAAATCGCCAAAACTTCTATAAATATGTTAATTGGGAACGTTTATCTCAATTTTCCGATGTCCGAGGAATCCGCATCGAAGACGATGTTTTAGTTACCGATAATGGCAGCGAAGTTTTAACAGCAGCGTTACCAACACAAGCCGATGCTGTGGAACAGTTAACATTTAGCAGTTAGCAGTAATTAGGTCAATACGTAAAATTACTACCTCATTTCTTCAATCGGGGTATTGTAATCAATCGTTAAAATAATTTACATTTGTTAATAATTAAATAAAAGCTGATATATTTCGCAAGGAAGCGAAAATTATGAGAGTAAAATGGCGGAAACTATTAGTTGAAACTTCTGCATGGGTAACGACTGAAGTTCTCTTGAATGTAGTTGGTTTGGATAACTTAGCAGACTATGGCGAATTTGTTTTTCAAAGCAAAGTTATAGCCGATGCGACTGAAGCTTTTTCTAACCTAATTACTTTAGTTTCGTGAAATGACCTAACTATTGATCTTCAAAAATTGCACCTTGTCGCTTTAAATATAATTTAACATCATCGCTAATGCCTATATTATCTCCAAAGCGAGAATTTTCAACTTTTGCATGAATCAAATTAGTATTGGTTAAATTTGCTTTTCTTAAATCGGTATTATATAGATTAGCATTTTCAAGATTGCTATTTGCTAAATTAGCTTTCTCTAAACAAGCTTCACTCAAATTGGCATTTTTCAAATTAGCATTATCTAACTGAGCATTGTTCAAATTAACTGATTCTAAATTGGCATCTTTGAGCTTAGCTGTACATAATTGAGCATCTTTGAGATTAGCGCGAGTTAAGTTAGCATTATTAAGTTTGACATTATTCATATAGGCACAACTTAAATCGGCATTGACTAACTGAGCATTATTAAGATTAGCATTCCACAGATAAGCTTTATAAAGTTGGGCATTAGTTAAATTGGCATCCAGTAATTTAGCATCACTGAGGTTTGCACTGATTAATATGGCATTGATTAAGCAAGCATGATTAAGCTCGGCTGTACTAAGGTTAGCGTCTTTTAAATTAGCGTTATTTAGATTAGCACCTGTTAACTTAATGCTGTTGAGGTTAGCACCTAATAACTGAGCATTTACTAATTTAGCATTGCGTAAATTGGCTTCACTAAAATCAACTCCTATCAACTGGGCATCTGTTAAATTAGCATCACTTAATTCAACACCGCTCAAATACATATTATTGAAATTAATACCAATTAAGTTAACCTCTTTTAAGTCAGCGAAAATCAAGTTTAAACTGCTAATATTGTTACCTTGGGTAATTTGATTGAGGATTTTTTCTTGGATATTATCTTGTTTTTGAGATTCGACATTCTCAAGTGTATTCGGAATTTCATTTTTTAACTTATTTTGTTTATTCAACAGGATATTTACAACAATAAAAATTAAGCCAGTACCTAAACTGATACCAATTAATAAAAATGAGGATTGATTGCTAATTATTAGTGAAAGAAATATATAACTTGTGAGAACTACAGCTATGATTTGGAATACGAAATATAATCTATGTTTAGATTCGGATAAATTATTTTTTTTCGGGTTAGTTGTATTCATAATTAATAAGTATCTTTAAATAAAATTTAATTGTGATTTAATTATCACTAACAATAGTTGATATTACATACATAATTGTATTATATGCAAGAAATATTTAATTATTTAATTATTTAATTATTTAAATTATATTTTTGTATTTTTGCGATCGCAAGCACGAAAAATATCATTGTGTAACAGCTTTGAACACGGATTAAAAAGGATTACAATGATTACACGGATTTAATTACCCATTACCCATTACCCATTACCAATTACCCATTACCCATTACCGATTCCCAATTCCCCAATTTTGCCCGCATTGGAGGAATAGAAGTGCTTTTATCAATTAAAAACTATTAAGCTGTTATATAGCGCGTTAATATGCTTGCTGACTAATAGAAATTGAATTATGTTTGATGCACTAGCCGACCGTTTAGAATCTACCTGGAAAAAGCTCCGGGGACAAGATAAGATTTCTCAATCCAACATCCAGGAAGCTTTGCGAGAAGTTCGCCGCGCCTTATTAGAAGCGGATGTCAACCTCCAAGTAGTTAAAGAATTTATTAGCGAAGTAGAAGCCAAGGCACAAGGGGCTGAGGTGTTAAGTGGGGTACGTCCCGATCAACAGTTTATCAAAATAGTTAATGACGAATTGGTAAGAGTCATGGGGGAAACCAATGTTCCCCTCGTACAAGCCGAAGTAGCACCTACAGTAGTTTTGATGGCTGGTTTACAGGGTACTGGTAAAACCACGGCAACGGCGAAGTTAGCCTTACACTTGAGAAAATTAGAACGCAGTTGTTTGATGGTTGCTACAGACGTTTACCGTCCCGCTGCCATCGATCAATTGATAACTTTAGGTCAACAAATTGACGTGCCGGTATTTGAACTGGGAAGCGATGCAAATCCAGTTGAAATTGCCCGTCAGGGGGTAGAACACGCGAAGGCAGAAGGAATTGATACCGTAATTATTGATACCGCTGGTCGTCTGCAAATTGACGAAGACATGATGGCGGAGTTAGCCCAGGTAAAACAAACCGTCCAGCCCCATGAAACACTGCTGGTAGTGGACGCGATGACTGGTCAAGAAGCAGCAAATTTGACTCGTACCTTTCACGAACAAATTGGGATTACTGGGGCAATTCTCACCAAATTAGACGGTGATAGCCGTGGTGGTGCGGCACTGTCGGTAAGAAGAATTTCCGGTGCGCCGATTAAATTTGTTGGTGTGGGTGAAAAAGTAGAAGCGCTACAGCCCTTTTATCCCGAAAGAATGGCATCGCGAATTTTGGGAATGGGGGATGTATTAACCCTTGTAGAAAAAGCCCAGGAAGAATTTGACATCGCCGATGCCGAAAAAATGACAGAGAAAATGCTGTCAGCGAAGTTTGATTTTACCGACTTTCTCAAACAATTGCGTTTGTTGAAAAATATGGGTTCCCTCGGAGGTATCATGAAGATGATACCGGGGATGGGTAAAATTTCTAACGAGCAACTCGAACAAGGGCAATCTCAGCTTAAACGCTGCGAAGCGATGATTAAGTCCATGACTCAGGAAGAACGTAAAAATCCCGATTTATTGGCAAGTTCTCCTAGTCGTCGGCGACGGATTGCAACTGGAAGCGGTTTTAAAGAAAAAGATATCAGCAAATTAGTCAGTGATTTCCAGCGAATGCGGAGTATGATGCAGCAAATGGGTCAAGGCAACTTTCCCGGCATGGGAGGAATGTTAGGAGGTATGGGTGGTAATCCAATGGCTGCCGGTAATCAAGCTGCACCGGGATGGCGGGGTTATCCCGGCGGTGCTGGTGGTAAGAAAAAACCGAAAAAAGACAAGAAGAAAAAAGGTTTTGGTACCCTTTAGTTAAAAATCAAAAATCTTTAACCTCTAACTTTTAACCTCTAACCTCATACAATAGCGCTTCCTGCTGTGTGAGTGCTAGAATTAGCATTTGCTACTTGTGGGAAATTTTTATCTTCCTGCGATCAAGAGCATTAGCCTTTTAGGTGAAATGCTTCCATAATGTTAAATAGACTTATCGCCAATTAGTAGTTGTCAACCAACACCATTAAAATTAGGAGCATAACTTCTTAATCATGATTAAACTCCGCCTCAAGCGATTTGGCAAAAAACGAGAAGCTAGTTACCGGATAATTGCCATCAATAACCTTGCTCGTCGTGATGGTCTTCCCCTTGAAGAATTGGGTTTTTATAATCCTAGAACCAATGAAGTCAAATTAGACGTTCCCCGCATTGTGGAGCGGTTACAACAGGGCGCTCAACCAACTGACACCGTGCGTCGCATTTTAACAAAAAATAATGTTTTTGAACAAGTCCGTGCAGAAGCTGTATCCTCATAATGCAGGAGAAACGAACCCCCGTACAACTCCCGATTACATCGGTTTAGTAAAATTCTTGATTCAGCCGTTTTTGGAGTCTCCAGAATCTTTAAGCGTTGATTGCGAAATTTCTGGCAGCACTAAACGAGCTTGGATTCGCATTGCCTTTGATAGTGCAGATAAAGGTAAAGTTTTTGGTCGTGGAGGACGCAATATTCAGGCGATTCGCACGGTGATTTCTGCTGCTGCTCAAGCCGCCGGACAATCGGCACACCTAGACATTTACGGTAGTAATGAAAGTCGGGAAGATGCACCTGTATCGACTATTAATGCTAATGGCGAAGAAGAGAATAGACAATTACCGATGCCCAAACCTAAAACAAAACGTGGTGACGGAAACATAAATTTCACCCAACCCCGTACTCGTATTTGATTGAAACAATATTTATTGATATTTATTGTTTCTTGTTGGATTCGCTATCAGCCCTATGGCTGATAGTAAACAACAAATAAGATTTGTCTCTCCACTGGAGCATTTTTGTTAGTTTTGTTAATTTTGTTAATATTTACTGCTTACTAATAAACACGATGGCAGATGCCATAACAATAGAATTACCGGATATTCCAAGCGCTATGGCGTTAGCGGGAAATGAGGAAGAAAACCTCAAAATCCTATCCCGACAAACTGGAGCCACAATAGTACTGCGGGGGCAAGAATTATACGTTAGTGGCACTGAAAAACAAATCGATTTGGTTCGTCGGTTGGTAAAATCTTTAGAAGATATTTGGACGAACGGTAATATACTATCTCTCGCCGATATCTTAACTGCGCGTCAAGCCCTCGATACTCATCGAGAAGATGAACTGCAAACATTACAAAAGGATGTACTTGCTAAAACTCGTCGTGGTGAACAAATTCGCGCTAAAACTTTTCGTCAGCGACAGTATATTGAAGCAATACGCAAGCGTGATTTAACATTTTGTATTGGCCCGGCTGGTACTGGTAAAACATTTTTAGCGGTTGTTGTTGCCATCCAAGCTCTGCTGGATAATAAGTATGAGAAACTTATTTTAACTCGTCCAGCGGTAGAGGCAGGTGAAAAACTCGGCTTTTTACCGGGGGATTTACAGCAAAAAGTTAATCCTTATTTGCGTCCACTTTATGATGCTATCAACGAATTTATTGATCCGGACAAAGTACCATCACTAATTGAAAAAGGAGTAATTGAAGTTGCACCTTTAGCTTATATGCGGGGGAGAACTTTAAATAATGCTTTTGTAATTGTAGACGAAGCTCAAAACACCACACCAGCACAGATGAAAATGCTTTTAACTCGTTTGGGTTTTCGTTCGCGTATGGTAGTAACGGGTGATATGACGCAAAGCGATTTACCATCACAGCAACAATCGGGATTATTAACAGCTTTTCAAATTTTAAAGCACGTAGAAGGCATCGCATTCTGTGAATTTTCTCAAAAAGATGTTGTCCGTCATCCTTTAGTACAGCGCATTGTCGCCGCTTACGAGCAGTATGAGAAGTAAACAGTTGACAGTTGACAGTTGAGAGTGGACAGTTGACAGTTGACAGTTGTTCTATTATTTACTAACTCCCAACTCCCGTACAGACGTAGCAATACGCCCCGTCTCTACAAAACTAACTCCTAACTCCAAACCTCTAACCTGCTCACGGCATTTTTTGAATGCTGATTGGGAAGGTTGAATTGTAAGCTCCACCTCCTTTTCCGATGGCAATAATTTTACCGTCGGGACTAAATGCGGTGCTGGTAGGATAAAGTTGGTCGTAATTTTGAGGATTATTTGCTGCTTCCAGGAAAGAATTAATGGCTTTTCCGGTACTTAAATCCCACATTGTGACTGCACCATCTAATGTTGTAGTCACAACGCTTTTGCTATCGTTTCCTAAAGTTACAGAGGTAATGCCTTCAATATCTGATACGCTAAAAGTATTAACTAGTTTACCTGTATTCAAATCCCAAACATTGATTCTTGGGTCTGTAGCGTTAACTAGATATTTACCATCGGGAGTAAAGCCGATAAAACTAATCAGATTAGTGTTTCCTTCGATACTACTAATTAGTTTTCCTGTTTCCAGGTTCCATAATCTAAGTGTTTTGTCGGAATCACCTTTGAGTGAACCTCCACCGCTAGCCAGAGTTTTACCGTCGGGACTAATTGCTACTGAACGTACCGGACTATTATGTCCAGCTAAAGTGCGAATTAATGCACCTGTTTGCGGATTCCACAGTTTAATAGTGTTGTCGTAACTACCGCTAACAAGAGTTTTACCGTCAGCAGTTATTGCTAAGGAAGTCACTCCTTGAGAATGTCCTTTGAGGGTACGAAGCAGTTTTCTGGTTTTCATGCTCCATACTTTAATTACTTTATCGGTATTGGTTTGTGCTGTTCCTCCCCCAGTAAAAAATAGCTGTCCGTCGGCACTGATAACAACGTCGTTGACTCCATCTTTGTGTCCGTCAAGGGTAGTAATAAGTCTACCATTTATCAGGTTCCACATCTTTACAGTATGGTCGAAACTACCACTAATTAAAGTTTGTCCGTCGGGGCTAAAAGCTAAAGCTTCGATATCCCATATATGTCCTTTTAAGGTAAAGGTAGGTTTAATTTGTGGGGATTTTGAGATATTTGGGGTTTGAGCATCCGTTTGGATTAAGTTACTGCCACCGATAATAACTGTTGCTACAACAACCGATGTTATAAAGCTTTTTTGCAAAAATCCTTTGTAATTCATGTTGACTAATTACCTTTATTTATTTAGCTTTTATCATATTAGCGATACAAATTATCTACTCAATCCAAAAAAAACATAAAATTTTTGCTTGACTTGTCCGTAATAGTAGAAAATAAAACAGGAGTTAATATTAATAATTTTAGGCTTTTTATTTAATCAAAAAATAATTCATCGAGGTTAATAGTGAATGAGCTTAAAAATTAAGTTCCTATAATAAAAATAAGTTATGTAATCTAAATAAATCAAAAATAACTTGAAATAAAACATTTTCAATATTGAATTCCCAATGCCCAATGGTCAATTTTCCATGCCCAACCTCTTGGTTAACACTTTTAAAAAAACATCGCGTTATTGCCGTAATTCGTGCTAATAAAACAGATTTAGCTCGACAAATGGCTTTAGCCGTTGCATTTGGGGGAATAAAACTGATTGAGGTAACTTGGAATACTCCAGGAGCGGCAGAGTTAATCGCAGAATTACGTAGAGAAATGCCTGATTGTATTATTGGCGCGGGTACACTGTTAAACTTACAACAGATGCAGCAAGCAGTACAAGCAGGGTCGCAATTCTTGTTTACTCCTCATATTGACTCAGAAATAATTTCAGCGGCTGTAAATTTAAATATACCAATTATACCCGGAGCGCTGACTCCAACAGAAATTGTGACAGCTTGGAGTTTAGGAGCAACCTGCGTCAAAGTATTTCCGATACAAGCAGTAGGTGGTGTTGAATATATCAAAAGTTTACAAGCTCCCTTAAAACAAATTCCTTTGATTCCTACCGGGGGAGTAACTTTAGAAAATGCAGCAGAATTTATCTCTTCAGGTGCCATCGCAATTGGATTAAGTAGTGAGTTATTCCCTAAACATCTAATTATATCTGAAGATTGGGATTTAATAACTCAACAGACAGAAACTCTACTTCAAAAGATAAAGTAAGATAAAAATAGAGACGTTCATAGCTGATAACAACAATAAGCGATGAAATACAAATAGAAAAGATAATAAACAAAAAATACTCACATTTGAGAATATTTACCATGAAAAAACTAAATTCAACTCAGTATATTCGCGGCTTAAAAAATTTTGTTGCTGTTATAGCACTGTCGGCTACTGTTGTCAGTTTTCCGACAAATAAAGCTTTAGGAAATAATATGCAGCAGGTTAGTCAAAAAGTTCGGCAGTTGAAAAAATCTAATAAACGTTGGATTCAAGTAGATTTGTCAGAACAAAGATTAATTGCTTGGCAAGGAAATAAAGCTGTTTTTGGGGTTATTGTTTCTACAGGGAAAAGAACAACTTCTACCCCCATTGGTGTATTTAATATCTACACAAAGTTGAATAAAACTCGCATGAAGGGTGATGGTTACGACATTCCTGATGTTCCCCACACTATGTATTATCAAGGTGGTTATGGAATTCATGGCGCATATTGGCATAATAATTTTGGTACACCAGTTAGTCATGGTTGTGTGAATTTAGCACCTAATCAAGCTAAAAAATTATTCAATTGGGCATCAGTTGGAACTACAGTTGTTGTACAACGTTAGGAAGTTATTTTCTGTGTTTTTCCTGCTTATTTATAAACTCAGAAGTCGGATTTCTCAAAGAAACCCTACTTCTCTGTACTGTCGGTTAAACTTTTTGAGATAGATGCTTCAAAAGTTGCTTGTCCTGTTGATAATAATGGACAATGTATAGTTGAAGGTCAAGGTTATAACGTTTTATTTGTAATAGGTTTATAGTAGGTAATTAATCAACTTGAATTTCATCTAATTGATTAATTACTACATCCGCACCTCGAACATTATCTAAACGCCCAATCCAAGTAATACCAATACAACCAGCCGCTTGAGCATTGCGTGCCATTTGCATATCACCAACCGAATCTCCTACCATTAATGTTGCGTTTGCTTCTACTCCCAATTTTTCACAAGCTTGTAAAAATAAAGCTGGTTCTGGTTTAAAAATATTACCATCTACTCCCATTTCTAAGTTTATATATTCACCAAGTTGATGAATTGCGACAAAATTATTTACTTCTGCGGTTGTTGCTGCTGAAAGAATACCCAATTTTAATCCCGCTTGTGAAAGTTTCTGTAAAATTTCCAGACTACCTGGAAATAATGGAGCAGCAGAATTACCCAGATATGTATCTGCTTCATCTAAACTTTTACGAGCTATTTTTAAGGATTCAATCCAACCTCTTCCGGTTTCGGCAATGTAAGCTGCTGTCGCAATTTCGGTTTCCTGACGGCTTGCTACAGCCATTAAACCCGCAGCATCTAAAATATCACCATTAACCCCAAATGCCATTAATAAAGGTTCTCCAATCCCAGGTATTTGAGCATCTATAATTCTTGCTGCTTTTTGAGCAAGGTTACGTAAATCTGTTTCTGAATCTTCTAAAGTACCATTTTTATCAAATACAATTGCTTGTATATTAGAAAAAGTTGTATCTCTACATCTAATAGTTGCCAAAATATGCTACTCCTTTTTTTTAGGTCAAAGATTAAAGGTTTAAGGTTAAAAGTCTATGAAGTAAATCGGTAAAAATCAACAGAACTAATAAATATAACTAGATAAACTATATAACAACATATAAATCAAATAAAAATATACTCAATAGAGATATACTGATTTCATTGAAATTAAACTAAGTAGTTAATATTGGAGTTTGTGATGTCTATTAGTGAATTATTTAATATTGCCAATCTTTATGTTCTACCTTTTTGGGTATTGATGATTTTTCTACCGAAGTGGAAAGTAACTCAAAACATTATGCAGTCCTATATTGCATTTGTACCATTAGCTGGATTATATTTATACTTGTTTATCAGCAGCATTACACCCGAAAATGCTCAAGCTTTATCTAATCCTCAACTAGCTGATATTGCTCGCTTTTTTGCTTCCGAAACCGCTGCCGCAACTGGTTGGATTCATTTTTTAGTGATGGATTTATTCGTCGGACGTTATATTTATTTAGCAGGAGTCAAAACAGGTATTTGGACTTTCCACTCTCTTGCTCTTTGTTTATTTGCTGGTCCTTTAGGTTTATTATCTCACATTTTTACCCACTGGATTTTTCAGCGATTTTTCCCCAAACAATCCGTAGATACTACAATTTCAGTTCCCAATACTTAGAGATGGAAAGTTCAGGCAATGATAAATTATAAATTAAAAACTCTAAACTTTGACCTTTAACCTTTAACCTGATGGATTTGTTACCCTAGAGATAATGCCAGTACTTGGTGCTGGAGAAAGAAATTCTCTATTAAAAGTAATAGAAGAGACTAGTATTATGGCGAATTCGGGAGATAAAATTAATCGTTGTTATAGCCAAGAAGACGTACAGCAGATTTTGCAGTTAGCAATCGCACGTCAAACGGGGGATGAAAAGGAGTTTTCTTACGAAGTACTTATGGAAATCGCTGCTGAGTTGGATATCTCCCCGGAAAATCTACAATTAGCAGAAAACGATTGGGTAAGTAAACAAGGTGAAATACAGCATCGACTAGCATTTAACGCTCACCGTCAAAGAAGATTTAAAAAGCGTGTCGGTAATTATGCGATTGTCAATACCTTTTTACTATCGATGGATTTGCTCACGGGTGGTGGCATTAACTGGTCACTTTATATTGTATTATTTTGGGGTATGCTTGTAGGTCTGGATGGTTGGAATACTTTTCAAACTAAAGGTGAAGATTATGAAGCTGCTTTTCAAAGATGGTACCGCAAGCATCAATTAAAAAGTTCTTTCAATAATCTTCTTAATAAGTTTTTAAAAGCTACTTCTGGATTAAATTAATTTAATTTAATTTCATATTATAAGCAATTTATTTATTGATTACGTGCATAAAATTTTCTGATTTTATTAATTATAATATTAATTATTTTATTTAGAATCCGCCTATTTTATCTTGATTATATAGCATTTTTTAATTGTTTATTCAATAAAACACAAACTAAAAATTAACGATGAAAACTAAAACAGAAAACCACAAAAAGATGGTTAGTTGTGAAGTAGAAACCACGATTGAAGTAATTGGGGGACGTTGGAAAGTATTGATTATTAGAGAATTACTTTCAGGAATCAAACGTTTTGGAGAATTACAGCGTGCTTTACTCGGAATTACTCAAAAAATGCTGACTCAGCAATTAAGAGAAATGGAAGAACATGGAATAGTACATCGCAAAGTTTATGCAGAAATTCCCCCAAAAGTCGAATATTCCCTTACACCTTTAGGAGAAAGTTTACAACCAATTCTTCAGGCAATGCATGAATGGGGAGTAAAGCATTTACATCAAATAAATCAAAATCAATAGTTGATGATATTTGATATTTGATATTTGATAAATATGAATAAATCTATTACTCAGCTTGTAAATATTCAATCGCTGCTTCTAGTTGTGAATTATAACTTTTAGCAAAACCTTCAAACCAAAGTCCTTCGGGGGATAATGGTTCTAATTTATTTAACCATTCTTGAGCTTGTTTTTTTAACCCTTCTAACTCTTTTACTTTTAGTTTTTCCTGTTTAATTCGTTCCTCTTCAAGTTGTTGCTGTTTTTGTTGTTCTTCTAATAATTGTTTCTGCTCAAAATCTTGCTTTACTTGAGATAAAACATTATCTATGACATCTTTTTTTGCTGATGAAGATGTGAACAAAGAGGAATCTAGAGGAGATGAGTCTAATTTTACTTTCTCAAATTCCTCAGTTCTTTTTGTGGGAGAATTAGCTGGTTTCTCATATTCAGCTTTGAGTTCGGATAATAATTTATCAATGGAATCCATTTGTTTAATTGCGATTAAATTAATAGGAACAACTAATCAACAATTGCATTGAGCAACACTTCTGAAAGACTATAATCTTCCATATCATCCATTGTAATTGTGTCACAAATATCAAACTTGGCTCCAGCGCCTTGCAATTCATCATCCAATACTTTGAGAAAACGAGTAGCTTGGGCATCCGTACCAACTTGAATAAAGGAAATTGCTAATTCTTCATCTCTATCCATTCGACGAGAAGCTTCAATAATCGTCTTCATTACCGCTTTACGGTCATCAGGTTCACCATCGGTAATTACTAAAATTGTCTCACCATTTGGCTTGGTTTCACCCGCAGCCTTGCGCTGAAAATAATTATCGGTAGAGTGTTTTAATACTGAAGCTAAATCTGTTGTTCCGGAAGGATCGTTTTCTTTAAAAATTTGCATCACTTTCGCAGATGTCACATTCTCATATCTTTTGAATCTACCGGAAAATGTATATACAGTAATGCCATCCGGATCGAACTCTTCGCATTTAGTTGCTAAAGCAAAAGTTGACTCTTCTGCTGCTACCCATCTTGTTCTACCACCTTTTTGATCGGGAGTTGCCATACTACCGCTTTTATCAATAATTAAAGTATAATCACGATTTTCTAACATCGATTAATTCTCCTATGATTAGTTGATTAGTTTATTAATCTATTAACTAACTTAATCAGTAATTGCATTCGTTAATATTTCCGCAAGAGTCATATCTTCCATATCATCCAAAGTTACGGTATCGCAAATATCAAATTTTGCACCAATTGATTCCATTTGGTCATCTAAGGCTTTGAGAAATTTGCTTGCTTGAGCATCTGAACCAACTTGAACAATAGATATTGCTAATTCCTCATCTTTTTCCATCTGACGAGAAGCATTGATAATTACTTCAAAAACCGCTTTTCTATCATCAGGCTCACCATCAGTTACAACTAAAATGGTTTCTCCGTTGGGTTTAGTTTGACCTGCGGCTTTACGCTTAAAATAATTATCAGTTGCGTCTTTGAGTACTGCTGCTAAATTTGTAGTCCCCGCAGGATCATTTTCCATGAATATCTGCGCGATTTTATCTGATGTCACATCATCGTAACGTTTGAATTTACCAGAAAATAGATAAACTGTCATTCCATCGGGATCAAACTGTTCGCACTTTCTCGCTAAAGCAAGGGTAGATTCCTGCATTATCTCCCATCGACTTCTACCACCAGCTTGGTCAGGAGTGGACATACTACCACTTTTATCAATTATTAATGTATAGTCCCGCTCATTAACCATTTAACTACTCCTTAATATGTAATTAGTTTTAATATCAACTAGTGTAACTATTAGTTATAAGTCATCGCAGCACTTACCACCGCTTTGTAATAATCATTTAATTAATTCAAAATCCCAAGCATAGTATTTTGCTATTAATAAGTTTCTTAAATTACAATTTATCTCCGTAAAAACCGAAATGATTAGCAACTGGACGCTCTCGCATAGGCTCCTAATTTGCTGGCAACAGTTACCCCTTCACTATAAAGTGGCTGTTTCCCATCTACCACAATCACCCACAGCGTGTTTCCTGGTTTGTCGATCGCAACGGCAACTCGTGGTCATGGTTTATCTTCATCTAGTTGGAAATTTACCAATGCAATCGGAACAGCACTGAGGAATTAATCAAATAAATCTCTTTCTATCCCCCCTACTCCCTACTCCCCATTCAAACAGTTTGCTCAACTACTTCTTTTTGCGGAATTATAAATGGTTGCGCCGAATTCAACACCGCTGCTAGTAATCCTGGAAATAATTCTTCTAAATCTTCCTTTCGCAATGTATTTATATGCTGAGTTCCTTCTTTCCTTGTCAACACTACCCCCGAAGAGCGCAAAATCTTAAAATGATTCGACATCGTTGACTTGGCGATCGCAAAATTAAAGTCACTACAGCATTGCTCTTTTTTCACCGCTAACTGTCTGACAATCTCTAACCTTACTGGGTCTCCTAATGCATAAAGCACCCCCGCTAAATATATGTTCTTTTGCTCTGGATGATAAAGAAATCTCATTGTTGCAGCTTATCTTAAAAAGGCCTATAGTTTAATTATTCGATTTTATCGAATTATAGAAATATGATTAATAGGGAGGACAGTAATGGACGCGATTACGAATGTGACAGAAGCCACGTTCAAGCAAGAAGTCCTCGAGAGCCAGATTCCGGTACTAGTAGACTTTTGGGCACCTTGGTGTGGCCCTTGTCGGATGGTTGCTCCGGTGGTAGATGAAGTAGCTGGGGAATATGAAGGACAAGTAAAAGTGGTGAAACTAAACACAGACCAAAATCCCACTGTTGCCAGTCATTACGGTATTCGCAGTATTCCGACATTAATAGTATTTAAAGGCGGTAGGCAGGTTGATACGGTTGTTGGTGCAGTACCAAAAACAACCCTGATTAAAACTTTAGCACAGTATCTGTAAGCAAGAAAGGGAAAGGGAATAAAGTAAAATTTAAAAACGCAAACTCAAAAGTGTTTTGATTTTTGCTTGTTTCCTATTTCTTAACTCATATCTTGCACCTGAAAAAATAGATGTCACAACCCCAACTATGTAAGAGGGGAATTAAACGCTCAATATCAAGTAAAAGAAGAGACACTACTATTTGAGGGAAAATAGATGATAGTGCAGCTGATAAAACTCTTTGCATATAAGTCCCTCGGATTTTGAATGTTTGTTTTTATCCTAGTTAGTTAGAAATAATTTTTGACAAAATCTAATCTAACTAAACTTCCAACTCACAAAGTATCCTACTTTTATTAATCGAAGAGTTCCTTCTATCAAAAGATGCATTAATAAACAAACAAACAAATAAACATCAGAATGAATTCTATAACCATTGTTGATTAATATTGAGTCCTCTATTTTGCATCATTTCTTCAAATAAATCAGTTGATAATGCTTCTTCAACCGGATAGACTCCCGACTTTTTCAATTTACCTTCGAGTAATAATTGAACAATACTACCAGTACCATAACCGGCTGCAATTGCGGTATTTTCATGAGCTAAAGTCGAACAATAAATTGCTGTTTTACCATCTTTGATTCCCGTAACTTCCGAGCGAATTGCCACACCAATTCCACTAATATTATTAGTCACATCGGTCATAGAATGACTCACATGAGCCAAAAATTCGATTCCAGTGCGATTTTGAATCCATGATTTAGGAAATATATTTGCTGTTATCCAAGTTAAATGATTATAAAAATCGGGAATCGAACCAAATTTAGTAATTACACTTTTAACTGTGGGAAAAGCTTTAGGTAAAGTGAATGTTTCGGGCATATCAAACCAATAAACCCCGGTTTTTCCGTAGGGTTGGGGAAAAGTAATAGGTTCTCTTTGAGTGTAGGGTTTAACTATTTCCCATTTGCCATTTATCCATGCTTCAAAGGGATTTCTCAACCCTAAAAATGTAGTTCGCATCATCGTCACACCAGCACCACCTGAACCAGCGACAACATAACTCAAATGTATTTTTTCTGCTTGGTCGAATTGTTCAACGCACTCGCGCACCATACTGTTAGAAATACCAGGAAAAATACCTGTATTAATTACCGCCGTTATACCTTTTTTAGCAGCTTGTTCGTGAAGCGTTAATACTTTACTAGTATAAGAACGATGGTCACTAACATCTACATAATTAACACCTTGTTCAATACAAATTTGCAAAACCTCAGTATCTCGATAATGAAAAGGGCCTGCACAATGAACTACAATATCGGCATTAGAAATAACTTCATATAGTTTTTCAGTTTCTGCTAAATCTAAGACGAGGTGTTCTACAGAGTAGTCGTGTCGCAATTGTATAGCTGTGCGTCCGGTAACGGTAATATTCGCTTGTGTATGTTTGGCGATATCTTGAGCAACACTACTACCTATACGTCCTCTTCCTCCTAAAATTAAAACTCGTTGTGTCATATTGGTGCATTGGCTACGCTATATCTATTACATCCGTTTTGTATACGGTTTGTCATCTGTATTCGGGATGAAATTATTTAGTCAATAGGAGGGTGCCAACCGCTTAGCTTTCATCTTCTTCTAGCAACAATAATTACAGGGTTATTCATTCTGAGAGTAACAATCGTTGCTCGACCTATTGCCGTTATTTACAATTTTATTTTTTCAAGTTTCAGAAATATATGTAGACAGAATTAATACTCTTCACAATTCGGCATTATCTTCTTTTAGAAACCATTGCGATCGCCCTTCCGGAGCGTGTGCCGATCGCGATTATTGGAAATTAATTTGGACTCCCCTACAATTAAAAATATACCTTTTTACTAAGTCCTATTTAATTGAGATTAAATTTAGATTTTATTTGGTTATCTGCAAAATAATTGGTGCGTTAGGCTAAACCAGGATTTCTCACAAGTAAATGGTAAACGTTGAGTCACAGATTGATTTTCCCACTGCTCACTACTACTCCTTCTTGTTTGTGAGAAATGCGGCTAAAGCCATAACACAACCAACTTGTTAATAAGCTAAAAAGGGATTGATTACTTACCTTTAAACAGCGACTCAAAGGTAGAGACAATTGATTCTCGTGCATCCTTCAAACTCTGCTGCATCGGTTGCTTTTTCTGTAAAAATACCCTAGCACAATTACGTCCGGGCATTCCAGATATTGAACCACCTGGATGAGTTCCCGCACCTGTTAAATACAAATCATCAATTGGGGTTTTATAATTAGCGATTTCGGGCAAAGGACGGAAGAAAATCATCTGGTCTAATGTCATATCAATGTGATAGTAATTCCCTTTATAAGCACCTAATCTTTCACCTAATTCCGCAGGACTTTCTACAGCACGAGCAATAGTTGCACTTTTTACGTTTGGTGCGTAATCTGCTAGTTTATCTACAACTCTATCTGCTACTTTATTTTTCAATTCATCAGTCCATCCCGTACCATTTAAACCAGTACCTTCAGCATCTTTTATTTGATAAGGAGCAAAAAATTCAATCCATACAGTATGCTTTCCTGGAGGGGCTAAACTGGGGTCAAGAAAACTGGGCATTACCACATACATTGAAGGGTCAGCATCAGGAATTTGTCCCAAGGTACACAAACTATGAGCTTGTTCTACATGAGTCACAGAATCGGCAATCAAAATAGAACCGACTAAATATTCATCTTTGTGTTCGTGATGTTCAAAACGTAGCGGTTCGTTTAATGCTAAGTCAATTTTAAGAATGGTTTCGTTATTATTAACAATCCGACGTTCTAACCTTTCATGTAAATCTGGATCAGCTGCATCTGCATCGCTTTTATCTATCATTTGCAAAAATAATCTTTTGGCATCAATATTAGAAATTACTCCTTCTTTTGCCCGATACTCTTTACCACCTGCAACCCGAACACCTACAGCTTTCCCATCACCAATTAAGACTTTTTCTACCTGTTGGTCAGTTAAAATCACACCACCTTTACTTTTGACTAAATTCACCAAAGCTTGTGTTAATGCACCAGTGCCACCACGAGGTCTAGCCATTCCCGGATTATGACGCATCGCCATCATTATCGCCCCAATCGCCAGGGTTTTTTGGGAAGGTGGCGCACCCAATTCGGCACAAAGTCTAGCTAAAGGTGCTTTGAGAAATTCCGAATCAAACCATTCGTTTAGAATATCCTCTCCGCTGGTTAACATATTACGTAGAAAGTCTAAGGTTTTGGCAGGTGAACCTATGACTGAAAATAAATCTTTTATCTTCGTAATATCATAATTACCAGCAATATCTAAAATCGATTTTGGTGGTGCATTAAACATCGGAATCATCGCACCCAAAGCTCGCTGCCAATATTCTGTAAATTCTTTGTATTTTACAGCATCCCGTTGAGAATAACGAGCAATTTCCGCACAAGTTTTATCTAAAGACTTATGCCCCAAGAAATACTTTCCGTCTGGATGAGGACAAAAAACAACTGGGTCACAATATAAATATTCCAACCCATATTTTTCTAATTCTAATTCTTCAACTACTGGTCCAAGGTGAATAAATTCATGGTCGATCGCACACAAGTTAAACTTAAATCCTGGTGCTTCTTTTGGTAATATCTCTTCTGTAGTGGCTGCACCTCCGGGTACAGAACGCTTTTCTAATAAAATAACGCTATAGCCAGCTTTCAATAAATAAGCAGCACAAACTAATCCATTGTGTCCCGCACCGATAATTACAACATCGTACTGTTGCATGATTAATAGTTCTAGATTCTAGATATGGAATATATTGATTAGATTATATTAGTAAAATAGCCAAAAATATACATCCTACTTCAGTTATATAACTGCCTATTTCAAATTACGACTTTATGGGTATATTATCGGGGATTTGTTGAAGATTAGTTTGCGCCTGCAACATTATACTACCTTGTTGCACTTCTAGAGAGGTCAGACGTAATGCTGCATCTTTGAATTCAAAATCAGGTGATTTCCGCAGTTTGTTTATTTTATCTATTAATGCATTAATTACTTCTAACTCAATTCCGTCTGGAGTATTGCATTTTAAAGCATCAAGGATAATTGGGTTTTCTAAAGATACTAACCGCAGGTCAGCTTTCAATTTTAAAGGTTTATTTTCTAAACCCGAATCTAAAACTATCTCTCCTTCAATTTCTATTTTGTTATCTCCTGGCAAACAAATTTGGAGATTTTGCGGATACATACTCACAATTGATGTTTCAGCCTCAAATGTCAAAAATTTTTCTAATAAGTTGCGAACTAAATCTAGTTTTAAAGCTTGATTGATATCAGCTTCTTTAATGACAATTCTAGTCTCTGCATTTATTGGATGTTCTAATTCAATTTGACCAAACAATACTTTGAAAGGATTGATATCAATATCGTCAGTTTGTAATTGTATTTCAGAAAGGCGAATATCTTGTAATTTTAATCCTTTGGCTTCAAATGAAACACCCTCCGCGTGTCCTTGAATTGCTTGCAGTAAATCTGTTTGTACATCTATATTTAATTCACTCATTTATAATTTATCCATTAATCTCATGCTTTGTTACTCTAAACCTTTATCTTCAAAAATAAATCTATATTAAGAAATAGGTAACAAGGATTAACTTCAAATTAACCTTTATTTAATTGACATTTTTCTCAAAGCAAGCTAAAAAGGCTTTAGTTAAATAAACCGACCAATAGGTCCAAACAGATTATACCAAGATTTTTATTTTAACTTAAAAAGTGACTTATATCACGTCTCAAAAACAACGAATTTTCGTTAGTTAAATGAACCCATTTGCATTATTAATGAGATTCTTGTCATTAAAAACTATTTTTGTGATTCTAATAACTACGCACTGAGAAAAAAAACGTGTTTATATGTAGTTTTGTTGCTTTTTTATGTTTTTTTGGTATTTTAAAATACTTAAAAAACGGAATCAGTATTTTAACTGAGAAGAAACCGAGATTATATTAATGATGATTTTTTGATGTAGGGTAAGAAGTCTTTTACGACGATTGTCTGGTGTGATGAATATTTTCCTAAAAAATCTGACTTCTATGATTCCTTAATGTGAGATAAGAAGTCGGGTTTTTACCAGAATTATTTGCTCTGATGGATATTGCTGCCAAAAACCCGACTTCTATGATTTTTTGATCTGGAATAAGAAGTCGGGTTTTTACCAGAATTATTTGCTCTGATGGATATTGCTGCCAAAAACCCGACTTCTATGATTTTTTGATCTGGAATAAGAAGTCGGGTTTTTACCAGAATTATTTGCTCTGATGGATATTGCTGCCAAAAAACCCGACTTCTATGATTTTTGATGTATTCTTGAGATTTTTCAGTATTTAATCTTACTGGAAAAACCATAAAACCGTATTTTTATTGAGAAAAACCCGGTGTTATATAACTTGCCATTGTCAAAATTGTAGCAAACAGCTTTATTTTGGAATAGTAATGTAGCGCGTGGCGATTAGCGGAGCTAGACTCCTCCGGAGTAACGCCAGTAAAAGGGAACTCTTAACAGGGTTCGGGGGAACAGGTATTTCCTATTTGAAGCCAGAAACCCGGTTTTTTCCTCGATATCTGCCGATCAAAACAAGGATTTTGCATAAAACCTGGGTTTATTTGTGTAATTCCTATTGATTTACTCGATGAAAAAAAATACTACTAAAGTTGATCTGGAAATTGTTAACAGCGAATAATATAATTAACTTTCAAACGCTCCTGCTTGAAATACTTTACCAACGACTTCTTCTACAGGAGGTTCAGTAACGGTTAAATCAACAACTTCTAACTCAGTTAAAATACGCGATACCGTACTAGTAAGTTTTTCTTGAGGAATCATAAAACCAACCATTCTACCGTCATGTAACTTAATTTCGCCGTATGTCTCCAATTTAACTGTATCTAAAGGTTGAGCTAATTCAATATTAACAACTCGATAAGGTGCAAACCTTTCCAAAAGTCCATCTAAACTACCGTCATACATTAATTGTCCTTGATGAATCAACAGCACTCGCTTACATAAAGCAGTAATATCAGCCATGTAATGACTGGTTAACAAAACCGTTGCTTGATAGCGCTGATTGTATTCGCGCAAAAAATCCCGCACATTTACCTGAGCATTGACATCCAATCCTAAAGTCGGTTCATCCAAAAATAATACTTGAGGACGATGTAAAAGAGCCGCTAATAATTCAGCCTTCATTCGTTCACCCAAAGACATTTTCCGCACTGGTTGAGTGAGTTTACCTTGAAGTGAAAGCATTTCGGTTAATTCTCCCACTCGTGTCCGATATTCTCGATCGGAAATACCATATACAGCAGCGTTAATTTTTAAAGAATCAAGAGCAGGTAAATCCCATAATAACTGCTGTTTTTGTCCCATGACCAAAGTAATTTGCTGTAAAAAAGCTTCTTGGCGACGGAATGGAACTGAACCCGCGACTCTGACATTACCACTACTCGGATGAATTAACCCCGTGAGCATTTTGAGAGTAGTAGTTTTCCCTGCACCATTTGCTCCCAAAAAACCCACCACCTCACCGGGAGCAATTTCAAAAGAGACATGATTAACAGCTTTAATTTCCCGGTATTTGCGGTGAAAAAAATGAGAAACTGTACCTTTAATACCTGGTTCTTTAATAGCAACTGGATAAATTTTGCTCAAATCTTGAGCAATAATCATAGACATAGATTTAATCTTAAAAGCATTGGTAGTTGGGAATTGGGGATTGGGAATTGGTAATTGGTAATTGGTAATTAAAGTTGCAAAGCGCGTAGGGTGTTCGTCAAAAATCTCTTGGTATTAGTTATTTTTCATGATATTAATTATTTTTCAATCCTCCATTACTCATTACCCATTACCTATTTTCCCATTACCCATTACCTATTTTCCCATCTGTGGTGCTAACGTAAACGTCCGGAGCGCAAAATACTAAAGATTAACCAAAGCCCTAATAAACTAGCAGCAGCAAATAATATATTACTGATTAAAGATAACTGAGCGGTTTGAGCATTGGTAGAAATAATTGCTGCACCCATTATCAGTGAACCTACTAGGATACTGAAGGATAATCGATTGGCTGCATCGTCTGTGGTACGTCGTAAACCATCTAAACCTTTGAGAGTGATATTCCATTGTAAGGTTTCTGTTGTTACTCGTTCTAAGAGATATTCTATTTGACGAGGGAATTGCAAAGAAAGACTTTTTAAATCCAATGCGGTTCTTAGAAGGGAGCGGACGGGTGAATCTCCTACTAACTGTTGACGAAATAAGTCTGTGAGAAATGGTTTAATTTCTTCTAGAAAATTGATCTCTGGATTGAATGCTCGTGCTAATCCTTCTAAATTAGCGATAGTTTTGGCATACAATCCCATATTGCTAGGTAAGCGAATATTGTTATTACGAGCAACTTGAAAAGTTTCGTAAACAACTTCGGAGAAATTAAGTTGAGCTAAACTCAGATTAAAATATTTTCGCAGCATCCGGTCATAATCATTTTCCAAACGCGACATATCTACCGGCTTAGATGAACCTGCTAACTGTAAAGTCAATTGAGCGCATCTTTGAGCATCTAAGTCTACAATTGCAAGCAACATTTCGATTAATATTTGCTGAGTACGCGGGTCAAGTCTTCCCACCATTCCGCAGTCGAGGAGAGCAACACGACCATCTTTGAGATAAAATATATTGCCAGGATGGGGGTCTGCATGAAAGAATCCATCAATATATAATTGTTGAGAAAAGGCTGCAAATAACAGGCTGGTGACTCTTTTACGTTCTGCTGCCGCACTCACACCATTATTATCATTACCGATAGTGGCAGATAATATCGGTACACCATCAAGCCATTCCATCACCATTAATTTTGGTGTGGTTAATTCCCAGTAAATTTGAGCAACCACTATTTCTTTGGGATCAAACCATTTACTTTGGGATAAATTGCGCCGTAATTGGTCTGTAAAAGCAGCTTCTCGTGTAAAATCTAATTCCGCTTTTAATGCAGTACAAAATTCATCGGCGATCGCCTTAATATCGTTAACTTGTCCAAATTCTGTCCGAGCGACTAATTCCGCAATACCTTGAATTAAAGCAATATCTTGGTCAACAGTCAGGTCAATTCCGGGACGTTGTACCTTAATTGCCACATCATTCCCATTGACAAGAGTCGCTTTATGTGTCTGAGCGATTGAACCAGCAGCTACAGGTACAGGATTAATTGTGGCAAAGCTTTCTTCTAGGGGATTTTTCAACTGCTTGCGAATCAGTACCTCTACATCTGCCCAAGGTACGGGTGGTACATTATCCTGTAGTGTGGAAAGTTCTTCAATATAGGATGCGCTGAGCAAGTCTGGACGGGTAGAAAGTAATTGACCGAGTTTAATATAAACAGGACCCAAATCTACCAAAATATTTTTTAACACCGCAGGAGTAGGTAACTGTGGTTCATCGGCTTTACCAACGGTAATCAGCCGTCGCATATAATCCCAGCCATTGCGGAATAAAACTTCAATAATTTCTCTTTGACGAGGAACGGTTTGAGTTAGAAACATTTTTAATAATTAATCAGAATTGGTAATTGGTAATTGGTAATTGGTAATGGGTAATTGGGAATTATCTATCTCCCCCGAACCTCATCTTCCGATTGAATAGTTATACTAGGAAAAAGAGCTTTAATGCTTCTATCAAGGGTTTGAGGTTTTAATTTTTTATATATTTTATATATATTTTTTTTTGGTATATTTTGACTTTATTGTTTATTTTGTGAAATTTGGGCGATTGGGTATGATGGATTTTTTGATCTTTGGTCATACCCAATGCCCCGGTTAATAATTACTAGGCTATAGTTACTTTAAAGTAATTCGGTAAATCGAGAATCAGATTCTAGAGTCTTGAGTACCTGCTTAATTTCTTGGGTGCGTTCTTTTTTGACAATTAAAGTGACATTCTTGTCGCGAACGACGACTACATCCTCAAGCCCAATGGTAACAATTACATCATCTTGATTGCTAGCATAGAAAATAGCTCCCTTAGTATCTAATCCTACATGAGTAGCTAATTCTACATTTGGCTCTGTTTCTTTTTTGAGCAGCCTTTCAATGGCATTCCAATCTCCTAAATCGTCCCAGCCAAATTCGACTGGTAAGACATAAGCTAAATTGGTTTTTTCCATTAAGGCATAATCTACACTCAATTTGGGCAATTGAGGATAAATATCAGGACCATGTTTTTCGATGGGTTCGATGATTTCTGGAGCATGAGCATACAGTTCTTTAATCGCAACACCGGCTCGGAAAATAAACATCCCACTGTTCCAACTAAATCGTCCCGTTTGTAAAAAAGTTTCCGCTGTTTCACGGTTGGGCTTTTCAGTAAAACGGTTCACGTGATAGGCTGGCAAGTTGTTAAAGTTACCAAATTTTTCACCTTCTTCTATGTAGCCGTAACCTGTTGATGGAAATGTTGGTTTGATGCCCAAAGTTACAATCGCTGGATTTTGTGCCGCTAACTCCGCTGCTGCACTTAATGTACGTGCAAAAGCTTCTTGGTCTGCAATCCAGTGATCCGCTGGGAAAAAACCGATAATAGCGTCTTCACCGTAACGCTTTTGAATTTCCAAACTTGCCCAGGCAATCGCCGCTGCTGTATCTCTTCCTTGTGGCTCTATAAGCAAGTTGGCACTGGGTAATTCGGGTAATTGTTCCTTTACACCTTCTGCTATGAGACTAGAGGTTACTACCCATAAAGAATCCCAACCATCAGTTAACGGTAATAAACGGTCAGCAGTGGCTTGCATTAAGCTACGTGAGGTACCATCAAGATTTAAAAATTGCTTCGGTCGGATTCGTCGAGAAAGAGGCCAAAAACGTTCGCCTTTACCACCTGCAAGAATTACTGGAAACAAACGATTAGTCATGTTATCTTACTTACTCTATTTACAACACTTCAAGTGTACAGTGGGCTTTTAAAGTGGCAATATTTTTGGCTTGAATTAAAATCGCGTTAGGGATTGGTTAGTGGGGAGTTAATTGTGGTTAAACAAATAGAAAGCTGGGAAAATCAAGAGATTTACGATCGCGAGCAAAATTTACAAAACCAAGCTTCTGTAGATGATCTGCAAGTTCCGGTTGAGCCGGCATCCGGTAAAAAAACAAGTTCTATTCCTAGTCAGCTTTATTATCGACTGGGTTTAACAATGCCCAGATGGTTGTTTTGGATTCTCACAGTTGTAATGGGAGTTACTTTATCGGGATTACTGGTATCAAGTTTGGCGCTTTGGACTCCGTTATGGAGTGGAGTAGATAAAACTGAAGATGAGTTGGGATGGTCTACACTCGATACTGAAGACGCACCATTAACAGGGGATTTATGGAGCAATATTTCCCAATATCAACTCAAAAAACCGATGAATATTTTGGTTTTGGGAGTTGAACCCGTACCCGGTACGGTTGCAGGTTCACCGGAAAGTTTCGCGGGGAATAGCGATACCATGTTGTTGGTAAGAGTTAATCCTGAAGATAAAACGATTTGGGTACTTTCGATCCCCAAAGGTACGATGATCTCAATTCCGGAAAGGGGTTTAAACAAGGTATCCCAAGCGAATGCTTCTGATGGCCCAGTTTTAGCTGCACGGGTGGTAAGTCGTAGTTTGAGTAATGCTCCGATTCATCGCTATATTCGTATTTCTACGGATGGTCTTAGACAATTAGTTGACCAATTGGGAGGAGTCGAGGTATTTGTACCTAAACCAATGCAGTACGAAGATTCCGCTCAAAAACTATCGATTAATTTGGTTAGTGGTTGGCAAACTCTTGATGGAGAAAAAGCAGAACAATATGTCCGCTTTCGAGAACAAAATAGCGGGGATTTAGAAAGAGTCCAACGACAGCAAACAATGTTACTCGCTTTACGCGAACGTCTTTGGAGTCCCAAAGTTTTACCTCGATTACCACAATTAACTCGCTTAACAAGAAAGTATTTTGACACTAACTTGAAGTTGGAAGAAATGATGGCATTAGTCAACTTCACTTTAAAAGTCGAGCGAAACGATTTTCAAATGACTTTGTTACCAGGAATATTCAGTCGCTTGAGTGCAGATCCCGATAGTTACTGGCTGAATTTAAATGGACAAGCCGACTTGCTTGCCAATTACGCTGGAGTCAACCTAGCTAGCCTTAAGGAAAATAACAAGCCAATAACCAGCTTAAAAATTGCCGTTCAAAATACTGGTAATCGCTCTGCACAAACTCAAAAAGTCATGGAAATTCTCAAAAAACAGGGCTTTACAAATGTTTATGCAGTACCCAACTGGGCAGACGAACGAGCAAAATCCGAAATTATAGTACAAAAAGGTAATAAACAAGCAGCATCCGAATTACAGCAAATTTTAAACATCAACCATATTGATATATCCGCCACCGGCGATATACAATCTGACCTAACAATTCGTATTGGGAAAGATTGGAAGTAGTTAGTAGTTAGTGGTTGGTTGTTAGTTGTTAGTTGTTGGTTAATGGTTTTTCTAATCACCACTGTCCCAGGTCAACTGTCAACTATCCACTATCAACTATCCAAATTTGAAGATTATGAAAAAAATTCTTTTGCGCTTATTAGGTTTAGTTTTCGTTTTGTGTTTAGCGTGGTTATGGGTATTACTTGATGCTCATCCGGCTTTCGCGCAAATAAACACAATTAATTACAGCAGTACAAATTTAGAAAACCGTGATTTCTCCAATAAAGATTTAGTAGGAGTCAATTTTATTGCTGCGGAAATGCGAGAGATAAATTTTCAAGGTGCCAATTTAACAAACGCCATGTTTACTAAAGGGAATTTACTGAGAGCCAATTTAGAAGGTGCGAACTTAAAAGGAGCCTTAGTAGACCAGGTGACAATGGATTTTGCTAATTTGAAAAACGCTAATTTTACAGAAGCAACCATGAGCAGAAGTCGCTTTTTTGACGCGGATATTACTGGTGCCGATTTTACCGATGCCATTATTGACCGCTATCAAGTGAAATTGATGTGCGATCGCGCTTCGGGAGTAAATCCAGTTACCGGCATTTCCACAAGGTATAGTCTTGGATGTCGTTGATGGGGAGACAAAGGGACAAGAGGATGGGGTTCGGGGAAGAAATAAATAACAACCATCAACTAACCACTATCAACTATCAAACATCTAAGCTTTTTGTCAAAATTTACCTGACATATAACCCAAATTCAGGTTAAATATTTTGAGATATCTGACCTTGGAAATTCGGGTACTATTTGTGACGAAACAACAGGATAAACCGTCTCGTTCGTTTGCTGGTATTGCTGGTATTGTAGCCGTTGCCACTTTAATTAGCAAAGTATTTGGTTTGGTGCGGCAGTTAGTTATGTCTGCTGCTTTTGGCTTGGGTCCTGCTTTTGCGGGTTTTCAATACGCTTATACGATACCTGGGTTTTTACTGATATTACTGGGTGGTATTAACGGTCCTTTTTACAGTGCAGTGGTTAGTGTTTTAGCTAAACGTGAAAAGGAAGAGGCAGCACCGTTGGTAGAAACGATCATGACGCTGATTGGTGGAATACTGATTGCTGTCTCAATTGTTTTGGTATTAGCTGCACCTTTATGTATTGATATTTTTGCACCTGGATTACAGGAGCCGGGAAAGGAATTAGTTCGAGAAATTGCGATTCGTCAATTGCGAGTAATGGCTCCAATGGCGGTTTTAGCAGGCTTAATTGGTATTGGTTTCGGTGTTCTGAATGCTGCTAATGTGTTTTGGCTACCTTCAATTAGTCCGTTGTTTTCCAGTGTTGCGGTTGTTGTTGCTGTGGGTGTTCTTTACCTACAAGTTGGTACTAAAATTAGTACCCCAGAATACGCGATGTTAGGGGGAACTGTCTTAGCAGGGGGAACTTTAGCGGGAGCGCTTTTACAGTGGTTTGTACAGCTAGCAGCGCAAACCAAAGCGGGTATGGGTAGAATTCGGTTGAGATTCGATTTTAATCAACCGGGAGTAAAGGAAATCCTGAAAATTATGGGACCTGCAACTTTTTCTTCTGGGATGCTACAAATTAATCTTTACACCGATTTATTTTTCGCTTCATTTATTAGTACTGAGGTTGCACCTGCTTTAGCCAATGCTGGATTATTAGTACAAACTCCTTTGGGAATTATTTCTGGAGTAATTCTGGTTCCTTTATTACCGATGTTTGCTCGACTGGCAGATCCACAAAATTGGGGAGATTTAAAATTACGCATCCGTCAAGGATTGTTGCTTTCAGCTTTTACAATGTTACCTTTGGGTGCTTTAATGGTGGCTTTAGCAAATCCAATTGTGAAGATAGTCTATCAACGTGGTGCTTTTAATGCCGAAAATTCAGCTTTGGTTGCTTCTCTATTAGTTGTTAATGGAATCGGAATGTTTGTCTATTTAGGACGTGATGTTTTGGTGCGAGTATTTTACGCTTTGGGTGATGGAGACACACCATTTCGCATCAGTATGATCAACATTTTTCTCAATGCTTTATTAGACTTTATATTTATTAGAGTTTTTGATTTAGGCGCACCGGGTTTAGTGTTAGCAACAGTCGGAGTTAATTGCAGTTCGATATTAATGTTGTTATTCTTACTCAAGGGTAAATTAAATGGTTTACCTCTTGTGGAATGGGGTTTACCAATATTAGGTTTAGCCGCAGGTAGTTTAGTAGCTGGTGTTGCTAGTTATGCAACTTCTCAAGCTATGGAACAGTTTTTCAGTTCGGGAAATTTGTTAATTGAGCTTTTACAATTATCAATATCTGGTTTTGTGGGATTAGCAATTTTCGGGGTTATTGCTTCGATGATGAAGTTACCCGAAGTAAATCTTTTTGTCAGTCGTTTGCGACAGAAGTTTTTTAAGAGTTAGGAGGTAGGAGTTAGTACCACCGGAGTTAGGTAGTGCGAGCCGGAAAGCTCGCTTTTTTTCAGATAGGTTTTTTTATTACTTCGTTCAAGGTTTTATGATTACGGAAAAAAAACCGCAGAGACGCAGAGAACGCAGAGAGAAGAGATAATGAGAGAGAAACCGTATTATGGAGTAAGGCAGGAGTAGGATAGGTTTTTCAATCCTAGGGTGCTGCAATAATTGCTGTTGATAAAATCATGTTCAATCAATCAAGTACATTACAATTGATTCAAGATGAATTATTAGCAAAGCAGGGAATACGTTTATTTATTAAGCGGGATGATTTGATTCATCCACAAGTTTCTGGGAATAAATGGCGGAAATTAAAATACAATCTGCAAACAGCACAAGAGCAACAACAAACACGCTTACTCACTTTTGGTGGTGCTTATTCTAATCATATTGCAGCAACGGCAGCAGCTGGTAAAATGTTTGGTTTTGAAACGTTTGGTGTGATTCGAGGAGAATTAATCAAGCCGTTAAATCCAACTTTATTTTTAGCTCAACAGCAGGGGATGCGGTTGATATCTGTTGATAGACAAGCATATCGAGCAGAGAAAGCAGAATTAGCAACAAGGTTACAACTGCAGCTAGGAAAATGTTATGTAATACCTGAAGGTGGAAGCAATGCTTTAGCGGTTAAAGGTTGTGCGGAAATAGTTACAGAGGTAAGGGAACAACTTGATGGCAAATTACCGGATTATTTTTGTGTGAGTTGTGGTACGGGTGGTACTGCTGCGGGTTTAGTCACGGGTTTAGGTGGAATGTCCGTTTTAAAAGTTTTCCCGGCACTCAAGGGTGATTTTATTCAAGATGAAATTAATCGTTTGATATGGGAATGTGTGGAAAAAAAGTATGAAAATTGGCAGTTAGTCAGTGATTATCATTTTGGTGGTTATACAAAATGGAATCACCAATTAATCGATTTTATTAACGGTTTTTACGAAAAATTTCGTATCCAAATTGACCCTATTTATACTGGAAAACTATTTTATGGGGTATGGAATGAAATCAAAAAAGGTAGATTTGAAGATGGTAGTACTATTGTGGTAATCCACACGGGTGGTTTACAGGGAATTGCTGGTTTTAATCAACGGTTTGGGGAATTATTGCAATTAAATGTAGAGACGTAAAATTTTACGTCTCCTGTGGATTTTGCATTGCAAATCTACAAATTAACAAGCATTTACAATTATTGTTTTTCCGCTTTATAAGTAAAGAAATTATCTAAAGCCCCTATCGTCTCGAATTTATATGAAGGTATAAGAGAGTTTATTTGTAAATCTGTCTCGTAAACGCTAAATAGTAAATAATCACGTTGTTGGGTAGATGCATTAATTATCTGCTTCATTTGCGGATTCAATGAATCAATCAACTTTGCACAGTTGAATTTGATTAAATTATCTAATAGCTTCGGAGTTTTACTACAGCCTTCTTCTTTTATATACTCACTCAATCGCTGGGTAGCGTATGCTTCATACTCGGTTCGTGATGGATTTGTACTTGCCATTACTACACCTAATGCGATTAGTGCAGCAACTCCGGCATATGTAACAATATTTACAATTTTCATTCTCTCCTGATATAATTATTAACTATTTGACTATTAGACTCTAGATTATCTGAGTCCGTTCCAAAAAAATGCTTGATCAATTGATTCTAAATTTGTTATAGTATTTAAGAAGATAAAAAAATGAACATGGCGATCGTAGCCAAGTGGTTAAGGCAGAGGTTTGTGGTATCTCCATTCGTGGGTTCGAGTCCCATCGGTCGCCCTTTTTGCAAGTTCAATCAATAATACTTAAAAACCCCGTTCCATGACTAGGAGCGGGTTTTAATTACTTTTATTTCATTAAAGGTGAACCGGGATGGAAATCCACCCCGATAACTGTCAGATGATGTAGAGCCAATCAATTATTATCTATCAAAACTTTTTCTTCAGTTTGTTCTCTTGCTTCCCTATCTCCCCATCCCCGTTTCATCTCAGGGTTAAGAATTATTAGGTGAAATTCAAGTCTTGTTTCAAGTTTGAGATATTGTTCCTGTAAAGATTGCCATTGTTGCCATAAATCGTAACGATTTTTGGTGAGTAAACTTGCTAGAGTCGGAATTTCCTTACTAATCTTTGATTCTAACACATCTTGTAACCACTCATCTAAAACAACGCTATCTTGCATAGAACCCAAAACTTCTTGAATATTTTTGACTTGTTCGAGATGATTTGCATATCCTTGACCATACAAATCGGTAAACAATTCCATTTGATAGCGCAGCTTTTTCCCAGATTTACGTAAATCGTGTAAGTCTTCTCCTTTTGTTAACAATTGTTTATCTACTTTTTTCTGATCAAAATCTCTAGAAACAACAACTCTATTGTCTTCTACTTGAGTTCCAATTAACCAACCCGGATGTAGAAAAAAGCGACTAACTTCGGGTAAAAGTAAATCAGGTAAAGCTTGTTCGAGTGTTAAATTTGCTAATGGTTGATAACTTGGCTTCTCCAACCATTCTTTTAATCCGGTTTTCAAAGATTTGTAACGTTCGGTTTTAAATAATGTTTTGACATCTATTCTTGCATCTGCACGTTGTTTATCCAATGTGTCAATAACATCATCTAAAATTACCTTTTCTTTTTTGGGTAATTGTGGTTGATATGTAGTTTTCAAAGTTTCTTTTAAAACATCCAAATCTCTTAACGAACCAAGACAGCGGGCAATTTTACCAATGTTTTTATCGTTCGCGGATTTAGGAAAATTGACGATAGAATTAAAGCTAGTTACAGTAGTACGTAAACGACGCATACCAACTCGCATTTGGTGTAAAGCTTCCATATCTTCGTCATTTTTTACGGATTTTTCCCATTTACAAGTTTTCTTAAAGTGTTTTTCAATGGCACTGTAAGTGTAGTCAGCTAAAGTTTTTACTGTAGATTTTGTCGCTAATGTCATAATAATTCAAACGATAATAGTAATGTTTTGACCTTGGAGCATTATTGAATGCTAGCATTGGTTTTAAGTATATCTATCACCTGCGATATTTTTTTATTTAATCTCAGTCTTAAGAAAGATTATTTTATAGTATTTTTGATGAAATAATTCAATTATTAAGATTAAATTTTTATTTACCGATGGATTTCAATATTATTTTTATTTTATTTTGAAACGCAAAGTGGCGCAGAGGATTACGCAAAGGGATTGAGAGGTTTAACAAAAGCTTTTGTTTGGTTTTGAAGAAGTAGGGATGCTCCCAAACATAAAGCTGACTAAGTATTTTTTTATATTTCAACACTGACCTAATTATCAATCATAAATTGGTCGAAATCGCATTTACGGGACAATTCGGAATACACTGTTCACAAACAATACAGCGAGAGCGAGTAAAGTTGAGCTTAAAGCTTTGGGGATTAAGAGTAAGTGCTTGTGTCGGACAAACCCCAGTACATAATCCGCAATCAACACAGGCTTGTTCATCAATGACAATTTCTCCTAAACTATGGGAAACAGTGATACTCTGGTTTCGCATCCATTCTATCGCTGCATCCAATTGGTCAATATCTCCAGATAATTCCACAACTAGTTTACCAATTTGATTGGGGGCAACAGCAGCGCGGATAATATTGGCAGCAACATTAAAATCCTTCGCCAATCGGTAGGTAACAGGCATTTGAACTGTACGTTTGGGAAAGGTAATGGTAACTCGTTTTTTCATTTTGGATTTTAGATTTTAGATTTTAGATTAAGTTTTGACCGAAATTCTCCTTTTTACCCATTCCCCATTCCCCATTCCCTATTCCCCATTCCCTATTCCCCATTACCCCCAACCCTATTCCCAATTCCCGTCTAATGTTTTTATTTTTGAAACAAGTCTAATAAATGGAAGTAGAGCGTTAAACTGGTGGATGAAATGATTTATTAAGTTTTTATAAACCTTGATTATGAGTAAGGATTCGTCCTTAGATTCCCAAGAAAAGCCAGAATCGAGTTTTGGAGTGCGACTCCGAAATTTTTTGATTGTAATGGTAGCTATAGTTCTCTCAGTAGCTTTGTTTTTAGGACTGCAAAGCGAAAATAGCTCGGTTTCTTTAAGTGAGTTAGATCAAAATTCCACACCCTTGGAAGTTGCGATGAACAATGGAAAACCAACCTTAATAGAATTTTACGCTAATTGGTGTACTGTCTGCCAAAAAATGGCACCGGATATTGCCACACTGGAAATAGAATATGCCGATAAAATAAATTTTGTGATGCTGAATGTGGATAACAGTAAGTGGCTACCAGAAATGCTGCAATATCGAGTAGATGGGATTCCGCATTTTGTGTTTTTAGATAAAAATGCCCAAGCCAAAGCAGAAACTATAGGCGACCAACCCCGTACAATAATGGGAAGTAATCTAGAAGCCTTGATCGCGGGTTCTCCTTTACCTTATATTCAAGCTAATGGTCGAGTTTCGCAATTTTCTACAACCGAAGCCACAACGGGTAGTAATGAAGACCCACGCAGTCACGGTAGTCAGGTGGTGAATTGAAATGCTTCTCAATTATTATATACTGACACGTATTTTTTTGATCGCCATATCTTGCTTGCGTGGGTTTAAGATAGGTGAGGTTGTATTAGCTACAACATCGCTTGTAGTTTTTCGTTTAACACACATTAACCTCAACTATTCTTCCCATAGCTGGGAAATATGATGTTACAGCTCCTAATCGTTGTTATTTTTGTAATTTCAGGTTCAGCCCTCTGTTCTGGAATGGAAGTGGCTTTATTCTCAGTTTCGACGCTGAAAGTAAGACAGTTAGCGCAATCAAAAAACCCTTCAGCAATAGCACTATTGGCGATTCGCGAAAACATGAATCGACCGATTGCGACTATTGTAATTATGAATAATGTTTTCAATATTGTTGGTAGTATTATTACAGGAAATATTGCTAGAACAGTATTAGGAGATACTTGGTTAGGGGTATTTTCTGGAGTATTGACATTTCTGATTATCATTTTTGCAGAAATTGTCCCCAAAACTATCGGCGAACGTTTTGCAGAGCCAATTTCATTACTCATCGCTATTCCTATCGCTGCATTAACTTTTATATTTACACCTTTAGTCTGGGTGTTAGAAAATATTACGGCACCTTTTACTAGAGGTAAAAAGCAACCAACAACTAATAAAGCAGAAATTATGTTGTTGGCGGATATTGCTCACCAAGAAGGAATAATTGAACCGGATGAAGCGCAGATGATTCAACGGGTGTTTCAGTTAAATGAACTGACAGCAGCAGATTTGATGACACCCCGAACAATTCTGACATATTTACGCGGTAATTTGACTCTTGCTGAAGTTAAAACTGATATTATCGCTTCACAGCATACGCGAATAATTGTGATTAACGAGACAATTGATGAAGTAATTGGTGTTGCATTAAAACAGAATTTGCTGACAGCAATGGTAGAAGGAAGGAACACTCAAAAAATTGCAACTTTGACACGAAAAGTCAGGTTTGTACCGGAAACAATTCGTGCTGATAGATTGCTGAGAAACTTCTTGGAAGCACGGGAACATTTAGCGGTAGTAGTGGATGAATACGGGAATGTTTCTGGTGTAATTACTTTGGAAGATGTTTTGGAAGTAATCACTGGTGAGATTGTTGATGAAACCGATAAAACCATCGATTTACAAGCAATCGCTCGCAAAAAGCGAGAAAGAATGTTGCAATCGATGCGTTTTGCTTATCGTTCTTTAGAAAATAAACAGTGATTCGATTTTGGATTTTAGATTTTAGATTTTGGATTGGGAATAAAGTTAGGAGTTAGTACCACCGGAGTAAGAACTAAGAAGTAAGAATTTATGACTTATGACTTAGCATCTCCCCATCTCCTCATCTATTACCTATTCCCTATTCCCTATTCCCTATTACCTATTCCCTATTCCCTATTGCCTCTTCCCTAATCATTTTCATAAAAACTTTGGGATATATCAATAAAAAAAATCCCATCCACGTTAATAAAGGAATAGATATTAAAATAGTTAACCAAACTTTGTGAAATAATAACCAGCTTCCACTAATTAACGTTGCTCCTGTGAGTAAGATAGACCAAGGTTGACACCACCAAGGTTTATATTGCCATACGTTGAGCGGTTTTTGTGAAGTCATATTTTTTAGTAATAAGTAGTCGAAATATTATATAGAATCTTTCGGAGAATAAGGGACTAAAAACTTTACTTTGTTTAACATTAGAAACAGCTAAAAAAGCCATTCCTATTCTCTCCCTACATCTGAGCGAAATTCCTTCTAAAGGTATACCAAGCTTATCCAGAATATACAATGCTTCATTAATTAGCTGTTGCAGATTATTTCTTTTCTTGGATTTGGAAATATATCGCGGTAATTTTGACATAAAAACAGCTAAATCGGTAATGATAACTGTATTGGTGGTTGATGTTGCTCAATTTCCTTAAATGAAAATCTACAATCCGATTCTAGATACAGGGTAAACGCAAGAAAATTTAGATATTATATCAGCTAGAATGTAAGGGAATAG
>JACYMD010000060.1 GCA_015272215.1 Rivularia sp. T60_A2020_040 | reverse complement strand
CTCAATACAGTTCAGTTAAGGATATAAATTAATTATCGCAAACAAAACAGATCGACTTTTTTGGAGGGGGTTTGGGGGACGCAACCGTCCCCCAATCGGGGGTTTGGGGGAGAATCCCCCAATTCTTGGTTCTCAATAAATTGATTGACGGACAACCTTAACTAAACTGTATTGACTACAGTCTTACTACCACGTTCAAATTCTCCTGTAGCGTCACACACCCTACAGTCTGCAAATCAATCCAAAATCTAAAATCTAAAATTGTATAACTCTATTAGCAATGCACCCGCAAAAACAGCGTCAAGGTTTACTTTTAACTCTTGCTGCCATACTCACCGGAGCGACTATTCTGGCTGGTGTAGGGATTTATGTAGCATTAAAAAGTGTTGAAAAACCGCTTTCATCGTCGGATACATCGGATACATCAATTTTCCCGCTAGATTCACAAGTTCCCGTAGAAACAACCGCTCCGTCAACAATAGAAAATACGGCAGAAATAATCCCAGCACCCTACTCTAAAAATAAACCGGCTAAAAACCTTGGTGGAGTGAATTGGGAAGGAAAAAATTTGCAGGAAATGAACCTTAGTCAGGTAAATTTAGGTGGTGCTAATTTAAAAAATACTGATTTGAGTGGTGTTGATTTAAGCGGTGCAAATCTCAGTGGTGCAAATCTCAGTGGTGCAAATCTCAGTGGTGCAAATCTAAACAACGCCGACTTGAGAGGTGCAAATCTTGGTAATGCAAACCTGCAAAACGCCAAGCTCAACGGTGCCAAGCTTGATGGTGCCAATCTTACTGGTGCAGTTATGCCATGAAGGAGAGATAAATAAAGGGACTTTCGGGATAGAACTTTTGAACTAACTGTATCTCTTGATAGATAAAAATAATGTTCCAAGAGATTGATGAATAATCCGTCGGTAAATGTAGAAATAAAGTAAGCGGACATCAATTAAAATAAATTATGTACATGATCTAAAAAATCTAGATAAATGTAGATAAATTATTTTCTTTGCTTGTTCAATGCCCTATTCCCATGCCTTATACCTTGCAACCCATAACAAACACTTTTATCTAGCAAAAAAGGAAAGTAACAATAAATTAACAAGTAAGTGTTTTTTTTCAGAAGATAAAGTAAATATGGTGATAGGTAGAAAAAGACTGATACCGTAAAATCAAAAATCTTAAGCAGTCAAAGAAATTGTACAAACGTTATTAAATTTATCAAAGTAAGGAGAAAAAATGGAGACAGAATACAAAGAGCCACAAAACGTTAATACTGCTCTACAAAATGAGATGCCAGCATTAGATGGTACTAATTCCCAAACTTTAGCTAAGCTACCACCTGCTGAAGAACCCGATCAATTGCAAATGATTGGTGCGAAAATATCTCAATTTTTAGCAGAAATTCCTCAAGATTTAAATAAGTTTTACAGTGCATACAAGACACCAATTATCGCATTTGCGGTGTTCTTAGCATCTTTCGTTACATTGAGAGTAGCCTTAGCAATGTTGGCTGCGGTAAACGATATTCCTTTGGTATCTCCCATTTTTGAGTTAATTGGTATTGGATACACTGGTTGGTTTGTTTTCCGCTATCTACTCAAAGCACCAACCCGAAAAGAATTAGCTGCTGAAATTGCATCATTTAAGAGAGAAATTACGGGTAAAAACACAACAGAAACTTTGAACTAAATTCTGATCCAGCTTCTGTAAAAGTTTCTTGCTCATTTATTTGTAATAATTGTCCGAACCCGGTTTCTTCTAGAAGCCGAGTTTTTTTAATTTGAATTTGAATTTGAATTTGAATTTGAATTTTTCCGATTGATATGAAATGGCAATATCTTGAAATTATCAAAACTTGGAAATTATTCTCCTAACTTACTTTTACCAATAAATTCATCCCAATGTATTAATAACCTTTACTTATATTTATATCTGGAGACAGAGAAAAATTAATCAGTATTTAAGCTAAGTCACTTCTAACGATAGTATATTCTTTGCCATCTATTAACCTAACCTAGTTTTATAAGTTAATTAATAAACTATTTAACGAGGATTAAAAACAATGGCTGATAACAAAAATAAAGCGGTAGATTCATCCGATCGCGTTCAAAGAGAACAATACGATCGAGGTATAATCCCTGCTGAAACTGCGGCTCGTCAAGAAAGAGAAAAAGAAAACTATAAAACAATTCCTTCTAAAGAAGAAGACCAAAGTTTAAACACCACTGAAGGTTATACCGTAGATCAAGAAGGCTTACTAAATAATTACGCAGTTGAGCCGGAAATGTACTACGAAGAACCCGGTGACGCAAGACAACAAGCAGAGGAAGAAGCCGCACAACGGGCAGAAGAACTTGCAGAAGTCAATGAAGAACAAAAAGGTGATTTGACAATGGATGCTGACAAACGAGGCAAAGGACCAGGAATTATTTAAGGAAATTGGTAATTGGGAATTGGTAATTGGTAATTGGTAATTGGGGATTGGTAATTGCTAATTGGTAATTGCTAATTGGGAATTGGTAATTGGGGATTGGTAATTGCTAATTGGTAATTGCTAATTGGTAATTAAAATCCGTGAAATCCGTGTAATCCTTTTTAATCCGTGATTAAAATGCGGATAATGGTTCATAGTTGTCTATGTAATTCGTAAGAAGTAATAAAATAAATTTATTGCTCACGGTTATTCATACCCATTACCAATTACCAATTACCCATTACCTAAATTGTAAATGATTCAGTTTCCGGCTGATACCATTCACTTTGATAGCGTTCCACAACCAAAGGTTTGACGATGAACTTGGGCGGGAAGCCTTCTTTTACATCAATCCGAAGCCCTGAATATGGTCTTCGTTTATGAGAACCGGAACCGTTACGACCGATAAAAAGTTGCGATCGCGCTACTAATTTCGATTTATCTTCGCTACTTATTGATAAATTTTCCCATAAATCTGCTCCTTCTGGTCGTTGTCGTCGTAAGCTATGTCCGCTGCCACCGCAAACAATCCAGTTGATGTTAGAGTCAGCATTACCTGTATCCAATGTTTGGATATGTTCCATACAGTGAGCATGTCCGTTCAAAACTAAATCCACTATGGGACGATTTTGAGTTAAAGACTTAACCTCTTGAGCAACTGCATTCAGTACGTTACGGATACGGCTGCGAACTGCGATAGTTTGTGCTTGTTCCCATTTTGTTGCCTCAGTGACGTAGGGAGGATGATGAAAATAAACTACTCGCCCTCGGACATCCTTCGTATTCCAAGATTCGATTAAACGCAGCTTGAACCATTCAAGTTGTTCAATATCGGCGACAGTAATTCGAGGATTGTACAATTGCTTGTCAATATCAACAATCATTTCCTCAATTTGCGACAGCTTAGATTGTAAATCATCGATTTGCTCTGCTTCGCTGGGATTATCGGTATTTAACTTTTCGGAAGTTTCCCTAATTTCTTCTTGCTCTTGTTCTAATTGATTGCGTCTTTGTTGCAGTGATAAACGATAAGCATATCCTTCCTTTGTATCTGGTAAAGGAAGCGGATCATTAAGTGTATTGGAATCCAAAGCAAAAAAATCAATTCCGCCGTAACGAAAAGTATAGTAACGATTGGGAAGACGGGTAAATTGCCCCGGTACATAGCGAAGACATCTTCCTGTATCGGTTTTAGCGGTATAGTATTCATCCAAATGCCGCGCTAATTCACCTGGAAGTTTAAACCGACTCAAATAATCTAAAAATGCTCGTGCAAATGCATCACCTTTGTAGGAACCGTGTCTACCAACTTCAATATCCAACTTTGAGGGAATTAAGCGCCGAAATGGTAAGGTTGTTGCGGATATTAAGCCAAATATAATTGGGATGTCATAGTAATCGTGGTTTCCCAGTACGGGTAAAATCGGCAGTTTAAATACCATTTCATCGTAGGGAATTTTTTTGTAATTTTCGCCACCGATAATAAATTCTCGATAGGGTTTGATGAAGTTTTTCGGATAGTATTCGCTTGAACCTACTTGATAAACAACGTCACCCGTATGCAGCATAAACCGGCATTCTTGATAATGGGGTAGCATCAGTTCAGCAACCTTTCTCATCGGGCTATGCCCCCGGTGCGAACCCGTACCGCTATCACCTACCACCAAAAAGGAAAATTCTGCATCGTCGGCTTTTCCATCATCGATAACCAAACTAGTTTGATCGATATTTCGTTGTGCGATCGCGGAGTCTCCCCACTTAACTCGCTGCTTCATCTTGCGAATTTTATCGGCAATTGTAGGCTCGGATACAAATTTCAATATGATTAACTCCTAAATCTTCAACTGGCATTTTTGCGGAACGATAACTGTACCAAACAAGTAATATCCTTTTATTTAGAAGACTTCTTCTTTCTAGAGTTAAGTTTTTTTGAATTTAAGTTCGTCGGGGAGTATAAGTCCCAGTCTCATAGCGAAAGTCCTCTGAAGCTAAAAAGCTTTTAATTTGTATATTCAAATTTTATTAAAGTTTTGTAGTGCGGGACAGAAAGCCCGCTAGAAAAATACAAATTAAATGCGCGACAACTTAAGAGGACTCAATTAGACATCTCCGAAAAAGATGTAGAGACGTAGCATTGCTACGTCTCTACAAGGGTTCTGGGTAACGCATAATTAATTTTCGGAGATGTCTATTATGATTTTTCCAGGTTGGAAATTCTCAGAAAATAACTGTTTACTCCCTTCCCGACAGAAGATTACTGATCAAAAAACCCTTATAGACGCTCTTAGCGCAAACAAAAGAGATAAAGAGAAATAGGTAATTTTCGAGCGGAATAGGAGTAATATCAAATTTGTTGGCATCGAAATAATACGTTTTTAACGCAGAGTCACGAATCAGCTAAACCTGGAAAAGCGCAAAGTTATTAGACTAACATAGTAATTCCGATTCAAGCAGAATTGATCTAAAATACAGCCTTTACTAATTTGGTGACTCCGAAGGTGCAGGAATTGTTAAATTTTCTTCAGTAGGAATCAACTGATTTAACACATTGATATAGCTCAAAACTGTATTACGCTGTTGTTCTAAATTAACCGCAACGTTAATATTTTTTTTAGAAATCGCTTGTTGTAGTTCTTTAATTTTAGTAATATTTAAACTACCATTAACATCAGAGACTTTACTTAAGGCTGCTGCTGCTTCTTCTAAACGAGTATTTGCTACACCAAAGTTACGCGAATCTAAATTAACTGTAGTATCATACAAATCGCCGCGAGCTTCCATCAAATAAGCCCGGTTTCTTGCTGTAGTTAACTGTTCTTTTGTTTGCTGTAACTCTGACTCTAACTGAATTTTCTCATCATTTGCAGAAAATTGAGAACGTGCCTGAAACCAACCAGCACCGTATAAACCTGCACCCGCAATAGTCGCAACTACAACACCAACCAGAATTTTTTTAACTTTGGAAAATGTCGAATTTTTACTTGTTTTATCGCTTATTTTAACTTCATTTATTTCATTCATGGCTTTTTAATATTGCTTCCCAGCTATAACTTATCTGTAAAAACTTTATAGTCCTTATCTTTAATTATCTCAAAAATATTCCCAAAATACTTGTCATTTGATATACGCAGTAATTAATAATTAATTAAGGTTCTTCAGTACTTGTTATGCCAAATTATTAGTAATAGCTCTTAAATAAGATTAAAAAATGTATCAAAAAATTACTAAAAAGGATGTAGAGATTGACATATAAAT
>JACYMD010000037.1 GCA_015272215.1 Rivularia sp. T60_A2020_040 | reverse complement strand
TAACTTCAAAAACCCTTGACTAGGTAAGGTTTTGGGGTGCTTGTCACCCCTTGAACTCGATTCCACTACTACATCAGACAAATTTAATAGTTCAGTAAGGACTCTTTTCATAATTGATTTTACTTAAAAATTCAATAGATAATCTAACATTTTAGCACGTTAAATACGCAAGAGCCGGTGTCCGGTAACTACAAAATCTTTACTTTGAGGTAGTTTGACCGCTTCTACAAATAGAATTTCTCCACCTGCACGAGTCCAAGCCAAACCGCAAGCTACACCGGGTTGCGGTAATTTTTGGATATGTGATGATAAAAATTTTCTCGCACCAAGTAATGCTGCTAATTGTTCGGGATAAATAACTACTGGTTCGGTATTACCGGATGCATGACGAACCGCAACTTTGCGACACAAGGAACCCAACTGCTGCTCCAGTTGACGGACTCAATAATGTATGAGATTTATTCACAACATAACCGAAACCTTTGTTCTAGATATAACAATGCTATATTTCTACATTAACAAGGATTTAACAACATTGTTTTTTTGTTAGATTCTCTCTTCAAGGATTTGCATTTTACTAATTACGCATGAACCATAAGATACTGACCGTTCTCGTTATATTCACCGTCACAAGTTGCAAAAATGGTGCCTAAAAGTAGTAGATAAAATCGCCATATCCGGCGGAACCTGGGGTAGTCCATGCCGTAATCTAGGGATTTAATACTCTCTTGAGCATCGTCAAATCTATCTAGCCATGCCGTTAACGTTTTGTGATAATTCATCCCATTTACATACCAACGATCAACAGTTTTTAGATCGCGGTTATGGCTAGGTACTGCATCATGATTCCAATAACGACCGTGAGGAAAAATGTACTTGTGAGTAAAGCCAGATGACATATTATTCGGAATGCGAACGGTAATAATGTGAATGAATACTTTGCCATCACTCTTGAGAAAAGAAGCTAATTTTTGAAAGGCGTTGGTTAAATTTCCAACGTGGCAAAAGACACCAATAGAGAGAATTTTGTCAAATTTTTCAGTAAACTGCGCCTCGTTCAAATCGCCTTCATGCAGCGTAAATCGACCCGAACTTAAATAGCTCTGTGGATCTTGCATCTTGCCACGGATATATTCGCACTGCTGATGACTGAGGTTAAGCCCAGTAAATCTGACATTGAGAAACTTAGACAAAATATAGTTAAGTACGCAGCCCCAGCCACAGCCAAAATCTAAAATGCGATCGCCATCAACTATTTCTAGTCGCTCAATCACCCTGTCAATCATGTGCATTTGGGATTCTTCCAAATCGGTAGCTCCATCCTCCCATAATCCCATACTGTATTTATGATAAATAACTTGCCAATCCCCCAGCATCTGGTTGAGCATAAGCTGAGGTGAGGTCGGTCGTACTGAATATCCATCAGGTCTTTGGATGATTCAGCTAGCCGGTCAGATTCTTGCAGTACCCCACTCATCGGGAGCTAACAACCCCGGACAGTGCCGAAACAAAACAGGCATAGAGCCATGTAACAGCGCTCGATATGCTCCATCCGGTATTTCAAGACCATTAATATAGGCTTCTGCTAATGCCTTGGTGAAAACTGAACCTCACAAATACGCGATTTTTTTCAACCAATAACCAAACCGGAGTCCCATAGAGACCTGTAAATAACCATTCCGTATCTGAAATAGATACTTAGTCGCCTATTTCCAGTACAGAAATTACGTGGAATGACTATATCATTACAAAACAGACGGCTTGTTAGTTTTATTTTAATTACCTAAGTTTTAATATTCCAGTAGTCTCTACAAATAGAAATATTTCATATTGTGCCTCTTTGGGTATCTTTGTATTTAGGAGAACGATTCCTCACAACTTCCTCAAATTATTTCTATATAAATGAAAATAGATAGATAAATAAATTTACGATTGACAGGGAGAAAATGCAGCATGAAGTAGAATTGTGCATTTCAAAAGGGAGGTGATCTCAATGACTACTACATTCCACAACCGTACTGAGGCAGGAAAACTTTTGGCTCAAAAACTTGAAGCCTATGCAAACCGCTCAGATGTAATTGTCCTAGCTTTACCCCGTGGAGGTGTGCCAGTAGGATATGAAATAGCCAAGGCATTAAAAGTACCGTTTGATTCTGCGTAGTTAGAAAACTCGGCGTACCGCATCACGCAGAATTGGCAATGGGTGCTATTGCCTCTAATGGCGTGCGGGTACTTAATTACGGTATTTTGAGTGAATGCGGTATATCAGATAAAATACTTGACAAAGTTTCTGCTATTGATCGACTTACTCACTCGTTAAGAAGAATCAATCGACTTACGCAGCAAACATTGCAGCAGCGCTTCGCTATCGCACTGGTGGGGGAGCAGCATTACTCGCAGCAGCACAACGTCCGATGTCAGTTGAAGCAATAGTTTCGCGCAGCGGAGAAACCTGCTTAACATCAGATGTTCTAATTCACGTACAGGCTCCAACTTTACTGATTGTCGGTGAAAATGACCTACCGTTAATTGCAATGAATCAAGATGCATTCAATCACATTAAAGCATCTAAAAAACAATTAGAAATGATTCCCGGTGCTTCTCAACAATTTAACGAACCAGGTGCTTTAGATGAAGTAGCCCGTTTAGCAAGTAGTTGGTTTGCTTATTACCTTACATCACCCCAGCAGCGAGAATTTTTCGTTCATGCCATGCCTCACCAAATAAATCATAATTAGCGAATCAAGTCCAATTCCCAATCCCCCATTTTGGAGACTTGAATAATGCGTGCGATGATTTTGCGACAGCCCGGTTTTGGATTATCAATGTCAGATGTACCTATGCCAAAACCTAACCCCGAACAGGTGTTGATTCGCATATCTGCTTGTGGAGTCTGCCGAACTGACTTACATATTGTTGATGGAGAATTAACAAATCCCAAGTTACCACTGATATTGGGACATCAAATAGTCGGAATCGTAGAGCAGCTTGGTGAAAAAGTCAGCCAATTTAAAATTGGCGATCGAGTTGGAGTACCTTGGCTAGGACATACTTGCAATTGCTGTCGTTACTGCCGCACCCACCAAGAAAATTTGTGCGACTATGCTCAATTCACGGGCTACCAAATAGACGGTGGCTATGCGGAATATACGGTTGCAGATGAAAGTTTGTCTGTTACCAAATCATGTTGATTTTGTGGCTGGATTGGTTCCGGGATTGTTGTTTTTTGAATCCGAACAGGGGGAAGAACTATTTCTGGCGGTAGATGAAGGAATTTTGGTGAAATGTGGTTCTGAGGTGTTGGTGTCGGTGCGAAATGCTGTTAGGGGAACTGATTTGGAAACTTTGAAAAATACTGTGGAACAAGAGTTTCTTTTTTTAGATGAAAGAGAACAGATGACTCGTAGCGCATTAGCAAAATTAGAAGCTAGTTTTATACGCAGTTTCCTAAAAGTGGGAGGAAAAACATGAAATCTAAGAAGCCTCATGAACCTTGGGAAGACTTTGAGAAACAAATAAACGTCAAATCAAAACGTAAATTACAAGCACGACAAGAAGAAAATCACACTGTTTGGTTTGGGAATGTTTGGTATTGTGGGTTGGTTGATCGCAATTCCCACTTTACTCGGTATCGCGTTGGGGGTTTGGATTGATAGTAAGTTTCCCAGTCAATATTCTTGGACTTTGATGTTGCTGTTTGTTGGTGTTGTTTTTGGTTGTATAAATGCTTGGTATTGGATTGAACGCGAACGTGGCGATGATTGAATAATTGATATAAAGCCTTTTTTAAATTTTGACTTGCTGTTTCATTTTGAATTTAGTTGTGATTCTTAACCGTTACTTACTTTCGATAATTATTAGGTGCAATCATGAATTCACATCATCATATTTGGTCGCTGGAATCCGCAGATATTTATCATAATTTAACAACTACTTCACAGGGACTTAGCGAGGTAGAAGCAAGTTTACGATTAAAACAACACGGTTACAACGAACTCCCCAAACCGCAAACACGTCCTCTATTGCTGCGTTTTGTTGACCAGTTAACCCATTTCATGGCACTTTTGTTGTGGGTGGCAGGATTTTTGGCTTTTGTTTCGCGAACACCAGAGTTAGGTTGGGCAATTTGGGCTGTAATTTGGATTAATGCCATTTTTAGTTTTTGGCAGGAGTTTCAAGCAGAAAAAGCACTATCTGCATTAAAGCAAGTATTACCTGCGCGAGCCAAGGTTTTTCGCGATGGTAATTTGTGTGTAATTCCAGCCCGTGAATTAGTCACTGGGGATGTGATTCAATTAGAAGAAGGTGACAAAATCTCCGCAGATGCCCGATTAGTGGAAAGCCAATCTTTATATGTTGATGTTTCCGTGCTAACAGGTGAATCGCTTCCTGTTCCACGCTCTGCTAAAGCCATCTCTATCGAAAATATCAGAGCTTCTGAAGCTGCAAATTTAGTATTTGCAGGCTCTACGGTTACTTCTGGTCGCGGGTTAGCAGTAGTTTATGCTACGGGTACGCATACAGAATTTGGTCAAGTTGCACACCTTACTGCAACTGTTAAGCGTGAACCCAGTACGCTAGAGGTGCAAATTACCAGAATTGTACATATCATTACCATGATTGCTGTCGGTATGGGACTGAGTGTATTTCTTCTCAGTTACCTGTTAATTGGTATGGATATCAAGGAAAGTTTTATTTTTGGCATTGGTATTATTGTTGCCAATATACCTGAAGGATTGTTGCCTACCGTTAGTCTTGCTTTAGCAATTGGCGTACAAAGAATGGCAGGGCGTAATGCTTTAGTGCGTCGTCTTTCTGCGGTGGAAACACTGAGCGCGATAAGTGTAATTTGTACCGATAAAACAGGTACTTTAACTAAGAATGAAATGACTGTGCGCCAGTTGTGGATTCCCACAGCCAGAGATAATGGGGATAAAATGTCTTCCCCTACTCCCTATATCCAAATTACTGGAGTAGGTTACGAACCCAAAGGAGAAGTTGAAATTTCATCTCCTGAGTATCAATCGCAGGTACGGTTAATGTTGGCAGGTGCAGCACTTTGTTCAAATGCACGGTTAAACCATACATCAGGCTCAAGTCTATGGCAAGTATTAGGAGACCCAACGGAAGCGGCTTTGTTAATTGCTGCAATCAAAGCTGGGTTCAAACTTGAAGATTTACAAACACAACTTCCCAGAATTGGAGAAGTCCCGTTTGATTCCCACCGTCGAATGATGAGTGTATTGCTCGAACCAAGTTCTCAGTTAGAAGATACAACTCAAGATTTATTGACAGAGGGAATGTATCGTGAGTCTATAACTGAAAATCCCCACCTGATTTTTACCAAAGGTGCGCCTTTGGATGTCTTGCAGCACAGTCGATCTATTCTGCGTCAAGGAAAAATTTATGAACTTACTGCTACAGAATATGCAGAAGTGACAGATGCGAATGATTACTTAGCGAGTCAAGGGTATCGTGTTTTATCAGTGGCAATGCGCCGGGGTGGTAGCGAACTGCGGAAACAAGAAAGTCAATCATGGGAACAAGACTTAATCTTTTTGGGATTGATGGCGATGATAGATCCGCCTCGTCCAGAAGTTGCAGACGCGATCGCACTTTGTCACGCTGCGGGAATCCAAGTCACAATGATTACGGGTGATTATGGTTTGACTGCGGCGGCGATCGCTAAACGTGTTGGTTTACTCAATGGGAAAAGCAACGGTAAGGCTAGAGTAATTACGGGCGAACAATTAGTTCACCTTTCGGGAGCTCAATTCTGGAGTTTAGACTAAACACTACAAAATGACTCAGGAAGGCTGAGTTCAGAAATC
>JACYMD010000041.1 GCA_015272215.1 Rivularia sp. T60_A2020_040 | reverse complement strand
CTATTCCCTTACATTCTAGCTGATATAATATCTAAATTTTCTTGCGTTTACCCTGTCTAATTACTAAGATGCACAATACTTGAAATTGTTTGTCAATTATTTTGATAAAGTCCCCATTTTATTGGTGTATAGGAGTAAAGGATTTATCAAAAAACTAGATATTTTAAATAGTGTGGTTTTGTAACTAACTTGTCAAACATTATTGTTTACAGTTCATAAAATTATCTTCCAAGGCGTTTTAACTAGCTATGACATTTATAAAAATACAGAACGTTGTCATTAATACCAATTATATCGCCGCAGTAAGGTTTAATAATCAAACTGACCGGGGAACGCCGGTTGCCTTACTGCCCGCCGAGAATCGGCGGAGTAACGGCGACTCCGATAAAAAGAGCGTTTCTGTTTTAGTAGCTATTCCCAAATCTTCTTTATTTGAATGGGAAACAGTATCTTCAAATCATTGTAAAGAAGAATGGATAGAATTCACTGACCTTGCTGCAAAAGCATTGGAAGATTATTTTTCCAGCTTTAATAATGTTGTTGACCTGTTACCCGAATGTCAAGAAACAAGTTTAATTTAGTTTTTTATTCTACCGTAGGATAGACGCACTCTGAGGACAAAATATTGCATCATTAGAGGAAACTATTTAAAAAATCTCAAATAATAAATTAATCGGGGTTGCATTTCTCCTCATATTGGTGTTTGGAAAAAATTATTTATCATTTATCTATCCAACTGATTATGTTGCCAATTTATGATCCAATTTTTTATTGGGCAGCTATTTTACCTGTAATTAAACTCAGGTGTAGCTGAATTTTATTCTTGCTACAAGTTTTATTTTTCCTTCTGAAAGCAACGATACTATTTTATTTTATGTCCTATGTCGGCTCAATCCATCGATAAGGCTTTGGCGCAATTGGAAGAACAAATCAGCAATTGCGAAAAGGCTGTGAAAAGATTTATTAAGGTCAAACAAAAGATGTCCTCACAAGAATCTACGTCAATGAACAAAGTTAATAGACAATTGCAACATACTCCTATAGCCATTATTGGCATGGCATCGATTTTTCCCGAAGCCAGAAATTTACAGGAATATTGGCGGAATATTGTTAATAAAATCGACTGTATTACTGAGATTCCCGAAACTCATTGGAATTTAGAAGATTACTACGACGCTAATCCCAGAACACCGGAAGATAAAACTTATTGCTCACGCGGTGGATTTATTCCCCAAATTGATTTTAATCCCATGGAATTTGGTATTCCCCCGAACATTTTAGAAGTTACCGATGTTTCGCAACTATTAAGTTTGGTAGTTGCAAAGGAAGCTATGGAAGATGCGGGGTACGATGAAAACCGCGAATTCAATCGCGAGAATATCGGTGTTGTTTTGGGTTCTGCGGCTTTGAAGTTAGGAGTACCACTAAGCGCAAGATTACAGTATCCCATATGGAAAAAAGCTTTAAAAAGCAGTGGTTTATCTGACGAAGATACTCAAAAAATCATTGAGAAAATTCAAAGTGCTTATGTGAAGTGGGATGAAAATGCCTTCCCCGGAATGTTGTCGAATGTAGTCTCCGGGCGTATAGCCAACCGCTTTAATTTTGGTGGACTTAACTGTACCGTCGATGCAGCTTGCGCTAGTTCCCTAGCTGCTTTGAAAATGGCGATCGCGGAGTTAGCCGATCATCGTGCTGATATGATGCTGACTGGGGGAGTAGATACAGACAATTCGATTACAGCATACATCAGTTTCAGTAAAACACCGGCGGTTTCTCCCGGCGACAAAGTTAAACCTTTTGATGCTAAATCTGACGGGATGATGTTGGGTGAAGGTTTGGGAATGATGGTTCTCAAGCGTTTGTCGGATGCTGAACGAGATGGAGACAAAATCTATGCAGTTATCAAGGGAATTGGTACTTCTAGCGACGGTAGATTTAAGAGTATTTACGCACCTCGTAAGGAAGGACAAGTCACAGCTTTGCGACGGGCTTATGAAGATGCGGGCTTAGATCCTTTGACTGTAAATTTAGTAGAAGCCCACGGTACCGGGACTATGGCGGGAGATCCCACCGAGTTTGCATCTTTGCGAGAATATTTTGGCGAAAATAATACTAAGAAACAGCATATTGCTTTGGGTAGCGTTAAATCGCAAATTGGACACACCAAAGCTGCGGCTGGTGCAGCTAGCTTGATTAAAACAGCCTTGGCGCTGCATCATAAAGTATTACCAGCTACGATCAACGTTACTCAACCTAATCCCAAACTCAACATCAAGAATTCTGCGTTTTATTTGAATGCAGAAACTCGTCCCTGGATTTCACCTGCTGGAGAAGCCCCCAGACGTGCGGGAGTGAGTTCTTTTGGCTTTGGTGGGACCAATTACCATGTAGTCTTAGAAGAATATCGTAGTGACCACGATAGTGCATACCGTTTGCATGATGCACCGGCACAATTGTTGCTGTTTGCGGAAAATCCGGCTCAGTTATTGCAAACCTGTGAAGAAACTTTGGCAAAACTGCAATCTACTACAGCAGATAAACATTATTCTGAGTTAGTAGAAGCTTGTAAATTCAAAGAAATTCCTCAATCTCATGCAAGAATCGGGTTTGTTGCATCATCATTATCAGAGACTTGTAAAAGACTGCAAGTAACCATCGACTTGTTGAAAAACAAGGGAGATACAGCATCTTGGGAACATCCCAGCGGAATTTATTACCGTGCAGAAGGGATGGACTTAACTGGAAAAGTAGTTGCGTTATTCTCCGGACAAGGTTCGCAATATCTCAATATGGGTAAGGAAGTAGTGATGAACTTCCCCCAACTGCGTCAACTCTACGGTTACATGGATAGTTTGTTGCTCAAAGATAACTTGCAGCCGCTTTCCGAGATAGTGTTTCCCCATCCGGTGTTTGACGAAAACGAGAAAAATGCTCAAATCGCTGCACTACAACGTACCGAATACGCTCAACCAGCTATCGGAATGTTAAGTGCGGGATATTATAAAGTACTGCAACAAGCTGGATTTAAACCTGATTTTGTGGCTGGACATAGTTTCGGTGAACTGACAGCATTATGGGCTGGTGAAGCTTTGAGTGACGAAGATTATTGCCTCCTAGTCAAAGCTAGAGGTCAAGCAATGGCTGCACCCAAAGACCCCAATTATGACACTGGTGCGATGTTGGCGGTCAAAGAAAACTTAGGTAAAATCGAAGTAGCCCTCAAAGACTATCCTCAAATCCACATTGCCAACTTGAACTCACCTACTCAGGTGGTATTAGCAGGTCCCACACCATCCATTCATCAATTACAAAAGGTTCTGCACGACTCTGGATGTGCGGCTGTAGTTTTACCAGTAGCCGCTGCTTTCCACACACCCCTGATTGCCTTCGCTCAAAAAGCTTTTGCGATCGCAACCAAAAGTATCAAGTTCAAATCTCCTAAAATACCCGTTTACACCAACGTTACGTCAAAACAGTATTCTACAGAACCCCGTGAACTGCAAAGAACCCTCGAATCACAACTATCAAATTCTGTATTATTTAAACAGGAAATAGAACATATCTATGCAGACGGTGGTTACTGCTTCGTCGAATTCGGTCCGAGAAAAATCCTTACCAACCTGGTTAAAGATATATTAGGCGATCGCCCTCATATGGCAATTGCTTTAAACTCCAGTCCCAGAAAGGATAGCGATTACTGTTTCAGAGAAGCTGTGATTCAGTTACGAGTTGCCGGGATAACTTTGAAAAACCTCGATCCCTATCAAGTAGCAAAAGTAGTTAAATCTACTGAGAATGTCAAGGGTTTTAATGTCAAATTAAACGGCAGCAACTACGTATCTAAAAAAACCAAGCAGCGATGGGAAAAAGCTCTTAGCGAACCACATCAAGCAACAATATCCACGAATAAACCTGTAGAAGTTGCAGTAAAATCAAATACAGCAACTATTCCACAAATAGCTTCTAATAATTCTGTTAGCACCAACGGTAAAGGTGGAAAACTGGGACAAGGGGATAAGGAGACAAGGGGACAAGGGGATAAAGTCGGAAATTCTACCCCATCTCTTCTCCCTATCGCCAATAACGGAAACGGACATAACAAAGCAGTAGCAATAAAAGAGGAAAAGGGGACAAGGAAACAAACAAACAATATCGAAACATCTTCCCCCGCTCCTCTTCTCAAACCGCAGTCAGTAGAGAAATTAAATATGCATATGCAAACTACACCAAACGAACTTCTAAATTACGAACAAGTTTTAGAAAGCTTAGAATATGTATTAACTCAATTTGGACAAAATCAAAGTGAAAATTTACAAGTTCACGCACAATACCTCAACCATCAAGTGGAATATGTGAGAACATTTTTCCAATTGATGCAGCAACAAAACTCCTTGTTTGTCAAAACTGAATCTTCAACCGACTCACTCAAGCCAAAAGTTATCGAAAGCTTAGAGCGTGGCATGATTAAGTTTCACAGTCATCAAGGTGATACCCTGCGAGTTCACGAACAGTATTTACAAAATCAAGTAGAATATACCAAAAACTTCTTCCAACAGGTACAGCAAGAATATGAACAGATAATTCATCACAACCCAAATCACGGATTAGAAGGATTGACGGGATTAACAGGATTAGAAGAAGAATCTTCCACTCCCACCTCTTCGACTCCCCCCATCCCTCCATCCCCCACGAACCCAACTACTTCCTCTGTAGACTTATCTGATTTAGATACAAATCTTTTAGCTATCACCAGTGAAAAAACGGGTTATCCGGTAGAAATGCTAGAGATGGATATGGATATGGAAGCTGATTTGGGTATTGACTCTATTAAACGAGTAGAGATAATGGGTGCATTACAAGAAATGTATCCTGATTTACCAAAATCTGATAATTTAGAAGAAATCAGCGAACTGCGTACTATCGGTCAAATAGTAGAGTATCTCAAATCGATGTCTTCTGGTTCTGCTATTAGTACTCCAGTAGAAGCAGTAGAAACCACAAACGAAGAAATTACTCAACCGACGACAACTGATACAGCTTCCATCCCAGAAACAGTAGAAACAGAAACATCTGTAATTTCAACAGTAACAGAAGCAACTGTTGATACTAGTGGTCTTGGTCAATCGATGTTAGAAATCACCAGCGAGAAGACGGGTTATCCGGTGGAAATGCTGGAAATGGACATGGATATGGAAGCCGATTTGGGTATTGACTCGATTAAACGAGTAGAGATAATGGGTGCATTACAAGAAGCATACCCGGATTTACCCAAACCCGATAATTTAGAAGAAATCAGCGAACTACGCACCATCGGACAAATAGTTGAGTATCTCCAGAAATTATCTGGAGGTGAAAAAAAAAAGTTACAGTCTGATGGAAGTCAGCAGCCGTTAAATGAGCCGTTAAATCAAATTGGGGGGGTTGTAAGACACAGAGCAAAATTACAACCCCTCCCCGCACCCGATTTTCTAGAATTTGCATTATCAGAGGGACACATCGCTTTAATCACCGATGATGGTTCCCTCACCACTTCCCAACTAGCCGAATCCTTAACTCAAAGCGGTTGGAAAGTAGTAGTTATGAGCTTCCCCGAATCAATAGTTCCGCGAAGTTCGGTATTACCGAGTCATATCAAAAATATCATTTTAGAAGATTTAAGTGAAGAGCATCTCCAACAACAATTAACAGCAATTACAGCCAATTGTGGTTCCATAGGTGCTTTTATCCATATTCATCCAATATTTAACGCTGCACCCAAGAGTATAAAATATTTTCCCGAAGAAAAGGCGATCGTCAAACAAGTTTTCTTTATTGCTAAGCATTTGCAAAAATCTCTTAATGCAGCAGCAGAAAAAGGACGCAGTTGTTTTTGTACAGTGACTAGACTTGATGGTGCTTTCGGATTAGAACAAAAAATCAACTTTGGTGCTATTGGTGGTGGATTATTTGGATTAACCAAAACACTTACTTGGGAATGGGGAGAAGTTTTTTGTCGAGCAATTGATATACATCCCCAAATTGACACCCAAAGTTGCGTCAACCATATCAAAGCCGAATTACACGATTCCAATCGTCTAATAACCGAAGTTGCTTACGGAAATCAAGGAAGAACAACTATTACGGTTGAGAGTTAGGAGTTGTAGAGACGTAGCCGGGCGTTACGTCTTTTATTGAGTGAGGAGTTGTAGAGACGTAGCAATGCTACGTCTGTACCGGATTTAGGAGTTAGGAATCCGATCTTTTTTAAATTACGAATTAATATACCATGTCTGAAAACGAAAAAAAAAATTATGTAGGTCGCATTGTTGATTGGAATAAACAAGCACCTATCAGAGCCGCAAAAGTCACATTTGCTCATAATGACGGTACTTCAATCGTTTCTTATACCGACTTAGAAGGAATTTACCGTTTTTCGGCAAAACCCGATAGCAACGGAGTTATTCAAGGACAAATTACGGTAGAAGCTAACGGTTATCAAACTTATAAAACTTCGATGAAATTATCAGAAGATAAAAAAGATTTCGGGGATATTACAATTGTTCAAGGAAGTAGTAAAAATGATACAGAAAATATCGAGCATACTTCTAGTACAACTAATAAAACGGATAACACAAATAAAACGGATAACACAAATAAAACGGATAACACAAATAAACCTGAGAACACAAATAAACCTGATAACACAAATAAAAGTAATAGCACTAATAGAACTAATACTGAAATCGACAAATTAGTACCAATACTAATAGCTTTGATGGTAACTTTTTTCACCTTTACCACATTTGCGATTGTATCCGCTATGAGAAAAGAGCGTTTTAATCGACGTGATAATTACATCAATTTTCATCAGTTACCGATTAATCACGTCAAATTCAGGTCAAATGTTAAAGGTTAGAAGTCAAAGATTATCTCTTGTTAGTCAATATTTTTAAAGTTACTAATTACTAGAAAACAAGTCATAAAAATCATGAAAACAACAACTTCAATTCGTCCCGAATCGGTTTTTCTTGTGAGTGGTGGTGCTAAAGGTATTACTGCAAAATGCGTAATTGAATTAGCACAACAGTATCCGTGTAAGTTTATTTTACTAGGACGTTCTTCCTTATTAGAATCGGAACCTTTATTTGCAAAAAATTGCTTTGATGAAGCGACTTTAAAAAAAAGGATTATGGAAGATTTGTTGAAAAAGGGAGAAAAACCTACTCCCATAGAAGTGAAAAAGATTTATAATCAAATTATTTCTGACCGAGAAATTAAACAAACTTTAGAGATAATTAAACAAGCAGGAGGTGAAGCAAAATATATTAATGCTGATGTCACAAATACTCAGGATTTACAGCAAAAAATAACTGCTGTTACAGAAAATATGGGTAAAATAACTGGTATTATTCATGGTGCGGGTAATTTAGCTGATAAACTAATTGAAAAGAAGACCGAAGAAGATTTTGAAAAAGTTTACAGCGCTAAAATTCAAGGTTTAGAAAACCTACTTGGTTGCGTTAATCTCCACCAATTAGAACATTTAGTTTTATACTCTTCTGTTGCCGGTTTTTACGGTAATATTGGTCAATCTGATTACGCTTTATCTAACGAAATTCTTAATAAATCGGCTCATTTGTTTAAACAACAATATCCCCAATGTCATGTAGTAGCTATTAATTGGGGAGGTTGGGATAGTGGGATGGTGACACCGGAATTGAAGAAAGAATTTGCTCGTAGAGGTATTGAAATTATTCCGGTAGAAGCGGGAGCAAAAATGTTAGTCAACGAACTTCATGACTGTTACCGTGATTCGACACAAGTTGTCATTGGTAGTCCAATTTCTCCTCCACCAGCACCTTTAAATTCTCAGTTGAGAACTTATCGCATTCATAGAAAAGTAACAGAAGCAGCTAATCCTTTTTTACAACACCATATAGTAGGTGGAAAGCCGGTTTTACCTGCTACTTGCGGAACAGCATGGATGATTAATGCTTGTGAACAGCTTTATCCGGGATATAAGTTTTTTTACTACAACAATTTTAAGGTATTAAAGGGAATAATTTTTAATGGTAAACAAGCAGATGAATATATTCTAGATTTAGAAGAAATTGCTAAAAATGAACAACAAGAAATCATTTTTAAAGCAAAAATATGGAGTAGAAATAGTAACGGAAAACTCAATTACCATTACAGTATTGACGAAATTCATTTATTACCGCACAATACTCCAAGTCCAACTTATGAAAAATTAAATATGACAGAAGATAAAATCATCCCGATTACAGGTAATGATTTTTATCAAGAGAATTCATCAATATTTCCTTTATTCCACGGAGAATCTTTTAAAGGACTAACAAAAGTAGTAAATATTAGTCCAGAAAAAATTACTATCGAGTGTATTTGGAACGAAATCGATAGAAAACAGCAAGGACAATTTCCAGTTCAATGGGTAAATCCTTACTCTATTGATTTAAGTACTCATCCTTTATGGGTTTGGTTACAGCATTACCATCAAGAAATTTGTTTACCCGCTGAAATTAAAAAACACGAACAATTTGCAGCAACTCCTTGTAATAAACCTTTTTACGTTTCTTGCGAAGTTCGGAATAAATCAAATAACAGCGTCAGTGCCGATTTTATCATCCACGACAATCAAGGTAAAATATATTCCCGTTTATTAGGTGGTAAAGGAATTATTATTCCCACACACTCATTGAAATCCTAATCAATTCTCAGCGTACCTTTGCGAATACCTCCGCGAAACTTTGCGTTCATATCTTTTATTTAGTTCATTATGGAAAAAATAGCAATAATTGGCTTTTCATGTTTATTTCCCGATGCTAAAAATGCCGAAGAATTTTGGCACAATTTAATTGAACAAACAGATTCTACTTCCGAGTTAAGTATTGATGAAATTGGAATAGAACCTACTATATTTTATCACCCAGAAAAAGGAAAAGCAGATAAAGTTTACTCCTTACAAGGGGGATTTGTTCGTAATTTCAAATTCGATGGTTCGGGATATAATCTACCTGCTTCATTTCTCCAAAATCTAGATGATACCTTTAAATGGTCGCTTTATGCTGCGAAGCAAGCATTGCAAAATAGTGGTTATTTGGAAAACAAATCTGTGCTTTCCAAATGTGGAGTATTATTGGGCAGTCTCTCGTTACCTACGAAGTCATCAAACCAACTGTTTGAACCGATTTATCAACAGGCATTAAAACCTGCAATCAGAGAACTTTTACAACAAGAGGACTTTGATTTAGCGACTTTACCAAACTCCGAAGAAACATCATTTTACAACGCGATGATATCGGGTTTACCCGCCGCAATCGTTTCTCAAGCTTTATCTCTTTCCCACATTCATTTTTGTCTCGATGCTGCTTGCTCTTCTCCTTTATACGCTGCGAGATTAGCATCTCATTATCTGTGGACACACAAAGCTGACTTGATGTTAGCGGGGGGTATTAGTTGTGCAGATCCGATTTTTATCCGGATGTTATTTTCCGGTATCCAAGGGTATCCAGAAAACAACGATATTAGTCGTCCTTTAGACAAATCTTCGCGGGGATTACTCACCTCAGAAGGTGTGGGAATGATAGTACTCAAACGGTATAGTGACGCAGTTCGAGATGGCGATCGCATTTATGCAAGTATCGTAGGTAACGGACTTTCCAACGATGGTAGGGGTAAACATTTACTCAGCCCCAACCCTAAAGGACAAACTTTAGCTTTTGAAAAAGCTTACTCGGAAGCGCAACTCAATCCAAAAGCCATCGACTATATTGAATGCCATGCTACGGGAACCTTATTAGGAGACAGTACCGAATTTAACTCTGTCGAAACCTTCTTTGGTAAATATGGAGCAACTCCCTTGTCGGGTTCGGTAAAATCGAATATCGGACATTTGCTTACTGGTGCAGCTAGCGCTAGTCTGATCAAAGTACTCTTAAGTATGAATAAGGGTATCATTCCGACAACCATTAATATTACAGACCCCATCGGCTCCGAAGATAACGTAATTTCACTTAATCGTATTGTCACAAGTCCTACCAATTGGCATTCCAAAAGCGCGTCGATAAAACGTGCTGCTGTCAGCGCTTTCGGCTTGGGTGGAACTAACGCTCATACAATTTTAGAACAAAATAAAAATACTCAAACTGTAGAACCAAGTTTCCCCCTCAAACCAGTGAAAATGGCGATTGTGGGAATGGATGCTTTTTTCGGTGGTTGTGATAATTTAGATGCTTTTGAGGGCAGTATTTATCAAGGAAAACAGCATTTTATTCCTCTACCTTCTCAAAGATGGCATGGTGTAGAAAACGAAACTGAATTACTGAAAAAATATAATTTACCAGATGCAAAAGCACCGATGGGGGCTTATCTTAGCGAATTTGAAATTGATACCATATCTAGTAAAATTCCGCCTAATGAATTAGAAAAACTCAACAAACAACAATTGTTGATGCTCAAAGTAGCTGAGCGGGCTTTGCAAGATGCCGGTATCAAAGAAGGGGATAATGTAGCAGTTTTAATCGCCACAGAAGCAGAACTTTCTGTTCATCAACTCCAGCAAAGATGGAATTTATCTTGGGAAATTAAAGAAGGATTAAATAGTGGTGCAATATCGTTATCATCTGATAAAAATAATAAACTAGAAACAATAGTTAAAGACGGAATTCATCAAGCAGTTGATAGCAGTGAATTTGTCAGCTACATCAGCAATATTATGGCGAGTCGTATTTCCTCGCTTTGGGATTTTACGGCTCCTGTATTTACCATTTCTGCTGGCGAAAATTCCACATTTAAAGTTTTAGAAGTAGCACAAAATTTATTAACTACCGGGGAAGCAGATGCCGTATTAGTGGGTGCTGTGGATTTAGCAGGTGGGATGGAAAATGTTTTACTGCGAAGTAAAATAGCAAGTATTAATACAGGTGTAAATACTCTTTCATACGACCAAAAAGCCAACGGCTGGACAGTTGGTGAAGGTGCGGGTGCAGTAGTTTTAAAACGACATGAAGTAGCAAAAAAAGAAAACAAGTGCATTTACGCCGTCATTGATGCGATTAGTTTTACGCAAAAAAATGCAACCAAAAATGATTTGCAAAGTCGTTTGGGGAGTACCGATGCTAATGCCGTTGATTCTGCTTGTCAGCAAGCTTTTGAAATGGCAGAAATTAAACCTTCAGAAATATCTTATTTGGAAGTTTTTGCAAGTGGTATTCCTCAAGAAGATGAAGCAGAAATTAACGGTTTACTTCGGGCTTATCCAAGCGGTGCAAACAAATTAACCTGTGCTATTGGCAGCGTTAAAAGTAATATCGGTCATACCTATGTTGCTTCGGGAATTGCCAGTTTAATTAAAACAGCTTTGTGTCTCTACTATCGATATATTCCCGCAACACCAAAATGGACTGGTGTGAAAGATATTAAAAAGTGGGAAAACAGTCCTTTCTATGTTGTTCCGGAATCAAGACCGTGGTTTCTTAACCCCGAAACTAATAAAAGAACAGCAGCCATTAATAGCATTGGTATAGATGGGACTTACGCTCATTTAATCATATCAGAAGAACCAAATCAGCAAGACCGTAGCAGCAGATTTTTGCAAGAAATGCCTCTTCATCTGTTTGCGATCGCAGCTAATAATCGTAATGATTTACTACAGCAAATTGACAATTTGAAAAATGTAGTGAATAGCGGAACTTCCCTGAAAAAAGCTGCGAACATGACTTTTGCTAATTATCAAAAACGTAGTCAAGAAAGCTATACTTTAGCCATTGTGGCGCGTAATGCCAAAGAATTAGCAAAAGAAAGCGAAGCAGCCATCAAAGGTGTAAATAACGCATTTGAACGCGGTGAAGAATGGCAAACACCACTAGGCAGTTATTTTACAGCTAAACCGCTGGGTAAAACAGGAGAAGTTGCATTTATCTATCCTGCTGCGGTCAATTCTTATCTCGGTATCGGTAGAAATCTCTTCCGTTTGTTTCCGAAAGTACACGATGACATCATCCTGCAAAACTTAGACAATCGCGTTCATCATGTCGAGGGGTTAGTATATCCTAGAAGTTTGAATAAACTATCAAACAGACAATTAGAAACACTTGAACAGCAACTGCTAGATGATTCCGCAGCGATGTTTGAAAATGAAATAGTCGTTGCCAGGCTGCTTTCTAGTATTCTTCGAGATGATTTCCAAGTCAAACCGAAATTTGCCTTTGGTTACAGCTTAGGTGAAGTTAGTATGATGTCTGCGGTGGGAGTATGGAATCAATTTGGTCAGATGAGCAATGCTTTAAATTCATCTAGCTTATTCGGAGACAGATTATCGGGTGCAAAAAATGCCGTTCGCGAATTTTGGCAACTACCACCTGTACAACAGTCTCCGGATAATAACTTTTGGTGTAATTACGTTCTCATCGCAACACCATCTCAAGTTAGAGAAAGTATTGTCGGAGAAAACCGAGTTTACTTAACTCAAATTAACACACCAGAAGAAGTAGTAATTGCAGGTGAACCTGTCGCTTGTGAAAGAGTAATTGAAAAGTTAGGTTGTAATGCATTTCGCGCACCTTTTGATCATGTAATTCATTGCGAAGCCATGGCTTCAGAACATGAAGAAATTGCCAAAGTAAATACTTTACCAGTCCAAGAAAATCAGCAGGAAATCACACTTTATTCCGCTTCCGAATATGCACCAATAAAGTTAGAAAGTAGAGAGATTGCAGAAGGTATTGCTACAGGACTTTGTAAAGAACTTGATTTTCCGAGGTTAGTTAATCGACTGTATAACGATGGTGCAAAAATATTTATTGAAACGGGGGCTGGTAGTGTTTGTTCTCGATGGATTGATAAAAATTTAAGCGATAAAGAACATATGACAATTTCTCTGAATCGAAGAGGTGTAGATGACTATAGCAGTATGATCAAAGCATTAGCAAAATTAGTTAGTCATCAAGTTTCTTTGGATTTATCACCGTTATATTCCACTGTAGAAAAAACTAGTAAACAAGGTAAACATAGTCATAAAAAAGTTATGTTGGGAGGTGACAGTTTTAGCGAAAGTATTTTGACAGCAGAGAACAAAAAGTTGTTTCAAAATCAAGTAGAAGTTAATCAAGAACCAATTGAAAAATTAGATTTTGTCGAAAAAACACAGCCAACATTTCCATCTATGGAAATAGACTTACCGGAGAAAATAACTCCCAAATCTCAACCAGCAAAACCTGAAGTAAATCCGATAAAAAAAGTTACCATACCTACCATAGAAAATCAAACAAAAATACCAAAAACTCCGGCGCTTATTACTTCATATACATCTACAGTTACAGAAAAATTATCTTCAATTGTTAGTTTATCTAGTAATAGACAATCTCAATATCAAAAAGTAAATGCCAACAACTTAATGGTTCATAAAACTCATTCTACATTCTTACAATCCCGCCAAGAATTTAGTCAACAACTGAGCGAAATAATTCAACTACAAATTACTTGTGCTGAACAGTTGTTTAATAGTTAAAATTATCATTTATCAATGAGCAATACTACTATAATTACTGGAATAAAAACCGCAGAGACAAGGCAGTGCGTTGCGGAGCGAGTGTGGTCTTGGGGGTTTCCCCCATGAACAACTCGCGTCGAGGCTCCCTCCGTTGTAGCAACTGCCGCGCAGAGAGCGCAAAGAAAAGAGATAAAGAGAGATTAGTAATTATGCAGTAAAAAGAGAGTAGTTGTTCATTGATAATTGATATCGAAATTGCTAGATACATTTAGTTGTTTATTGATGATTGAAAAAACGTGCTAAATAAAGAAAACAATGGACTAATATTTCATGGGTCAACTTCCATTAAAAATCGAGTTTGGAAAGGTTCAGTAAGCTGTATTTCCTTTGACCCAGATGGAATGAAACAACAATTGCTGGAAATAGATAAACCTTGTTACATCGTTAAAGTAGAAGACAGAATTGGTTTAACTAACTATGGTTATTGTCCCCTCGATAATAGTCAACCAGCAGAAATAGAATTATTAATTGCAACTCCACCTATTTTTACCAAAAGCTTTGGAGACCCGGATTTTCTTGCTTTTCATAATGTAAAATATGCTTACGCAACTGGAGCAATGGCTGGGGGTATAGCCTCAGAAGAAATGGTAATTGCACTTGGTAAAGAGCGTATTTTGAGTTCCTTTGGTGCGGGTGGTTTAAGTTTAGCTCGCTTAGAAGAAGCAATTAAAATTATTCAAGCATCTTTACCTGAAGGACCTTATGCTTTTAATTTAATTCACAGTCCTAACGAACCAGAAATTGAAAGAGGTGCTGTAGATTTATATTTAAAATATGGAGTAGAATCTATAGAAGCTTCCGCATTCTTAGACTTAACTCCCAATATTATCTATTATCGTGCGGCTGGATTAACTTTAAATTCAGCTAACAAAATTCAAATCAATAATAAAGTAATTGCCAAAATTTCTCGTCGAGAAGTTGCAAGCAAATTTATGCAACCAGCACCATTAAAAATGCTCAAAGAACTGGTTGATAAAGGCTTAATTACCGAATTACAAGCAACTCTTGCAGCACAAATTCCCATTGCAGATGATATTACCGTAGAAGCCGATTCTGGAGGTCATACAGATAATCGTCCTTTAGTTTGCGTCTTACCTTCTATCATTGCTTTAAAAGACGAAATTCAGGCACAATATTGTTATGAAAAACCCGTCAGAGTTGGAGTCGCGGGAGGAATTTCTACTCCTCAATCAGCTTTAGCAGCCTTTATGATGGGTGCTGCATATGTGGTTACAGGTTCAATTAATCAATCTTGTGTAGAAGCAGGAACTTCTGCTCATACCAAAAGATTATTAGCACAAGCTGACATTGCTGATGTAATGATGGCACCAGCGGCTGATATGTTTGAAATGGGAGTAAAATTACAAGTTCTCAAACGTGGAACGATGTTTCCTCTCAAAGCACAAAAACTATACGAAATCTATCGAAATTATAATTCCCTTGACGAACTTCCGGCTGCGGAAAAAGATAAATTAGAAACCCAAATTTTCCGTAAAAGTATCGCTGAAATTTGGCAAGAAACTGTTGCTTATCAATCACAAAATAACCCCCATAAACTTACTAAAGCGGCAAAAAATTCTAAATATAAAATGGCTTTGATATTTCGTTGGTATTTAGGATTATCTTCGAGATGGTCTAATGCTGGTGAAAAAGGTAGAGAAGTCGATTATCAAGTATGGTGTGGACCAGCAATGGGTAGTTTTAATGATTGGGTGCGCGGTTCTTATTTATCAGAACCAAGTAATCGGCGAGTAGTTGATATTGCTAACCAATTGATGATAGGAACATCATATTTATATCGCATCCAAAGTCTCAAAATGCAAGGTCTACAATTACCTAATTTCTATTCTCAGTATCATCCAGTTAAGTCTACATTGGAGGTGTAAAAAAGTTTTTTAATCAATCAGAAGTCGGGTTTAAAAAAAACCCGACTTTTTACCCCCAGAAAATACAATTGACATAATCGCAAATCTAAATATAATGACTACAAAACAATCTATTAACGCAACAGAAATTCAAACATGGTTATTATCTAACCTCGCTGAATTACTTCATATATCAGCCGAAGAAATCGACATCACTCAACCGTTAGATAGTTACGGTTTAGATTCAACCCAAGCAATGGTAATGATTACCAAATTACAGAAAATGCTCGGCTTTGAACTATCCCCGATGTTGCTTTGGCATTATCCGACAATTGAAGCACTTGCGGAACGTTTAGCCGAACAAGCAGAAGAATCTCAACAAACCACCAAACCATTAATTGATACTCATAACACTCCTAATTTAGCAGCAGAAGCTGTCCTTGATGAAAATATTCGTCCTCAATCAACTTCTTTTAAATTTAATCCCAATCCTCAAAATATCTTTTTAACCGGGGGTACCGGCTTTTTAGGAGCATTTTTAATCAACGAACTTTTACAGCAGACAGATGCAGATATCTACTGCTTAGTACGTGCAACAGATGCAACATCGGGTAAAGAAAAACTTAAAGCAAATTTACAAAGCTATGCAATTTGGAATGAAGAATTTAGTCCTCGGATTATTCCCATAGTTGGTGATTTATCGCAACCGCAGTTAGGTATAAGCACTGAAGGCTTTGAAATGCTGGCAACAAATATAGATGCAATCTATCACAGTGCTGCAATGCTTAACTATGTATTTCCCTACTCAGCGCTGAAAACAGCCAACGTTTTAGGAACCCAAGAAATTATCCGTTTAGCTTGCAAAATCAAAGTTAAACCCCTCCATTACGTCTCCAGCGTCGCAGTATTTGAATCACCTTACTACGCAGGTCAAGTAGTAACAGAACATGATAGCTTTGACCATTGGGAAGGTATATTCTTAGGATATTCTCAAACAAAATGGGTAGCAGAAAAACTAGTTAAAATAGCCTCCCAAAGAGGACTTCCCATCACCATTTACCGACCACCTTTAATTTCTGGACACAGCCAAACCGGCGTGGGAAATACGGATGATTTTGTCAACTTAATGACCAAAGGCTGTCTTCAGATGGGAGCATTTCCAGAAGTCGATTATATGCTGGATATGTCACCCGTTGACTATGTAAGTAAGGCGATAGCACATTTATCCAGACAAGAAGAATCCCTTGGAAAAGCCTTCCATCTCCAACATCCAGAACCTGCACCTTTAAGTACACTAGTTGAATGGTTGAATTCTTTCGGTTTCCCCATCAAAATGATTCCTTACGAAGAATGGCAAAACCAGTTAATCAACAACGTCACATCTAGTGAAAATCCCTTATACACTCTGCGTCCATTTTTACTCGAACGTTGGTCAGAACGACAACTCACTATACCCGATTTATACTTAAAATCCAACAGACCAACCATTAGCTGTCAAGCAACCTTAAACGCGCTTGCAGGAAGTGGTGTAGCTTGTGCGCCCATCAATGCAGAATTATTTACCGCCTATTCAATGTACTTAATTCAAAGTGGTTTTCTCAACCTTGAATCACTGATGAATAATTAATAATTGTTTACTCATTCTCACTCCCAGGTTAAACCTAATAAAAACCCTGCGTTCCTTTGCGTTAAAAAAGGATATAATTTTGATACCAACAGATTGGCGTTGCAGAATCCGGGTATAAATTTAGATTTTGAGACGTTACAGTGTAACGTCTCTACACAGGTTTCGGTTATCCATAAAAGATGTTTGATTAATTAAATTATGAATACTTCAACAGTAAAACAATTACCAGTAAAAAATATAACTTCAGAAAACTTTCAACCTTACGGACAAGTTATTTTCCCTAATAAAGATGGTAAAACCTTTGATATAGAAGATGCTCAATTAGTACTAAATAACGGCATCCCAAGATTTTACATTATGGAATTACAGCATCGCGGACGCAAATTTCACAATATTACCCGTCACGAAAAATGTACGCAATGCTTGGGTTCTTTAGCTGGAAAAGATTGGTTTATCGCAGTTTGTCCGGCTAATAATCAGATAAAAGAACCGGATTTACAAAATCTTGCCGCTTTTCATATTCCCGGAAATTGTTTTATTAAATTAAATGTTGGAACTTGGCACGCGGGACCTTATTTTGAACATGATGTAGTCGATTTTTATAATTTAGAATTAAGTAATACAAATGAAATTGACCATTTTACTCATAGCTTTTTAAAAAGTCATAATTTAGCGTTTGAGATTGTTTAAGTAATGTGATGTCATCTCAGGGAATAGGGAATAGGGAATAGACAGAATTTAGACTTTTTAAACATCTTCTCAATGCTTACAAGGGTTTGGAATTAATTATTGGAGAAGTCTAATAATTATTTAAAAGATGAGTTTAAAAAACTCTGCGTCCCTTTGCGCTTACCTTTGCGCCCCTTTGCGTTAAAAAATATATTGTCACACACCCTACAATCATTTGGTGCGTGACACTACACAGCTTGTTTTTAGCTTCAAGATTGTTTAAAATGTCACACACCCTACAATTTATGCAAAAATCAAACCGGATTCCCATATTAGATTTTTATATAATTAATTAATTTTAATTTCTTGAATAAGCGCTACTATCATATGAAAGCTCAATGTCCCTGCACGATAAACCAACGACGGAATTTTAATCATTTTATTATGCTATGCTAAGAAAAAATTTTAATCTTTCCCTGACTCCAGTAATTGTCATCGCGATCGCAATTCTAATTTTCTTTTCTCACGTATCCGTTTCCAACGCTCAAGGTAAGGTTCCGACAAAGCCCATAGAAGTGGATTTACTGGTAAACGGTTTAAACATACTCCGTCCCCAAGTTTTATTAGAACAAAGCTTAAAAAATGGTGGGAAAACCAACTTGACAATCGATAACAAACCATCAGGTGAAATGACGATCAAATCTGTGCAACAGCTACCCATAACTACAAACGTAACTCAACCAGATGGCTCAGTAAAAGAATTACCAGACCCCAGCGCTAAATTTAAAGCAGATATACTTATCACCTTAACAGCAAACGCACAAATTCAGAATACTGGTGCAGTTATCGGTGAAAGTTTAGTTAAAATCGGTACTCCTGCAAAGATAGAAGGGTTTAATTACGACATCAACTCTACCGTGGTTGATTTAAGAATCCAGGATTGATATTCTGCGTCCCTTTGCGTTAAAAAGTATATACACGTTTAATAATCTACTATTTATTTTTATCTTATGTTATGAGCATTAATTTTTAAAGACTCCTTAGCCCACCCACACCATAATCAAAAGTCGGGTAACTTTCACGAAACCCGACTTCTTACCACACGAAAAATGTGGAAAAGTCAGAGAAGTCGGGTTTTTACAATGATTTTCTTATTTTACCGACAATTATCCTAAAAACCCGACTTCTATAGTGTGATAATTACTTACTTGTAATTAAGTCTTTTTTTTGACTTTCCTTTTTCATTTCCCAAGCTAAACTAGTACCAATAATTGTATCTAAATCATTATATTTAGGTTGCCAATTCAGCATCCGACGAATTTTATCAGACTCAGCCATGACACAAGCTGGATCACCCAGACGACGTTTAGTTTCAATCACGGGGAAGTCAGTCTCAGAAATTGCTTTTACCCGTTCGACTACTTCACGAACACTATATCCTTTTCCGTAACCGCAGTTAAAAACTTCGCTTTGATGACCTTTTTCTAGATAACGCAAAGCATCCAAATGGGCTGATGCTAAATCTTCAACGTGAATGTAATCTCGAATTGCTGTACCGTCAGGAGTAGGGAAATCAGTACCAAAAATCAATAGTTCCGCTCTGCGATTTAAAGCCGCATCACAAGCAACTTTTATCAAGTGAGTTGCATTCGGTGATATTTGTCCCATTCTACCGCTAGGGTCGGCTCCTGCTACATTAAAATACCGTAAAATTACGTAGGTTAAATCAGAGACTGCGGCGTAATCCTGAATCAACCACTCGCTCATCAGTTTAGAGCGTCCATAAGGATTAATAGGCTGTGTTGGAGTTGACTCGGTAACAGGAATTTTTTCCGGTTCGCCATAGACAGCGGCTGTACTAGAGAATATAATTTTATTTATACCAGTCAGACTACAACATTGAAGTAAATTCAGAGTATTACGAGTATTATTACTGTAATAGTCTAAAGGACGAGCAACAGATTCAGGTACTATCAGACTGGCAGCAAAATGAAGTACCGCACTAAATTGATGTTGAGAAAGAACTTGAGAAAGAAGTTCAGTATCAGCCAAATCTCCGATAACTAATTCACCATGAAGTATAGAATCAGCACAACCCGTCGAACAATTGTCGTAAACTATCACATCATAGCCAGCTTCTCCCAAGTGACGTACAACATGAGAGCCGATATATCCGGCTCCTCCAGTTACTAAAACTTTCTGATTCATTTGTCTATTCTCGAATTAAAACACAACTCACACACAGCGATTTTTAGAATTTACGGAAGAATTTATCTACCTTTACCCAATAAAACCACACGAATAGTTTTGAAAAATATTGCGATATCCAACCAGATGGAATAATTCTTGATGTAATAAAGGTCGTAAGAAAGCTTTTCATAAGCATCCTCAATGGATGCACCATAAGGATAAAGTACCTGAGCCCATCCGGTAATTCCCGGTTTAACTAAATACCTAATATCGTAATAGGGAATTGCTTCTTTTAACTGAGCATCAAACTGCGGTCTTTCCGGACGCGGACCAATTAAACTCATTTCTCCTTTCAAAACATTCCACACCTGGGGAAGTTCATCGATTCTCATTAATCGCAACCAATATCCTACCCGTGTAATTCGGGGGTCGCGTTTCTGCGCCCATTGTGCGCCGCGCTTTTCCGCATCCTGATACATCGAACGGAATTTGTGGACTTTGAATGTTTTACCGTTTAATCCTGTACGCTCTTGAGAATAGAAAACTGGACCAGGACTATCTAACTTGATTGCTATTGCTACTACTAGCATCACCGGAGATAAAAGCAACAACAACAATGCTGATGCCATCATATCCATGACTCGCTTCACTCTGGTATTGATATTACCAGACATCAAATTAAAACCCGTGCTGAAAGTAAACCAAGTATCTTGCAGCAAAGAAGAAGGAAGTTTATACCACAGACTTTCATAAATATCCGGTAGCCTGTAAACTGGAATTCCCTGCAACCGCATTGTCATTAAGTCTTGCACCAGCGAATCAGATAATTCGATTTGACTTCCTAATAGCACTCCAGTCCAAGGTTGTAAACTCAACCCCGGTAAATCTGCAATTGTACCTAATATATACTCTTGTTTCAACGAGGAAGAATCTTGAGAAAAATTTGACTGCTTGGAGTCTTCAGCTAAAATTACCAAACGTCCTAGAGAATTATGTACTTGGAAGTTTTGAGCGAATTGAATTGTATTTTTACTTGCACCCAAAATTAACCAACGACTTTGTTGAGCGTACTGACGAATTAATTGAGCCGTATAAGTTCTTGATATTACCGCAAATACAGTAAAAATACTCAGGCTAGGCAGTAAAACACTCCGCCACAATAAAGGGTTATTTCTCCAAGCTCCAGATATGTAAATAAGTGCAGCGCTGACAATAGCAACAAATATATTACTCAAGATAATTCGTGCAGGCGCTCTTAAACCAGCAATTTGCTTGTCTGGCTTATAAGTATCTGCTAAATATAAGGTTCCTAAAACTAAAAATATAAAACTGTAAGAAATTGGATTGAACCAATCAACGAATTGATTAAAACGCAGCCAAAAAATAAATCCCAGAGAACAAACTAAGCCAAAAATATCTGATAACAAAAGTAATTTAGGAATACTTCTGATAACTTTTTGTGACTCTAAAGTCACCGATTCTTTACGAAATAAAGCTTCCTGCATTAGTTAGTACCATTCCTCTTTTTTTTATTTTTTGAGAATTTATACAAAGCTTTCGATCACAGGAAATTTTGTAATACGGTAAAATCTTTTAGATAACGCAGTTGCCAGCGATATGTAAAGTCAATGGTATTACTAACTGTAGAAAGTATGACTTCCCAAAGAAAATATCAAGAGTAGATAGAATACATTTAATTAAATAAAAATTGATGGTGGTTTTTGAACTTACTGAATCCGGGTATGAATTTAGATTTAAAGACGTTGCAGTGAAAATTTAAAGACGTTGCAGTGCAACGTCTCTACAAGAATTTTTGTTCCCAACCGGAGACTGGGAACTATTTCTTATTGTTATTAAGAACACAATCTTAAACAAGTTTTAAACAAAGCTAAAGCTTAACTTATAGGTATAGCTCTAGACTTTTCAAATTGCCAGAATACTGTTAAATAGTTAATGCTAGTCGTAGGGTAGCAACTGGCGTGCGGTTTCAACCACCGGATACTTTTAAAACATCCTCTAACCTTTATTGAAAGTAAAAGATAAACAAGAAACGTTTGAAGAAAAATATACAATAAACATAATTTCTGCATAAATTTACTTAAATTAAAAGTCAGTGTAAGTCGATAGTGTGAGTTGTGAGTTCTATGACAAATGAGATGCAAGTGAACCAAGAAGAGCAAGACTATATTGATTTGCAACAATACTGGCTGATTCTCAAAAGACGCTGGTTGCCTGCGCTGCTTGTCACCAGTTCTATTTTAGGATTAGCAGCTTTCGTTACCTTCAGACAAAAACCAGTTTATCAAGCAGAAGGTAAATTACGTTTTAATAAAAATAATAATATTTCTTCTCTTTCCGGTTTGGGTGGACAAATTGGAGAACTCAGCGGTATCACAAATCTCAGTAACCCCCTTGATACTGAAACCGAGGTGATTAAATCCCATCCTTTAATTCAAGAAACTATAACTAAACTTGACCTTAAAGACAAAGAAGGTGAACCCCTTACTTATGAGGCTTTTCTCAAACAACTCCAAGTGAAGAGCATTCGGGGTACCGATGTTTTGCAGCTTTCTTATAAAAGTACCGACCCCAAAGAAGCAGCAAATGTGGTAAATTCCTTGATGGGGGATTACATGGAAAATAACGTTCAAGATAACACTGCTGAAGTTCGAGCAGCGCGAGAATTCCTCCAAAAAGAAGTACCACAAGTAGAAGCAAGAGTAGTGCAAGCAGAAGCAGCTTTGCGTCGATTCAAAGAGCAAAATAGTGTAGTTGCTTTAGAGCAAGAAGCCAAAGTCGGGGTAGAAAGTCTAAATAATCTATTAGAGAATATTACCCAAGCTCAGGCAAAGTTAGTAGAAGCCATGACTCGCTCTGAAGCCTTGCAAAATCAGTTAAAATTGCCGACGCAGCAAGCAGTAGCTTTATCGAGTTTGAGTCAATCCCCAGCAGTACAACAGGTACTTACAGAATTTCAGAAGACACAAAGTGAGTTAGCAGTAGCAAGAACTCGTTTAACAGATGAACATCCCACAGTCATTAATCTTTCTCAAAAACTGCAAGCTTTGAGAAACCAACTTGAAGGGCGAGTTGGACAAATTGTCGGCAATGGAGTATCTGTAAGAGAACCAGATTTACAAATCGGTGAATTAAAGCAATCTCTGACAGCTGAATTGGTAAAATCAGAAGTAGAACGCTTAGCAGCGAACAACCGAGTCGGCTTGTTGAGCAGAGCTTTTGAATCAAGTCAAGCCCGATTAAGCATTTTACCAAGATTAGAGCAACAACAGCGAGAATTACAGCGAAAATTGCAGGTAGCGCAATCAACCTACGAACAGTTATTAAAGCAATTACAAGAAGTTCAGGTAGTAGAAAAGCAGAATGTTGGTAATGCCAAAGTAATTGCTTCGGCTTTAATTCCCGAAAAACCAATTTCACCGAAAGTTTTGCTGAATCTGGCTTTAGGTGGATTCCTGGGAATTCTCTTGGGTGCAGGAGCCGCATTGATACTTGAAGCGATGGATAAATCCCTCAAAACCATTGACGAAGCCAAGAAACTCTTGGGTTATCCTTTATTGGGTACTATTCCGATGGTGGATGAAAAAGATAAAGAGAGAAAAGAATTACCCGTACTCAACAATCCTTACTCACCCGCGACTACTGCTTTTGAGATACTTCAGAGCAATCTCGGTTTCACCACGTCTGATAAAGCCTTAAAAGTAATTGTAGTCAGTAGTTCAATACCCGGTGAAGGTAAATCCTTTGTTTCATCAAACTTAGCGGTTGCTATGGCTCAATTAGGACGAAGGGTATTGTTGATCGATGGTGATATGCGTCGTCCAACACAACAAAATATTTGGAATTTACCAAATATGATTGGTTTGAGTAATATCTTGGTGGGACAAGCATCATTACAGGGTAGTGTTACAGAAGCCCTGGTAACATTAGATGTCCTTACCTGCGGAAAAATTCCACCCAATCCCTTGGCTTTATTAGAATCTCAGCGCATGGCTAATTTAGTCAAAGAAGCTAGTAACGATTATGACTTTGTAATAATTGATGCTCCACCATTAATAGCCGCTGCCGACGCTTTGAATTTGGGTAAATTAGCAGATGGAATATTATTAGTTGTACGTCCCGGTGTTGCAAATACCGGCTCGGTGAGTGCTGCTAAATCACTGTTAGAACAATCCCATCAGCGAGTTTTAGGCATGGTAATCAACGGCGTTACTGCTGATAATAGTTACGGCGGCTACTATTATTCTAAGGGTTATTACGGTATTAATCCGAATGAGCAGAATGGAAAAGTTGATACCGATATTACTAAGATTGAGATGAAGTAGGGGATGAGAGTTAGGAGTTAGGAGTTAGGAGTTGGGAGTTGGGAGTTGGGAGTTAGGAATTAGTGAACGGTTAAGAAGTCGGGTTTTTATGAGTGTTTTGTGGTGTTACGGATATTTATGGTAAAAACCCGACTTCTAGAATCTTGGGGGAGTAAGAAGTCGGGTTTTTAAGTAAAGCCCGACTTCTTTCCCCACCCATACCACAATCAGAATCATGCTATAATCTACATCTGCTTAAATCATCTACTGCTTTTATCTGCTTCCATAGTCAAGTCGGTGCAGGCACAGTAGACTTGATAAAAACACCAGAAAAATTTCAAAATATATCTGATGACTGAAAACACGGCATACAATATAACGTTTGAGAACCAAGATATTGTGATTAAACTGAATAAAACGATGATAAAATACGAAAAACTAGCTACCTTTTTAGATTATCTCTTCCTTGAAACCACTAGACAACAAAGTAGCCTAACTCCAGAAGCTGTTGTCAATCTATCGGATGAAGTTGATAATGCTGTATGGCTGAATGTCAAGTCTAAACTTCAAAGGTAGTTATTTGTGCTTCCTGAAAAACCAATAATTATTCTTGATACAAATATTTTATTTTCCGCACTATTAAGAAGCGAATCTAATTTTGCTGATGTTGTTTTCGGCATGGATTACAACTTTTTTATTTGCGAATTAGTTTTAGTTGAGTTGTTTAAACGTAAAGAGAAGATTGTCAAACTCACTCAACTGACAGAAGAAGAAGTTATTCGCACATACCACATATTTTTAAAAAGAATTAACCTATACAAAGAAGACCTCATCACAATAGATAACCTATTAAAAGCCTATGAACTTTGTCGTGATGTTGATGAAACTGATACTCCACATGTGGCGCTCACGATGGAATTAAATGGCTTACTGTGGACGGGAGATAAGAAACTCAAACTCGGCTTAAAGCAAAAGGGATTTACACAATTTTTTGAACCAAGTATTTAGGAGTATTAAGTAGGTTGGCTGAAGTGCAACGCAACCCAACATAATCAACTAATTCTAGAAGTCGGGTTTTTTACAAGATTATCTTTTCTAACAGCAAATTATCCCAAAAACCCGACTTCTGGTTGTGGTTCTCATATTTTCCACTCTACTAAACTATACAGCCTTCTTCAATTCCAAAAAATCAAAAATGGCGATCGCCCTTATCCCCTTCCAAACCCCAAAAAGTGGGAGCGAGACGCTCCCTATTAGCCATCAGCGAGCTAGCTAAAACCAGTCATCAGCGAGCTAAGGTGATACGCAGTTAAATTGTATAAAACGTTAGCGCAGCGTGTCCGTAGGACATAAATATGAATTTATTGTAGTGCGGGCATCCTGCCCGCTTTGTCTATCTAATTTAGGCGCTTAACAGCTTAGAATCAGTCATCAGAACCAGCCATCAGCGAGCTAGCTAAAACCAGTCATCAGCGAGCTAGAAGCTCGCACTACTGGTGACAACAAGCCTCCGGCATATCGCCCCATCGCCCCCATCTTTCCATGCCCAATTTCTATTACTTTTATCCAAAGAAAAACAAACTCTAAAAATAATTTTAAAAGTATTTCAAATCACTTGCTAATTAATTGAACAATGTTAATCTAATTGAGACAAAAGAAATATACTTACTCACTTAAGGTTTGCGTCTTGTAAAAATCAAGAAGTTATACCAATTTGAACCGGGATTGCGACAGTTTACCTGGTGAGTTTACCTGGCGACTAGAAGTCGCGGCTACAGGAACCGGCACCCGCCTGAGCGGGTTACTAATAAATTAGTCCACGCAGGTGGACTTCGCTTGTGTAGTAGAGCCAGTGCGTTGCGGAGCGAGTGTGGTCTTGGGGGTTTCCCCCATGAACAACTCGTGTCGAGGCTCCCTCCGTTGTAGCAACTGGCGTGCGGTAACAAAGCGCCGGATATTATGCAAATCGGCATCCTGGCGACAGATTACTAAAACCTCACCCCCTTCCCCTCTCCTTGATAAGGAGAGGGGTGTCCGGAGGGCGGGGTGAGGTAAAATTTACACTCGACTCAAGTGAAAACCGCTATTTTATATCAGGAGTTGGGCTTTGATGGTCTTTGGATCTCAGTCTCTCCAACGCAGCCTTCTGCTAGTCTATTCGCTAATGACTATAAGAGGAGGTGGTTGTGCAGAGAAGGTGTGAGCGAAATCGCAAGCGTTCTAAGCGCAGGGCTCTTTATTGTCCGATTCATGGATGTTATTTAGATAGTGTCAGTCAAAAGTATCCTCTGTTTGCTAGTTCTGCTGGACAGTTACAGCAACGGGGGATAAAACGACAAAGTGCGATGATATTGATTAATAGTCTTACAACTGTTGCGATTGAGAATGAGTGGTTGGAGGCTTTTTGGTGTGAGGATTGTCAAGAAAGTAAGTGGTTTCATGTGAAGAAAAATGGTAGCACTTATGATGTGAGAGTGGCTCCTTCTGAGCTTTGGCTACAGGTAAGTGGGGTACTTCATCCACATGGTAATCCCTCGGTAGGTGAGTTTACGCTTAAATATGCGCGGGGTGTGAATATAATTCGTAATTCGTAATTCGTAATTCGTAATTCGTATTGTAGGGTGTGTGACGCTTTGAGGAATTTTGAACCCAATAATATAGCGGTTTTCAATTGAATCGAATACACTCATAACCTCACCCCCACCCCCTCTCCTTAGTAAGGAGAGGGGAGCAGTTAGCTTTAAGAAGTCGGGTTTTTTGGAGAAATCCTAATTACATCAAAAAATCTTGCTAAAAACCCGACTTCTGAGACGTGGTTTTTTTGAGAAGTCATAAAATAGTAGTATTAATCTATGAAACTAATACCAATTTGAAAAATGATTGCGACAGATGTCTATGTAAAAAGCTTATACAGCAAATATTTGACAATCCAAAATCTAAAATCTAAAATCCAAAATGGTATAACTTAGGGGGAAATATGACTTCCCAAACACTGAATATAACCGAGGTATTAATTGCCAAATTGCAATCCTTACCACCAGAGCAACAACAGACACTACTAGATTTTGTGGAGTTTTTGGAACACAAAAATACTCAATCCCAACCAATTCCAACCCAACCAGCACAACAACGGGTGCTTGGCTTAAACCGGGGAGAAGTTTGGATGAGTGAAGACTTTAATGAGCCTTTACCTGATGAGTTTTGGCTGGGTGAAGAATGAATATATTATTAGACACCCATATATTTATTTGGTCTACAGCAAATCCAGAAAGGTTATCTCAGACAGTCACAAATTTATTGACTGATATTAACAATATATGGATACTGAGTATTGCTAGTGTGTGGGAAATGCAAATCAAACTGCAATTGGGTAAGCTCAATCTAAATTCATCTCTCCCTAACTTGATTGACAATCAGCAGCGTGTAAATAATCTCCAAATTTTACCTATTGATTTAACTCATATTTATGCTTTAAATAATTTACCATCACATCACAAACACCCTTTTGACAGGATTTTAATAGCTCAAGCGATGGTTGAACAAATACCCATTGTTAGTATTGATGAAGTTTTTGATAATTACCCAATTAAGAGGCTGTGGTGATGGTTATTGAGGATTTATTCCCATTACAGGTAAGAGGGTGTTTGAAAAGTATTTGGCTGTGATATTTAGTACATTCAGATCCCCCCTCACCCCCCTTAGAAAGGGGGGAACAAGAATCAAAGTCCCCCTTTTTAAGGGGGATTTAGGGGGATCTGAAATGATTTGATACATTATTAAGGACTTTTCAAACGTCCTCTAAGGGTGGAGGAAATTCCGGGGTTGAAGATTGGGTGAGAAGTCGGGTTTTTTGGAGAAATCCTAATTACATCAAAAAATCTTGCCAAAAACCCGACTTCTGGAACGCTAATAATTGAGCGAATTAATTATGATGTTAGACACTTTGGACACTACAGACAAATTATCGCTCATCTCGCCATTTATAGTACACTCGGACTATACAGGTGAGTGCATTTCCATGAGTAAAAACCCCTTTGATCAATTTGCCAAGCAGTTTTTTGAGACTTTCTTAACTCCTTTGGGTGAGGTAAGAACGAATTTTGAAGTTCCTGGAGAGCCGAAATTTATCGATATTTGGTTTTCTCCATCGCATCCACCGGGTGTAATTACGGAAGATTTGGGATTTATTGCCAAAATTGCGACTCTACCATGTTTGTTGGAACCTTTTCGCAATCAACCTAACTATTCCGAAGTTCGTAGTTGCTTGTCTAAATTATTTCATGTCATTGATGATTTTCAACGTCAGGCAAAGCGTGATGAGAAAACAGCTACCGAGGATGAACTTCCCCAATTATGGATTATTACCCCTTCTGCATCCGATGATTTACTTTCAACATTTGGTGCTTTTGCTCGTGAAGATTGGTTACAGGGTATTTATTTTTTACCAACAGGTCTTAGAACCGCAATTATTGCCATTAATATAGCAAATTTCAGTTGAGTCCAATACACTAAAACCTCACCCCCTTCCCCTCTCCTTGATAAGGAGAGGGGTGCCCGGAGGGCGGGGTGAGGTAAAATTTGTATTCCACTCAAGTGAAAACCGCTATAAATTACCTCGAACCCCGGAAACTCTCTGGTTGAGAATACTTGGTAAGGGGATGATTCAAAAGCAAGCAATTGATGAGGTAATCGATTTAAGTACAAATGAACCAAGGCGCGATAGAATCTTACAGCTGTTAGCGACTTGGAAGATTAGTATAGAAGTAAATAATCTAGTTGAGCAAGAAGATCGGGAGTTAATGATGGCGTTATCACAAGCTTATTTGGAATGGGAACAAAAAACTAAACGTCTTGGTGCTGAGGAGGGTATACAGCAGGGTGTGCAGCAAGGACAGCGCCAAGTTGTGGAAAATTTGCTCAAAGCGCGGTTTGGGGAACTGGATGAGGAATTAGCGGCAATTATTGAGCCGATGTTGCAGTTACCTCCTCAAGATTATGCTGCTTTGTTGTTGCAGTTATCAAGTTTAGAGCGGGAGGAGTTGTTGAGACGGTTTAGTTAGCTTTAGAGGATGTTTTAAAAGTATCCGGCGGTTTAAACCGCTACTACAGAAACAAAGTCCACCTGCGTGGACTGGTTAATTTAGAACCCGCGCAGGCGGGTTTTGTTTGTGTAGACGCGACTTATAGTCGCCAGTAAAGTATTAAATTAGACTTTCAAAACATCCTCTTAAGAAGTTGGGTTTTTGGCAAAATTTTCTTATTTAATCAATTCTTCTCAAAAAAAACCCGACTTCTGGGATATCTTCCTATATCATGCCAAATTTTACCTATGCTGTTTGAGCCGCTCGGCAATCCAGACTTTGATGATTGACTGTCTAGTTACGCCAACTCGTGCGGCTTCTCTATCGAGTGCTTCTATTATCCATGTAGGAAAATCAACGTTTACCGAAAAAATAGGGTCTAAAGCCCCGTCCTTCCAGGACGGCTTTATATTGTATTCTCTAAAGATATTTTCTCGTTTCTTATGATGGTTGTGGTACTATAAGATGAGTGAAATAGAAGATATTCATGCTAGTTTTTGAGTTCAAGACCTACGGAAAGGCATTGCAGTTCAAAGCAATTGATGAGGCAATCCGAACGACCCAGTTCATTCGGAATAAAGCCATCAGATTGTGGATGGACGGACTTGCTAAATCTTGGGTTGAACTATCGCGGCATTGTGCATTATTGGCTAAAGAGTTTCCCTTTGCTAACAAGTTAAACTCAATGGCTAGACAAGCCGCAGCCGAACGAGCATGGGCTGCTATTTCTAGGTTTTATGACAACTGCAAGAAAAAGATATCGGGTAAGAAGGGCTTCCCCCAATTCCAGAAAAACTGCCATTCTGTTGAGTATAAAACATCAGGATGGAAGCTTGCACAAGATCGTAAATCGATAACCTTCACCGATAAAAACGGTATTGGTAAGCTAAAGCTCAAAGGCACTCGTGACTTGCATTTCTACCAGATAAAGCAGATAAAACGGGTGAGACTGGTAAAACGGGCTACGTCGGTGTATGCTCAATTCTGTGTTGATGTAGAACGCACAGAAGATACACGACCAACCCATCGCACGGTTGGGCTAGATGTCGGGTTGGAGAGCTTTTATACTGATTCGTTCGGAGATAAGGTTGAAAACCCTCGGTTCTACAGAACTGGGGAATGCAAGATGAAACGGTCGCAAAGACTCGTTTCTCGCAAAGTTAAAGGTTCTAAAAATAGGCGCAAAGCACGGCATATATTAGGTAAAGTTCACCTCAAGATAAGTAGACAGCTCCAATGACCATGCCGTGAAATTGGCAAGGTGCGTAATCACATCGAACGATGTAGTCGTCTACGAAGACTTGAGGATTAAGAACATGGTGAAAAATCATTGTTTGGCAAAGTCAATCAATGATGCTGGTTGGTATCAATTTAGAGTTTGGTTAGAGTATTTTGGGAAAGTATTTAAACGGATTACTGTTGCGGTAAATCCGTCATATACATCCCAAGAATGCTCTAACTGTGGCGTAATTGTGAAAAAATCACTATCTACTCGCACACACGTTTGCCAGTGTGGATGCAAGCTAGATAGAGATCACAACGCTGGCATAAACATCCTTAACTCAGGATTGGGTACAGTAGGGCATACTGGAACCTTTGCGCTAGCGGAAAGTTGGGCGCAAGAGGATTCTTGCGTCAACCTTTCCAAGACAGACGCAAGCAACGCTTTGGGAGAAACGACCTCTACTTTTGCTGGAGAAATCTTGCATCAGCAAGTTGTTTCATAGATCAAAGAATCCTCGTACCTTTAGGTCGAGGAGTGTCAACCTTCGTTGCTCATAACCCGGACGACGAATTGTATTCATATCTAAATAAGGGGTTATATCCTCCCCTGAATCGAATTTTTGATCGAATTTTTCAGCCTTCATATATTTTTACTTCCTCGTCTCTTGCTCGTCGTACTGATATGATTCGCACCCGCTCCTCTCTATATGTAATGATAGCAGCCCAGCTTTTTTGGTTTATCAGACCAATTACAAGGAATCTCGACTCTTCCACTGTACGAGCAGCTATTTCCACTCGTTCTGGGACGGTAAATTATGAGCAGATTTGATTATTATGCTAGGTAAGTTAAAGATTCAAGAAAAATTATCACTGCTCAAATCTCGCTCTGGGTTACGTGCAATTATTGCTAATACAGGTTGGTTGTTTGCAGATAGAATTCTGCGAATGGGTGTTGCTCTATTTGTCGGTGTGTGGGTTGCTCGTTATTTGGGAGCAAAGCAATTTGGTGTTTTTAACTATGCAATGGCATTTGTCGCTTTGTTTAATCCCATTTCTACCCTGGGTTTAAATGCGATCCTCATTCGCAATATTGTTAATGATTCATCAAATAAAGAGCAACTTTTAGGTACAACTTTTTGGCTGAAAATATTTGGTGGGGTTATATCTTTATCATTAGCTGTTGGTTGTGCTTTCTTATTCCGTAGTGATAGTTTAACGATTTGGCTTGTGTTAATATTAGCGACTGGAGGTTTTTTTGAGTCTTTTGACACTATTGACCTTTTGTTTCAATCGCAAGTGCAGTCCAAGTACACGGTTGTTGCTAAAAATACAGCTTTTATCCTTGTAACTTTGCTACAAGTTAGTTTGATTACAATGCAAGCTCCCTTAATTGCTTTTGCTTGGGCAAAATTGACAGAGCTTGGTTTAGCTGCAATAGGTTTGATGATTGCCTATAAAGTGAAGGGCTATTCAATCAAATTATGGCGTTGGAGTTTTTCACTTGCTAAAAATTTGCTTAAGGAAAGTTGGCCTTTAATTTTATCTGGTTTGACTATCATGGTTTACATGAAAATAGACCAGATTATGTTGGGGAAAATGGTTGGTGATCAAGCTGTGGGGATTTACTCGGCTGCAACTCGTATTTCTGAGGTTTGGTATTTTATTCCTACTGCCATTTGCTCTTCGGTGAATCCTTCTATTTACGCGGCCAAAGAAAAGAGTGAAAAGCTTTATTATCATCGCATAGGGCAATTACTGCGTCTTATGAATTTACTATCTATTATAGTTGCAGTGCCGATGACATTTCTGTCTGGAACAATTATTACAATGCTGTTTGGTAATGATTACGGGGAAGCTGGAAGTATTTTGTCAATTCATGTTTGGGCTTCTTTGTTTGTCTTTATGGGTGTTGCAACATCGTCTTGGTTTGTGGCAGAAGGTTTGACTCATCTTTCTTTTCGCAGAACTTTAATGGGGGCAATTATTAATGTCGTTTTGAATTTCTTTTTAATACCTGTGTATGGTGGGGTTGGTGCTGCGATCACGACTGTTATCTCGCAGGCATTTGCTTCTTTTGTGAGTAATGGTTTTGATCTAGATGCAAGAAAAATATTCCAAATACAATTAAAATCGTTTTTTTTCTTAAATGCATAATCGATATAAATTCATATTCATTGATATATATTATATTTGTGATTATTGATTATAACTCAAATCTATTTATTTATTTTTAAAGCCTATATATTTAAATGAATTTCATATTTTTATTATTATAATTTATCTAAAAAATAATCTATATAATATTTTGTGAGGATAACTATGAAACAGCTTGAAGAATCTCAATTGGAAACATTTGACATCGAATATGTAAATGATAACCATTGGAGTAAAGATGAACGCAAATCATAATTTATATTGATTACTAAATTCTTTTGTAATCGGGTTTAATTTATATGAACTATGCACCAATCGCACTCTTTGTTTACAAACGACCAGAACATACACATAAAGCTTTAGAAAGCTTAATGCAATGCCCAGAATTTGTAGATAGCCCTCTCTATATTTTTTGTGATGGAGCGAAAAAAGAGGAAGATGAACTTAAAGTCATGCAGACTCGTAAATTAGTTCGTTCAATGGTAGGAAAAAAAGCACAAATTATTGAAAGTTCACTAAATAAAGGTTTAGCAAAATCTATTGTCGCAGGTGTTACCCAGTTATGTGAAAAATACAATCGTGTAATAGTATTAGAAGACGACTTAATAGTGTCTTCTAAATTTTTAAATTTCTTAAATGCAGCCTTAGATAAGTATGAAGATGAGTCTTCTGTGATGCAAATATCTGCCTATATGTTTCCTGTTCCAGAATTTGTTAGTCGCCATGAAGCAATATTTCTTCCTTTTCCTACCTCATGGGGATGGGCAACATGGAAACGTGCATGGGATTATTTTGACCCGGAAACATCTGGATGGGAAATATTAAAAACAAACAAGCAGATGCAAATTGGCTTTAATTTAGATGGTAGTTATGATTACTTTAAAATGCTACAAATGCAGAAGTTTGGCAAGATTGATTCTTGGGCTATTCGTTGGTATTGGAGTATTTTTAAAAAAAGTGGTTATGTACTATTTCCAGCACAAAGCTATGTCTCAAATATTGGTTTTGATATGACGGGAACACATAAAAATATTTTAGGTCGTTGGTTACTAAAATCAGAAACGAAACTTTCAATTTCTAATACTTTATTTGAATTCCCAAATAAAGTTAGTGTTGATACTATTAATTACAAACTAGTCAAAAAAACTATTCAAAGAGTTAACAATAAGAAAATTGATGTATTAATTAATATGAGAAAGAAAATATTACGTTTGCTTGACAGATTTTATAGTCAAACAGTAATTTGATGTTTAAGAAAAGATATTGTATAAAGTTTCTAAAAATCAAGGAGTGAAATTCATATGAACTTAACTATTTTGGGTGGTGGAATTGCGGGTGCTGTTGCTGCAAAATATGCAAAAGAAAAAGGTTTTAATAATATCGAGTTAATCGAAAAAGATATAAAATTAGGTGGTCTGCATAAAGATATCGAAATTGATAATTTACATTTTGATATTGGTGCTTTTTTCTTTGATGCATCCCACACGGTTCTTCAGGTTTTTGACCTAAAAAAGTATATGTGGCATATATCAGAATTTAATTGTTTATCATTAACTAATAAGGGTAATTTAGATTTATATCCTGTGACGATGAAAGGATATATAAAAGAATGGGGATTTCATAACTTTTGCTTAGATGCTTTTAACTTAATCGTCACTAGAATTCAGAAAACGCTAAACGGCAAAAATTGGAATTGTGTTGACGATGAATTGGAGTATTATTTTGGACCTTTTTATAAAAAAACCGGACTGAGAAGTTATGTTGAGCGTTTATATGGAATGTCTCCTTCAGACATAAGTTTGCAGTTTAGTGGTAAAAGATTAGGATATGTAACCAATGCAGTCAAATTTAATCAAATAATCAAGAAAATAGCAACCTTGAAATTCAATGAGTTAAATAAATGGAGAATAGCTCCATCTATTTATGCTAGACCAATATCAGGTTTCTCAGCGATGTATAACTATATAGCTGATGAATTAAAGGATAATGATATTGATTTGAATTTTGGAGAACAGATACAAAAAATTTTACTTGATGAGAAAAAAATAATAGCGAAAGATAATAGAGAGTATCAATATGATTATTTGTTATCTTCTATCCCCCTTGGCTTGCTTTGCAAACTTTGTGATGTTCCTCTAAATCAAAAATTAGAATATAAGCCTTTGTATACTTTGTTCTTCGTTGCGGATGAAGCACCTATTGATAACTGTCATGTTTTATTTAATTTTAGCGAAAAAGGATTTTGGAAGAGAGTAACATTTCATTCTTCTTATTACCAAAATAACGGTAGACATTACTTTAACGTAGAATCAATCCCGAATGAAACCCATTTGCAAGATACAAATATAGTTAATATTTTAGAACAGGATTTTCGTGATACATTTAAAAATATTTCATGGGGAGAAAAATTTCAGAATATCAAACTTGTCGGACATAATTTAACACCTAATGCTTATCCTGTATACAGAAGAGATTTTAATGTTGAAGTTATCGCGCAAGTAAAACAGTATTTTGCCAGTAAAGATATCTATCTTGTTGGTCGTCAAGGAGAATTTGATTACATAAGTTCGGGAGATGCAGCTTTATCTTCTATAAAAGCAATAGATCAAATATTGACGATCCAAAGAGCTTAAAAAATATTCATCAGCCTAAAACTACGATATTTTAAAAATACTTACAAAAACAAGTGCTAGAAAAATACTGGATGTTTTGGGTTGTTTGATTGACTTGATATAATCTTTTTTTAAACAATATGATTATAAAAATATCGTCTTATTCGCTACTCCTTAAAATCAAAATATTTTTATTTTCTACTGCTCTTTTTGGCTTTGGATTGGTTGCAATGCTTGTAACTAATCCTACAGCATCACGTCTTATCACAGCACCTTATAGAGCTGTTATATTACTATTCAGCATAATCATCATTTTTTTGGGATTGAACTTTAGCTCAGAAAAAATTAAAACCCAGAAAATATATACAGGACTTACAAGATTATCACCAATTTCTTTGCTTACTTTATTTATTATCATATATTCTTTTCGCTTAATTTATGATACTGGATATAATACAACTTTAACTAAAGATGTAAGTGAGTATATACTAACATGGTTCGGAATTTGTCTATTGCCAGCAATTAGTTTTCTATTTTTAGATGTTAAGCATTCAAATAAATATCTTTATTTTTCCTACTTGATTTTAGCTATTGCTTCAGTTGCAGTTTCATCTATTATTTTTCAAGGACAAACTAGCAGAATATTTATTGAACAGGGTAGACTTGGAAACGACATTTTAAATCCAATTTCTATAGGTCATCAATCTGCATCTTTAACTTTGATTTGCCTTGAAAGATTATTGATTAGAAATCGAGTAAATTCGATTAAAAATCAAGACAATAAAAATAATAAACTTCATTTATTAATCAATATAATATTTATGATATTTGGTGTTTTTCTAGTTTTATTTGCAGCTTCGAGAAGTCCAATAATTGCCTTAATTATATGTGGAAGCTTATTAATCGTAAAGTTACAACGTCAAGGATTTAATATATTGAAAATAATTAGCATTTTAATTATTCTTGTTTTAGCTGTTAATTTTGGGTTAGAATTCGTTTTGAATTCTGGTAGCTCATTATTAGAAAGATTTGCATCCACTTTAAATGGAGATGAATTTTATGATTCTAGATTTATACAAAGACCTGAATTGTATCAGAGAGCAATCCAATTAATTGGTGAAAATTTGGGTACAGGTCATGGATTAGAAATTCCATATGTAGGATATCCACATAATTTAATAATAGAAGCCTTTCTTTCTACAGGTGTATTTGGTGGATTTATATTTGTAATTCTCTATGTATATGCACTGATTAAATCAATTACATTAATTTTTAACAAGAAAAGTTCATGGGGCTGGCTGGGTATTCTTTATATTCAGTATGCAATTGGTGCAATGTTTTCTGGTAGTTTATATGGCTATTATACATTTTGGTATTTATTATTTGCAATCATTGGACTAAAAGAAAAATTTCAATCAAATCATGCAAAATATTGCATAGATTGATAGCTTTATAATTATTAATTGTGAGGTAAGGAATGGAAAATAAGAGTATGATGTCCGATGTAAGGGTTGGTTTTTATAAAAAAACTATTACCAAATGGATATCGAATAAAGATGCTTCAATATTAGTAGTAGGTGGAGGTGTAACAGACCAAAGTGTGTTGTTAGATGCTGGATTTAAAAATGTAGTTATTTCCAACTTAGATACAAGATTAAAAGGTGATGAATTCGCGCCATACAAGTGGAGTTTTCAAAAAGCAGAGCAATTAGATTATAAAGATGGAGAATTTGATTTTGTTGTAGTTCATGCTGCACTTCATCACTGTGAATCACCTCATCGTGCTTTGCTAGAAATGTATCGGGTATCGAAAATAGGAATTATTGCTTTTGAGTCTCGTGATAGTTGGTTAATGAAAATTGTAGAGACTATGGGTTTGACTCAAAGTTATGAACACGTAGCAGTTTACTACAATGATGGTAAATTTGGAGGAGTTAATAATACTGAAATTCCTAATTACATTTACAGGTGGACTGAACGCGAAATTGAGAAAACTGTAAATACTTATGCTCCTTATGCCCGTCACAGATTTGACTATCAGTATGGTAGTGATATACCCTTTCAAGTAAGCGTCGAGAAAAAAGCTTTATTCAAAAGTATATTTGTATCTTCAGTTAAGCCAATACACAAAGTATTTTCTTTACTATTCCCAAAACAGCAGAATCTATTTGCATTTTATGTGGAAAAACCTAAAATACCCGATGATTTATATCCTTGGATTCAGGTAAAAGATGAAAAGTTGAAATTTAATTATGCATGGGCTAAAGAAATTTACAAGTAAAAACCATCAATGTACTTACAATCTAAATTCCAAAAAATTATTTTTCATCTCTACGGTAGATATCGTCTGCATCATGGAAAATTATGTAAGTTCGGTCCTAATTATAAAATATTTAATCATTCTTCTAATCCTATCTCAATTCAGATTGGTGATGGAGTTATTATTGATGGATTTCTAGATGTACATAAAAAAGGTAAATTATTTATTAATAATTACACATTTATAGGAAACTCCAGGGTTTTTTGTACAAATTCTATTGTTATAGGAAAAGGTTGTTTGATTGCAGATCACGTTTTTATTATGGACAGTGATTTACACCCTATTTCACATCAAAAACGTCTTAATGATGCAATCAACTTTTCAAATGGAATATTCCCCGACGTTTATACAGATATTCCTAATGCTCCCGTAGTAATTCACAATTTTGTTTGGATAGGAGCAAATTCTGTAATTCTTAAAGGTATAACTATTGGTGAAGGAGCAATTGTAGGAGCAGGTTCAGTAGTAACCAAAGATGTACCTGCATGGACAATAGTTGCCGGAAATCCAGCAAAAATTATTCGCGAGATTCCTGAAAATGAACGATAGTAAATTTCAAACCTGGGAAGAAGCTGTTTCCTGGCTAATTTCCCAACCAGAGCAGCAGGAATTAGTTCAAGCTTGTTATTATGACAAACCATTAAAATCTGCCGCAGAGCGTTATTGGAGTGGAGAGGAATGGCAGGCAATCAAAGAATTTTTTCCCCAACAATGCGGAATAGCTTTAGACATTGGTGCTGGGAATGGAATAGCAAGTTATGCCCTTAGCAAAGATGGTTGGCAAGTCAAAGCATTAGAACCAGACTCTAGTAATCTAGTTGGAGTTGGTGCGATTTATAAACTAGCAACTGAAAATAAATTACCTATTGAGGTGATACAAGAATTTGGCGAAAAATTACCTTTTGAAAACCAGACTTTTGATTTAGTTTTTGCCAGACAGGTTTTACACCATGCACAAGATTTACAGGAATTATGTAATGAGATAAACCGAGTTTTAAAACCTGGTGGAATCCTTATTGCTGTGCGAGAACACGTCATCTCCTCTGCAAGTGACTTGCCTAAATTTCTTGATTCTCATCCACTACATAATCTTTATGGAGGAGAGAATGCTTATTTACTTAAACAGTATCTAGAAGCTATTAAATCATCTGGATTACAAATAAATAAAGTTATTGCTCCTTTTGAAAGTGTAATTAATTATGCTCCTCTGACAGAAGAATCTCTAAAAAATCAATTAAAGAAAAAAATCAGTATTATACCTGGAGGAAAGATTATTTCCGGTTTACTATTAAATCCAATTACCTTTAAATATTTTCTGAAACTACTATCAAAAATTGATCGAAGACCAGGACGTGCGTTTAGTTTTATTGCTTATAAACCGGAGGATAAAATTTAATGGTAGTAGCATGGGTTACAGGCGCTCGTGGTTTTATAGGTAAAAATCTATCTAATTACCTCGCACAAAAAGGAGACCAAGTTTTAGGATTAGGTCACGGAGCATTACCTCCAGAAATATCCAGCAATTTTGGTATTTCCTACTGGGTTAATGGCGAAATTGAGGATTCCAACTTACGCCAATTATTAGAAAAATCAGGTCAACCAGATGTTATCTATCACTTGGCTGGAGGTAGTTCAGTTGGTCTATCCATACAAGCACCTGCTGAAGATTTCCGTCGTTCTGTATCCACTACCGCAGCACTTTTAGAATGGATTCGAGGTAATGTACCTGACACTAAATTAGTCGTTAGTTCTAGCGCTGCCATTTATGGCAATAATCATACAGATAAAATCTTAGAGGATGGATGTTTTACCCCTTACTCCCCTTACGGTTTCCACAAGCGTGCAGCCGAATTACTTTGTCAATCCTACGCCCATAATTTTGGATTAAAAATAGCAATTGTGCGGCTATTTTCTGTTTATGGTCCTGGTTTAACAAAACAGCTTTTATGGGATTTGTGCCACCGTTTGCAAAAATCACCCTCTATCTTAGAACTTCACGGTACAGGTGATGAAATTCGTGATTGGCTGTTTGTAGAAGATGCTGTACAAGTTTTAATTGCAGCCGCAGACAAAGCTTCTTGTACTCCCTTTATAGTTAATGGTGGCACTGGAATAGGTACTTGTGTGCGCGATGTCGCAACCACTTTATGCCAAGCCTGGGATCAATCTCCCCAAATAAAATTTTCGGGTAAGCAACGAAGCGGAGACCCTTTTTCACTAGTAGCTGATACTCAAAAATTACAAACCCTTGGTTGTTTTCCCAAACACAGATTAGCGGAAGGAATGGAAGAATATGTTAGCTGGTTTAAACAATTAAAGTAGTCTAAAAGATAACAGTTAAAAACAGCCATGAGTTAATAATATGGGTAAACCAAAAGCTATAGTTGTAAATTTATCAACATCAGGTAGTCGCTTGGGAGGTGGCGCTGTTGCTGCTGAATGGCATAGTCGCTTTATGGCTGCTAAATTCCCGCTAGAACTATGGCGAATGTGGGATAAAGACGAAGAGTTTTATATTGATGAATTAAAAATTAAAAATTACACTACAAGAACCAAGTTAGGTGGTGTAGATAAATTTCTTCCAAAAAAACTAAGAGCCTTTTTTTTAGATAGTACAATTTTAGAAGATATTCTTGATATTCGTCCCGACATAGTTCATTTACAGAATCCCTTACCTGGTTTAGCCTTTGAAAAAATAGCTCGTAAATCATCTGAAGCTGGCATCAAAATTGTAGCTTCAACTCATGGTTTTTTTGAAGTAATGAATCCTAATTATGGCTTACCAGCTTATCAAAAGTGGGCTTGGCAAAAGGGAATAACCCAACCTATTACCAGAGCATTAAATTATGTAGATGCAATTTTATCTGGCTATCCCAATGAAAAACAGATGCTGATAGAGCGAGGAGTTCCCGAACATAAAATTCATTTAGTCCCTAATGGGATTAACCCTTTTTTCCTTGCTCCTCCATCTCAAGAGGAATGTAATACTGTATTAGAAAAATTTCGTATTTCTCAAGAAAAACCGATTTTATTGTTCATTGGCAACCACACAGGGAACAAAGGATTAGACACAGTAATTAAAGTCGCTTCGTGTTTATCACAACCCGCCACAGTTGTGATTGGTGGTAAATTGTTGTCACCAGATGAACCATTGCAATGGCAACAGAAAATTCCACCAGCAAAGAATGTAGATGTTATTTTTACAGATTTTCTCACATTAACTGAGCAAAGAGCTATTTATAATCTATCTACAATACTATTATTCCCTAGCTTGGCAGATACTTTACCATTAACGATTTTAGAAGCAATGGCGATCGGATTACCTGTGATTGCTTATGATACAGGTGGAATATCTTATCAATTAGAAAATAACTCTGGTATTGTTGTTAAGCAAAAAGACTTTGATAAATTTTATGATGCTGTCGAATTACTTTTAAATAATCGTGATATCAGAGAAGAGATAATTATTAATGCAAAAAAAAGGCAATCTGAATTATTTTCTTGGGAAATTGCTGCTAATTTAACACTAGAGATATACGATAAAATTTCTGCATACTCGGCTTTTTCTAAGTTGCAATAGTTTATATACTTATGTCATGTCCCACCTCACCATCCTCACCCAATACTTCCATCCCCACCCAGGAGCCACCTCCCAACTAATCACCGACCTAGCCAAAGGACTCACCCACCTTGGCTACACCATCAACATCTTCACCGGAACCCAAACCCAACAAACCACCCCAGAATCATTAAACCAAATTACCATCAACCGTGCCTTCTCCCCCATCAAATCCAGCACCAGCATTCTCAGCAAAATCAGCAGTTCCCTCTTCTTCCTCCTTGGTGCATTCACCCACATCACCCTCCAACAACCAGCCAAAACCCCCCTCCTCATCGCCTCCAATCCACCCTACGCAGGGATATTAGGCATATACTTCAAACTCCTCAAACGCGGCAAATATTACTTCCTCCTCCAAGACATCTTTCCCGAATCAGCCGTAATGTCAGGCATCATGCAACCCAATAGCATTTTATTTAAACTCTTTAACAAATTAATTTATCTCACCTGCAAATATTCACAAAATACTATAGTTCTCAGTAGCTCAATGCAAGCATTTCTATCAACAAAATATCCCGATATTAAAACCAAAATTACAATCATTGAAAACTGGGCAATCGAAGACATCCCAAACTGCAACAAACAAGATAATCAATTTGCTCAAAAACACAACCTAACCGAAATATTTACAGTCTTATACTCCGGCAATATGGGTAGACTCCATGACATTGAAACTATAGCAACAGCAGCAACAATCCTCAAAGATAAACCAATTAAATTTGTTTTTATTGGAGACGGAGCAAAAACCAAAATATTAGAGCAAACAATCCAAACCCATCAACTAGAAAACATCTTATTATTACCTTTACAACCTAGAGAAATACTACCCCAATCCCTCACAGCCTGCGATATTTCCCTAGTTAGCCTCATCCCCGGAGCAGAAAACATCGTTGCACCTTCCAAACTCAACGGAATGCTCGCAGCAGGAAGGGGAATAATCGCCATCACAGCATCAAATTCCTATATAGATAAGCTATTAACCAAATCCGGTGCTGGAATTAACACCCCTCCCAATAATCCACAAGAGCTTGCAGATTTAATCCTGGAATTATCCCAGCAACCCGAACAAGTGAAAATCATGGGGGAAAAAGCGCGTCAATTGTATGAGAGTCAGTATAGATTTGAACGAGCTTTAAAAGAATATGAACAGTTGTTGTTTACTTGTGATGATCGACCAGATCCCCGACTTCTAGCCAGAAATTCAAATAGATAAGCAAATTATTCAAAGAAGTCGGGGATCTAAAATCAATCAATCCAAACGCGGATTCAAACCAGCCCCACTCCTCCCTGTCACAACCCACAACCAACAACGCCCAAAATCCCTCACCACCCGCACCAACGACTCATCCTCATCCCTACTTGAACCCACCGCAACAGGAGTTACCACAACACCCCGACTACAAGTAAAGACGTAACATGTTACGTCTCTACTGGCAATTACCCTTGCTCTGTGCATATGGTAATCGTGAGGTAATCAAAAAAACATGACTTAACCCAGCACCAACCTTCATCATCCACCAAACTCGTAAAATTCGTCACCGTATCAGTAGCTGCACCATCTAAAATTTAAACTAACATTACAACAAGCCAAGAGTCACAATTTCACGAATTTCTTGAATAAACTGGGCTGGAGTTTGAATTGTTAATCCACTTGCAGTAGCAACTTCTGAGGTAAAGTCCTTAGTATTTAAGCTCAACAAGCGGTCAACTTGTGCTAAAATTGCAGCCGCAAGGATTGGTGCATCTTTAGCTTCAATAATTGTATGCCAAGGATTTGATGCAGATAAAGGTGGATCTAGCTGAATTTCCAAATTCATTTGAGTTAGTAATGCCGTAAAAACTGGTAAAGCCGCAGGTAGTTTTTTACTAAGGTTATTTTGGCATTCGGTTACTACCTGCTCTGATATAACTAGCTGAAAAAGACCAATTTCTGCCATCATCAGCACAGCACGACTAGCACCTTTACGAGAAGCAGCACCTGCTATTATTACACTTGAATCAGCAAACACTCTACGCATCTTTCTGTTGTTCAAGCCAAATTGCTTCACGTTCTTGCTCTAGTCCTTCTAATAAATCCTCTATTGACAAGCCAGCATCCTGTCTTAAAGCCGCTATTTTATCTGCTAATTGTGGTACTTGAAGTTTTTTGAGAGTAAGCAAGACTAAATCTCCTATTTGAACGAATGTTAGCATGTCACCTTCACTCAAGCTTAAATTGTCCTGCATTGCTTGTGGGATACTAATAACTCCTTCTTTTTCCAAGCGCACAGGGAAAGTTTTTGTTTCAAGATTTATATTTTCTGAGGTGTTAGTCATGAAGCTACTACCTTATATAACAGGGATATATAATAGGGGTATACCTATTGATTTTAACTTGTTAAGTTTATCCCACAGAAGCGAACGCTGATTTTCATGGCTATATTCTACCCCTCATAAGTCGGGGATCTAAAATCAATCAATCCAAACGAGGATTCAAACCAGCCCCACTCCTCCCTGTCACAACCCACAACCAACAACGCCCAAAATCCCGCACCACCCGCACCAACGACTCATCCTCATCCCTCCCCGAACCCACCGCAACCGGAGTTACCACCACACCCCGGCTACCAAAAACAACCGTTGCAATTACCCTAGCTCTCCGCATATGGTAATCGGAAGTAATCAAATAAACATGACTTAACCCAGCACCAACCTTCATCATCCACCAAACTCGTAAAATTCGTCACCGTATCAGTAGCATCAAAATCAAAATGCAGCCGCTCATCCGGTACCCCTTCTTGATGAAAAATCCGCCGATTAACATCTAGATTCCAACGATAATCCGAAACCCAAATATCCAAATCCCGACGAGACAGCCAAAACTTCCCCGCAAACCTTGTCCGAGCAAAATCACCCCCCAACACAATGCGGAGCCTGGGGAGTTGGAGCTTGACGAAAAGTCACAGCAATCCGCACGGGAATAAAGCTAATCAACAGTAAAACCGCCACCAGCCATACCAACCATACCCGATTAAACTTCAAAAACTTCACCTTGATTCCACCACAGCAAGACAAAGTAATTGTAATCTAAGCTTGGCGCTCAAACCCACAACTGTACGTATCAACCAGATCCCCCGACATAAGAGCCAGGAATTCAAATATAGCGGTTTTCACTTGGGTGCAATACAAATTTTACCTCACCCCGCCCTCTTAACCCCTCTCCTTCATAAGGAGAGGGGAAGGGGGTGAGGTTTTAGTGTGTTGGACTCAACTGAAATTTGCTATAGATCAGCAAATTACTCCTCATAAGTCGGGGATCTAAAACCAAACGCAGATACTTCCAAACCCCACTCCTCCCACTTCATAGGATATTGCGATTCGCGACAAAAACAGTAAATCACAGCAGCTTCATTTACAATCAAAGGAACCACAACAAACCAAGGGTTTTTATGAATTCATTTTCATCCCTAGCATCACAACTGCAAAATCAAAATAAAGGCGACATAATAATTAACGCCATCATCAAGCGAAGCAGTGACGGAAAAATAATTGCCACTGTTCCAGGTTTACCTGAATTACAAGTAGAAGCAAGTGATAAAATCACAGCATTAACCCTACTTCAACAACGCTTAGAAGCTCATTTAGCCGAAGTGGAAATAGTTCCTTTACCAATAAAATTACCATCTCGTGAAGGAAAAAACCCGTGGTTAGAAATGGCGGGGATTTTTAAGAATGACCCACAATTTGAACAAATGCTCGCAGCGATTGAAAACTACAGACAAGAATTAGATGAGAATTTAGAAAAAAATATGGATAATAGTTCTTTGCAAGATTAGGATAATAAACTCAGGTATTGAAAAAAAATGACTTTATGGGTGCTTGATACAGACCACATTTCCCTACTTCAAAGGGGTAATCCAGTTGTAATTAGTAAAGTTGCTGCCGTTAATCCTGCGGAAATAGCAGTAACAATCATCACAATTGTTGAACAAATGTATGGTCGCTTAGATGTTGTCAAAAAGGCAAAATCAAAACAAGAGTTAGTCACAGCTTATGCATTATTGAAAGAAACATTTAACCGTTTATGTCAAGGAAATATCATTGATTTCGATCAAACAGCATTTGATATTTATAACCAATTAGTTGCAGCAAAAATTCGTATTGGTACGCAAGATTTAAGGATTGCTGCTATTACACTGTCTGCTAGTGCAACACTAGTAACACGCAACCGTAAAGATTTTGAAAAAGTTCCAGATTTGCAAATCGTAGATTGGTCGATTCCTTAAAAATTGGATTTTCCCCTAATCGACCGAATACTTTAGTACGGTAAACCGAACAAATAAAAGGTTTTGTCCAAAAGCACTCCATTTTTCCAAAAGCGGGCTGTCCGGCCTGCACTATCAGAAAAATTGTGACAATTGACACTCTGCCCTCGCTCATAGAGACGGACAGACGGAGCGTACAGTCCATAAAATTTACAAACCACAGCAAGACAAGGTAATTGTAATCTAAGCTTGGCGCTCAAACTCACAACTGTACCTATCAACCAGAACCCCATTGCTCATTATTTTTTGGTCTGCCAATAACTGTTTATAGCTGTAGATTTAACCTTAGATTCACCCTCATCCCTCCCCGAAACCACCACACCCCGACTACAAGTAAAGACGTAACATGTTACGTCTCTACTGGCAATAACCCTTGCTCTGTGCATATGGTAATCGTGAGGTAATCAAAAAAACATGACTTAACCCAGCACCAACCTTCATCATCCACCAAACTCGTAAAATTCGTCACCGTATCTCTCGCATCACCATCCCAATACAACACTAAAATTTTTAAATCTGTAAAGCACCTAATACCAAAATTCGCAACTCAGTGACTCGCATTAGGGCTGTATCATTAGTTAAAAACGCATCACAACCTGCAACCAATGCTGCCGCTATCTGCAATGCATCAGGCAACTTCAAACCATAGCTTACTGTTATTTCCGCCGCTTTCTGACTTACAGAAGCTGTAATCGGTATAAATGAAATTCCATCAGTATTTGTCAATAACTCAATAAAATCTCGTTGAATTTGAGGCTTTCCTAACCGAATTGGCATTACTAAACACTCTGCCAACGTTACAGGTGAACCAACAGCCTGAAAGCTACCTTGAGCAAGTAAATTAAATACTTCCCGAACCACCTCTCCAAATCCTGGCGTTCCCTCAACATCATAAATAATCGGAGCAGTGTCCAGAAAAACTTTGTTTACCCCAAAGAATGCTTGACTAATTTTCATAACTATGTTCTTAAATTGGGTTCCCGCTCATCCCATTCATCCCGAAGTTGTGAAACCCACACTTGAGCATCCACCCCAGACAATAAATTAGGCGCAACTGCATAGAAATCAGCGATATCACGCTTTGGCTTTACCCCAATATCCAACTGCACAGATACTTTAGTACTCAAGTATCGAATCAACTCCAACTGTTCCTGTGGTGACAACTCAAGGGCTTGCTTTAAAACTGCTTCCAACTGTTGACTCATAATACCTTTTTCAACTATATATCAATATGGAATATCTTAACTTTTCAATCACTAAAGTCGCACCCAAATTAAAATCACCTCAAATCCGGATTCAAACTAGCCCCACTCCTCCCACTCACAACCCACAACAAACAACGCCCAAAATCTCTCACCACCCGCACCAACGACTCATCCTCATCCCTCCCCGAACCCACCGCAACCGGAGTTACCACCACACCCCGGCTACCAAAAACAACCGTTGCAATTACCCTAGCTCTCCGCATATGGTAATCGGAAGTAATCAAATAAACATGACTTAACCCAGCACCAACCTTCATCATCCACCAAACTCGTAAAATTCGTCACCGTATCAGTAGCATCAAAATCAAAATGCAGCCGCTCATCCGGTACCCCTTCTTGATGAAAAATCCGCCGATTAACATCTAGATTCCAACGATAATCCGAAACCCAAATATCCAAATCCCGACGAGACAGCCAAAACTTCCCCGCAAACCTTGTCCGAGCAAAATCACCCCCCAACACAATGCGGAGCCTGGGGAGTTGGAGCTTGACGAAAAGTCACAGCAATCCGCACGGGAATAAAGCTAATCAACAGTAAAACCGCCACCAGCCATACCAACCATACCCGATTAAACTTCAAAAACTTCACCTTGATTCCACCACAGCAAGACAAAGTAATTGTAATCTAAGCTTGGCGCTCAAACCCACAACTGTACGAAAACCGATACAGATTCGAGCGAGGTTTAAAAGAATACGAACAAGAGAGCCGTTTTTTATCCAAATGACATCGCTTTTTAAACAAAATTGACTTAAAATTTCAACAATTAATCGATTATTCGATATGAACGAAACAGTTTACGTTGAAACAAGTATATTTGGCTATTTAACAGCGCGATCGACCAAAAATCTCATACTTGCTGCGAATATTGAATTAACCCGAGACTGGTGGAACAAATATCGCGCAGATTTAGACCTCTACGCTTCACAAATTGTATTAGACGAAGCAGCATTGGGAGATCCAGAAATTGCATCGCAAAGATTAGAAATGTTACAAGATTTAAAATTATTAGAACCTACCGAAGCAGCCGAAGAACTTGTAATTCAATTTTTATCAAAAACAAACCTTCCCTCAAAAGCAGCAAACGACGCAGCTCATATTGCAATCGCCACAGTTCACGGCATGGATTATTTGCTAACCTGGAATTGTAAGCATATCGCCAACGCTCACATCCAAAAAAAACTCGCACGAATATGCTACGACTTTGGATATGAGTTACCAACAATTTGTACCCCCTACGAAATGCTCGGAGAATAAAATGCTCACAAATGAAATATTAGAAGAAATATATAAATATCGCGAGGAATACGCTAAATCATTTAATTATGAGATTACAGCAATGTTCGCAGATTGGCGCAAAAAACAAACCGAAAGTGGGAAACAATCGGTAACTTTGCCTCCTAAGAAACACTTAACAAAATCCGCAAAATCTACGCTATAGTTGGATTTTTCTAACCTTTCAAAAATCCGCCGATTAACATCTAGATTCCAACGGTAATCCGAAACCCAAATATCCAAATCCCGACGAGACAGCCAAAACTTCCCCGCAAACCTTGTCCGAGCAAAATCACCCCCCAACACAATGCGGAGCCTGGGGAGTTGGAGCTTGACGAAAAGTCACAGCAATCCGCACGGGAATAAAGCTAATCAACAGTAAAACCGCCACCAGCCATACCAACCATACCCGATTAAACTTCAAAAACTTCACCTTGATTCCACCACAGCAAGACAAAGTAATTGTAATCTAAGCTTGGCGCTCAAACCCACAACTGTACG
>JACYMD010000034.1 GCA_015272215.1 Rivularia sp. T60_A2020_040 | reverse complement strand
TGGTAATTGGTAATTGGTAATTGGTAATTGGTAATTGGTAATTGGTAATTGGTAACTCTTAATACCAATTTAAAAAATGAGTGTGACGGATGGAATGGGAAAAACCCAGATACGCAAAGGGGTTTTAATCCAAAATCCAAAATCTAAAATCTAAAATTGCATTTAGACTTCCAATCCTCCTTTTTGCAATTTCTTGAATGGATCTAAGAGAAAATCAATCAAGCGTCGCTGACGAATAATCACTTCAGCTTGTGCTGTCTGCCCAGGGGTTAGGGGAATACGTCGATCGCCATTTTCGATGTAGGGTTTATCAAGTGCGATTTTTAATTCATAAGTTTCTGTACCACCAGGGGCTGTTGATTCAAGTTTCGAGTCTGGAGAAATCCAGCTAACTTTTCCTGGTAAAACTCCATATTCTTGGAAAGGGTAAGCATCAAACTTGACTTTTACCGGCATTCCTGTTTTTAAGAAACCAGTGTCTTTGACTAGCATCGTAGCTCTGAGGACAAAACCGCTATTTTCGGGGGCAATTCTGGCGATTCTTTGTCCGGGTTGTAACACTTCTCCCGGCTTGGATACAGGTAACTCAAAAATTACTCCCTCAATTGGCGATCGCACTATTCGGTGTTGCATTTGAATATTGAGCGAGCTAATCTCGGTTTTGGTTTGAGCGATTTCCGATTTGGTGGCATTGATTTGTCTTTGTAAGTCTTTGAGTTGTTCTTGAGTCCTTAAAAAAGCGAGTTTCCCGGCATTGACTACGCTTTGATAGCTGCTAGTTTGTTCTTGTAAACGCAGTTTGGCTTGTTCAATATCAGACTTAAACTGATTCATTGTTGTCTGATAACGATTTGTTTCTTCAGCTAAACGCAATTGGGCTTGTTTAATATCCGATTCTGTTCTTTCGTAAAGTCGTTTACTTTCCTGTTGTTCTTTTCTAAGCCCGTCAATTTGAGCAGCAGAAACCGCACCATCTGTTAAAAGTTTGCTATAACGCTCCACTTGTTTTTTATCGATATCCAAACGAGCCTCAGCGGATTTGCGCTCGTTAAGAAAAGTTTGAATCTGCTGCTTGGCTTGATTGACTAATGCCTGTTTCTCTAAATTTTGCAAATTATAAATACTTTCTTTTGCATTCAAATCCTGAATAGCTTGATTAACCTGGGCTTTTTTCTCCAAAGCTTGAGATTGGTTTTGTTGCTCTTGAGTATTAAGCGTCAACTGGATTTGATTTTTGAGTAATTCTAATTGGGATAACTGATTTTCCAGCCCGGAAAGTTTTTGTTTTGTCCGTGCTAACTCAGGCTTAACTGTATCGTTATCTAGTTCTAAAAGAATTTGTCCGACTCTGACTTGATCTCCTTCTTTAACTTTAACAGCGCTAACTCTACCACCAGCTACACTATCTAGTTTACGGATTGTTCCTAAAGGTTCTATCCTTCCTCTAGCGCTACCAGTTTCATCAACAGTAGAAACCATCGACCAAGGTATTCCAACAGCGATAATACCAACAAAAACGTAAAGTAAAGAACGACTCCAAACTTTTGGTAAAGCATCGAGTAATTCTTCCGTACCATAATGTAAATTTTCGGAATCTTCCGCAACCTCTGGCGACGGTTGTATCTCCGTATTTTCCTCATGTAACGGCGGAGTGTAAGCCAGAGACGATGAATTGTGTTGTGTGTGCGGCATAGTTCAGTTGACAGTTGACAGTTGACAGTTGACAGTTACCAATTGTAGAGACGTAGCACTGCTACGTCTGTACGGGAGTTAGTACCACCGGAGTTATTAATTAAGCAATTACCCATTACCAATTACCCAGCTTGCGCTAATTGCTGCTGGTTGAGATAGTAGTAATGACCTTTTTTCGCAATTAATTCGTCATGAGTACCGCTTTCGATCAATACACCTTTGTCTAAAACTAAGATTAAATCGGCATTGCGTACTGTAGAAAGCCGGTGAGCAATAATTAAACTAGTACGTCCTTTGAGAATTGTTTTTAAATTGTTTTGAATAATTCGTTCAGTTTCAGCATCCAAACTACTGGTTGCTTCATCAAAAATTAATAATTGAGGATTGCCCAACAAAGCACGAGCAATGACGATACGTTGTCGCTGCCCTCCAGATAACATTCCCCCACCTTCACCGATTTCGTTTTCGTAACCCATCGGTAATTGCTGAATAAATTCGTCCGCTCCAGCCATACGTGCTGCTTCGGTAATTTCTTCTAAAGAAGCTTCTGGGTGAGCAACACTGATGTTTTCTCGGATAGTTCCACCAAATAAGAAGGTATTTTGATCTACTACACCTACTTGACGACGTAGAGATTTTAAAGCAATTTTAGATACATCATGACCGTCAATTAAAACTTTGCCCTCTGTGGGAGGATATAAACCCAAAATCAGCTTTGATAGCGTAGTTTTCCCGGAACCGCTCCGTCCTACTACTGCTATCACTTGTTCTGGCAGAATTTCAAAGCTGAGATTTTCTAAAACGTTAATTTCGCTTTCTGGGTGGTAACGGAATGTGACGTTATCAAAGCGAATGTGTCCGCGCAGTCTAGATATATGTCTACGGGGGGATGCGAGTAAATCTTCTTCGGCTTTGGCTTCCAAAACATCATTAATGCGTTCGGTAGAAATCATAATTTCCTGGAATTGATTCCATACTCCCGAAAGTCGCTTGAAAGGACTAATCACATTACCCATCAACATATTGAAGGCAATTAATTGTCCGATGGTGAGTTGGTTCTGAATTACCAAATAAGCGCCAAACCACAATAATGCGGTACTGCTAATGGTATCGATACTGCCACTAATAATCTGCAAACGAGTCCCAATTATCTTGGCTCGAAAGCTTTTTTTGATGACATTATTTAACAATTCCTCCCACTTCCAACGTACAGTATGTTCGATCGCCATACTCCGCACGGAGCGAATACCCGTAAGCGATTGAATCAAATAGCTACTTTGTTCAGTACTAGCGTTAAAAATCTCTCTCGACATTTTGCGGAGAATACTGGTACTTGCCAGCGCCAAAATAAAAAATGGCGGCACTATCAAAAGTACTAACAGTGTTAGCTGCCAGTTGTACCAAAACATCACAGCGAGATAAACAACTATGGTGATTAAATCCAGAACTATTGAAAGTGTTTCACCAGTTAGAAAACTCTGAATCTTGCTATTTTCTTGAATTCGGGAAGTAATATCACCGACATAACGCGACTCGAAGTAAGACAAAGGTAAGCTAAAGGTATGTTTGAGAAACCCTACTAGCATCGCAACACTAATTCGATTAGCGGTGTGATATAGCAAATACGAACGCACTGCACTAACCGCAATACTGAAGAAACCAAAGATTAATAACCCCAAACCAACCGCGTTCAAAGTAGATACACTACCTTGCACAATTACTCTGTCTAATAATAACTGCGTAAATAATGGTGTTATCAACCCAAATACTTGCAACAACAGCGAAGCCATGAATACTTCAAACAGCACCCAAGAGTGAGGTTTAATTAATTCATAAAACCTCCAAACGCTCCCTGTCTCTTCTTGAGCTTCTTTGAGAGCAAGTGTCGGTTGTAACAACAATGCATAACCAGTCCACTTCTCTTTAAACTCGCTATGAGTAATATTCCGTTGTCCAATTGCAGGATCGCAAATTATAACGTGCTTTTGATTAATTTCATAGACAACGATATAGTGCTTACCCTCCCAATGAACAATTGCTGGTAAAGACTGTTGTGCGAATTTATCAAAACTGGCTTTGACGGGTTTGCTGGAAAAGCCGATACTTTCAGCAGCAGCAGCCAAACTGCGTAAAGATGCACCACTGCGGTTGACATTAGCAATATCCCGCACTCGATTCACAGCCAAACTTTTACCCCAATGTCTGGCAATCATTACCAAACAAGCACAGCCGCAGTCAGAAGCGCTTTGTTGAGCATAAAAAGGATATTGCTTACTAAAGCGCTCCCAGATATGTTTAGCCTTGATTTTGGGGCTGGGGAAGTAGGGTTTTGTTTTTTGCTTTTGAGCAGATGCAGAAGGGAAGGGAATAATTTTCCTGTTACTAACAACTCCCTCGGCTTTGGGAAATATCTTAGTGGCGAAGTTTCTAGAACGAACTTGTTTGTGGGAAAATTCCTCTGATGGATTAATCCACGTTATTAACTCGCTCCACTCTTCGAGAGCTAATTGTAAGTTAGAAGTTTTAAGACTATAAGCAATAGTTGGTTGGGTTACTTGCCATTTGCCATCGGTATTTGTATCTGTATTTATATCTGTATTTACATAAATATTTCCTGGCAGCAAAGTTTGATTTGCAGCATTTTTTAGTTCTCCCTGTCGCAACAGCAACAGTTGATTATCTTCCAATAGTTGATTAGTATTTCCCCCAGGTTCAATATTGTACCGCTCAAATAAACATAAAGCTTTGAAGATTTCCTCGGTGGAGGAATTGCGGTTTATTTGAGAATTCTGACGACACAGCAGCAATATGTCCCAAAATTCCGCACGTTTATAAAAACGCTCGCGAATTTGAGGATACTTTTCCATCAACTTACATATCACTTCCCCAGGGATATAACCAAGTTTCAAAGAAGTAGAAGCTCTTGCTGCTAAAAACAAAAAATTCTCTTCGCTAAATAAACTTTGTTCCGAGAAGGATACACCAGATGATACGGTTGCAATTAAATTATCCGCACCATCAAGCAGTCTAGCTTTACCCTCAAGCACAATAAAAATGCCGGGTTTCGCTTCCATGACTTGCCAAAATAGTTTTGCGACTTTTGGCTCAATTATTTCTACTACCTTCAAGCAGCTTTGTATTTCTTGCTCCGTCAGACTTTCACCCAATGTAGCAATGATTATTTTACACAACTGTTCTTGGGAAAGTACACTCTGCATGATTTCCGTACCTCCACTACTTCAATTATTAATTTGTCAAATGACGTACTTTGATTACAAGTTATAAATTAAGCAACATTGAACACCACAAACTCTTTGATTCTGGAAAATTCCCATTTTTTTTTCACAAATATTTACATAGATATATAGCTATGTAGTGGTTAAATATATTACAACTCTTGTAATCGCTCAAAGCCTGAATTAGTGGCTTTTTCAACCGCCGAATATATTGGTTATTGGCAATTTTAAGTCTACCAATAGGAGGATGACAGCATTTACCAACTTGAGATATGCAAGCCGAATCACTGCTATACCTTAACATCGGCTGAAAACAACCTAATATTTGACAGACTTGAGCTTGAAATTGGTTAACATTCGTCAGCAATCTAATTTCAACTAGCCGACAATATTCTATACGTACAACAGCGCGTATTTTTTGTAATAAGTTATTCTGCCTACAAGCAGGTACTAACTTACTTTCGACGAAATTGTAGCTCGTAAAAGCTTGTGAGAAACTAAATTGATATGACATAATCTTTATAAGTTGCCTTAAATAGCCGCGCATTGCTGTAGGTTCCCTGCCAAGGTTTTACAGCTTTGCCAATTTGCTTTATTGTTGCAACTAACCTCGGAAGCCTTTCCCTCTAACATTGCGAGTGTTTAGGGGGATTGTTCCTGGGTTAGTTAGGAATGAATCGGTGCTTTTTTATGGGATTTGATTGAATTTTTTTATTACCTAAATAACTCAGTCTCCCAATTTATTAAATAATTTGGACTAAATTGCTAATTTTGGTTGATCAATAAAGATTGTATGGTTACTTAGATTAATTGTTCAGTTTTCTTTTTAAACTTTTGTATCTTGCAACTGAACCACCAAGGCAACCTTATTATTCAAACCGATCGAGTTAACTTTGATCAAGAAGGGTTTGAGCCTTTATTTTCTCAGTCTTTCACAAATTACATTTAATCACACAAACGCATTGCAACCTCCTCTGATAACTTCCCTAATTAATATATAGGTATTTTTTTCTTGGCTTATGCAGTATGGAATTATTTAATCATCTGCATCGATAATTATACTTTAAACGGAAACAATCTGAGTTTTATCAAAAGTCTGGAAGTTGAGAGTA
>JACYMD010000009.1 GCA_015272215.1 Rivularia sp. T60_A2020_040 | reverse complement strand
CTATTCCCTTACATTCTAGCTGATATAATATCTAAATTTTCTTGCGTTTACCCTGGATTGTCGTAGCTATCATCATTTTCATTTGATATTAAATTTTCTTCTAAAACTTGATTATCTTTATTTGAAAAATTACTTTCTACTACATCTTCTATTTGCAACAATTTTTTTGAAGCACCATTATAAGTATCGTCCTGATATAAAACTTGATTTGCGATACTTATACTATCTTGTTTATCTGAAATTAAATCATCATTAAGTTCGGTTCCCCAATCTTCAAGTTTGTTGAAGTTTTCATCACTTTTTAATTCGTGGAAAGCGGTTGAATCAGCATCTATATTGCTTTCTAAATAATCATTATTAGCCGTACCATTGATTGGTAATTCATCAGTTTGTGATTGGATATATTGTAAATTATCAGGAGATGCTTGTATTTTATTTAAGGTGTTTGATGAATAACTAGATAATTTATTAGAATTGTTATTACCTCTTTTTCTTTTATATCGTTTAGCAACCATAATTAAAACTCCTGAAGACAAGTGTAATTGTTTAATCTGAGAGATGTAGAAGAAATTACGTACAAAAATATCTTATTAGAGGATAGTAGGAAAACAATCTTTTTATCCTGGTTAGATGTACAAATTTACAGTAGGCACTTCTGATTACAAAAAATTATTCAAACCCGTGTCATCATAAGCATTATCACCGACTTGAGTACGAAGTTCATTCAGAGAAGATGTACTTGAATAATTTACAGCCTTCTGTTTAATTTGTGTTGGGATAGCTTCTGTAACTCTCGTTTGTACTGAATAAGAAACATCTTCTAAACCAGCCAACTCTAAAATATCTTTTGTTTGTTTCCTTAAAACATACACTGCATCCATTGCAATAGAACGTAACTGCTGTGAAGTACAATCTTCGGCTAAAGAATGAGGTAGCCAAAATGACCTGACTGCTAACAGTAGCATCTCAGTTTTACCCATAATGCAATTATTCTGAATATATTCCATTAGCTGTACGTCTGACTTTTTGCGTGGTTGATAGCGCCAGCGGAAATCCGTTTGTGGGGGCATTAAAGATTACCTCCCCTCGTACCGACAGATTGAAACCGTTTCTCAACAACTTGTGAAAAGTACAAAAATAGACTGTAAACATCCGCTAATCTGCTCAATAAAGAAAATTCGTCAACTTGTTTGGGGATATTCGCACCCACTCCCCACAAACAAGACTTCCCACGATAGTGCAAGTTCAATTCTTTCTTCATATAATCTGCCGTACCTCCACAAAACAGTATTTCGTCCACTTGACGAGGAATCACTTGATTTAACCAACTTGTGAGGGCAGCGCTATACTCGCTTCTGGCTAGTTTTACCGCTTTTTGGATTTGTTGTAGCTCTTGCTGTTTATTGGCATTTCCAGTGCTTCTTAATAACCGCAACAAAGGAACGGGTGATAAGTCACTTCCTGCTGCTACTATCGCTGGAGCAAGTTGAGAAGGTATTTGCCCAGATGTCTTGGCTACAACTCGCTCTAAAAGCCGAATCATTCCCAAATCGGAAGTCTTACCATCAGCCGCAACTACACCCCTATCGCTAATTAATACTGAAGCATTTCTGTAACCTACCATCGCTAGGGCAATTACTTTTCTTTTAAGCGCTTCTCCCACTCTCTTTTGGTACGCCAAATATATTCCTGCACCCTCTGGCAAACACTTAAACTCTATTAACTTCACCTGCATTCGTCCTGTCGGCGTTATGTAGTTGGCAAGTGCTGCTCCAAGTTGCTTTCCCAAACTCTGTTTATTCTCAAGTTCCCCCGGTGGAAGCAAACAGGCAAGCGCTAGTTGAAAGTTACAACCTAACTTGAGCTTTTGTGAAACAACCCAAACAGCCGAAGCAGTTTTAGCTATTGCTCGTTCGTACTTTAATTCTTTTAAACCAGCATTCGCATAGTATTTTTGCTGGGCTAAATAACCAACTGCAAAGGTTTCACCGTTGATATTTACCCATGCAATATTCTCTGGAGAGGTTGCACCTAATATTTCTGTCGAAAAAGAAGCAACTGATTCCAAGGGTATTTTTATCACTTCTGGTTCCATGATTAATGATGCCGGATTTTTTTTATCGAATGTATAATAAATTCCTTTTGTTGCACTTCCTCCAAAATCTAAAGTCAATATTAGTAAAGGTGAAGTTTGAGTAGTTTCGGTCATAGTTCCTATTTTAATTTAACTCGATTTTTTAGATTGATAGCGAAAGTGAGACGGCAAATATTAAGTGGTGTTCGAGATGAATTGGAAATATATTTAAAATTATATACTCCTTGATGAGAATAGTTCCTCTTCATCATTTTCATTTCCAAACATTTGAAGGAATCTGAAGGTAAATGAAGGTAAAATATTAGAAATAATTATTGTTTTTTAAGTCCGATGTGGTCAAAAATTACCTTCAAATTCCTTCACTGTTTTTCTCACTATCGAATACATTAATAAAGCCTCTAATGATTGCTATACATAACTTTAAGCAAATTTTTATTTAAAAACCTATGGAAATATTCGGTTTATCAGATTTGATGGTTTCTCTTTATTGCTTGAATCCATACAGAATATCCCAGCCTCCCGTTTTAAACCAAATGTGAACTCACTACACAATTTATTAATTTTATTGTGGTAATGGGATAATTCTATTGCCGTATGAGCAAAAGAAACTTGCTTGGAACGAATTGCATAAATGTCTATTAATTTTGCTTATGAGTTTATAGAACACAACTAATGAAAAATTACTTATCGCCTCGATGAATATTTCCATAATCTTCAATACTTTCTTCCTTCAAATTCCTTCTCTATTAGTAACGAATGAACATTAAAAGCCGCAATACTGCAAAAGAGGGATTCTTAATTTAGGGCTATCAATACTAAAAATTTTGGTATTATAATTTTCTAATTATTCTTTCTCCCGATGCTAGTAGCTTTAGCTACATAAACCCTTATGATAAGTTGATTACAGTTATAAAATAATCGTTTATTCTATATGTATAATTACAGTTAATATAATATTTAAACCACCAATTAAAACATAAAAGCAATTATGATTTGATGATAATTACATAGACTATATAAAAATAACTACACTGTTTTATGGAAAATACATAAGCGAGAGAAAAGATATTTGAGTAAAATTTTGATAGTTAAGTTATGAAGTTACTGAAAAACCTAAAGAAATAAGGTGTGGAAAATTTTCCACACCTTATGCGGGAAAACTTTTTTACCTCTATCTTTTCGCAGAAGAATACTGGCAACAAATTATGCCCCTAGCAATCTGTAGAATCCAAAAAATTAAAAGTTGGGGAACGCTAAAGGGTAATGAAGCGCATACTGCTAGAGAGAGACATACCCCTAACGCCAACCCAGAAGTAATCAATATACGGATTATTGGTGACTCCTCTAATCTAGATTTAGCGACTTTAGTAAGAGACAAAATCGGTTCGCAGAAAATTCGCTCAAATGCTGTTCTTGCGGTGGAAATGTTGCTTAGCGCAAGTGCTTCCTATTTCCGTCCGAATGCACCTCAAGAAGCAGGAACTTATGAAAAACAACGTTTAGATAACTTTGTGGAAGCATCTATTAATTGGTTAGATTCTTCTTGGAAAGAACAAGTAGTCCGAGCAGAGTTGCACCTTGATGAAATTACGCCTCATATTCACGCTTACATCGTGCCATTGGATAAACGAGGTAAACTCAATTGTCGCGCATTGTTTGGTGGAAGAATTAAGTTATCCCAACTACAAGATAGTTTTGGAATGGCTGTTGCATATTTGGGCATCTCTCGCGGAATTAAAGGCAGTAAAGCTACCTACACTACGCTTAAAAAGTATTATGCTGCCGTCAATCAAGATTCTCAACTCATAAACTTAGAACGCTTGATTCCCTTAGCCCAGGTGCATGAAACAGGCGATTCTTATCGACAGCGAGTCATTGAAATTCTTAATCCTCAATTTGAAATAATTAATTACCAACTCAACGAACGCACTCGTTTGCTCAAGCAACTTGCCGAATTGAAGCAAACTGCAAAACACAGCGAAAAACTGCGTCAACAACTTTCTGCTGAATTACAAATCCTGAAAACAAGTATTAAACATCAAGACTTACCTTTAGAATTAGTTGCTTACGAACTAGGGGTAAATCAAGACAATCAATGGTTGTCGAAAAAGACGGCTGTTGACTTAGTAATGCAAGTCAATCAATGTAAATTTGATGATGCACTTATCTGGTTGTGCGATAGATTTGGTTCCGAGCGTATGCTTGCTGCGGTAACAAATCAAATGATTAGCAAAGCCTTAAGCATTGCACATCAAAATCCCAAAGCAGCATTCGTACCACCAGCACCAAATAAAAGTCGTTGGAAAGAAGTTAAGAAATATTTTCAACGAAATTACTGTATTCCCCAAAAATTGACGCAAACACTAAATCAGCGCGGTTTGTTATATGCAGATACGTTTGGTAATGCCGTATTCCTAGCGCGAAATTTTTCCTTTGAAGTCACCGGAGCTTACCTGCATTTATTGAAAGCGACGGCAGATAATTTCAGTTTATATCCTGGAAGTAAACGTTCTGGTGGTTGGTTTCATCTGAGCATGGGAAAAACCTCGGATAATCCCATAACAGCAGCAATATTAACTGCTTCGCCAATTGAATCATTGTCTCTAGCAATATTAAACGCTCCACATAAGCACAGAACTCTTTACTTAACTATTGATGGAATTCACCCAATTACTCTCGCGGAGCATTACGCTCTTATACCTGTGGAATTTCTACAGAATGTACCGAATGTAGTTATTGCAACGCCGCCTTATTATAGTGCGTTGAACATTATTCAAAAACTGTTACCTCATTCAACCAAATTACAACCCAGAACCACTTGGAATAAAGAGCTACAAACACGTCAAGGAGTTAAAAACTATGCCGCGTTGGAATAAAGAACGTAACGTGCGGGACGATATTGTCAATTTTGATGAGTAATAATCCCTTATCGTACATACTTGGACTGGGCTTGTTTGGAATGATACTTGGTACTGGGCTTGCAAAAAACCTTTATTTACAGCAAGGAAAGAAACAAGAAGCCAAAAATTAAGTATGCAAACAATTAATATTTTGCCGCACAAGCAGTCAATAACTGTTTAACAGCTTGATAGTTATTAACTTTCATCTTTCTTCTTTATTAAATTAATTTTATGTAATTATATGGAAATGTAATGCTTTTTAATCTAACCAGAATATTCTTACTTCTATAAGAGGATGTTTTAAAAGTGGGGGGCTTCTGTAAGAAAGCTCACAAGGTTAAGCTTAGATTGAAGATATCAGCACCCTGTGAGCAATGAATAAAATATATCCTAGCAACCTAACATGGGAACAGTGGGAATTAATCGCAGACCTATTTCCGGAAGCGAAACCAGGTGGTCGTCCAAGAAAAGTAGCAATTTATGCAGTGGTGAATGCTCTGTATGTATGTATTGTGCCAAGGATGTACATGGCGAGCGCTGCCGGGAGATTTTCCTGTATGGTCAACCGTTTACGGTTATTTTTGGCGATGGCAGGAAGATGGCACTTGGCTCAAGATACATGACAAGCTTTATCAATGGGTTAGAGTCGCCTCAGAACGGGAACCAAGCCCCTCAGAAGCCGCAGTTGATAGTCAATCGGTAGAAACGGCGACCATGATATCTCAAGAAGTTGGTTACGATGCAGGAAAACAAATACATGGGCGTAAACGACATCTGAGCGTGGATTTACTAGGACTAGTATTACGGGTTTTAGTTACATCCGCTTCCGTTCCCGAGCGGGCTGGAGCCAAAAAAGTTCTCAAACGAGTCCGGCGTATGGGTGGCGTTACGCCCTTCAGGCGTTTAGCTTCGCTAATCGCATTAATCGTTTGCATACGATTTGGATGGATGGGGGATATAGGGGAAAAGACTTTATGCAGTGGGTAATGGATATGTTTCGGTGGATTGTCGAGATAGTACTTAGCGGGACTTAAACAAAAATTAAGCCCAAATAAACCCTAAACTGGCTTTGTAAGCAA
>JACYMD010000133.1 GCA_015272215.1 Rivularia sp. T60_A2020_040 | reverse complement strand
GATTCCATAAAATAAATAACTTTTTACTTTTTTACATAAGGGGAGCGATAGAACCACTTATTTTTGCCTTGTTGTACTAAATACCACCTGTTAGTCAACGGCTTTTTGCTCCTAGCGATGGCAATATCATGACTTTGAGAATTAACTTTAATCTTAAGTCCAAAGTTAGTCTAAAATTAAATTACTAACGACCATGATTTTCTAAAAGAGGACGCACAACTACGTAACCAGCGCCAAAACCCATAAAAATAATCAGAACAATTGCAAAAATCAACCACCAACCACTAACTTGTGATGGTTGTGATTCGTCAGCATAGTAATAGCTTGCTTGTTGTTCTTCTATAAATATTGTTTCTGGTATGGGTTCTATAAATTCAGTCACTTGGGGAACAACTGGTGCTGTACGGGGGCGTTTTGCTCGCTTTTGTGGTGTATTTGGGCGCTTGTATTGTTTGTTTTGTGGCGCATAGTGTTTCTCCTTTACTTCAGCTGCTGTTCTTTGGGAAGAGCCATAATAACTATTATTTTGAGCAGTATTTGCAGAATAATTGGCTGTATTTTGCAGGTGTAAAACAGCATTAACGGTTTTAGCGATTTCTTGACGAAGTACGTGATTTTCTTGCGCCAAATATTCGTTTTTACGATTGAGTTGATGGATTGCAGCTTCCGCAGCTTGCAACTCTGCCGCTAATTCCCGGTATACGCTCACGGGTACGGAAGCTGAATAAGCTTGATTTTCTGGTTTTGGCGATCGATCGTAGACCGAATCTGTAATTGTTCCCATAGGTAATGGTATGGTACTTACTATTTAGTATAAAGAATAAATGGCTTCCGATTTACTACAAATATTATCTGAAATTATCTGAAAGTGTAAAAAACACCTACTCATACCTGTAAATCATACAGGAAAGTCTCACAGACAAAAAAATATGTTTACCGAGTTTTACAATAAAACATACTAGTAAACTTATCATTAAAAATCAGATTTTTCAGATATCAAGGTGACATTATTCACCTGACAAACAACAATGTAAAATAGTTTTAAAAAGAATATGGATTATTCTTTAACAAAGGGAAAAAGTGTCCTACAGACCCTTGTCCTTTGCCAATATCTAAAGCATGGTTTAATGCATGAGAAACATATTCTTTTGCTTGACGTGCTGATTTAAATAAACTATCTCCTCGTGCTAGATTAGCTGCGATCGCAGCTGATAAAGTGCAACCAGTTCCGTGAGTATTTTTGGTAGCAACTAATTGGATGAGTAGGGTTTCGAGGTTTTTACCATCAAACCAAATATCGATTCCGCGTAAACTTCCCTGCATTCCACCACCTTTAACTAAAACAGCTTTCACTTTCAATTTTTCGTGAATCGTCTGGGCTGCTGCTTTCATATCATCAAGAGATTTAATTTCCAAGCCACAGAGAATTTGCGCTTCGTATCGGTTGGGAGTTAGAACCGTCGCTAAAGGTATAAGGCGATCGCGAAGAGTTTTCACGGCTTCATCATCAATTAGTTGCGCTCCCGTGCGCGACACCATCACCGGATCTACCACTAAATTGGGAATTTGTAAAGTTTCGATTTGTTTAACAACGGTAGCAATAATTTCCTGATTTAGCAGCATTCCAGTCTTAGCTGCTTGCACGCCGATATCTTCGCATACAGCCTGAATTTGCTGCTCAACAGATTCTTTTGACATTGCATCAACCCGTGTCACACCCAAAGTATTTTGTGCTGTGACGCAGGTAATAGCGCTAGTACCGTGGACGCAATGAAAAGCAAAGGTACGTAAATCGGCTTGAATTCCTGCACCACCACCACTATCGGAACCAGCAATAGTTAAAGCGACGGGTACCTGAGATTTTGATTTGATGTTCATCAATTTGTTAAAAAATATGAATTATTAATTATGAACTTAAAGTACAAGATTTCTTGTGACTTTATCTCGCTCAGGGTGCAACAATTTACAATTTTACTTTTGGGTATTTTTCCCACTTTCTTGTAATTTACTTTTTTACTTGCCCATTTCCTGTTCAATTCGTTGCAATTCACCTTGTAGAAATTTACCCCATTCTCCGGCTAAGGGAATTTCTGTAAAAGGTATGAGAATAGATTTCGAGGCATCGGGAAATGCAAATTCTAATTCAATTTTTTGGGCTTTTCTAGGTAATTTTTCTATATCAATAGGTTTGTCATCTATCAACAGATTGATATTTGTAACATGATTCAAAGAAAAAGTTTGCAAATCCACGATACCTTTAACAGTCGGTTTTCCCCAAGTAATATCATTACCTTTTTGAGCCAAAACCGCATAAATATCGTACTTTGCTCGGTCAAACTTTTTTTCCCAAACACGATAACCTTCCACTTTTTTAAATTCTCTAGAGCCTTGCCAAGCTAACCAAAAAAATGCTATTAACAAAGGCAACCATAAAAGTCCGCGTTCCATAAGATAACCTGAATAATTTACAAATAATATAGGTAAAATATAAAAATATTCAAAAAATATTCAAAAAATATCTTTGATGTTGATGCGATCGGATTTTTTTAAAGAATATTTTGTGGTGCGATCGCACAATTAAAAGCAATCATGGTATTTAGAATATTGCGAATGCTTATCAACTTTCAAGATTTCTTTGCTTCCAGTAATTAGGTTTGCGCTTACTATGAGCTATGGCAATAATCCAAATTACTTCTTCGAGTTCCGTATAAAAAATCTGATAGGGGAAACGTTGAATAACATAACGACGTATTCCTTCGATTTATTGCAGCATCAAGCTCGTTTCTAGCTTCAGTATGGATAACAATAAACTTCACGAATACTTTTCTCTTAACTCAGAAAAAACTTGCGACGCTGGTTCTGCAATAGCAGTATTGCGATTAATTTCCTCCAAGCGTTGGCTTAATTCCTCGTCCCAAATCGCCTCTAGGTCATCATCTATAACCTCATCCAGAGAATGAATTAAAAAATGAGCAATTTCAGCACGTTCTTTTGTAGAAAGCTGAGAAAGTTCGAGTTTAAGTTTTTCTGCTGTTTCGCTCATACTTTGGAGTCTCTCCAAAAATTCTGAATCAAACAATTATAATTATACGCTTAAGTCAAACTACCAAATAACATCAAGTCCGGATGATTAGTTATTATTGCCTGTTAGCTACTCTCTACTCCCTATTCCCCGCACTTCTGAACAAAAACAAACTAGGAATAAAGTTTGTAGATATGCTTCAAATGCAAGCAAAGAAGGTTGAGTCTAAGCTATGGTAGTTCAAACTGACAAATAGCGACTTTTAGCTTCAAATGAAAAAACTTATATTATTCTGCTTGTTTGTCATCGGGTTGAGTTTTGCCCTGTTAACTTTCGTTAACTTTAGGGGACTTGCAGCTCGCGGTGAATTTGAGACAATTGTATTAAATTTCCGGGAAGATATCCCTGCTGAGCAATTGCAACAAAGCTTGCAAGCAATAGATCAAAAGTACAATGTCAAACACCGATTAGACAATAAATTTTCCCTGGATGATCATGTTTATATTATTGAAGGGGATAAACAGCGAATCAAAGAACTGCGTAAGTCAGAATTTGCCCAAGAGACAGAATTTATCGAACCAAATTACATATATAAAATTCCCGAATTGGGCAATCCCGAAAAAGATCAAATTGCACGTTTGGCTGAATATTTACCGTCACCCGACACTATCGTAGAAGAAATAAAGCCAGCGTTCAAAGGTGCTAACGACCCATTTTACAGTAAACAATGGAACCTACATAATATTAACGTTGAAGGGGCATGGGATAAAACTAAAGGCAAAGGTGTAACTGTAGCGGTGATTGACACCGGCATTACTCAGGTACGCGATTTAGTTGAAACCGAGTTTGTCAAAGGTTACGACTTTGTAAACGATAGAGAAAATGCGAACGACGATAATGGACATGGTACCCATGTAGCCGGTACTATTGCTCAAGCAACTAATAATAGTTGGGGTGTAGCCGGAATTGCCTATGAAGCTCGTTTGATGCCTTTAAAGGTACTTAGTAGCTATGGTGGTGGTACAGTCGCCGATATTGCCGAAGCAATTAAATTTGCTGCCGATAATGGTGCAGATGTAATTAATATGAGTTTGGGTGGCGGTGGTGAAAGCCAATTGATGAAAGATGCAATTAATTACGCTCACAGTAAAGGAGTAGCGATAATTGCAGCCGCTGGAAACGAAAACCAAAATTCTGCTTCCTATCCCGCACGTTATCCTAACGTTTTCGCAGTTTCAGCTTTAGGTCCCGATGGAGAAAAAGCGCCTTATTCTAATTATGGTGCAGGAGTAGATATTTCTGCTCCCGGCGGTAGCGATGCTGGTAAAATTCTCCAAGCGACTGTTGATATGGACAGTAAAGGTGAAGAAGTCTTCCTTGGTTTGCAGGGTACAAGTATGGCTGCACCCCACGTTGCTGGTGTTGCCGCACTCATTAAAGCCACAGGAGTAGAACAACCCGATCAAATTTTCAAAGTTCTTACCGAATCAGCCAGAGTAATTCAAGATGACGGTTTAAACTATTATGGTGCTGGACAGTTAAATGCTGAAGCAGCAGTTACCCTGGGAGCGCAAGGAACAATTAGTTTTCAAGACTTCTTCCGTTGGTTGCGCGATAGCGGCTATTTTAACCCCGGTTTTTGGATTGATGGCGGTGTTGTAGCGCTTCTACCGAAGATTTTAATGGTAGTAGGTTCTTATTTATTAGCTTGGTTTTTACGAGTTTATTTTCCCTTTACCTGGAGTTGGAGTTTAGCGAGCGGTTTAGTTGCCGGTAGTTCTGGATTATTCTTCCTCAAAGGATTTTACATCTTTGACCTTCCTCAATGGCCTTTCCGTCTTTTAGGTAGTTCCATTCCCGAATTAGGTAATACTTTACAGGGAACCAATCCTTTTAACCCATTGTTTGCCAGCGTTTTAATTCCGATTATTTTAATGGCATTACTACTCGGACATCAAAAATGGAAGTGGTTTGCCATCGGTTCAAGTTTGGGTGTTGCAGCTTGCTTAGCTGTAAGTTCTGTAACAGATCCAGCCGTTTGGGGACTCGGAAATGGTATATTAGCTCGTGGATTTTTGATTATTAATGCACTTCTTTGCTTTATACTCGTTCGTTTGGTCGTCAAAAACGAAGAACAAACAGTTTAGTTGATGGTTGGCAGTTGACAGTTGACAGTTGACAGTTGACAGTGAATAAAAATGATACTGTTAACTGCTCACTGTTATAGCGGTAGTCACAATTAATTGTTAAAACATTTCCTTCCCTATTCCCTATTCCCTATTCCCCATTCCCTATTCCCTATTCCCTATTCCCTATTCCCTTAAGTGTCAACATTGCCATAACCCACAATTAACCACTAACAAAAAATTATGAGTATTACAGTAAAAGGTACCGTCGAACGCCGCGATATTGGCATGGGTGCTTGGGCTTTAATAGCTGAAGATGGAAAAACCTATGAAATCATGAGAGGAGCAGATAAAAGCTTACTCCAAGCAGGACAAAAAGCACAAGTCACCGGAATTGTACGCGAAGATGTGATGACCACTGCTATGATTGGTCCAGTGTTAGAAGTTAAGTCTTTTGAAGTTACTAGTTAAAGTTTATTGATTGTTTCACAGTCGGGTAAGAAGTCGGGTTTTTATGAGTGTTTTTTGTTCTTACAGGTATTAATCGTAAAAACCCGACTTCTGTGATTATCCATAGAGGTACTCACCTGAGAATTTATCTGTATCAAAGATTACGCAATTTTATTAAAGAAAGTTAAAAGGCGACCGCCCTAATGTAAAACAAAACGATAAGTGTGTTACATTAAATGTCCTACTTAAATATATTTTGCTACTTAGCGGTTAATACGGGTTATACTCTGAGAACGACTGAGTACGTCAAACAAAAATAAAAATCCCCCAGCGTGCTTGTAGGCTTACCGGGGGAGACAGTTATCAGGGTGCATCTACCAATTATATGTACCGCATCTAACAGCAAGTTTCCGGATAAAACTGTATAAATATGTTTGGGTGCTTTTGAATGCTAAATATTACTAAATGCTGCATCTAAAAATAAAAATCCCCCAGCGTGCTTGTAGGCTTACCGGGGGAGACAGTTATCAG
>JACYMD010000128.1 GCA_015272215.1 Rivularia sp. T60_A2020_040 | reverse complement strand
TTATACATAGTACCGAGAGAATTTGTTTGTGTCAACTCTTTTTTCAAAGTTTTTTGAAAAAACTTTTTTTACTGTCGCTATAAGCCTTACGCATCAATGCTTTTAAGCGATATTTTTTTTGAAATTTTTTAAAAAATTCCCTTGGTGGGAATGGAATTTATTGATTTAGCAGCCATCGAGGGCAATCTCAAGATCGGATTTCGATTTTGAGGAGCGCGATCGCAGCGGCGAAATTTAGGTTTAACTGTTTTTTAAGCAAGCAAAGTTGTTCGTCGCGGACTATATATATAAGAATTACCGAAGAAGTGGGTTTCTTACTGGTTGGATAACCAAAGAATAAGGCTTTCACGAGAAGAAACCGGATTTATGACGCTAGAAATCGTTTTTGAGACTATATATAGTGCTTGAGGTGGAATGATGTAGTATTGATGAACTAATAAATCAACGGGCGCTGCCTTATGAGACAGAAATTAAATATAGTGACTTTGGGAGTTAAAGATTTAAAACGCTCTTTGAGATTTTATCCACGAGAGAAGTTAGCTGAAGATGCAAAAACTAATTCCGGTGGAAACGGATTTTCAGGAATCACTCTTGCTTACAACGCGAAAGGAGAAGCAGAGGTAGACGAAGTACTCAAAACGGTTGAAGATTTAGGAGCAACTATTGTCAAAAAAGCTGAAAAAGTTTTTTGGGGTGGTTATAGCGGATATTTTGCGGATTTTGACGAGCATTTATGGGAAGTTGCCTGGAATCCGTTTTTTGAGTTTGATGAGTCGGACAATCTCGTACTACCTTAAAAATAAGAAACTCGAATTTATATTTAGCAAAACAATTCATGGAAACCACAACGGCTGTATTACCTCAATCTATTATTTTGGATAATCATCTTAAAGATTGGTTGCGAGAAGATATTGGTAGAGGCGATCGCACTACGCAATCTCTGCTTACTCAGGATGAAGCGGAAGGTAAAGCACTGTGGGTAGCTAAAGCTGACGGAGTAGTTGCTGGATTACCCGTTGCTGGTAGAGTATTTAAACTTTTGAATGAAAAAGTCGATTTTAATGCGTTGGTAAAGGAAGGGGAATTTTGCGAGCGGGGAAAAGTTATAGCTCAAATACAAGGTTCCCTTGATGCTTTATTAACGGGGGAGAGAGTTGCTTTGAATTTAGCAATGCGTTTGAGCGGCATTGCAACGCTAACTCGGAAGTATGTTGAAAAAATTACGGATTTACCGACTTTATTTGTAGATACTCGCAAGACTACACCAGGTTTGAGAATTTTAGAAAAATACGCGACTCAAGTTGGTGGTGCTATCAATCATCGGATGGGTTTGGATGATGCGGTGATGATTAAAGATAACCATATTGCTGCTGCTGGTGGAATTGGAAAAGCAGTAGATAAAATTCGCTCTCGGATTCCTTATCCTTTGACTATAGAAGTAGAAACGGAAAATTTAGAACAGGTAAAAGAAGCTTTGGAATATAAAGCCGATATTATTATGCTGGATAACATGAAGCCGGATATGATGCGTCAAGCTGTGCAAGTTATTCGTCAGCATAATAATAGAGTGAAAATTGAGGCTTCCGGTAACGTCACCCTCGAAACAATTCGCGCTATAGCCGAAACTGGAGTTGATTATATTTCCAGTAGTGCGCCAATTACTCAGTCAAAGTGGTTGGATTTGAGTATGAAAATCAATTAAATTTTAGATTTGAGATTTGAGATTTTTTTGGATTAAAAATTCAAATTATCAGTCAATTACTCACAATCATATCTACCGATACAGCAACATCCGGAAATGCTAACAGGTAAATCGTCCCTTCCGTTACGGTAGATTTTGAAGCATATTCTCCATCTGATGGCTGTCGAAATATAATCAACTGTCTTTTTTTGAGATTTACCACCCAATATTCAATAATTTTAGGACTTACGCATTGATAGAGTGGTAAAATAGTGTAATTAAATACAGATGTCGTCTATGAATAGCTATCGGACAATTAGAGAAAAAACTTAATATCACCAATCTTGAGTAAATCCTTCGTTATGATCATTTATTATATTGTCAATACTTCTAAGATTCTATGTATGAAACTTTTATTGACCTTGATGAATTAGTTGTGCGCTGTCGCGATAAGCAAGCAAAAAAAATTATTCAAGAGGCAGTTGCTTGTTATAGAACTGGAGCATTTCGCTCTTGCATTGTTTCAACTTGGAATGCCGTTGTATTTGATTTTCTTCATAAATTAAGAGAGCTAGAACTGTTAGAAAATACTGAAGCATCAAAATTATTAAAAGATTTTGAAAATTTAAGTTTGGCTTCAGATTTAAAAGTTAGAGAATTGTGGAAATTCGAGTCAGAAATTCCGAACAAAGCGCTCTCAACATTTGAACTTATTTCACCTATGGAAAAGTCAGATATTGAAAGACTTTTTGAAGATAGAAGTAGATGTGCCCATCCATCTATGGTATCTTTAGAGGAACCATTTGAGGCTACAGCAGAACTTGCTCGCTACCATTTAAGAAGTGCTGTTATGCACCTCTTACAGCGTCCACCTGTTCAAGGTCGTTCTGCTCTTAATCAAATTTGGCAAGCTATAAAATCTGAGTATTTCCCTACGGATATAGAAAATGCAGTAAGTTCTCTTAGTAAGGGACCATTGGCTCGTGCGCGTTGTAGCTTAATAAAAAATGTTGTGATTGGATTAACTAAAAGTCTCTTGAATGAAGAATTACCAGAAGATGAAAGAGAGCGCCAATTTGCCGCACTTAATGCTGTCTCGAAAATGTATCCCAAGGAAACAAACGAAACATTAAATGCTCAGTTATCCACAATTATTCTCAGAGTTGTTGATACAGGTTGGGATAAAGTAATTATTTATCTAGATACTGTAAAAGCTTGGGAAAGCACCAGTGAACCATGTCAAATAAAAGCAAGAACATTTATTGAAAGGTTAGATATATATGAAGAAAAATCAAGCTATTTTACCCAGAAATTGTCAATTCAAAAAGTTGATTTATTAGTAAAGGCATCTCGCATAGATTTTCTAACATCTACAGTAATAAATAAATTTCAAATACCTTTTAAAGATTTGTTGTTCGTAAAAAAACACTGCTACGACAAACAGTTTAATGCAAAAATTATTAACCCTCTTTTAAGAAAGTTCATTCCACAAGCATCTTTTACTGAATTAATTACAATTTTAACGAATGATGATCAAGTATTTAATGAAGAAATAGAATCTTATTTTAAGGATAAAATCAAAGAATCTCCTGTAAAAAATATAATTTCTTCTTTACAAAGATGTGAAAATGAGAAAATAAATAAATTGAGTAAAGATTTTTTAAAATCAAAAATTAAAGATGCATCATTAGATGAATTAATTTTAATCAAAGAATACTTTGAATACTTTGATGACGAATTTGAAGAACAAGATAAAGACATAATTGAATTGCATAAAGTAATAGAGACTTATCTATATAAACTAGTAAAAGAATGTACATTTGAAGAGATTGATCAGCTGTGGGAACTAAAATCACAGTACCCCGATATAAATATTGATGAACATATCAATTTTTTACTTAAAACAAATGTTTCAAATATAATAGATGCCTTTATGAAATCTGGCACTTTTGCAACTGCAAAGTCTAATGCTTCCCTATTATCTAAAATTGTGGATTTTCTGACTCCTGTACAGTGGGATTATATCTTAAAAGCTTTTTGCTCAAATAATCAAATATATAATTCATTCGGTTGTCCAGATATCTTTATATCTATGTTTAAGAAATCTGTAGAGATGCATGGTAATGTACAACCTTATTGGTTATCTTTTAGAGAAAAACTTGATAGTCTAAACGACACGGATATTAATAGGCTAAAACAAGTTATTGATTCTTATCAACCAATATAGGACTTAGGTATTGACAAAAACAACAGTGTATGTTATTAAAGATTCTTCCACTGCTGAAATTACCCAAAACTCCAAATTTTAACATGGAGGAGGTTTATTTAATTAACTGCAATTTAGCAACTACTGGAAGATGATCTGAACCTGCTTCTTTCCCCACATAAGCATCTATTGCTTGAAGTTGTTTTGTATGCCATATGTAATCAATTCTTACTATAGGAAAGAGTGGACTTAAGTATGTATGTCCAAAACCCCATCCCGCTTCATGAAAACTATCCCTCATTACATGATGCATTTGAGAATAATTTTCTGATGTATCTGTAAAATTACAATCACACATGAATATTACCGGCTGATTATACTGTTTGATCATATTAGTTAAATAAGATACTTCCGCTGCGCGACTGGTATACCAATATTTAGCTAACTTGAAAAATTTGTAATGAGGATAATTTGGAGTCAAATGTGCAACAATTGCTTCTAGAGGTTCTCCATTATTTAAGCGGAGTGTTACTTGAATTGCTCGTTTTATCGGTGGTGCAGGTAAAGTGATAAATTTATCAATGGGAAAGCGACTCAAAATACCTACATTATGATCGAGTTCAATAGGATGGAAAGCATGATAAGGGTAATCTTTACTAAAGCGTTCAATTAAAATAGGTACTGTTTGCGGGGCTACTTCTTGTAAACCGATAATATCAGGATTATTTTCAGCTACCATTTTATTTATTGAATCATAATCATCGTTATTAAAAAGCATATTGAATGTCATTGCTTTGATAGTTTGTTGATTTTGGGAAATAGGAGCCGATAAAGACGGTACAAAAAAGGAACTATACAAACCAATAAATATACCTAAAGGGAAACAAAGTCCCAAAAATAAGCGCCATCTACGTAATAAAACTGCAAGCGGCAAAAATATAATTAATGGCACAAATATATATAGCGCTACAGTATTAATTAAGGCTAACCACCATAAACTATCAAAGAAAATAATCCGGAGTAAAATCCACAGAGAAAACAAAAGAAGATAAACCCATCCGAGAACGAAAGTAAATGTAGAAAACTTCATTACCATTAATAAATCAAATATATATAATCACTCGTTTAAAATAGCACTTATTACCCATTTTCACCGTTGGATAAAAAATATATATCTATTTTTTTTTATTTGTATACAGAATAAATTATCTATAAATCATCAAAATACCCTTTTGAAAAAATAGTCTTTTAAAGATATAGAAAGACTATCGCTCACAATAATTTTTGTATTTTAAAAAACTAATTATTCTATATCTACAACATCACGATTCTTAAGCAGCATCGCTGAACGCAATATAAAAGCAATATAAAAGATTAAATCAAAGAGGTCTCATTTAATATAATAATAATGAGACCACAAGATTAAAATTCAATTTAGCTGGGTAGCAGCTTAAGTTTTGAGAAAGCCCTACTTATTGGCGATCGCATTTAAATTCACGTGGGGGTTGGCTGTGATGGCTTGACCTTCTCCGAGACGTTTGAGTATTTCTGTTACATCTAAACCTGTGGTTTGCCGCAGTTGTTCGATGAAGGCAGCCATACGGGTAGCGGGACTACCACTGTTGGCATCAACAAAAGTGATATTTTTAACATTGACTTCGGGAATACTGGATGCCATTGCTTTGAGCAGAACATCAAGTTTTTGCAGTAAGAAAATTTCTCTAGCGCTATCTCCAGCACTCTTCCAAGATTCGGCGAGTTTGCGGATACCTTCGGCTTGAGCTTTACCGTCTTCGATAATTTGAGCGGCGTTGGCTTTGGCGATCGCGATGGCGCGTTTACTTTCTGCTTCTGCGGGAGCAATGGTGTCGGCTTGGAGTTGTTGTTCGATTTGTTTGATTCGTTCGGTTTGTACGGCTACTTCGGCTTGGGTGCGGGCGATTTCGGCTCCGACTAAAGATTCAGCTTCAGCGATGAGTGCTACTCGTTTAGTTAAAGCATCACGAACACGTCTTTCGGCATCGGCTTTGGCAATTTCTAAGTCGCGTTGGATACGACGGAGGGCGGTAATTCGTTGGTTTTCGGAGGAACGAATTATCGATTCGGCTTGAGCTTTAGCTTCAGCGATGCGTGCATCTCGTAATAATTCGGCTTGTTGTTTACGACCGATAGAATCTAAATAAAGGACATCATCAGAAATATTTTGAATTTGTAAACTATCTAAAACTAAACCGAGTTTTTCTAAATCGTCTTCGGCTTCTTCTAGTAATGTTTTAGCAAAAGTAATTTTATCGGCATTAACTTGTTCTGGTGTTAAACTAGCGAGAACTCCGCGTAAATTTCCTTCTAATGTTTCTTGGGCTAATTTTTCGATATCTTTACGACTTTTACCAAGCAACCGTTCAATAGCATTATGAATTGTTGGTTCTTCTCCAGCAATTTTGATATTAGCAACACCTTCAACATTTAAGGGAATTCCACCTTTAGAATAGGCATTAACTACCTTTAAATCAATAATCATATTGGTCAGATTCATTCGATAAGTCTGTTCCAACAAGGGAGTTTGGATACTACTACCACCTTTGACTAAACGATAACCAACTTCCCGACCATCAGCAAGACGACGTTTTCCGCCAGCGAAAATCAATACTTCACTAGGTGGACAAATATGGTACAAATTTTTAATTACTAAAAAACTTGCACCAGCCCCTGCACCAAAAATTCCTAATAGTAACCCAATTAGTTCAATCATTATTTATTATCTCCGTATATCGCAGTTTGTTATTTGTTTAAGAAGTCGGATTTTTCAGATAGGTATCCTTAACACCAGATAATCTTTTTAAAAACCCGATTTTTGATAAGTCCGAGATTTTTCGTTGGGTAAGAAGTCAAGTTTTTCAGATAGGTATCTTTAACACCAGGTAATTTTTTGAAAACCCAACTTATGATAAGTCCGAAATTTTTCGTTGGGTAAGAAGTCAAGTTTTTCAGATAGGTATTTTTAACACCAAATAATCTTTATAAAAATCCAACTTCTCATAAATCGACTTGTTATAAATCCAATGTTTCAGTTGAGGCTAATAAACGTCTTTCTTGACTGCGGTTCAAAGTTCCCATCACATCAATTCCCAAGGTTTGATTCATCATTTCTAGGAACTGAGTAAGAATTTCTGGATAAACTTTCATTAAGCTAGCGAGAGATTTGCCATCACCGTTATCAACCACATTGATATGTTCTAGTTGCAATCTTCCAGGAATTTGGGTTGCTTGGTTGAGAATCATTTCTAACTGTTGAATCATGAATAATTCACCCGCATCAACACCAGTATGATTCCATACTTGAGCAAATATTTCATTGACTTGGGCAGCAGCTAAAGCATTTTCAGATAAGGCTGCGGCTTGTCCCCGTGCTAACAATTCTTGAGCTTGACGTTTGGCTTCTGCTGGTAATACGGTGTCGGCTTCTAGACGCAATCTTTCTAATTCGACACGAATCTTTTGTAAAGTTTGTTCAAATTTAGCCCGTTTTTCGTTTGCCGCAGCGATAGTAATTTCTTCTTCCGATTTAGCTTGCTGTTCCAGTTTGGCTTTGATTTGACGTAATTCGTTTTCCTTTTCCACAACTATGATGCGATGTTGGGTTTTGGCAACTTCCGCTTCTTGTTGACATTCAGCTTCGATCCGTTCAGCTTCTCCAATGGCATCCGATTCCGCAATTTCCGCATCTCTAATCACATGAGCAATAGATTTACGACCAATAGAACGTAAGTAATCTACATCATCGGAAACACTTTGAATTTTCAGTGTATCGATTTGTAAACCCAGTTTCATCAAATCACGACTGACATCCGAAGCAATACGTTCAGCAAATTGCAACCTATCTTCATTTACCTGTTCCGGTGTTAAAGTCGCTACGACACCGCGTAAATTACCTTCTAAGGTTTCCTGAGCAACACGAGCAATCGTCGAACGATCGCAATCCAAAAAGCGTTCGATGGCATTACCAACAATATTCGGATCACCGGAAATTTTCACATTAGCGATCGCCTGAATATTTAAGGGGGTTCCTCCTCTAGAATAGGCATTTGTGACCTCTACCCGTACCGGCATAGTTGTCACATCCATCCGTTTTATCGTTTCCAGAATCGGGATTCTAATCGCCCTTCCTCCCGGTAAAACGCGATAACCAATGTCATGACCATCCTTAGCTTTATATTTGCGTCCGGATATAATCATCACCTCATTCGGTTTGCAAATACACAAAAAAGATTTCAAAAACAAAACTGCTGTGACACCAGCAAAAATAGCCAAAGCAATGGGAATACTGGTAGCTAAAAGTCCATCAAGTCTAGACATTTGTACCCTATTGGAGGTACTGACTGGAACTTGAGCAATTTGTACTACAGCGACATGATTATTTTCAAAATAGGAATTCATAAAGAGAATTAAGAGAATTTTGGATTTTAGATTTTGGATTAGGGAGTTGGAGTAAGAAAACTGTTCGGCTTTCCTTAGCAATAACCCTCACCAACTCCTTTAGTATTAACTGTTAAGGGAATCTTCTGACACTACCAACACTAAATTTCTCCTGGCTTCGACAATCAAAACGCGATCGCCTTTGTTAAAAAATCCGGATTCTTCGGTAATAGCGGTGAAATCTATGGTTGAGCCGTGAATAGCTAATCGTACTTTTCCTTTTTCGGTCGAGCTAAAAGGAACTTCGACTACCGCCAAACGTCCAATCAAGGTATTGGTTGACACCATACTATCCACTATTTCACGCTGTCGCCTCAGAGCAATTAAGGAGACAATTAAGAATCCCACAGCAACCCCAATCGCGATCGCAATTAGGGCAATAAGTATTATTTGAAAGTTCATGCAAACTAACTCGATTTGAACAAGCTAATCAAGTATTTCATCTTTTTCCGACTCAAAAGCTCGAATTGTATTCAAAAATTATTTTCTGTTCACATTTTTATTAACTGTTGATTGTTAACTGTTAACGGTTGACTAATACATACACAGCAAGAACTCAGAAAATTATGCAATTAATAATCCTCATCACCGCAGCATCTTAGATAGAGTTCTATTTGTCAACTACATTAACAGACTTCTCAATTTCGCAAAGAACTGCTTTTTTACAAATTAATTAAAAATAAAAACTTTTTAAGAATTCAAATTACCGTTAAAATCAAATTTTTGCAGCGACTCTACGGTATTATCTGGATACAAATTACGAGATTAAGCTAAAAACCATTCTTATCATATATTAGAGCGGACAAGGATGCTCTGAAACTCTGCCTATAAATCTCCCTAGGCTTTTCTCTCCACCCCAAAACAATTATAATTGATGCAAAATTTTTACGTATTTTTACTTAATTAAACCTTAGTTTATAAAGACTATTAACACAAGTAGTTCGTGCAGATGGGATTGATAAAAATTAAATTTGACTTGTAAGGAAACTGCAAGGTATGGGATTAATTGGCTTATGAAGTTGCAATGGAGGCGTATCAATGTTTCAGGTGAGTGAAGTCGCACGTCGATTAGACCTTAATTCACAAACGCTTTATTTTTATGAACGAATTGGCTTAATTCCACCACCCCAGCGCAGTCAAGCAGGTTATCGGCTTTTTAGCGAACAAGATGTAGAACGGCTTGCCTTTATTGTACGAGCTAAATCTTTGGGTCTTAGTTTAGATGAGATTAAGGACATTCTGGCGTTAAAGGATGGAAAGTCTCTCACCTGCCAAGCAGTCTATGAACGCATCAGCCGCAAAGCCCAAGCGATTCAAGAGCATATCAAACAGTTGCAAGCTTTACATGATGAGTTGGCTCCCTTGCTAGAACAATGCTCTACTAACCTTGAAAATCCCGATCGCACTCACCAATGTATTGTGCTTGAGCCAAAGTGAGCAAAAAAAAATTTAGTTTCCCCCTTGACCTTATACCCAGGTATAAGGTTTATGCTATCAATCAAGCACTCGATTAGGAGGGATTTATGTTTCAAGTAGTTAATAATTCTGTGGCAATTGGTTCGGAAAATGAGCAAGCCACCTTGCACTCAATTGCCCAAAAAGGCTATAAAGCCGTGATTGATCTTTGCGGCCCCGCAGAAGCAAAGCGATTGGATGCTGATGCCATACAAGCATTAGGGTTGTCTTACACAAGCATTCCTGTTACTCCTGCAAATCTCAACACTGAAACCTTGAATTCCTTTGTGGAAGTATTTAACGCATCAAAACAACCACTTTATGTTTACTGTTCCTCTGGAACTCGTGCCGGAATTTTTACACTTCTTGCATTGATGGAAAAAGAAGAGATTAACTATTTGGAAAAACTCCAAACTTGGGGGATTCAACCTCAGCCTACTTGCCCGATCAATAATTTTGCGCTTTCTTACCTTCAATCCCCAAATGAAGACGGTGAATTGAATTAACGACGGTAAATTTACTAAGGAGTCAGACTATGAATACGATCAAAATTGAAGTTTTGGGAACGGGTTGCAAAAAATGCCAGCAACTGGAAGCTAATGCAAAGGAAGCGATCGCCAGCTTGAATTTGCAGGCTGAAATTTTGCACATCACCGATCCAATCACTATTGCTCAGCGTGGGGTGATGTCCACTCCTGCTTTGGCAATCAATGGCAAAGTTGTGAGCAAGGGCAAAGTAATTCCCAGTGCCGAAATTGAATCGCTTTTACAAGCCTAGTACTAAAGGGAGATTATATGTTCGACCCGTTTTATCCATTTGACTGGTTATCAACCCAGATTGTTACAAATATATTTGGTCTATCGATCGAATCATCGCTGGGGTCTAGTCTGCATTTTTTCTTTTATGATGTGCCTAAAGTCTTAACTTTGTTGGTGCTAATTAGCTACGCGGTTGGCTTTTTGCAAAGTTTCCTTTCCCCCGAAAAAATTCGCTATTATCTTGAAGGCAAACGTACCTTCGCTGCTAACATTCTGGCAGCGATGTTAGGAGCAGTAACACCCTTTTGTTCCTGCTCAGCGGTACCTCTGTTTATCGGCTTTTTAGAGGCAGGAGTTCCCCTTGGTGTGACCTTTTCCTATTTGATTTCTGCGCCAATGGTAGATGCGATCGCCATATTTCTGCTATGGAGTTTGTTTGGTTTACAAGCAACGCTGCTATACATCACCTTTGGGGTAAGTTTGGCAATCATTACGGGCTATGCAATCGGCAAGTTAAAACTGGAAAAATGGGTCGAACCTTTTGTTTTGAAGATGCGACAAAACTATGACGAGCAGAATCGAGGTACGGATTCAGAAGCACCTGTTTTAACATGGAAACAGCGTTCGCAAGAGGCAAAATATCAAGCAATTGAAATCCTGAAATCGGTTTGGATATATGTGGTAATTGGGATTGCCATTGGCGCGGGTATTCATGGCTATGCACCCACGGATTTAATCAGTCAATGGGCGGGAAGAAGTAACCCCTTTGCCGTAATTATCGCTACGTTCATGGGAGTACCTTTATACACGAATATCGCAGGCGTTTTACCAATCGCTGAAGCCTTAGTTAGCAAAGGAATGCCCCTGGGAACTGTTCTTTCCTTTACAATGGCAGTGACAGCGTTGTCATTACCCCAAATGATCATCCTCAAACGGGTATTACGTCCTCAATTGTTAGCTGTATTTGTGGGTTTAACAACTATAGGAATTGTGGGAGTTGGCTATCTTTTTAATGCTCTTCTAGCTTAATTACTCCCTTCCCGGCAGAAGATTACTGGTTAAAAAAACCGCAGAGACGCAGAGTACGCAGAGGAAAGAGGTTTCATCGAAATAGGTAATTTTCCAGCGGGATAGGAGTAGCTCACATAGTGAATGCTCGTGTCGAGGAATATGCATTTAATACCATTTCACAAAAATTCTCATACAAATACACATAAATCTCTACAAAAAGATTTATGTGTATCCCGATTACTCCAAGTTTAGCTATGATCTTTTTCGTTTTTTATCTAATATTTTCGGTATTTCTGGTTATAACTGATGAATAAACGTTTTATATTTCAGGTTTTATATCAAAATGTTAGCAAGGGTGTGGAGTGCATCAATTGTCGGTATCGATGCTGTAAAAGTTGGTGTAGAAGTCGATGTATCGGGGGGTTTACCAGCAATTGTCATGTTGGGTTTGCCTGATAGTGCGGTACAAGAATCCAAAGAAAGAGTCAAAGCAACTTTAAAAAATGCCGGTTTTGCTTTCCCGATGCGAAAGATTGTAATTAACTTGACTCCCGCCGATTTGCGTAAGGAAGGTCCTTGTTTTGATTTACCTATCAGTGTAGGTATTTTAGCTGCTTCCGACCAAGTTAATCCGGATTTATTAGGTGATTATTTATTCTTAGGGGAAGTTTCACTTGATGGTAGTTTACGTCCAGTAGCTGGTGTATTATCTATTGCTGCTGCGGCGCAAAAAATGGGAATTACGGGTTTAGTAGTACCAACTGATAATGCACAAGAAGCAGCAGTTGTCAAGGGATTAGAGGTTTATGGTTTTGAGAATATCTCTGATGTCGCTAATTTTTTAAATAATCCTACCCGTCATCAACCCGTACAACTTGATCAAACTATAGAAATGTCACCTGATATCACATTTCTTCATCGTTTAGATTTAAAAGATGTCAAAGGACAAGCACACGCACGTCGGGCTTTAGAAATAGCTGCTGCTGGGGGACATAATTTAATCTTCGTTGGACCTCCCGGAAGCGGTAAAACAATGTTAGCAAGACGTTTACCCGATATTTTACCTCCCTTGGGTTTCGATGAATCCTTAGAAGTCACCCGCATCTATTCCGTTGCTGGATTATTAAAAAATCGCGGTAAATTAATTCGCGATCGCCCTTTTCGCAGTCCCCATCATTCGGCAAGTGGTCCTTCTTTAGTGGGTGGTGGTAGTTATCCTCGTCCCGGTGAAATTTCTTTATCACATAGAGGGGTACTTTTTCTAGATGAGTTAACAGAATTTAAAAGAGATGTATTAGAATTTCTCCGTCAACCTTTAGAAGATGGTTATGTAACTATTTCCCGTACTAAACAATCTGTAATGTTTCCGGCACAGTTTACCTTGGTAGCAAGTACCAATCCTTGTCCTTGCGGTTTCTACGGCGATACAATTGAACAATGTACCTGTTCCCCGAATAAAAGAGAACAATATTGGGGAAAATTATCAGGTCCGTTAATGGATAGAATCGATTTACAAGTAGCGGTGAATCGTTTAAAACCCGAAGAAATTACCCAGCAACCCAACGGAGAATCATCGGAAGTCGTTAGGGAAAGAGTTTTAATTGCACGGGAACGAGCATCCGAGCGATTTTTAAAAGAAAAAGATATCCGTTGTAATGCTCAAATGCAAAGTCGTCATCTTCAGAAATGGTGCAAATTAGATGATGCATCTCGCAATTTATTAGAAATGGCAATTAGAAAATTAAATTTATCAGCAAGAGCTAGCGATCGCATTTTAAAAGTAGCGCGAACAATTGCAGATTTAGCCGGTGATGAAAATTTGCAGCCCCATCATGTTGCAGAAGCTGTTCAGTATCGTACTATAGATAGAATGCAATAATAAAAATTGGTAATTGGTAATAGGTAATTGGTAATATAATTACTAACAACTGTCAACTGTCCACTGTCAACTACTCTCTTTTAAGTATAATTACTTGGTAATTTACTAATAGTTAATACTAAAGTAAAATAGATAAATCCCAAAATTCGCAGAACTATTGATGGATTGGAGTAACGTACTGCGAAATTTACAATCTGATTTTATCAAGCGTTTGGCTGATGGTTGTTTGCTGCATTGTGAACGTGTTGGTCAATACAGTGAATTAAGTGTGATCTCTGGAGAAAGGTTAAAACAATTACGAGACTTTTGCTGGGTGATGGCTGAAAAATACAAGCGCGTTTCTTCAGTGCGCGATGTTTTTATTAGCTATCTCAAGGGAAAGTTGGGTGAGGAAGTTGTTAAGGAAAGGTTGGCTGATTTTATTACTGAAGTCGATTATGAAAAACGCTTTGGTGGTGATGGTAATATTGATTTTACCTTAACTAATAATCCTTTAATTGGGATTGAAGTTAAATCTCGTCACGGTAATTTTAATCGGGTTTTATGGTCGGTTTCTGTTGATGAGGTGCAAAAAAATGCGGTTATTGTTTGCGTTTTGATTCAAGAAGAGGTAAATGAAGCGCAATCTGAATATCATTTGGTTTTGGCTGGATTTTTACCAACTGAAATGATTAAATTGAAGACTGGGAAAATCTCTTTTGGGATTGAACAGTTGTTTTATGGTGGTGGATTGCGCTATTATTTGGAACAATTAAAGGCTTCTACTAATTATCTTTCTCCGAATATTTATCCTCAGCAACAATTATTTAATAAACCTCAAGTAAAAATTGAAGATAATTCAAATCAACTTTACATTCAACAGGGTGATGAATCTGTTGAAAAACAACTTTATAATGCTGCGATTGAGAATTATAGTCAAGCCTTAAAAATTTGCGATAGCGATGCTAATACTTATTATAAACGCGCTAATGTTTATTATTATTTAAAGGATTATACTCAAGCAATCATAGATTATATTCAAGCAATCAATATCAATCCCAATTTTGCCAATGCTTATATAAAAAGTGGATTAGCGCGATATCAATTAGCAGATTATTATGGAGCTATTGAAGATTATACCCAAGCAATTAGAATTAATTCTTATAATGCCCTAGTTTTTAAAAACCGTGGTGATGTACGTTCTATAATTGGTGATAGTCAAGGTGCAATTGAAGATTATACTCAAGCCAGAAAAATTAATCCCCTTTCGGTAGAAGATTGCGGAAATAAAAACCGCAGAGACGCAAAGAACGCTGAGGAAAGAGCTAAAGAGAGATTGGTAATTTTAGATGGGGATAGGAGTAATTCTAATCTCAAGGCTAATTCTACAACAGATGAGTGGGAAAATTACCAACGAGCTATTGAAGTTTTTACTCAAGTAATTGAAATTAGTCCTTCGGATGCAGTTGGTTATAAAAAACGCGGTAACGCACATTGTGATTTGGGAGATTATTTGAAAGCAATTGAAGATTTTACTTCTTCTATTCAGATTAATCCTGATGATGCGGATGTTTATGTTGAAAGGGGAAATGCTTTTTATCAATTAGGAAATAAACCTGAAGCAATCAAAGATTATACTCAAGCAATTAAAATAAATTCTCAGGATGCAGATGTTTATATTAATCGCGGTAAAATACGTGATGAATTAGGAGATATCCCAGGTGCAATTGCTGATTTTCGTATAGCAGCCGATTTATATCAAAGTCATGGTAAAGTACAAGAACATAAAAATACTAGAGAAAGAATTTTAGATTTGGAAATTGAAGAATCTCTTGATGTTTTGGATTTTTGATTAGTGGTTAGTGGTTAATTCTTAAGTGAGGTGAGAAGTCGGGTTTTTAGGTTAAGTATCTGTCAGACAAGACAATCATCGTAAAAACCCGACTTCTGGCTGCAATAATCACCAATTCCCAAAAAAATAGGAGCCAGAAATAACTCCTAACTCCCGTACAGACGTAGCACTGCTACGTCTCTACATTAATATCCGCCTTCTTCTTCATATTCTGGTTGTTTTTCTTTGACTTTCTTAGGAATAACGATTGGTTTTGGTGCTTCCTCTTCTTCCCAAGCATCTTTTTCTAAGTCGTCGTCGTAGGTTTCGTAGTCTTCCGCGTATGCTTTTGTACTATAAGGCTGGGGTGTTTGATAAGCATCTTTACCCGTTGCTTCGCTCCAGTTGTCGTCTGGCTCTTCTTCGTAGCGAACGGTTTCTTCGTAGGGACGTGCTTCCATTGCGCGACGACGGGGAGCTTCCTCGTAAGCGTCGTCTTCCGTCCAAACTTCTTCTGCTACGGGTTCTGGACGACGAACTCTCGCTTGGGGAGCTTCTAAAGGTACTCCCGATGGTAGTTGATTGGATGGTGCTACGGTACGGGGAGTAACGTTGTAACCTTCTTCTTCACGTTCCCAAGGTGCTTTGCCGATACCCAAACGTTCTAGTATACCAACACTCAATTGAGTTACTCGTTCTTCTGCTCCTTCAAATACTATCAGTCGATTGGGACCGACGCTGACTACTTCGTCCATTGATAGTTCGTAGGTGCTGAGAACTTGATCGGGTATTTGGGGTAGTCCTAAAGAAGCAATGACGATGGATTTGATACTACCGTTAAGCCCGTCAAATTTAAAGCCGCGTACTCTACCTAATACTTCTCCGGCTTCGGTAATTACTTCCCAATTCACAAGATTACTGTAAAGTTGGGTGTCTATATCTTCGATTACGTCTTCGTTGCCAACCAAAATCACGTCACCGATTTGGTCAACGCTGCTTAAATACATATAGCGTGGTATTCCAGAAACGGAGATCAGGCTGTCTCGTAAACCAAGTGCCACAACCTCTCGTCTATCAATATCAACCCACAATTGATTGACAATACCAAGTCTTCTCCCGTTGTCGCGGGTGATCACTTGAGTGTTTAAAATGTCCGAGCGTCTTATAATTTGTTCAGAGGTCATTTTATACCGAGTCCCGATCTCGAATCCGGTTTATCTATACACTATTATTAACAGATACTCAAGCAGATGTATTGTCGGTTTTTAACTTAATCCCTAAAACTTGTGTATAAGCTCCACGGGCTTGAGTTACTCCGATTGTACGTTCGGCTGATTCTATCATTGGACGGCGCAAGCTTACAACTATAAATTGTGCTTGTTGTGCCTGTTGCTTAATCATTTTAGCTAATCGTTCTACGTTTGCCCCATCTAAAAACATATCTACTTCATCAAATGCGTAAAATGGCGATGGACGATACCTTTGCAGGGCGAAAATAAAGCTTAATGCTGTTAATGATTTTTCTCCCCCGGACATGGATGCTAAGCGCTGTACGGGCTTTCCTTTGGGGTGTGCGACTAAGTTTAAGCCGCTGTTAAATGGATCTTCGGGATTATCTAATTGTAAGTAACCGTCACCATCGGAAAGAACGGCGAAAATTGACTGAAAGTTTTCATTTACTGCGTCAAATGCTTCTTTAAAAGCTCTTTGTCTTAAGGTGGTAAAGTTTTCAATTCTTAATAATAATTCGGTGCGTTCTGCTTCTAATGTTTCTAATTTTTCGCTGAGTTCTTCTAAACGTTGTTGAGTGCGATCGTATTGTTCTAAAGCCAACATATTGACTGGTTCCATGGCTTGTAGACGTTTGGAAAGGGATTTTAATTCTTTTTGGAGTTCTTCTAAATCAACTTTTTCGGGAACGGATGGTAAAGGTTGTGGTAATTCTCCGGAAATTGTTTGTAATTCTGCTAACACTCTATCTAATTCTTCGCGGCGGTTTTGTTGGCTTTCTTGCAGTTTTTGCACTTCCCATTCCAACTGTTGTTGACGTAACAATAACTGTCGCAATTGTGCTTCTACTGCATCGCGTTTTTGTTTTTCTTCACCTAAATTAGCTTCCATTTCCTGGATGCGTTGACGAGTTTCGGCTAGTACTGCGATTAATGTTGTTTCTTGTTGTTTAAGACTATTAATTTGATTTTGCTGATTTACTTGTTGTTGCTGATATTCTTCAACTCGTCGTGTTGCATCAGTAATTTTTTCTTGCAATACTTGCTGTTGAACTTCGATATTCTTTAATTTTTCTGTTTGTTCTCTCAAAGCTACGTCTTGCTGCTGTAAGAGAATTTCTTGACTTTTAATTGTGGCTTGAATTTGCTGCCATTCACTCGGTGTTTGGGATTCTTCTAACTGGGCTAATTCATGACGTAATTGTTGTAATTGTTGCTCTTGATTCGGTAATTCCCCTTCTAATATTTCCAAACGTGATTGAGCGGTATTTAAACGTTCTGTATTCTGTGATAGTTGTTTTTTGGCATCTTCTACTCTTTTAGTTAAATTATTGACTTCTGTTTTTAACTGTTCTCGTCGCAATTGCTGTTCTCTTTTTCCTTGTCGCGTTTCCGTAAGTTGGGTAGATAATTCTTTTGTTCTTTCTTCAAGAGAATTTATCGCTTCGGTACAACGTTGCAAAACTCGCTCGATTTCTAGCAAACGGTTTTTTAAAGCTTTTACTTCCTCAGATTCCGTCGTCTCTACAGTACCAAAACGTAAGGTTGAACGCTGGGTAACGCTACCACCAGTCATGGCACCGCTGGTTTCTAATAATTCTCCTTCTAAAGTTACAATCCGAAATTGTCCCAAATGATTTCTAGCTTGATTGACGGTTTCAAAGACAACTGTATTTCCAAAAACATAAGCAAATACATCATCGTAACGGGATTCGCAATCAATTAAATTCACCGCATAATCAATAAAACCGTTGGCATGACGCAGCTTACTATCTTCAAAAATACGCGGTGAACGAATTTTATTCAAAGGTAGAAAAGTCGCTCTCCCGGCGCGTTTTTGCTTGAGTAATTGAATTCCAGCTGCACCAACGCTGTCATCTTCTACGACAAGATGTCCCAAACGTCCACCGGCGGCAATTTCTAAAGCTAACTGAAAATTCGGTTCTACCCTTCCTAATTGCGCCACCAAACCGCAAACTCCAGGTAAACCCGATTGCAGAATAATCTTACTCGCATGGGTTCCTTGGGCTTCCTGCTGTGCTTGAGCTTGGGCTTCTAATTTATCAAGAGTTCGCTGTTTGTCTCTGAGTTCCTGTAATAACCGCTTTTGAGTTTGCTGCTGAATTTGTAATTCCTGTTCGGTTGCAGCTAAATTTTCCGCTAAATTTTGAATTGGTGTAATGTTGGAATTTGAATCGGCTTCAAGTTGATTTAACTGAGTTTGTTTTTCAGCTAATTGCGGCTCTAAACTTTCCACTAACTCGGTTTGTTCTTGAATTTGAGCGAGTAACTGACTATTCCTTTCCCGTAACTGCGCTCTCTCTGAGCGTTGGGGTTCTAAAGTTTGCAGTACAGTTTCAATTTGACGGTTTAAATTTGTCTGCTGTACCACCCAAGCTTCGGATGCAGAAGCAATATTTGTCGCTGCTTCGCGAGATTTTTCTAGATTTTGACTTATTGACTCGCGCTCTTGTTGTAAGGATGTGGTATTTTGGGTTTCTGCATCCTTCTGCTCCACGAATTGTGTCAAAGAATTCTGATATTGCTGAATTTCCTGCTGAGTGTGGGTTGTTTTGACAACAGCTTCCGTAAGAGACGTTTGTAATTCCCGTTGACGACGCTGAATTTGCTTGTATTCTGCATCTTGAGTTGCTAGCTGCGACTGTACTGCTAAAAGCTCTTCCTCTCCTAAAGCTTTGACATGAGCATTTAACTCCTGAAGTTGCTGATTTTTTTCTTGAATATTGCTGTTTACCACACCCAACTGCTGAGAATTTTCTGAGAGTTGGCGATCGCTATCTTGAATTTGTTGAGATAATCTTTCTTGATGTCCTTGTAAAGTTCTCCACGACAGCACAACTTCCCATTTCTGCTTTTCTAAAAACTCGGTTCGCAATCGTTGATATTTCTCGGCTTTGGCTTTATCCTGGGAAAGCCTTTCGCACTGAGCTGTTAATTCCGTTTCAATAATCCGACAGCTATCTTCTTTCTCCTTAACTTCCTCTAAAGTTTTTCTGGCTTGAATAATTTTTCTGTCAAAGGCTGCAACACCAGCTAATTCATCGATAATTTCTCTTCTTTCGCGAGATTTCATCGAAATAATGCTGGTTACATCCCCTTGTAGAACAACGTTATATCCTTCCGGGTTAATCCGAATACTGCTTAACTCTTCATGTAACTCATTTAAGTTACAAGCAATGCCATTAATGTAATAACTTGATGAATAAGTCCCTTGTTTTGTCACCCTTAACCTGCGGGTAACGCTCCATTCTTCACCAGGTTTAGCCCGGATTTGTTCACGACGGTTTCTAATTTCTTCCTCTTGTTCTACTGCGGTTGTTACTTCTTGTTCTTCTTCTACACAATCTTGCTGATTTTCGTCGGATTCATCATCATCCACAACTGTAGAAACAATCGGCTGATCATCAAAGGCATTAGCATCATAATCGGACAAGTCAAATGTCACCGTAACGCTAGCTTCTACAGTCGCACGAGATTTACTCACCTGATTGGTATTCACCAAATCCGGGAGTCTATCTGCACGCATTCCCTTGGAACTAGAAAGTCCCAAACAAAACAGTAATGCATCAAGAATATTTGACTTACCCGAACCGTTTGGACCAGAAATCACCGTAAATTCCGGCAGTAACGGTACGGAAGTAGTACCACCGAAAGATTTAAAGTTGGTGAGTTCTACGCGCTTTATATGAACCATAGGCGCTGGTTAATAAAGGGGATTGAAGTTCAAGTGTATCAGCCAAACGCCTTAATTAGTTAAGGAATTTTAATTTTGAAATTTTAATTATTATTCGAGCGCAATAGTTTTTTTTGGCAGCAGTTAACAACAGGGAATAGAGGTTCAAACCTATCACTCACACAGCTTGATTATTTAAAGAATTTTAATTTGGAAATTTTGTCAAATTTTAATGATTATCTCAGCGCAATAGTTTTTTTGGCAGCAGTTACAACAGGGAATAGAGGTTCAAACCTATCACTCACACAGCTTGATTATTTAAAGAATTTTAATTTGGAAATTTTGTCAAATTTTAATGATTATCTCAGCGCAATAGTTTTTTTGGCAGCAGTTACAACAGGGAATAGAGGTTCAAACCTATCACTCACACAGCTTGATTATTTAAAGAATTTTAATTTGGAAATTTTGTCAAATTTTAATGATTATCTCAGCGCAATAGTTTTTTTGGCAGCAGTTACAACAGGGAATAGAGGTTCAAACCTATCACTCACACAGCTTGATTATTTAAAGAATTTTAATTTGGAAATTTTGTCAAATTTTAATGATTATCTCAGCGCAATAGTTTTTTTGGCAGCAGTTACAACAGGGAATAGAGGTTCAAACCTATCACTCACACAGCTTGATTATTTAAAGAATTTTAACTTTGAAATTTGATGAAATTTGATGAAAATCTAATAATTGTGAGAGCGCAATAGTTTTTTCTCCTTGAAACGAGAGGCACTGTTAGCAACAAATTAAGAATTATCCATTATTAATCAACTTCAGTGACTAATAATTGCCACTCAATTACAACAGCTTGAGGAATTTGTAAAATCTTCTTTTGTTTGCCTAATAATGGTAAATTTAATTGCAATGATTCGATTGTAGTTAATTTCGGTAAAACATTAGTTAAATTAAATTCTCCAACATTTGGTGCTGGGGATGAGTCAGCGAAAACATCATCTGCACTGAATAATTTACCACTGGCTGTAATGATTTCTAATGAATGAGGATGAGCAAATTCAAACACACCAGGAAAACCAACTAACCTTAAAATCAAATCTTGTTTTGCACCGGGATTAATCTTTTTAAAAAGTAATACTTGCCAACTATATTCTTGTTTATCCTTGATGGACACCTGAGAATGATAGCGTAATACTCCCGGTGCATCGTGATGCTGCCGAAGCATAGCAGTGGATTCTTGAATATTTAATCCTATGCCAATGAATAATAAAATTATAATTACAAAACAGCGCCATAATAATTTTTTCAGCATTAGTTTGAAATTATATATAGAATGAAAAAAACTCTGCGTCCCTTTGCGTATAAATCTAGCTTGATGCAAAGGGAGTAGGAATTAGGGAGATACTATTTTCATATCATGAGAAACACAAATTTATCCCATAATCAAACCTTCAAAATTTCTCGAACTTCCACCACTTCCCCTGTCAAACTAAACGGACGCACTACAGTGATTTTCACCTTGACTAATTTACCTTTGAGTTCATTGATATCTCCGGTAAAGAAAGTAAGACGATTTCCTCTTGTACGCCCCATTACTTGATTTTGATCTTTAGGGTTCTCATCTTCTACCAACACTTCTTCGATACGTCCCATATAACGTTGCGATCGTTCGGCAGCTTTGATATTCACAAGCTGATTTAACCGCTGCAATCTATCGCTTTTGACTTCTTCGCTCAATTGTTCTGACCATTCCGCTGCTGGTGTATTGGGACGGGGTGAATATGCGGCTGTATTTAATAAATCGAAACCGATATCTTCTGTTAGTTGCATTGTTTTTTGAAACTGCTCTTCCGTCTCTCCGGGAAAAGCAACAATCGCATCCGCACTCAGTGACGCATCTGGCATATACTCGCGAATTTGAGCAATAATTCTCCGGTATTTCTCATGGGTATAACCCCGTGCCATCCGTTTCAAAACTTCATTATCTCCCGATTGGAAGGGTATATGAAAATGCTCGCAAACTTTGGGTAACTCCGCACAAGCTTTAATTAACCGCTCAGTAAAATAACGGGGGTGAGAAGTAGCAAATCGAATTCTTTCAATACCCGGTACATCGTGAACGAAATAAAGCAAATCCGTCAAAGTATGCTGACGACGACCTTCTGAAGTGATTCCCGGTAAATCTCGTCCGTAAGCATCAATATTTTGACCGAGTAAAGTAACTTCCTTGTAACCGAGTCTTGCCAATTCTTCCATTTCAGTGCGAATGGCTTGTGGTGTCCGTGACTGTTCCACACCACGCACACTGGGAACTACACAGTAAGTACAGCGTTCGTTGCAGCCGTAAATTACATTCACCCAAGCGGTGACTTTACTATCCCGACGCGGCTTAGTAATATCTTCCATAATATGCACCGGCTCGGTTGCCACAACTTGATTACCATCAAACACTTGATGCAGCAAATCCTGCAAACGGTTAGCGTGTTGTGGTCCCATTACCAAATCCAATTCTGGAACCCGTCGTAATAAAGTTTCTCCTTCCTGCTGAGCTACACAACCCGCTATCACCAAAGTTAAATCTGGCTTTTGCCTTTTCCGTCTTGCTTGTCTGCCCAAATAAGAATATACTTTTTGTTCAGCGTTATCGCGTATAGAGCAAGTATTGCAAATTACTACATCTGCATCATATTGGTCTTCCGACCACTCAAAACCCATGTCTTCTAAGATGCCAGCCATGCGTTCTGAATCGGCTTTGTTCATTTGGCAACCGAAGGTAATAATGTGGTATTGGCGTTTGGTGGTCATTGGTAATTTTTTGTTGGAAAATGTAGTATTTACTGATTTCATGATTAATTCTAATTAATAAATTATCGCTGTTATATGGTAACTGCGACAAAATTCAATATTAAATAATGTTATGTTCTAATTCGCTAAAATTACAAATCTTGCCATTGACTTGTAAGAATTTAATACCTCTAAATTGTATATACAAAGCGGGCAGGCTTGCCCTCGAACTCCGTGAAGGGATGCCCGCACTACAATGATATTTTTAGCTTATACAATCAACGCTGAGTATTAATTTATCGATGGAACTCCTTGGAGGAATCAAGGTACAGAATGACTTTTATACCATCTTAGACTTGAGAAATATCCTCTGATAAAATTTTCGCGTTTCACAACCGTAGACTATCACAACTTAATTTTAACAAGATGCTGCCACCAAGCTAATTTGTTTAATGATTTTTTGTTTATCACTAGAAAATGATAAACCGCCATGAAATTCATTAGTGTAATATCCTAAATAATCTAAATCTTTTCCTCGATTAAATTGTGATAATAAATTAGAATATGCCTTTTGAGCTTTACTAATATTATCGCCAACTTTTATCCCTTTTTCAGTAGAATAACGCGAACTAAAAGTAAACATTGACTCTACTCGACTTTGACTGGGATTATTAGTATCAGAAAGTCCTGTAATCTCTAATCCATCATATTTCCAGGTTGTAACATATGAATTATAACAACCATCGTCATATTGGATAGTTCGGCTTTTGGGTTTACCTAATCTTTGAATCAGTTCCTTTTCCTGCATTCCCAGTTTGATACCACCTATAGATATTTTAGTGATATCAATCTCTTTTTTATTGGACTTATGTCTAAGGGAATTAATATTATTCTTGAAACTATTATTTTCACCGATAGCGCTAGAACTTACAGCGAGTATTATTCCCAAACAAATACCAGGTACTATTTTTTTTAACATTAGTATATTCTAAATATTACTGATTAAAAATTTTATCATAGTACGGATTGATTAGCAGTATTATTATACACCTTTGTCCATTGGAAATTGAGAGCGGGGTAATGAGTAATTGAATCCGTGAAATCCGTGGAATCCCTTTCAATCGGTGTCCTCCATCCCCCTGCATCTCTTCTTTAAAGCAGTAAGGTGGCATGATTATCAATAAACGTATGATAACCATCAGAAGTAACTGCACCGTATTTCTCGAAATGAAGACGTACTTTTTCGGGAAATTCGGGATATTCAAATAAGGCATCTCCAGCAGCAATATTCGCCCAAAAGTCTCGTAATGTAGGGGCTAATTCTTCGGCTGTTTCTTGAGTGAGATTTAGTGGGGGTAAAGTTAGTAATTTGACGATAAACGGAGAACTGCGATCGCCCATCCATTGTCGGGAAGTTTGTTGTAAGTGGGGAAAATTAGTAACTGATTCTACTTTGCAAGATGAGATTTGTAACCTACCTTGACCGTGTTTATCCTGATGATACTCCAATAATCGATAAGGATGAGGATAACTTACTAAAGAACCTGTAGTAATGTCATAGACATTATTGTTGTAAGCAATATCTTGGATATGTAAGTGTCCGGTAAAGACTAACTGAACGTTGTAACGTCGGAGAATTTGTAAAAGTTCCGCTGCATTATCTAACATATAGCGGTGTGCCATGGCGTGACGAGCTTGATTGGGCAAATGCTCGACTACGTTATGATGAACCATGACTAAAATTAATTCCTCTCTAGCTGCTGCTAAAACATTTTCTAACCAGCGCAACTGAATATCATCTAAACGTCCTATCTGCTTAGCTTCGTCATCAAAGTTATTAGAATTAAGCGCAATTAACCTAACTGACGGTAGTAATTCACAAGTATAGTAAAGCTCTTGTGTATATTCATAACCAAATTTACGGTAGAACTGGGGAAATTCTCTAAAAGCGATGGATTGCTCATTGGCATTGAGAACAGGAACATCATGATTACCCGGTATCACATAAGTTGGAAAAGGCAGTTTTGCCAAACGTTCTTGTAACCAGGTATGATTTTCTGGTTCCCCGTGTTGAGTTAAATCTCCCGGTAGTAAAAGAAAATCTAAATCTAATTGCGTCAAATGTTCCAATACACTATCAAAAGCCGGGATACTAACTTCCACCAGATGAAAGCGACTCGGATGATCCCAGATAGTATGGGGAAGCGCAACGTGTAAATCACTAGCGATCGCAAAACGAAAGTTTAGACTCATTGAAGTAAATAAAATATTATATAGGGTGTAAAAAAGCGCTTTTTAAATAGAGTATAACGCTTGCTCAATCCTACAGTGTGGGAATGGGAAAAAACTATGAGTTAGGAGTTATGAGTTAGTACCACCGGAGTTATGAGTTAGTACCACCTGAGTTAGGAGTTAGTACCTATAACCTTTGACCTATAACCTTTAAACAAGGAGAAAATTATTGAATCGCGTTCGAGTTCGTCAGCACGTTAATCCATTAGGAATAAAATATCAAACACCTATCAATCCGATTGATTGGGAAAAAATTTATGTAGATAGGAATCAACCTTTACTTTTGGATATTGGTTGTGCTAGGGGTCAATTTTTAATCGAAATGGCTCAATTAGAACCCAATTGGAATTTTCTGGGTTTAGAAATTCGTGAACCTTTGGTGGAAGCAGCGAACAAAATCCGCTCAGAGTTAGGATTAACAAACTTACATTATATATTTTGTAATGCGAATAACTCGTTAAAACCGCTTTTATCTTCTTTACCAAAAGGAATTTTACAACGAGTAACAATCCAATTTCCCGACCCTTGGTTTAAGCATCGTCATGCAAAAAGGCGTGTCGCACAACCGCAATTAGTTGTAGAATTAGCAGATTATCTAACACCTGGGGGAACGGTATTTTTACAATCGGATGTTAAATTTGTAGCAGTAGAGATGTGCGAACGTTTTGATCAAAACTCTGCTTTTCACAGAGAAAGCAAAGAATGGTTAGCAGAAAATCCCTTAAAAGTTGCCACGGAACGGGAATTATTTACTTTAGAAAAAAATGAACCAGTTTATCGTGCTGTGTTTACAAGAGTTATCAGTTAGGAATTAGGAAGTGTACCTCTATCTATGAAGAAAGAGCCTCTAAGTAATGTATTCCTAGCTCTTTGGTTGGCAACCAGTCAATATGAGATAGTGATGATTTTTTTGTGCTGTTTTGTTTAACTATCAATAAAGATTAAGTTTTCAACTATTAATAGTCTATTTTTGTTGTAGATAATGTAAGGTAAAGATGAATTTTTACTTCAAATATGATCAATTATAATTCAAGGAGAAAAAACAGTATTAAAAGTTACATAAGTAGATAAATATTTTTAAAGATGTAATTTAAAGTAAAAGATTAAAAATGAGTAAATTACTGTATTTTAATGTGATTTTGTGCGAGATTAAATTTAAATATATACTCTGATACTCAAAAGAAAAACTTCATGGATTCTTTATTTATTAACTCATTACTTGAAGACTTGAAAAATCCCTCGGAGGTAGTGCGCGAAGAAGCGACTCGCAAATTATGGCGTTTATGGTTTCAGCAGAAGGGAGTTTATGGGTTAGAAAAAATAGAAACTAGCCAAAAACTATTGGATGCAGGTAAAATCGCCGAAGCCGAAAAAATGTTGACGCAGTTGATTGAAAACCAGCCGGATTTTGCTGAAGCTTGGAATCGTCGCGCTTTTCTTTATTACACTAATCATCAGTACGAAAAGTCTTTAGCTGATACTCAAGTCGCAGTGGAACTCAATCCACTACATTTTGGCGCACTTCACGGCATGGGTTTATGTTATGCAGCTTTAGGAGAGTATGCTAGAGCAATAAATTGTTTCCAACGTGCTTTGGAGATTCAGCCTTATTCTTTAATCAACCAAAAATTGATTTTGGAATGTACTTTGCGAATCAGTTAAAAGTTTTGACTTTCTTCAAATACTTTACTAATTGAAGGATTTATTGTTGTTTTTAGAGGGGAGAATTCTTTGAACAGCAGATAGGCAGGTTTGCTGGCGGAATTATTTGATAGTTTGGAGTAGAAGGGAGTCTAAAGTAGAGAAATTTCTCAAATGAAAATAATAACTAATCATCCGGACATCATATCACTCCTTCCAACTCCTCATCTGTCAACTCATACAGCTGCCGCAACTTCTGTAATTTATCATCAGTAGCATCCCAAAAACCTCTTCCGTGAGCTTCCAACATTCTTCCCACAATATTTTTAAAGGCTTCGGGATTAGCTTTCCTCAATTTATCCGCCATTTCGGCATCCAAAGCATAAGTATCTGCTGCTTGGTTGTACACCCATTCATCCGTAAAATCCGCAGTGCCACCCCAACCAATCAAAGCCGTCATCCGTTGCGATACTTCAAATGCACCACCGCTACCTTGATTTACCATCGCTTCAGCCCATTTGGGATTAAGTAACTTAGTACGATACTCCATTCTTAGTAAATCATCCAACTCACGGGGAGTAGTATCTTGAGAAAAACTTTCGACAAAGCTAGCTTTAACCTTCTTCCCTTGGGATTTTTCCGCAGCTTTTTTCAAACCACCTGTATTACCGTAATATTCTTGAATATCAGTTAAACCGTACTCTACTGAATCGATTTCTTGAACAATCCGACTAGTACTTCCCAAAAGCTGATTTAACACCTCCGGGCGTGCTTCTCCCTTATCTTGTCTACCGTAACTGAATACATTGCGACTTTTCCAAGTATTTGCTAACTCCTCCCCAGATTCCCAATTACCATCAACAACTTGATCATTCACCAACGAACCAAAATCACCCGCCGGATTAGAAAACAATCTGGCAGAAATATTCTCCACACCTTGTTGCTTCAACTCCAAAGCGTGCTTGCGAATAAAATTTTGATCTAAAGGTTCATCCAATTCCGCAGCACGTTGAAATAAATCATCCAATAACTCAATAATATTCACAAAACTATCGCGAAAAATTCCTGAAAGATTACCCAAAATATCAATGCGGGGATGTCCAACTTCCCCTAAAGCTTTCAATTGATAACGAACAATTCTACCCGTTCCTTCCTTCAAAGGTTCCGCACCTACTAACTCCAACAAAATACCCAAAGATTCACCCTTAGTCTTAATTGCATCCAAGCCCCATAACATTACAGCCACCGTCTCCGGATAACTCCCATTATCTTGCAAATGCTGCTGAATAATCTTCCTTCCAACCTCCCTTCCCCGTTCATAAGCAGCAGGAGAAGGCATTCGATAGGGATCTAAAGCATGAATATTCCTACCCGTAGGTAACACACCAGCACCATCCCGTAACAAATCTCCCCCTGGTGCAGGTAAAATATACTCACCATTCAAACCCCGTAACAAACTACTCAACTCATCCGTACTCTGTGCCAACAAACCCCTAACTTCCTCCTCCTCTCCTTCTCTGCGTTCTCCGCGCCTCTGCGGTTGATTTTCTTGCTCCTCCTTGCCAAAATAAGCATCCAAATAACACCTCATCTCCTCCTCATCCGGAGCCTGCCCCAAAATATGTAACCCCGAAGAAAACAACCGATTCTCCAAAACCTGTAAATACTCATACAACTTCACCAAATAATCATTAAAAGCGCGATCGCTAAACATTGCGATATTCTCAACGGTAAACTCAATTCCCAACTTCCTCGCTTCCGCAAACGGACAATCAGCATCCAAACCAGCATCAATAATCTGTTTACAAATCCCTTCCTTAAGCAAATAATTCTTCTGGGGATCTTCCCGATACTCCGAGATTAAATCCCGCAAAGCCATTAACTGCTTATACAAACCCGCACGACCGTAAGGAGGTACATTATGAGAAATCAACACTCCATAACCGCGACGCTTTGCCAAAATCGACTCCGAAGGATTATTCGCTGCATATATATACAGATTCGGTAAATCTCCGAGTAAAATATCAGACCAAGAATAACCAGTATTACCCAAGGGAGAACCGGGCAACCATTCCACAGTACCGTGCATTCCAAAATGAACTAGTGCATCAGCAGCAAACTCATTTTGCAACCACTTATAATAAGCTACATACTGAGGATGTGGCGTTAAATCTCGTTCAAACATCAACCGCATCGGATCTCCTTGAATCCCTAACGGTGGCTGAACTCCTATCCAAACATTACCTAATTGAATCCCGCCAATCTGAAAATTATCACCATAAGTTTTGATACCAGAACCCGTCAGAGATTTCCACTGTTTTTCAACGCGGGTTGTTTGGAGATATCCTAACCATTTTTGCAACGTTCTCACATTAACCGTGTTTTCCTTATTTACAGACGCGAACCCTTGCGTCTCTACATTTTTTTGGGGGAATAATTCATCGGCTTCTTTGACTAAACGAATTAATTCTTCCCCATCTGCGGGCAATTCTCCCACGTTATAACCTTGCTCTTTTAAAGCCTGGAGAAACTTCAATAAACTGCGGGGAACATTCAATAAAGCAGCAGTTCCCGTTGCACCGTATCCCGGTGGAAAACCGTAGAGAATAACAGCAATTTTGCGCTCGGATACAGGTTTTTCTCGTAAATTTACCCAACTTTTTACCCTACCAATTAATCGCTGTACCCTTTCGGGAACCAAGTAAATATCTTCTCCTACCAAACCACCCAAAGCAACTGTATCGATAGCCCCATCAAGTTCCGGTAATGCATATAAAACAACACTTTGTAAACCGCCAATACCTTGACGAGTCCAAGAGTGAATATCTTGAATTAACAGCGGTGCGGCAACAATATAAGGTACATTTTTAGCAGCGAGAATGGTTTTTGCAACATCAACTTGTCTTCCTGCTTCCATAGAACCCGCTGGCCCTCCTACCAAAGGAAATCCAATAGTAGAAACAATTGCATCAACTTGAACTGCTTCTGGGGAAAGAGAAACAGTTTGCAAATTACCTTGTTGACGTTGTTGGGTTTCGTAATCTGTAGTCATCCAATCACGAACAGCAACGTGTGCTTCTACACCATTGATAAATATGGGTAAGGGAATTAAACCAGCTTTTTCAAAGTGTTTAATTAATTGAGGAATATAAGGTTGTTTAGTAATAACGTGTTTTCGATACAAAAGAATTCCAATTACTGGATTATAAATATGTTCAATTCTTTTTTTGTACCAATCTAAATAAGCTTTCGGTGATTCAAAATAACCATTGTAATCAGGATGAAGCAATCCCATATTTGGAGTTTCCAAAGGTGGGGGAATATCACCAACTTTTAAATCTAAATATTTTTCTGCTAAAGTCCAAAATAGTGCAGCGACATTTTCGCAACCACCAGCATTCCAATAACCGTAAATAATCAACCAGTTGCGTAAATCTTGAACCTTTTGTACTGGGATATATTTTAATAATTTCGGACCAATTTTTAAAAAACTAATATAACCAGCAAGTTTATCTTCTTCCCTTCCATTGCTGAATTTATCTAAGATAAATTTTACTGGTTTAGGCATTCCTTTGGGTTTGTCACCAATTGCAAATGCACCAATTTGATTACAACTCATCAATTCCAAAGCTGACTCGAACACCAAACGAATGGGAATCTTGCTGACTCGTTGCTTTAACCATACAACTTGGTCGTAATCGAATAGCAAACTACCAAAAAACACATCAGCATCTTCAAGTGCTGTTTCCACTGTACTTGGTTTGCTGTTGATATCGCTATCGCACAATATCCGAATATCCAAATCGGAACAGCAAGATACAGCCATATCAGCAGCTTTGCGGTACAAACCAGCATTGAAAGATTCAAATCCTGCAATCAAGACAATGCGCTTCATATCCTAAACCCATAAAATGCTTCATTCTATAACTTTAGCGAAGTTCAAGACTCAAGCAACCTCGATTACTCGGTTTTCAGTAAAAGATTACTGATTAAAAAAGCTTCCAGAGGCGCTCGTACACAGAAGGAAGAGATTAGGAGAGAAAAGTACTTATAAATTGGGTGGGGAATAATAACTGTTTAAAAATAGAGATATTAATGCTTATGTCTATGAAAATAGATTTAAATTCAATATTTATCTATTCTCAATTTCGGTTATTTAAAAACTATTTTATACTTGCTTATGCCAAATAAATAATTAATAATATAGTTGTTCTTTTAGATTAATAATTAATATTTAAAATACAAAAATATGGATATAAATATTATTTTAACAAATAAATATTATTGAAGATAATGTTATCGAATTATCTTGACAATGATTATATTGAATGTTTTAAAAGTAATATTTAATGCTTGAGGTAAGTCAATGAGATTTGGAATTGATATTGGACATAATTGTCCTCCAGATACAGGAGCAAATGGAATAAAATTTGAAGATAATTTGACTTTGGATGTGGGCAATAGAGTTATGGGTAAACTTAAAGATTTGGGACACCAAGTTATAGATTGTAAACCAGGAAAATCTAATAGTGTGGGAAATTCCTTGCGACAAAGATGCTCGCGAGCCAATGCAAGTAAAGTTGATATTTTTGTGTCAATACATTTTAATGCTTTTAATGGATTTGCCAACGGTACAGAAATATTTGCTATCAGCGATACAAGTAAAAAAATTGCTAAACCAGTATTAGATGAAATTCTGCAAATGGGGTTTTTTAATCGTGGGATTAAAAATGGTTCTCATCTCTACGTTTTGAGAAATACAAATATGCCTGGAATTTTAATTGAATGTTGCTTTCTTGATTCAGCAAAAGATATGAAATTGTTTGATTCGGAAGCAATGGCAAATGCGATTGTCAAAGGATTAACAGGTAAATTACCTACTGCTCCGGTTATCTCGGTACCTGATGAATCATTAAATCCTGATGTATCTTTATTGAGATTGCAAAAATCTTTAAATCGTCTCAGAATTACCGACTCAAATGGTAATCCTTTAGATGAAGATAATATAATTGGTCCAGCAACTGTATCTGCAATCACAAAATTTCAAGAAATAGTTGGTATTCAACAAACAGGAATCGCAGGTAATACTACATGGGGTGCGATTAATCAAATTTTAGCAAAACCAGTAATTAGGAAGAACCATGCTGCCGGTATCGTCATGAAATATTTACAATACCGTTTAGGTGCTGAACCTGATGGTATATATGGTTCTAACACAGAAACTGCAATTAAGCAATTTCAACGAGCAAATGGTTTGTCTGCTGATGGAATTATCGGAAATATTACTTGGCAGAAATTGATTGGGTAATTTTAAATAGTTAGGAGTTAACAGTTAGGAGTTTTGAGTTTTGAGTTTTGAGTTTTGAGTTAAAGTTTTATATTCTGTAAATTCAGTTAAAGAATATTGATCAAAATATTTATTTTACTCAATTTATAAATTAATTTATATGATTTCAAAGGTCTATTTATAATTGTTTTTATAATTATAAATAATTCTAACTCTTAACTCTTAACTCCTCACTCCTAACTCCAAGTTCCTAACTCCTAAATTTATTCTGCTCGTGTACATGATAATTATGTCCGGCTAAAGCAATACCCAAGAAGCCCCATAACACCATACCAGCAACACCTAACATCCCACTGTTACCGGCTAAAGTTGATATCATACCGATACCAATACCCCGCGATGCAGCCATAAAAGAATCAAAACGACATTCATTAAATTGAAATATTTGAAAAACTAGTAGCAGCATTCCACCTAAATAAAACACTGCTCCAAACCAACCTAAAGTGAAAAATGTATCGAGAAATCCACTATCAATTACAATTGGTTCTAAGACACCTTTTTCATTTACAACAAAAGTATTTCCGACTCCATTACCTAAACCGTTGGTAAGGGCTTGATTCAAACCTTCCTCGTAAATTTTTTGTCGAACTTGAGCGCTATCGTCTTTTTCCAGATTAGAAAAAGTTTCAAAACGTTGTGAAATTGTTTCCGAAAATGGCTCAATCGTTGTTAAAGGTACAACAAAAAGTACCATCAACAGAATAACCACAACCAAGCGCATTTGAGAGCGTGCTTTAAGAGAACCAAATAAAGTTACTAATCCTACTAACCAAGCACCCCATAATGTCCGTACTGATGTGAGCAAAAATGCCAAATAACCGGCAGCCGTGGCAGGAATATTCAGATAGTGAGCGTGAGTTAATAACAATAATAAACCAGCCATCATTACAGCCCCAAAAGGTGCAGGAGAAGCCATTGTACTCCATACCCGCAATCCTAAAGGTTCGGGATCTCCCATGCTTTTCAAATCGGTTTCTAACAGCCAAAATACATCCCATTCAGGTGCTACTATAAACTGCCAAACACCATAAGCACCCATCACCAACACACCCCAAATGAAAGTGCGCTGAATCACCTGGCGATACTGAGGATATTCCCGCCATTTGATAAACAAAAAGAAAGCAAACACAATTGGGGGTAGCCAGTCGAAAACTCCCCTAACGGCAGTCATTGGCGTAGTTTTAATTAGTCCGATTAAAGAACCGTAAAACACACCTAAAAATGCCAAAATAAAAGGTAAACCACCTTGACTTAACGACTTGGGAAGATATTTTAAAAAGGTATGTAAAGTAAATAAAGTGATTAAATATGGCGATATCAGCATCAGACGACTGGGATCGAAACCGCTTTTTAAATCAACTAAGCGAGTCACAAATGGTGTAACGAACCACATCCACCATGTAAACCCGATATAGAGGATAGGATATCGCAGATACAAAAAAAGACCTACTGCAAGGGAGAGTGCTATATAGCTATTGCGAAGAATAGCTGTAGCCCCTGAAAGAATACATAGTGTTGTGAACAATACCAGTGCAAGTATTGCCGTCCAACCCAAAGGTGGTTCTAAACCAAAGGAAAATCCTTTTTTAGGAGTGTTATTTTGCGTTTGTATATAATTCACTGTTAAAAAGTTAGGAGTTAGGAGTTAGGAGTTAGGAGTTAAGAGTTAGGAGTTAGGAGTTAAGAGTTAGGAGTTAGGAATTAGGAGTTAGGAATTAGGAGTTAGGAGTTGTAGAGACGTAGCAATGCTACGTCTCTACCGGAATTAGGAGTTATAATTTATTAATGCTTTATTAATAATAGATTTAGAAGCTTGCCAAGTTTGTAAACCTTGCCAACGACCGCGTAAAGATGCAAATAACTTTTCACCTGCTAATAAACCTTGAGAAGGCACAAATCGTAACCACTGCATAAAACCCACCGCTTCTCTGGTTCCTACTGTTATAGCCCAGAATAAAAATGCTAGTTTTTGCAATGGTGAAAAATATTCTAATAAAGCTAAAGTTTCATTATGTACAGCATTTGCAAAGGCAATTTGATTGAAACTTTGACGTTGATCTTCGTCAAATCGTTTCGCAGGATAATGATTAACTGCTATTTTGGGGTCATAAATTAATTTCCAACCAGCCCGTTTTAATTTTAGGGAAAAAGCTAATTCAAAGTGAACTTGAGCGCCGGTACCTCGCATTCTTTCGTCAAAATGCCATCCCTCAATCGCAGCCCGTCGAAAGCTCATGTTTACTCCTTTGAGTACATCAACTTCCCGTGCTTCACCACTACCTATATGATGATTACCAATAACTTTACCAAACCAACGTACTTGTCCAACTGTTACCGAATTTCCATCTTCTAAGTCAGTGCCATGATATACCCAATCGCGTCCACCTACACCACCGACACGTTCATCTGCCAGATAATGACTTTCAATACGCAATAACCAATCAGTATGAGGGGCTGCATCATCATCCGTAAAAGCCACAATATCAGTTGTTGCTGTATCAAGACCAGTATTCATGGCTGCAACTACTCCGGTAACGCTGACCTTTGCAGTGCGTAATGGTAAACTTTTAGAGTCAAAGGCTGCAAGGAATGACCAAGTTTCAGTATCCGTATCGCGAACTACTACTATCACCTCATCAGCCGAGCGAGTTTGATTTTGCAGTGCTTGCAAACAGCGAGCCAAGTCTTGGCTGCGTCGGTAAGTTGGTACGATAACCGCGATCGACATGACTAATTGATCTCCTCAAATAAATCTACATATTTTTTTGCCATATTTTTCCAAGTATGTTGGATGGCGATCGCTCTTGCCGTTTGACCCATTTTAATTCTTAAATCCGGATTGGTGCTTAATTTTTGCATCGATAAAGCTAAAGCTTTGCTATCATCTGGATCTGGTAAAACGATTCCGGCTTCGGGAGTGACTAAGAAAGCGGCTCCGGTACATTTCGCGGTAATTACTGGTATTCCTGTAGCCATTGCTTCTGTAACTACTAAACCAAAAGGTTCGTAGCGTGAAGGAAACACAAAGAAATCCACAACTTTCATAATCGAAGGGACATCACGTCGGAATCCTAAAAAATGTACTCTTTCAGTTAATCCTAAAGATGCTGCTAGCTGTGGATAAGGACTACCATCAATGACACCTACCACTGCTAAATGCAATTCGGGAACTTGCACCAAAGCCCGTAACACTGTGTCTAAATTTTTCCTGGCCAGTCTAATATCCCCAGCAAACATTGCCAAGGGAACTTTGGTGGGTAAATTCCATGTTTCACGATTACCACCGCTACCGGGTGAAAATTCTTCGATATCTACCCCATTACTAATGACTCGAATTGCATCTTGAGGTACGCCAATTTCTCGTAAATCTTCAGCAACTTGCTCAGAAACTGCAACTACTATTTTTGTGTTATCAAACGCTGATTTTTCCCAACGAGCGTTGAGTGTTGTATACAACCACTGATAAAAATTATATAAAAAAAGGCGTGGATTAAGGTTATTTTTGTTGGGAGCAGGTTTAACTTGTAAAGTAGAAAACTTCAGCCAGGAATTATGTACAAAATGTACTGCATTCACATCTGAATTTGCCCAGGTAATCGCACCATTTGTTTTAATTAAATCGAGTTGATCCCGATGTTTTTTTAACCAATTATTGCTTGCAAAAGCAAACTTAATGTTCCTGATTAATTCTGTTGGTAAACCTGCCACAGAAATCGGAACCCAATCAACCTGATGATGTTTTTCTAACTCTGGAGCAATCTTACTTGCTAATACAGTCAAATGATGACCGCGCTTAATTGCTTCCCAAGCAACCTCATAATTGACCCTTCCTTGACCATCACCTTTAATTAAACTGTGAGTAATAATGCAAAGCTTCACGATATCAGCCTGCTGTAAAAATTAGGTACGAATTTCAAGAACCAATCACCGAAGAAGCAGCTTCTGGTTGAGAAATATTTTCCTGCTGCCATAATAGTTGAATCCGAGAACGACGAATAATTTCTGGCCAAGCTTGGATTGCTCCTCTTTTTAGTAAATATCCGCTCATATGAATAAAATATATAGTTAAAAAGGCTAGTAACTTAATCGGATTTGGGAATAGATTTTTATAGCGTTTAATGCCTACATAAAGTCTAGCAGCTTCTATGTGTAATTCATAATTACTAATACCACTAATACCCGGCGCGTCAAGTACGCTTTCGGTACTTTTAACATTTACTTGTAACTCTGGACAAGAGATTATTTTGTAACCAAACTTAATCGCTCGCAAGCAAAGTTCTGCATCTTCATAACCGAAATATATATCTTCATCCCACTGTTCTTGAATAAAAAACTGTCTGGGGAATAATGCTGCGTGAATTACGACTGTTTCGGGAGTCTCTTCGGTGGCACAAAAATATCCTCGAAAAGTTAATTTTGATGGGAGTAATTTCTCTCCTTTAGTACCTGTACTAACACCTGTAATAATAGTATACTTTCTTTGCTCGTTTGACATTTGAGAATATCTCTCGGTTGCATTAGCAATAAAGTCTGGTTCTACACAAATATCATCATCAACAAAAGCCACAAAATCAGTGTCTAAAACAGAAGTTGCATTGACTGCGTTATTACGGTTAGCACAAACACCACGTTTGGGACCTGTAATATAAGTTGTTCCTGGATATTGTTGCACAACTTCTAAATTTGTTTGCTGAACTTCAATATCTTGGGAGTCATCCGAAACAATAACTCTATGAGGTTTAACTGTAGAATTCCACAAAGCTTTTAAACAATTATCAAGCTCTAGGGAACGATTTCTAGTTGTAATACAAGCTGCAATTCGCATTTGTGTAAAACCTTCCTTGATTTTCAAATAATTAGGCTAATATTGATTACGAAATATATGTGTTGTCAGTTACAACTAAAATTTAGCTGCGATTTTCGGGGGAATAAAACTGAGTATTAGTGCGGCTATTGTTCGTAAACTAAAGTTTCGACGTAAAGAATGCCAAAAACTAATACGTGCTTCTCTTAAGTTTTCACCTCGCATCAAGCCAATTCCTAAATTCGTACTAATATATCCCCATTGTTTCTGAAAATAAGGATGTAATTCTTTTAATCTGTCATCTTTGATAAACTGCTCGTAACAGAAAAGGTCAGCTTTTGCTTTGCGGATTTTAGCTTGAAAATTGCGTCTTCCACTTAGCATTGTCTCTGTTTGTTCATGTTCGCGATATCTGGTCAATTTAGCAGGATAATAATAAGCACCCGAACCAGAACGACAGCACAGATAATTCAGATAAATATCCCACGAACCACCGACTTCTGGTGGTATGCTATCCCAATCTATGATTTCTCGACGAATTACAGCCGCAGTCGCGCTGGAAACTGCTCTATCAACTAAGCTTAATTTATAAAAAGGTTTGTAAATTCCTTCTTTTAAATCTACACGTTTATAGAATTGAGAACACTTTTGTGTTGCAGCAATATCAATTGTGCCATCTGCTTTGATTACGTAGTGATCACAGAAAGCTAAAGCTAAATCGGAATTGGCTTCTAATGCGGGTACAAGCTTAGCTAAAAAGTCTTTTTCCCACATATCATCGTCTAATAAGCTGGCAACATATTTGCCTCGCGCTTTTTTAAAAGCATTCATTGTATTCACAAACATTCCTAGATTGCTTTCATTACGAAAAAAGCGAATTCTAGAATCTTTAAAATCCTCAATGATCGATTGCGGATTTTCAGGACTACAATTATCAGAAACAATAATTTCGATATTTTGATATGTTTGTTGAACGGCACTTGTGAGAGCTACTTTGAGATATTCTGGACGATTGTAAGTAGGAATAATAACGCTGACTAAAGGTTGGTCTTGATAATTTTCGGTCATCTCTTTAAATCTCAATACTTGTGTTATATCCGTCCGATTTTACCACTTTTTGTAGAATACTAATCGTTCTATTCCACAATAATATACGACTTGCTGACCGCACTACTTTATACGACTTACTATATTTTAGTGCTGTTTTCAATTGAAGCATAGCTCCAGGTATATCGCCCTTTATGATTAAAAAATCTGCTGATTCTAAAGCCAAAAAAGCACAATTCTGTTTCGCAGTTCTAGCAAGTTTATGATTATTCTCTTGAGAAAAATAAGAATTTAAGATAGTTTCTACGGTATGATAATTTTCCTGGATGAAAACATTACTTTTGGCGTTAACATTGTTTGCAGAATTTAAATGTACTCGCCACATAGCCAAAGGTTCTGCTTCAAACCACATTGGATAATGACTAAAAATTCTCACCCACATCTCCCAATCTCCACTGATACCACAGCGTCGGTCAAATCCTCCCAGATTTTCATAAACTTCACGCCGCACCACAGCCAGAGAAGGTACGGAAATACAGCAAAGTTCGGCAATTCTATGCAACCATTTTTTAGGTAAGATACCACTGGTGGGCATCTCAAAATCTGATAAACCTTGCCATTGATTGTATTGATCGATCGCAATACTTCGGCAAAAAGCAGCACCTAGTTCTGGATGTTTTTCAAAAGGTTGTGCCATCTTTTGATAAAATCCCTCTCTGACACCATCGTCACTGCACATTAAATGAATCAACTTCCCCCTAGATAACTCAAAACAGGTTTGAAAATTATTCATCATACCGACATTACTGGTTTGACGGTAAAATTCTATACGGTCTGCCCCCAACTCTTTCACAACTGCTTCTGGATTATCTTCCGTAGAGTGGTTGTCAACAACTACGATTTGCATCTGATCTACTCCAGGGTCTTGTGCCAAAATACTCTTGAGTGTATACCGTAAATATTCTGCACAATTATAAGTAGGAATCATTACAGACCACAGAGGACGTTTTACTTCTGGGGAAACTGGCAAAATGCTCGGACGATAAGGATTTAACTGACTCATAGCTTATTTAACAAGGATTTTGCTTTAGGGAAAAAGTTTTATAGATTTGTAATCCTGAGTATTTATCTAAGTTAATACTCTCATTTCTGTTTTAAAGATTACAAGTTGTCAAAGCGTAAATACATAAAAATACACGATTTGAAGTAGTGTATGTAGTATTACGGTCATTGATAAATTGCGACTATCCCGTAAGCAAGTTGTTTACAGATAGTTGTCATGTGTATCTTTTGAATTGGTTATACCAAAATATATGTATATTAAGCGAGAGGTTTTGCGTTATTTTTTGGAATCAAAATCTTAGAGATAATCTTCTTTATAAAAACTTTAAATTAAGGTTCGGTAATTACAAACGATACCCCCTTAAAAGCACTTTAAGTATTCAAAATATTAATACCGTTTTTGTATGAATTGCACTTCTAAGGGAACTAACCTAAAAAAAAAGGCTTGCCATTAGCAAACCCTATGATTAATATTTTGACTAATTATTAAGTATAATTTTTGTAAATTAACCAGCTATTCCTACTCTTTAATTTGTTTGACCGACTTCATTTTGCATTTGATGATATTTCCATAACTTGCCACGTTGTTGTAGTAAGTCTTGGTATTTTCCTTGTTCGACAATATTTCCTGCTTCTAATACAACTACCTTATCGGCTTTAGCAATTGTAGAAAGTCGATGAGCGATCGCAATCACTGTTCTACCAACAGAAAGCTTTTCCAAAGAATCTTGAATCAACCGTTCTGATACAGAATCCAAAGCACTGGTGGCTTCATCCAAAATCAAAATTTGGGGATCGCGAAGTAATGCACGTGCGATGGCGATTCGCTGTCTTTGTCCCCCGGATAGTCTAACACCGCGATCGCCAAGTTGGGTATCAAAACCTTCAGGCATATCTTCAATAAATTCTAATGCATTGGCAAGTCTAGCAGCTTCTTTGATTTCAGCTTCGGAAGCGCTGAGTGTACCGTAAGCAATATTATTCCAAACTGAAGTATTGAAAATAAATGTATCTTGACTGACAACAGCCATGTTTTTTCGCAACGAGTAGATGTCAAAATCTGTTAAATCGACTCCATCAACAAAAATATGCCCTTCTGTTGGATCGTAAAATCGAGGAATCAAATCTGCAAGGGTGGTTTTTCCAGCACCAGATGCTCCTACCAAAGCAGTTGTTTTTCCCTTTTCAATGGTCAGGGTAATATTTTGCAATACTAAATTACTGGGTTCGTAACCAAAATCAACAGATACTATGTCAATAGAACGATTCAACTGCTTAAATTCAGTATCGCCATTTTGGAAGTACTCTTGGTTATCACTTTCAAGTAGTTTTGTGACATTATCTAAGGAACCATTTAAGGTACTCATGAATGCTACCGTTCCATTGATGTCTTGAATACTGGGTACAAGACGAGTCATCACAAAGAAAAATGTTAATAAAGACTCAACTGGTAAGGTAAATTTCGCAAAGGAAAGAATAATTAAACCAATCAGCGCGGTAGTTGCAATTGCTTCAGCTATGGGTTTTACCAAAGTCCAAGCTCTTGCAACTTTTATTGAAGCATGAAGTAATTTACCGCTAACGTCATAAAAACGCTCCCGTTCAAAATCTTGGGTACCTGATGCTTGAACTGTGCGGATACCATTAATAAACTCTGTGGCTGTTGAATGAAAAAGACCGTTAGCATTAGAAATTCCAAAGCTTGATTCTCGAACACGAGCATTAAGGGTTGAAAGTCCTACTCCTAAAAGTGTAAACAGCAACACTGAAACTATCGAAAGTTCCCATGATATCAAAAACATGGAGATAAAATAAACAGAAACTGCCATTCCCCTAGTAATCAGGAAAGCAGCACCACCAAAACCTTGCTTCAATCTTTCTATTTCAGTGGTTATCGTGTTTATCAGTTCACCGGAACGAGTTTTAACAAAATAGCTTAAGGGTAATGCTTGTAAATGTTCAAACATCCGCTTACGCAAACGGTCTGCTAGATGTAACTGTGCCGATTCGGTGTAGATTGCACCAAAATAATTGAATGCAGAACGCAGCCAAGTACTTAATAAAATTAATATTGATATTCTATATAAACGACTTGTTGCCGAAGTTTTGACTCCTAATATCCAGATATCAAACCAAGTAATACCTGTGTGAATCGGTTCTGCGTTGCTCCCGGCTGTCAGACTTTGTAAAAAAGTTAACAAAAAACCAATACTAAAACCTTCAAAAGCCGCTGCTAGTATAGAAAAAACTAAAGCAAATATAGTAACCTTACGGAAATGTTTAAATTCTCGTAATATTAAATAGTTATCCTTCCAGAAGTTAGTTGCTTTTAGTAAATTGCTCAATGGCTGGTATATTTTTCTCTGCATATATATTATTTATTTTTTTTACTGTTAGAGTAGTGGCTCATCAAGTATTGATTCTTTTTTAACAGGATAGTAGTGTGACATTAACAATCATCCCTTTTACTAAATAGTTAAGCAGAAATATTTAGCTATTTTTGAACAGGAATAAAATTGCGATATTTTAGGAATTTTTCTTGCAACCTGGCTAGTCCCGGAGTCGTATCCCTGTTACCTCCTCTAACTAAATAATTTATTTTGCACGACTATTTACCAGCATTTTTATGATTATTCTCCCAGGATACAATGCCAACACCAAAGGTAAAATATAGTTTTTACAAGTGTTGGCAGTAATGATTTTGTTGAATTCCCAAAGTAAACTATGAATAATATTTATTAACATTTATAGACAAATTAGGATATTTGGCTATCTAGATGTAATGTGCTCGATTCAGACTCTACTTCCCACGAACTGATGATTCCTGGTAGATGATTTAGTTGTTTTTGTGCCTCCGGAGTTAACTTAATCGCATCTTCCAAAGTCCAGCAACGAGAACCAAATAAGCCTATTTCACCTCGAAGCACATTTAACAACTGTGGTAAGTTTTCTAAACCGGATTTATGCATCCACTTACCTATTTGTGTGGTGTTTTGGTTGATTGCTTCTATATTCGCAGATTTTGTCCGATATTTGATTATCTTGAATAATTTACCTCTTTCACCAACGTGCCAAGTACGTTCAAATATTGGTGCTTGAGCATCTACTTTCATGAATAATGCTAATAGTAACATCAGCGGACTTAATACTAGTAGAAAAACGCTGGCGATCGCCCACTCAATTAGCCGTTTGAAACCCCACAAAAATAAACTATTTGGCTTGGGCTGCTTTTTGTCGGCACTTATAGACAAATATATTGGTTTGGAAATGGACGCACAAGCATCTGCCCAAAGTCTGACTTTTTCTTCACCCAATTTGGGATCTATGCGAACTAACTTAACGGCAGAATGTTTTAAGCATTCCTTCAAAGATTCATGATTATCTAATGAAGGCATATAAGGCTGCTTGATTGTACCCGAAGATTTAACTAATAATTGATTGCGTCGCCATTGAAGGGTGCAGTAGATCGAACTCTTAGATTCAACTCCACTGCGGCTATTGTATAAAGTTGGAGCTATTGAAATTGTCATATGAATTTTAAATTGTGTGGTGGTAGACAGCTTGTTTAATCATAAAATACCGGAGAAACACCTATATTCTCCGTAATTTTTGGCTTCACTTGCATCAAAATAAATAATCCAGGCAAATAATAACTTATAAAATTTCCGTTACGGTAATTACATAATTTTGACCAATTCCACGGGAAAACTATCTTAAGAAAAGATGCGAGACTACCAAGAAAACGACTAAATTGTGCTATTACCTTTTTTTTGTAACGGTATTCAATAAACAGGATATAGGAAACTATATGAATAACGCTAATTTAAAATAGATTCTTTATTTATTCTTTAAATAGTAACTGATTTATTACACTTATTATCAAGGTACGATGAATTAAATTTGCGTAACACTTAATAACTATATTATTGTCAATTTCTAAGTAATTGTAACATAAATATTTTTCGCAACTTAATAAAGTTTTTTGATTTGCAGAGCTTTACCTAAAAAAAACAAATCTACTAAAGAATTCACGTAAAATTCATATATACTTCGTTTGAACTGCTGTCATTTCGTTTAACCTCAAATACCCTTTGACATTATGTTAACCTGAGTACCCCTGAGTGGAACGCAGTTACGAAAGAGAATAGATATTCCTGCGCTTCTTATTTTCGAGAGGGCTATTTATATTGGGTAATAGTTTGAATTCAACAACTATCTTAAGTAAATATAGCTTGCATAACCAAGTCTAATTGACAATATAAAAGGCATACGATTAAATGAAAACGTTGCCTGAATAAATCAAATATTATTAACTATCTACTGTCACACCTACTTCTAAGAGTTGATAAGTCGGGTTTTTGAAATCAGTATCTGTAAACACCCTGATAAAAATATAAACTCGACTATCTTAGATTGCTCTGTGGGTTCCGTAGGGATACTCCGATTAAATATCTACTCTTCCACGGCTCCTTTGAGTGCAAGTTGCTGTTGTTTAACATGGGGAACATAACTAAAACTAGAGTTTGAGACTCCATTTGCCACAACCCCAAGTAAATTCAACTTACCGAGCATGGCAGTCGCTTGTGCAACTTGGGTACGAGTTACCTTGCCAATACTTGCTACCATGATTACGCCGCGACAAGTTGATGCTGTGAGTAAAGCATCCACCAAACCAAGTACAGAAGAGCCATCCAAGATGACTAAATCGTAGTTTTCTTCAAATGCACTCATCAATTCTTCCATACGAGGAGAGCTTAATAGATTCGCTGGGTCGTCGGGAATTGGTCCTGCGGTTAAGATATCTATATAAGATGAGCCTGAAGATTGGAGAGTTATCTGGTTAGGTAGAGCGACATCGCTTGTCAACAAAGTAGAAAGACCTTGTTCGTTGGGAAGATTGAGATTTTTATGTACGCTAGGGTCGCGTAAATTGGCATCAATTAATAATACCTTTTTATGCAAGCGAGCCGCACTCATCGCTAAACCTAAAGCTAAAGCTGATTTACCTTCATCAGGTAATGCTGAAGTTATCATCAAAGATTTGAAGGTAGAAACAGAATTGAGCAATTCTATATTTTTATAAATTAGGTCTAGGGATTCCCAACGTGGTGGTGATTGTAACACCTGAACTGTCCAAGGAGCAAGAACTTCTGGCTTGCCGAACGGTAATCTAAACACCGGCTCTTTGGCTTTTGCAGAAGGTAATTTCGGAGTTGTCCCTAACAAGGGGATAGCAACTTGTTTTTCTAGTTCAGCAGTAGTCCGAACCGCATCATCTCCGGCTTCACGAGCAAAAGCTGCTATCCCTCCTAACATCAAACCCACTACTCCACCCAACATCAGGTTTTGTTGCAGATTTGGACCTAAGTAGTTTCCTTCTTGGGGTTCTTCCACTACTTCCCAGTTAAATCCACCTTTGTTGAGTTCTTGCTCTAATTCTTGCTCTACTTTCAAAAGCTGTTGCAAGCGTTGACGGGTCAAGTCTACCTGGGGTTGTAAGCGATTATACTGAGCTAAGAGGAGAGGAAATTTTCTCAATTCTTGGTTAAGCTGTTCTTCTCTTTGTGCTAAACTTTGGTCGCGAGCAGCTAAAGCAAACAGATTTGTTTGGGTTTCTGCTAAATTACTAGCAAGGTTGAGGTCTGTTTGAGAAAGCTGTCCTTGGTTAAGTATTTCACCGGAATCGATGGCGCTGGCATCCGCGTTACTTCCTCCTAAAGCTCTTCCGACTTCTTGTTGTAATAACTGTTTTTGTTCTACAAGCTGTTCCTTGAGCTTTAAAACGTCCGGATGACTTTCTGTAAACCGCAAATTGGCTTGGGCGATCGCCAGTTCGGTTTTTTGGATTTCGTTGAGCAAGGATTGATAACGAGTTGACTGACTCAAACGAGAAGAAACCAGTGCATTTTGAGGAGTTTGTTTTAACTGTTGTTGTAAAGAGTTGAGACGAGCTTGAGCTTCTCTATATTGATTACGAGTTGTGGTTCGTTCTTGCTGAATATTATTTAAAGCGTCTTCATAAGCTTTTGCTTGTGTAGAAGGATCTGTTAAATTCTCAGTTTTGCGAAACCTTAATAATTGTGCTTCAGCTTTATTTAACTCGTCTGCGACATTTTTTTTCTGTTCCCTGACAACTTTCAGACCATTTCCTAAACGCTTTCTCTGCTGCTCTTTGTTGTAATCGAGATAAACTTGCCGTATAGCTTCTAATACTCTTTGAGTTTTTGCTGGGTCTTGACCTGTATACTCAATGCGGAATATTTTAGTTGCAGTATTATCTTCTTTTGACCTTAGTTGCTGTAAAGATAAAGCACTTTTGATATTATTTACGGTGATCTCCGGATATTCAGGCTTTAGTTTATCAACTGCTTGTTTTAGAAGTGAAGAACTACCCATTAAATTCAACTGAGTAGCAGTATCTATCTTCACATTCGAGTCCGTAAACTGATTTTTGCCTATTTCCGTTCCTTCTGCTTTTGCTTGATAATTTGGCTCTACTAGCAGTTCCATTGAACTGTTGTATGTAGGCGGTGTTTTTTTGTATATATAATAACCCGCTCCTACGGAAGCCAGAAATACGATCAAAAACCAAGGAAATCGCCGGATTAATACCGCAAACAGTTGTCCGTAACCCGGTTCTGTATCAGCAGCTGGATTTACATGGGGACTTAGGCTGGCTTGATTCACTTTATTAATTTCCTCAGCTAACAAATCAGAGACTGCGATCGCTGTATTTGACTAGTTTGGTCGATGACTTGTTCGACTTTACTAAAAAATGCCTCTTCCGAAAAATTGGCTACAGCATGATTGCGGATGTTATCGTAATTCCAATAGATTTCCCTGGCTTCTAATAATGCGGTTTGTAGAGAATCAGGTGTTTGCCTTTTGAAAAAGACTCCTGTTTTACCAGGTACCTGAGTATCTAAAACTCCTCCGGCTCCGAAAGCTACTACTGGTGTTCCACTAGCATTTGCTTCTACCGGAACCAATCCATAATCTTCTAAGGCTGCAACTATTACTGATTTTGCCTTAGAAAACAATTGGGTACGTTCTACATCAGATACGTGACCGACAAATTCGATATTTTTCAAAGCTTTTGATTGTAAGCGTTCTTTTTCTGGACCGTCACCTGATATTTTGAGATGCCATCCCAGCCAGTTAAAAGCTTCTACTATTATATCAAGTCGTTTGTAACCGATCATTCTTGCAGATGCAAGAAAATAATCGTCTTTGGAATCTGAATAAACAAATTTACTCGTATCAATCGGGTAGTTAATAACTATTGCTTTTTTACCATAAGTACTTTTGATCCGTCGTGCAACAACACTAGAATTCGCAATGTACAGGTCTGGTTCTTGTGCATAAGTTAAGTCTACATTTCTCATTAACTGAAAAACTTTTTCAATTAATGGAGAAAAATACTGATAGTCAGCATATTCTCTTAAATAAGTTTCTGTATCCCAAAGGAAACGAGTCACATTATGACAAAAGCAAATGTGCTGTGCTTTGGGGTTTTTTCGTACAGCTTTGGCAAAGCTAGTACTACTACTGATAATTAAATCATATTCTTGTAAATCTAAAGCCCGAAAAGCAGGAAAATACAAAGGAGCCATCAGGCGAAAGTATTTTGCAGCACCAGGAATATTTTGCAAATAAGTTGTGTTGACTATGCGTTCACCTAGATCAATAGTTTTTTGAGCATCGTATAAAGATGTAAAAATATCAGCTTCAGGAAAACGTTTACAAAGCAATTCAAAGACTCGTTCTGCGCCACCTTTTTGGGTTAAATAATCATGGACTAAAGCAACTTTCATGTTGTTCCCTATAAAATTACACTTCGACCGCAAACAATTTAAAAAAGATTAATTAAGGAAGTTTTATGACATTTAAATACTGAATAATAATACTATTTTTTGTTTATTTTATAAATGATTTTTACGACCAATGGTAATAGATAAATTTAGTCTTTAAAAAATATTTCGTGATTAGAAAACATTGCTTGCTTCAAGCTAGAAGGTAAATTTGGGGTTTGTGAATTGTAGACTGCAATTGCTTGGTGTTTTGTTTCTTTAAAATTGCCGATAAACAAGCGATAAGCTTGACTTTTTTCGGCAAATATTTATGAGAAGATAAGGGACTCCGCCACAACATCCAAATCGGATATTGTAAAAGTTCTATGGGCATTTTAGAAGCTTTAATCGCACTGTCAACTAAAGAGTAAGTTGCTTCATGACCTGGATGTCCATCGTAATGATGAGGAACGTAAACTTCTTGCGGTGCAAAAGATTGAATAATTTCAACTAATTTATCAATTAATAAGTTGCGTTGTTCGGGAGATAATTGAGCTAGACTTCCATCGGCTTCACCGAGGAATTGCGTTTGTGATGGTTCAATTCCCAAAATATTCAAAGCGCTTGATGCTTCTTGTTGACGATATTCAATAATATTCTCCGGTTCAATCCAATTTGGTCTACCATAACGTCCATCGGTGAGGAACACTACTTTGACTGGTATTCCTTGGGAACGCTTAAGGGCGATCGCTCCTCCACAACCGATAGTTTCATCATCTTGGTGGGGAGAAAAAACTATGGCTCGCTTGTTACTTACCTCAACAGGTTTGCTTTTAAAACGTAAAAGCCAATTGTAATGTACATTGTAATTAGTATCTCTGACGGCGGCTCCTAAACTAATTCGCAATTGATTTAAAGATAGTTTAAACATATGTTAATAAATCTTGTTTTATACCTTGTTGTAACATGATTTTTTCAATCGTTTCTCGATAAACTTGAGCAAATCTTTCTCTCGTATGATTTTTTCTGACAAATTCCCAAGATTTCCTGGCCATTTGTTGGAGTTGCGATGGATTTAATTTAGAAATATTCTGAATACTCTGTTTAATTTGTGCTACAGTATTTTCTTTTAAAATAACTCCATAATCATCGCTAACATCGACACTTGATTCATAACTAACAATGGGAATCAGTCCTGTATGCATACAATTTATAACGCATCCGCCACCACCTTCGGAGCATGTTGGATAAACAATTCCTAAACAACTATTAACAATGTCTAAAAACTTTTGAGATGTCACATCAACCCACCCAATTGTATGAATATTCGGAGTTTGATAAAGTTCTTGATAAAAAGCTGTTTTAAAATCGTCTTCTTTCTCAATTGGTCCGCAAATAGTTAAATTATAATCTGGCATTTGGGAAAAGGCATCTAAAAGTAAGTCTAATCCTTTATGAACCAAACCACCACTACCAAACCACAGAAAGTTTTTACGGCAAGCTGCAAAATCTTTATCTTCAGGAAAAGGATAAAGCCTGGGAGCAGAAATAGGAACTCGATACAACGGTTTATTGGCGTATTTAAATGTGTTGATCGTAAACTCGTTACCAAGAACTGTCGCACAATCGGCGTATTCTATAGCTTTGTTTGGTTGCTCGAATCTTTTCGGACTTAAAGTAATACCGCGTCGTTGCTGTAATTTTAATAATCTATTTGCTTCAGCAGCATTGTGGAATAAAATATGCGCTGTATCAGAATGAAATATTTTTACACAATCTTTGTTCAGAAACGGTACACATCTTTGTAAGTTCCAACGTGTTTCAATAAAAAAGGCATAATGTTTTTTTGGAATAAATACATCGTTATAAAACCATATAACATCAACGTTGTAGCCGAAGTCTAAAAAAGTTTTAGCCATTTGCAAACATTCCCAATGTTGAGTATGGGAAGTTGGCAAGGATTCACCTGGTTTCAAAGTGAATGGATTGACAACGTAAGAAATAAGTACGTTTCCAATTGCTGGTTTATCTGGTTGAATTGAAACTATGCGCCGTCTTTCGAGACGACCTTGGATTTTATCCGCGACTACAGTAATATTATCTGCTACGCGCTTAACTAAATTGGTTTGCATAAATACCCTGGGAAAACTCTATTAAATTTTAACTAACTAAGAAAAATGGAGTGAAGGATATTGAATATTTTAATTAACAAAAATCCTTCACTACCCTAATTATTTATTCTGTACTACTTCGGTCAATTTATGAAACAATGCATGATATCTGTTGTGGTTATTTTATCTAGCTACTGCCAAGGTCTTTAAGCTCGCAAATGTTGCATTTTGTTCTTCCCGCAACTTGTCGCAAAGTCTACCTTGTGGTAGTTCTACGTCATCGTAGGTAAGAACTTGGTCTTTAATAATATCTTGCTTTAAACGACATCCTTCTGCTAGACCCATTGGAAGTAGATTTTGTTCGCGAACTATTTCGGAATTTTCGCATTGTCCATAGGTCATGTAGTAGCCAATACCATCAAGGGTATCCCCGGCTTTAAGGTCAATTTTGGCAGTAGTTACCACATCGACTAGGGGCGCTCCCAAGGGAGACATCACAGCGTCTTTAAATAGTACCGCTCTGGCTACTGATAAAGGTACTTCAAAATGGCACAAATGATAAGGGGTATAAAAGCTGTAAAGAGGTCCTTCACCTAACTTATATAGATTCAGATAATGCTGTTGTTTGGGGTCGTCGTGAGTTGCAAAAACGAATACTCCGGGACCGGGTTTCGCACCGACAACGTAATCAACAATACCACCAAGTTGCTTTAATTGTTCCACATCATACATCGAGGTCATTTCATCAACATGACCTTTGAAGTCGTATCCCAGCATTCCCCGTTGAGCAACTTTCATTCCCGTAGCGTTAGCAACAATCGCTTGCTCAAAGGAAATTTTGCTTCCATCAGCGAAGCTAGTCACCATATGAGGCTTTTGTCCCCAACGTTTAGCAAATGCTTCTTGAGTGGTAGGATTACGATAAGGGTCTTGTAATCCCTTGATGTTTCCGCACAGTAGTGGAGTTAAACCAATACTCTTAACAAACCGATAAAGGTTCATTTCCACCCCCGGTTGGTCTCCGTCACAAGCTGAGAGGATAACCCCGGCTTTATCGGCATACACTTTCAAAATAGAACCGATAGTACCGTCAAGCTCGGCATTCATCATAATAATATGCTTGTGATGAGCAATAGCTTCCATCACAACATGAGCGCCAAACTCGATTGCTCCAGTTACTTCGATAATGGCATCAATACCTTCAGCACGGCACAGTAACATTGCATCTTCAGTTACTGCATATCCACCTTGTCTGATGACATCTTCTAAATCCGTAACATGGGAAATTTCTTTAACAGTTTCAATTCCCGCTTCAGTATAAGCCCGTTTCGCAGCATCTATATTCCGGTTAGAAATCGCCACCAATTCCATTCCAGGAACCGAATTAGCAATTTGATTAGCAATTCCCCGACCCATAAAACCCGCGCCAATCATTGCGACTTTTACCGGATTTCCTGCTTCAGCGCGTGCTTGTAAAGCGCGGTCTACAATAATCATTAATTTAACTCCTGTGAGATATTATGTTCTAAATGTGTACTTCAATCAACTTCTGTACTAGTCATTAATACTTAGGTAATCCCCGATCTACCTTTCACCCTTGTTGGTGCGATTCATCTCTCTTCTTCTCATTCCTCTGCCTTCTCTGCGTCTAGAAGGGTTTTTTTTATCAGTAATCTTCCACAGAAAGCGAGCAATTAGGAAGCACCACCAACACTGATCATTCTCATCAAAGGCCAATTTTGATCTTTTTCAGACATTTCAGTTGCTTCGAGAGGCCATTGAATGTTAAAAAATGGGTCATCATAGCGTAAACCCTTTTCGTATCCGGGGGTATAAAATTCACCTACCATATACATAACTTCACAGCCATCAGTTAGTGCTTGGTAGCCGTGAGCAAACATTTCAGGTACATACAAAGCACGATGATTGTCTGCTGTTAATTCCACACCGAAATGCTGTAAATAAGTAGGAGATTCGGGACGCATATCAATAATTACGTCATAGATAGCACCTTTTGTGCAGCGAATTAACTTTGTTTCTGCTGCTGGAGCTACTTGATAGTGCATTCCCCGTAAAGTACCCTTCTTATGGTTAAAGGATAAATTACATTGGGCAACCGTTGACTTTAAACCATGTGCTTCGAGTTCTTGAGCGCAGAAAGTACGAGCGAAGAAGCCACGAGTATCGTGTTTTTCTTCTAAGTCGATAATGTAAGCTCCTTGCAGTTCAGTTTCGGTAAAAATCATGGCAACCTCTGAAAGAATAATTTAATTTTTGAATAGGGGTAAATAAACACCCCAATATTTGTTTGATTTGTTTTTGATTTGGATAAAATATAGTTTGATTATTTCTTAGCCCAGAAGAAATCTTTATCAATTTGTTGGGTACGAATCAAATACTCTAACTGTTTTAAACGAGTAAAACCTCTAGAGAAAAATATTTCCTCTGTCAGATCAATTTGACTAAACACATCAAATAATTGTTTAGCTCCCGAAGATGCATCCCAATCGCATTTAAAGCCAGGTAAAGTAGTATTGATTTTTTCAAAAGAAACTCGATAGCTACGATTATCTGAACCACTATCACCAAAGCTCAATTTACATCCAGGAAAGGCTTGGGCAACAAATTCAGCTATTTCCTTAACTCGATAATTATTTGCAGTATCTCCGACGTTGAATATTTGGTTGTGGACAATATCGCGAGGAGCTTCTATGGCACAAATAATCGCTTTTGAAATATCCAAGGCATGAACTAATGGTCTCCAAGGAGTACCATCGCTAATCATTTTGATTTCTTTGGTAGTCCAGGCTAAACCAGCTAAATTATTTAAAACAATATCAAACCGCATTCTTGGAGAAGCACCAAATGCTGTCGCATTCCGCATGAAGGTAGGGGAAAAATCATCGCTAGCAAGTGGTTTGACATCTCGTTCTACAAAGGTTTTACATTCTGCATAAGCAGTTTGCGGATTAACCGGGGATTCCTCTGTAACATCACCTTCTGTCGCAACACCATAAACGCTACAAGAAGACATATATACGAAGCGACGGACACCCGCTTGTTTCGCTAGTTTGGCAAGACGAACCGAACCAGCATGGTTGATATCGTAGGTAATATTTGGTGATAATTGTCCGGTAGGGTCGTTTGATAATTCAGCCATGTGAACTATTGCTTCGACACCTTGTAAATCTTCTACAGTAATATGCCGAATATCTTTATTTAAAGTTTTAGCGGTAGTTTGGGTACCGTTGTACAACCAACCAACTTTGTAATAACCAGTGTCTACACCAATAACTTCATGTCCTTTTTCAATTAACAAAGGAGCTAGCAAACAACCAAGATAACCTTCAGTACCAGTAACAAGAATTTTCATTGATTTCAATACCTATTAACTATTTAATGATTAAGTTTTAAATCTATTAGCAATTAACTGCTACTGATTTGAGATGTGTTTGTTCGGGAATTTCTGCGACTACAGCTTTACCAATTTCGATGGAAGAAGTAGCTGCTGGAGAAGGAGCATTGCACACATGAACGGAGTTTTGACCTTTGACAATCAAAAAGTCGTCTACTAATTTACCGTCGTTCATCAAAGCTTGAGCGCGGACACCCGCATGAGTCGGAACCACATCTTGCGATCGCACTTCGGGAATCAAGTTTTGCAAGCTTTTGACAAAGGCTGCTTTACTAAAGGATCGAATAATTTCTTTGATCCCTTCATCGGAGTGCTTTGCTGCTAATTTCCAAAAGCCTGGATAACTCATGACTTCCGCAAAATCACCTAAGTCAAAATCTGTTTTTTTATAACCTTCACGCTTCAAACTAAGTACAGCGTTCGGTCCGGCGTGAACTGTACCGTCTATCATCCGGGTAAAATGAACACCAAGAAAGGGAAAATCTGGATTAGGTACGGGATAAATTAAGCCCTTGACTAAATGACGTTTTTCTGGAATTAATTCGTAATATTCTCCCCGGAAAGGTACAATTTTGGCTTGGGGATCGACCTTACCTAATTTAGCTACACGGTCAGAATACAGTCCAGCGCAGTTAATTACAAAACGAGTTTCAAAGCTACCATTATTGGTTTCTAAAACCTGGTTTTCACCGCGATTAACTATTTTCTGAACTTTGGTGTTAAATTTGATTTCACCGCCCTGTTCCAGAATGATTTGGGCGTATTTCTGGCAAACTTGCTTATAATTTACAATCCCAGTTGATGCTACCCAAATTCCGGCGACACTACTTACATGGGGTTCAATTTCTTTGACTTGTTCACTGGTAATTCTTTTAACTTCTATACCATTTTCTAAACCTCGCTTGTAGAGGTTTTCTAAACGAGGAAGTTCTTGAGGAGAAGTTGCCACAATCACTTTACCGCATACTTCATGGTCGATACCGTGTTCTTGGCAAAACTGTACCATCGAACGACAACCTTCGCGGGAAAATTTAGCTTTGAAACTACCAGGTTTATAGTAAATACCTGAATGAATAACGCCGCTATTATTACCAGTTTGGTGAAACGCTACTTCCAACTCTTTTTCCAAAACTAAAATTCTTGCTTTTGGATAGCGTTTACCTAAAGCCATACTGGTAGAAAGACCGACTATACCCCCACCAACAATAATGAAATCATACATTCGTCAAATCTGCTCCCCTCTAACTAAAATAATCAAGCAATTTACAATAATCAATCTGAGTTTAGAAGTTAAAAGTTACAATTATGATACTTAATAATTAAAAACTCATAACTCATAGTTATTTACCTTGTCATTTACCAGACCTTCCAAGGAGCTTCGTTACTTTTCCACAAGTTTTCTAAATAATTTTTATCCCTTAAGGTATCCATTGGTTGCCAAAAGCCATCATGTTTATAAGCTGATAGCTGTTCCATTTCAGCCAGCTTTTCTAATGGTTCTTTTTCCCAAACTGTGGAATCTCCTTCAATAAAATCAATAACTTGGGGTTCTAATATAAAGAAACCACCATTAATCCAAGCGTTGTCTCCTTCTGGTTTTTCTCGGAAGCTGGTAATTTTAGTTTGTTCTTGTCCTAGAACAATTGCACCAAAACGTCCTGGTGGCTGTACTGCGCTTAAAGTTGCTAAAGATTCTTGTTCTTTATGAAATTTTATCAGGTTGGTGACATTAACGTTACTAACTCCATCACCGTAGGTAAAGCAAAAAGTCTCGTTTCCAATATGCTCTTTAACTCGTTTCAATCGTCCACCCGTTAATGTATTATCTCCTGTATCTACCAAGGTGACGCGCCAAGGTTCTGCATAGCCTGAATGTACGTTCATCTGATTAAACCGCATATCAAAGGTCACGTCAGACATATGTAAGAAGTAGTTAGCAAAATACTCCTTGATTACGTACCCTTTATAACCACAGCAGATAATGAAGTCATTAATACCGTGAGCGGAATAGATTTTCATGATGTGCCAAAGAATCGGCTTACCACCAATTTCTACCATTGGCTTCGGTCTAACGCTGGTTTCTTCACTTAAACGTGTACCAAGACCTCCGGCCAAAATCACTGCTTTCATAAAAACTGCCTCTAATTTTTTCGGTAGATGATTGAATAGGTTTTTTTAATGATTCATATAGAGAAAATCTATTTATTTTATTTTCTCAGTACATAATCTAACCGTATTTTTACTGTAAATTATAAAGACGAGATAAATATAGCTGTTTTCTCTATGAAAAAATCAAAAAGCTTGGTTAAATTAAAAGTTAGGTGTCAAAAATAGATAATTTTACCAGAATAAAGCCTGTAAAATTACTTTGTTTAGTTTAATTAAGTTAAGACTAAATAAATTTATTTTCATCAAAAACTAATATGACAAAATACAGAAATGTTATTGATTAATTGCTCAGAATTGTTACCCGATGCTTGCCCGATCAGTTATCATATCAATTGCTGATAATTACGTATTTTTATCTGGTAAAAATTAAAAATTAAATCCTTTCTTTCTGCTTAACCTTACCTTTAAGGGCATTTTATCGTTAATTAACCTCATTTATTGTACTTTTGCTCGCAAAATCAAAGAATAATTACAAAAATCAAGCCAAGCCTGTTTTAATTACCGTTTTTATTCCTCACAATCTCCCTCTAAAATGTTGATATCAGTTACTCTCAACTACTCGTACTTTAGCTTTATTTGATATTGCAAATTTTACAGCTTTGATGAGTAATTATTAGGTCTAAAAGATACGGTAGACAATATGCCATTCTTACATAATTGCGATGCGATTACAAACAACATCACAAGTAATAAATGATCATAAATCGAAGAATATAGTAAATATATCTAGTTAACTGACATCAGTAATATAACTGCTTAACTATAAAAATATCTATTAATTGTTAGATATTTGTATCAGTATTTTTGTGGTGACGAATAAGCAAAAGTTTGAGTTGAAAATGGCGATAGGCGGAGCCTTGCCCGAAGGGATCGCTACTTTGGTGTTTGGGATGCTCTTTGCTAGGTGTTAAGAGCGTCTGGAGCGATTTTCACTTGCAAACTTTACCTCACCCCGCCCTCTTAACCCCTCTCCTTAGCAAGGAGAGGGGAAGGGGGTGAGGTTTTAGTGTATTGGACTCAGCTGAAATTTGCTATATTTCCCATCCGCGCTGATTAATTTAATTTAATTTAATTTAATTGTTTAATTTAATTTTTTTTTGAAATCAAATTAAAATATTACTTACTTAATCTTACTCCCTTTCCAGTAGAAGATTACCGATTAAAAAACCGCAGAGACGCAGAGAGCGCAGAGGAAAGAGGTAAAAAGAGATAGGTAATCTTAAAGCGGAATGGGAGTAATTACGCAGTACAAATTATTAGCTACGACTATACTTGTAGCAGCTAACAACAGCAAATAAAAATTTGATATCCGAACTATTTTTATTGTGCGGTTACACTTGTCCTTTGAAATAAAGTATCGCATTTGTTGTCAACAACAACGCAAATGCTACTGAGGGCTTGCTGATAATTATCCATGTCATCTTGCTCCAGAGAGATTTTAGCAGCTTTTTGTAAATCTTCAATCGCTTGTTGACGATACAGATTAGATTCTCCTCCGCCATACTGTGCTAGTTCGTAACGAACTAAACCTCGTTTGAGATAGACTTTTGGCAATTTAGAATTAAGCTGCAATGCTTGATTAAAATCTTCCAGAGCTTTTTTATATTCTTGGTCAAAGTTGCTGCTATATTGGGCTAATTGATAGCGAACTAAACCTCTTTGATAAAAAGCTTCCGGTCTTGAGGATTCAATTTGTAAGGCTCGGTTAAAATCGTCAATTGCTCGTAAATAATCTTTCTGGGAATCACCACTGAATTTAGCGATTTGAGAACGGACGATACCTCTTCTGATGTAAGCTTCTATCTCGTCACTGTCAATGGAGAGCGCATGATTGTAGTCTTGAATTGCCAATCTATATTCTTTGTCTGGGTCGCTACTATATTCAGCAAGCATATAGCGGACGTTACCACGATTGACAAAAGCTTTGACTTCGTTTGGATTTAATTTTACAGCATGAGTGTAGTCTGTAAGGGCTGCTTCATATTCTTTTAAGTTGTAATGGGAATTACCACGATTGACGTAAGCCTTGGAATTCTCAGGATTTTTTTGAATTTCTTGGGCAAAATTAGCAATAGCTTCTTCGTATTTCTGTAGTTTATAGGCAGCACGACCCTGCTTATAATAATCTGTGAAGCTGTTATTATGATCGATTTCTTTGGAACTAACCAAAGTTTGTTGAGCGTATTTATTTTCCTCAACTGGAGAACTTGTAAACTTTGTAACTATATCTAAATAGCCCAATGTCAAAAATCCCAGCAGGCACAAAATCACCGGGTAAAATCTTGATTTCTTATTCGGTTGATAGTAAGAAATATTCTGAATAACTTGCGGGCTGCGACGATAAGTAACAGTTGTTGGTTTTGGTGCAGTTGCAGTTACAGTAGTAGCAGTGCGTCTTCTGGGAGTTGTAGCTGTACGCCTCCGTTTAGCCTTGGGACGAGGCTTCAAATGTTGTTTGGCTTCGACAGCTTGAATTGATGGAAAAGGATCTCTTCCGCCTAATTTTGCACTACGCTCGCACCAAGGACATTTATGCTGGTGGTTGCTGTGGAGATGTTGGGGGTTTTTGTGGCATCGTACCAAAGAATTTTCGGCTTCAGTTAATGCCAACAGCCAGGTTTGAGCATTCGGACGAATTTGGGGGTTATTATGACCATCTTCAAAACAACGGACGAAAAGTTGTTGTAAGGTAGGGTGAAGAACATTCCAAGATGGTGCAATGGGTGTAGGGCTATAAGGTACGTGACGATTCACACTGTAGGTAAAATGCCCTTTGGCTATGCGTGCTTCATAAGGTGGTGGTTCGCCTACACTTTGAAAAATTCCCGAAAATGGATGGGTACCTTCCATCAAAAGTTGAAATATTAGTACTCCTAAGCCAAATAAATCGTGAGGAATAGCGCGATCGCATTCGGAAAATGTTTTATTCTGTAGTTCTGGTGGGGTAAATTCTGGTTTACCTACGGGAGTGCGATAAACTATATTGGTTTGAGGGTCTCGCACTTGAAACGAATCCGTGTCTACCACCGTTACCAATGCCGTATCGCTGACTAAAATATTCGATTCATTGACATCACCGACGCAATACCCACTTGCGTGTAAAGCAGCGAAAGCCGCAGCCAAATTACGAGCAGTGCGAAGCAGGTACTGATAGTTGAATAAGGGACAATGTTGACGGCGAGTTCTCGGATTATAAAAATCGATGATGGGACGCATTCCCCGAATACGCGGCATTGTAAAACCAATAATTTGGTTGCTACCGTCTGCGGCTCTGATCAATTCGGAAGGCCAAGCAATCGAGATATGTCCTAAAGATGCCGTGGGATTTTCTGGTGGATGAAGCACCATCGCTTCTAGCTTACGAGCTTTTTCCAGAGTAGGCTTGTGGTAAACTTTGGCGACAAGTTCGGCATCTGAATCTATTGTGTAGATGCACGCTTCACCACCACGCCCCAAACTGATGTTAAGGTCGATGGGAAGATTTTTTTGATTGCCAACAGAGCGTAGTACCTGCATTTTAATTTAAAATTACACTTTATTGTTTAAATTTGACTGCCGTTCAACAGTATTGTTAATCGCTTAATGCTGCGATGATTAAAGTCAAGTCATCATCAGTACGTTGGGTGATTTTTTCGGAACGTAAAAATTTAACTAATTGTTCCTTAGCCCCTTTTAACTCTTCAGCATTGGCTACAAAGTCAAACAAAGGTAAAAAGAACGGCTTGTGGGGTAAACCTATAGCCATATTGATTGCTAGCATTTGCAGCCCATCGGTAAGAATCGCAATATTGGTAATACCCTGCCGCCATACATTTACCTGCACTGAATCCAAAGCAGTGGGTGATGTCAAAAAGCTGGTTTCGTTGATGTATTCCCCACTGTCGGGAACGGTTAAAGCTGTTAAATTACCTAGGCTATCTTTAACAACTGCAACACCATCCCCGATTTGAGCCACCACAGCGACATCAGGTGTCGCTACAACAATAATTAAAGTTGTTGATAAATCTTTGGGTGGTCTATTTGAAGCGATTGCTTCTTCTTCAACTGCTGTTTTTGCAGCTAAAATCGCTTCGCTCAATAGGGCTTTTGCAGAGCTATCCGCAGCTAGGGTACTTTGGTTAATCTGCTTAAGACATATATTTTCAATTGCGGCTTCCACAGCTACCATTGCTCCTACCTTGCCAAGACTTGCACTCCCCGCACCATCTGCTGCGGCTGCCACTAAAATATTATCTGGCAACATCTGCCAGTGATGGGCATCCTGACAAAGCAGGGAGTTTTTGACGTGGCTAGTCCCACATACTGATGCACCCACTACCCGCCAGTGAAGCTTTTGTCTTGAACTGTTCATAAACTTACCTTTATTCTAGGGCTGTTTAATTATTGTTGTACTTGAACTATATTAAACAGAACCCCAACCAATTGGCGGTAGAGCTACTTGTTCGTCTACTTTGGAATGAGAGACTGCTGACATACTAGCAGATAACCATACAAACATCTCCACAAAATTTAATCCATTCAGTTTTAAAGGAGTACGCACGGTTAACTGACTCAACCGCGTCATGTTGGCATTTTCCACTCCCACAGAGAAAAAGGCTACACGTTTGTTTGATTCGTCGCTTTGTAAACGCTGGGATGCTTGCTCGATCAATTCTTCGGGTTCTCCTTGTGGTTCACCATCGGTAATCATAAATATCCAAGGACGATAGTAAGCAACACCATTAGAACGATACTGACCTTTACGTTCTTGAATTAAGTCTAAAGATTTGTGAATCCCAGCACCCATGGTAGTTAACCCTTGTGCTGTTAATATGGGCGGAGTAAATTGGTCGGCAGTCACAAAATCTTGTACTACATTTATATTGCTATCAAAAGTAACTATAGATACTTCAACTCTTCTTGATGCTAAGGAATTTTTTGTTAATTCATCCTTAAAACTAAGCAAGCCTTGATTTAAAGCATCTATTGGCGCTCCTTGCATCGACCCAGATGTATCTAACAACAATACGCAAGGACAACGAGGTTCGGGGTTCTCCGCGAAATCAACTACTTCGTCTAGTCTTAAGGTATCGGACATAACTTTCGCTGCTATATGGAAGTTCTAAGATTGGATTTTGGGTTTGTCAAACTATATAGTTTAATGCCGCAAATAAATTCTAGCTGTGGCACTTGAGACGATTGATAATTCTTTTATGGTTCACTTTCTTACTAATGCATTATTGCTTATATTATCCAACATATCTTTACTGTTATTTGATAAATCATAGGTATTTTTCTAAGACTTCGAGCGAGGATGGCTTTGAAATGTAAGGGTTTATATTATATACAGAATAAATCTAGAATACAATAAATCGGTGCTATCTATACGCACAATATTAAAGATTATGTGTAGAAAAAACCTAGATTAGATGAAATACTGACGGACTGGAAATTATTTCTGATTAAAAAGAGAGTTAATTCACTCAAATCAAGAATAAATACGAAGTTTTCTTAAAGGTTCCGTTATGTATTGTTGACTAATATATTGTAAAAACAAATGTAGCAATCAAACTGTAATGTAACATTTTTAACTGGTAATATATTTATGTTAAAAAATAACAAATTAATTCATGTAGAATATTTATTCTTTAATGCTTAACTAGATTCAATTGATGTTTACAAATATTTTGTCTTATTTACTGTAATTTTCCATACTATATGAATAATTTTGCAACTTTCACAAAATTGCCTCCCCTGAGTTTATTAAGACATTTATCTAGTTGCTTTGAGAATACTTGTTTGCAAGTTCAAAGTAATTCTGTTAACTGGTGGATTTACTTGGAAGAGGGTAAAATTGCTTATGCTACTCATTCTATAGAACCTTTTGATCGACTTGAGCGTCATTTGCGTCGGTTATCAGTTCAAATCCCTACTTTAACCAGCGAAATTCGCGTGCAGTTACGGATGATGTTTGAGCCGGATTCGCAGCGAAAGTCAGTCCAAACTACAGAAAATCTCCCAGAATCATTATCTTCTCAACAACCTCCAGATTATCAAGCAATTTGCTGGTTAATAACTCAAAGATATTTGAGTCCAACACAAGCAGCTATATTAATTCAAGAGTTAGTAAAAGAAGTTGTTGAATCATTTTTACTGATAAAAAAAGGTACATATGAATTTCATCAAAATTTAATTTTATCTCCAAAGATTTGTCGATTAGATGCCGAAAAATTATTAATAGTTTCTCAGGAGAGATTGCAATCGTGGCAAGATTTTGCACCACGGATTACTTCTCCATTTCAACGTCCTTATTTATGGATTAATACAAAAACTCATATACAAAAAATTTCCGAAATTCAGCCAAATTTAGTTAACTGGATGAAGGGATTTAGTTTGCGTCATCTTGCTGTAATTATGAATCAAGATGAACTCCAGTTAGCACGTAGTTTATATCCTCATATCCAAAGTGGAGCGATTTTACTCCATGAACCAGATCCACCATTTGACAAACTACCTAAAACTGATATTCAGGTATCCCATACTAATAGTAAAATAACGCAATTTATCACTAAAGAAGTAACTGGCACAATAGAAACAGCATCACAAGCAACTATCAAACCACAGCCGAGTATTCCTCCACAAAAGCAAGTAATACCTGTCAATAAAGTAACTATTAAGCCTGTTACTCAACTTTCTTCTCCAACCGCAGAAAAAGTTGAACAAGTAGCAAAACCAGATAATATTAAAGCTACTCCTCCTGACTCAAGTTTACCACCAAGAAAAGTTTACAAAATTGTTTCGGTAGATGATAGTCCGGTAATGCTCAAAGAAATTAGTCGCTTTTTGGAAGATGAGAGTTTTTCTGTTGTTACCATTGATAATCCCTTGAAAGCTGTAATGTCAATTATTCGACATCAGCCAGATTTAATTTTATTAGATTTAAATATGGAAGGAATTGATGGTTATGAATTATGTCGGATTATCCGCAATAACTCAAAGTTCAAAAATACTCCGATTGTGATGGTAACGGGAAGTAAGGGATTTGTAGACAAGGTAAAAGCGAGACTAGTTGGAGCTAGTGGATATTTGACTAAACCTTTTACTCGTGCTGATTTACTCAAAATGGTGTTTATGCATTTGACTTGATTAGTTACATCAATATCAGTTATAAATTTCTCAAATATAAGTTAAGGATTATTTTTGCTGCGGGGTTGGATTCGAGTAAATTACTAGTAAATGTGGATAGTGAGGATAAAAATGGCTACAATTTTGGTTGTTGAAGATACTCCTTCTCAGTTGGAGTTAATGAACATTTTTTTGCAGGAAGGTGGGTATACAGTAATTAGAGCAATTGATGCTAAAGATGGATTAGAAAAAGCACGATTACATCAACCAGATGCAATTATTACAGATGTAGTAATGCCGGGAATGAGTGGGTTTGAATTTTGTCGTAAACTGAAAAAAGATTTAACTACACAAAAAATACCGATTATTTTTTGTAGTTCTAAAAATAAAGATATTGATCGTATTTGGGGAATGAGACAAGGTGCTGATGCTTATGTAACAAAACCTTTTACCAAACAGCAATTAATTCATGCGGTGAAATCTGTTGTTGTTTAATTATTTTATCTAACTATTTTAATCTAATAGTAGTGTATCTACTTAAATACAATATTTTCATCAGAGTGCTTTTATTTTTTTGGCTCAAGCATTATAAGTTCATTTTCAGTTAACAGGTTGCAAATCAAAAAATATCATGTTTTTTACGTTTTAGTGTTATTAAAATAAAAATTTAACCCTTTGAGTGATTGAAAATATTTAAAACTCATATATAGCTAATTTGTGAACTATTCCGCACTTTCTAAAGTTGACTATTAACAGTAAACAAGTAAAAAGTGAAATAGGATTGTTATTATATATATTAATAAATATCAGATAATCAATATTGCAATATACTCATGGTAATGGTATAAAAATCGGAAGATGGATTAAGTGCTTTCTTGAGTGCTGATATGTCCATTATCCAATTTGCTATTGCTAATAACCCATTCCCATTTAAAATAGTTTGTGCGTGTTGATTCAATCGCTATTTTTAATCGCATAAGCAAATATATTCCATGCGTATTTCTTTAAATTGGCTACAAGAACTTGTAGAGTTAAAATTAAGTCCCGAAGACCTAGCAGAAACACTGACATTAGCCGGGTTTGAAGTCGAAGATATCGAAGACCGTCGGACTTGGGCTGACGGGGTTGTAATCGGGAAAGTTATCGAACGCGAACAGCATCCAAATGCTGATAAACTCAGCGTTTGTCAAGTTGATGTGGGTAAAGGCGAAATTTTAAATATTGTCTGCGGTGCTGCTAATGTATGTGCAGATATCTATGTGCCAGTTGCGACTGTCGGTACTTACCTCCCCAATAAAGATTTAAAGATTAAACCCGCGAAACTCCGGGGGGTACCTTCTCAAGGAATGATTTGTTCTTTGGAAGAACTTGGTTTACCTACCGATGTAGACGGAATTCATATTTTTACTGGGGAAAACCTACAATTAGGTTCGGATGTACGTCCGTTGTTGGGGTTGGATGATGTAATTTTGGATGTCACCGCAACAGCAAACCGTGCCGATGCTTTGTGTATGGTAGGAATAGCGCGGGAAGTTGCAGCCATAACTGGTGGAAAACTGAAAATTTCTCAACCAGAAGAAATTTCGGTTCCTGAAGGTGCAGGAAATTTAAGTATAGAAATTGACGAGACTCAAGCTTGTCCTGCATACATTGGAACGGTTATAGAACAAGTAAAAATCGCTCCATCTCCCGACTGGTTGCAGCAACGGTTATTAGCTGCGGGAGTCAGACCGATTAGCAACATAGTTGATATTACTAACTATGTCATGTTGGAATGGGGACAACCGCTACACGCATTTGACCGCGATCGACTCCAAGCAATTGCTGGTAGTGAAAATATTAAGATTGGGGTAAGGTTTGCGAGTAACGGGGAATCTTTCAAAACCCTGGATGGAAAAACCCGTAAATTATCAACTCAAAATTTATTGATTACAGTTAACAACAAACCCGTAGCTTTAGCGGGAGTCATGGGTGGGGAAGAAAGCGAAGTCCATGATGGAACCGAAAACTTAGTTTTAGAGGCAGCGTTGTTTGATACAGTCGCAATTCGTCGTTCATCTCGTAGCGTTGGTTTGAGGAGTGAATCTTCTACTAGATACGAACGAGGAGTGAATCATGCAGAATTAGAAATTGCTTGTCGTCGTGCTTTATCCTTGATTGTGGAAATTGCTGGTGGAACTTTAACAACCAGAAAAACTTCCGATACTCTTCCCAATATTTCAACTTGGACTCGTTCAATTGAGTTACGTTTAGATCGAGTTAATCAAATACTTGGTCCTGTAGAATTGGGAGAAGAAAACGGAGAAATTAAGAGCGAAGATGTAGAGCGAATTTTAACTGCATTGGGGTGCCGGTTAACAGTTTCTGGTGATGGAACTTGGACAGTTTCCATACCAGCTTATCGTTATCGTGACTTAGAAAGAGAAATTGATTTGATTGAGGAAATCGCTCGTTTGTATGGTTATAATAACCTTTGCGATACCTTACCCGAAAAAACAGAAATTGGTTATTTACCAGCAGATCAAGAATTCATTCGTAAATTACGAGCCGCATTTCGTGCTGCTGGATTAACAGAATTAATGCATTACTCTTTGGTGAAACCGGGAGAAGAAAGACAGGTAGTATTAAGTAATCCTTTGTTTACAGAATATTCTGCATTACGAACCGATTTGATATCCGGTTTGATTGATGCATTTCAATATAATATCGAACAAGGAAACGGTGCGCTTAATGGTTTTGAAATCGGAAGAATTTTTTGGGAAGAAGAAGACGGTTTTCAAGAAACAGATATTGTAGCAGGAATCATCGGAGGTGATATTACAAACAGTAAATGGATGAACAGTGGTAGTTCGCGATCGCTAAGTTGGTTTGAAGCCAAAGGTATTTTAGAAAGCGTCTTTCAAGTCATGGGATTGCAGGTAGAATATCAGCCAGATCGACGCAACGAGCGTTTACATCCCGGACGTACCGCTTCACTTTGGATTAAAGGTAACAGATTGGGTGTATTTGGACAAGTGCATCCCCAAGTCCGTAGCGAAAGAGATTTACCAGATGATGTCTATGTATTTCAACTGAATCTAGATGTAATTTTAGATGAGCTTGATAGTGATGATATACAGACACCAGGATTCAAATCTTATTCTACCTATCCGCCATCAGATCGAGATATAGCATTTTTTGCACCGATTAACTTAACAGTTGCCGAAATTGAAAAAGCAATTACTTCTTCAGCTAAAAATTTATTAGAATCCGTCGAATTATTTGATGAATATCGCGGTGATAAAGTACCATCAGGACAAAGAAGTTTAGCATTTCGGTTGATTTATCGTTTGCGCGATCGTACTCTTACTGATGCAGATGTAGAACCAGTACATCAAAAAGTTAGAGATACTTTGGTTGAGAAATTTGGGGTAAGTTTGAGAAGCTGATCAATTTTGGATTTTGGATTTTAGATTTTGGATTATGAGTTAGGAATTGTAGAGACGTAGCAATGCTACGTCTGTACCGGAGTTAAGAGTTAGTTATTAATTATCCGTGTCATCAGTGTCATCCATTAAATCAACAAGCAATCATGAATAAATATATAATGTGGGGCAGCTACTGCGAGAACGTTTTAGAAAAACGCGCACCTTATCGTCAAGAACATTTAGATGGATTAAAAAAGCAGAAGGAAGATGGTATTTTAATTACAATTGGTCCAACAAAGGATACAACTCAGGTTTTTGGGATTTACCAAGCACCTGATGAAGAGACAGTACGTCAATTAGTAGAAAATGATCCTTATTGGAAAAATGGAATTTGGACTGAATATTTTGTCAAAGAATGGGTTCAAGCTTTTTGATAATCAATAATTGTAAAAGGTAAAAGGTCAAAGGTTACTGTCAACTATCAACCAACAACCATCAACTATCAACTTCCTTAATTACATCATTGATCGGATGTTGTTGATCATCAAAATCTAAAGATACTTCACAGCGAGTCAAAGGAAATGGTTCTAACATTTTGCCATTTTCTTGACTTTCCAATCTCCACCACAGAGTTTGAACTACAACTTCTTTACCATCAACTAAATCAAAAGTGATTTCACCCAAATTATTTAAACCGACAATTTCTGTACCGTGTCCCTTTTTATTAATATAATCGCCATAATTTCTTGCCATTGATAAATATTTTTCTAAAGCTGGTTTACGATTTTCTTTTGGTAATGGAGCAATTGCATAAGTAGTTTCAATCTTTTCAGCTTTGAATTTGCTTAATTCTTCGTCTTTAGCTGCGAGAAAATCAATTCTATACCACCATTCGGGTTTTTTTGTGATTTCTACACTGCGAAACATATTTCTTTGTTTAACTAAATCAACTGTTCCGGGATTACCTTTAATTTTCAAAGGAATGCGTTGAAATACATCTTCAACAAGCAGACAAATATTACCAACTTCTGCTTCTTTTCCTTGTTGATTTCCCCATCCTAATACTTCTGCTGTTGGTAAATCGCTACTAACTCCAATAGGAACAAAACCTTTTTTGTGTGCAGAATGACTACCACCCATACCGCTGACTTCATTCTTAAATGAACTGCTAGTTAATTGAGCAACTACTAATTCACAATTAACTGGTTGAGAACTTTCAAAAGGATGGATTGTTGAATATTGTAAACGCGCAGCAAAACTATAGTGAACATCACCAGATAAAAACACTACACGACTTTTTGAATCAGGTAATGCTCGTAATGCTAATTGAGCAAGCATTCGTTCAAATGCAGTTTCATTTAATGCCCAAGCTTCAGTATCAAAACCCCAAGCTGCATTACCAATTTTCTCGTAAAAACTTTTAGCAATTTTTTGAATGTTTTCTACAAAAGGTACACCAATAAACGGACTTGGAGACACAATAAAAGTAACTTTTACATCATCCCGACGCACTAATTTTGATATTTGTTCTTCGTAACCTTCCTGACTAATAAGTGCGGGAAAATCAAATTGTTTACCGGGAAATTCTCGCCAAGTGCGGGTATCAAGTAATATAACTTCATAACCGGGACCATTAACTATATAATGCCAAGTTAATGTATCCTCAAAATGAGGTAATTTTTTTGAATTCTGTTGAATCTCTACAACACTCGGTAAACCGACAGCACGATTAATTTGTGATTCACAAGTGGTATTCATCCCACCACTCACTGACCAAGCTACAGCAGCTTTGAGTAATATTTCACCTTTGGTATCTTTTTCAAACTGTTCTGGTGTATTACCCCAAGCCTGACAAATAGTATAAGCTAACATCCCATTTTGTAAAACCCGTTTTCCCAAAGGTTGATTGAGAATACGGGAACACCAAGCCATATTCAAATACCAATCATCGGTAATTTCGTGGTCATCGAATATCATATAAGTCGGAACATTTGCTAAAGCACGTCTGACGTTTTTGAGAGTTGACCAAAAATCTTTAATATATTTAACTTCTTGATCGTAAGCTTTCTTTTCATCATTTTTAGCTTGCCAATGTTCGGAATTAACATCTATAAAATCGGGAAAAAATTCCGCATCAATCCACAGTACATCACTCCAAGCAAATAAATACATTGCCAAATATTCCCCATAAGTAAATAGATGACTTTTGGCAAGATTTGTCAGATTACTAAATTTACCAATACTTGAAGTAAAACCAGCAATTTTTGTTGCTAAATTATTGCGTTTCCCCGGTTTTAATTCTGCTAAATTTTCAACATTCGGTAACTTTTCCGACCATCCTAAAAGTGTTTCTCCTGCATCCATCAACATGAAAAGTAATACATCAGCAACATCATCAGCATAAATTTGGTCTCCCGTTAAAAACAGTTGATGAGGTCGTTTTTGGGAGTCTTTTTCCAACGCTTCTTTAATCATTTTATCCACAGCAACAAGTGCATCCAAACTTTCACCGTGGGGTTTACGACAAGAACCGTGAATAATCCGTAAATCTTTTAAATCGTTTGGTGGTAATGCAAAAGAAGGTAATTTATATTGAGGATAAGTAATATCTTCGAGCGTTCCCTCAGTAGTTAATATACCAGGACTATTAAGTAATTCACCATTACCAAAATCTAAATCGTAGAGATAATTTTCACCATTAATCAGTACATTTGATGAAGCCTTAGCAGTCACAGCAACAACGTGTAAATTAATGCCAATTCTTGCCGTAGTTCTAGTACTTTCAAATAAGAAATTATGATTTTGGTCAAATATTGTTAAAGTTACACGACGACTTGCTTTTAAAGCCACCCATACAGTTACAGAATCGGGTTCGGTGCGTCGTAAAATTGGTCCAGCCAGAATCAGCGGTAATCGATTAAGACGTTCTCTTAATGGTGTCCATCCCATATAACTGTTTTCCTATCTACAGTTTCTTCTTCAAGTTATAACTGTTTTAATTTGAGTGGGAATGGTAAATTAGGATTAATCTGGCGCTTTGTTACCGCATCTACACAGACGAAACCCAACGAAGGTGGGTTAATAATTTAACAAACCACAATAATTAACCTTATGGCAATTCTCCAAAGTAAAAACTTATCAATAGGGGATATTCACCGTCTTTTTGGCTATCAAAGGCAATACAATGATTCATTCACATCATTGTTATCGCTAGAGCCTTTAAGTGAATTTGAAAGACAAGAACTTTTACAAATTCGCACGGATTTTGATAATTATATTATTGAAAGTAAAGTTCTAGAAGGATTAGTCAAAGCTTTAACAGTTTTTCCATTGATGCGGTTAGCTGGCTTTTATCGCTCTCCGATTAAGATAGCTTTAGAAGAAAATATTGCCGATATAGTTATTGAAGACGAAGATACAAAAGTTACAGGTAGACTGGATATTTTAGCTATTAATAAAACAAAATTAAACACAGCGAAATCATTTTGGGTTCTAGTAATTGAATCTAAAAATAGCGGTATTGATGTCTTCGAGGGTTTACCGCAATTACTTACTTACGCTTATGAATGTTTAGAACATCAAAAATCAGTATGGGGTTTGACTACCAACGGAAGGGAATATCAATTTGTGTATATTCAACAGGGAAATCCTCCCATATATCAGTTAATGCCATCATTAAATTTGATGGAATCCCAGCGAGCGATTGAGTTGTTACAGGTTTTGAAAGCGATTTGTTGGTTGGGATAATGATAAGATAACTGAGTCATATATTTAAGTAAGACTAATGCAGAAAGTCACAATCACTTTAGAAGATGACATCTTGCAATTTGTAGATTCTCAGTCAAAAGGTAATCGTAGTGCCTATATAAACGCACTTTTAGCAGAATATCGTCGTCGTAATTTAGAATCGCAAATGATTACCGCTCTACAAGAGGATGCCCAAGACTCAGAGTATCAAGCTGAAATTGCTGCTTGGGATGCTGTTGTAGGAGATGGGATTAATGCCTCAGAATAACTTAACGTATCGACGAGGAGAAATTCGTTGGGTAAAACTCGATCCAACAGTAGGGGCTGAAGCGCAAAAAACACGCCCTTGTCTAATAGTTCAAAATGACATCATGAACCAATATGGGCTATTAACTATTGTGATGCCCTTTCGACCCGGAAGTAAAGAAGCTCCTTACATAGTGAATGTTAAACCAACTCCTGCAAATGGATTAGATAAAGAACGTTTTATTGATGTAGGGCAAATTCGCGCTGTAGATTACCGTCGTATTTTAGGTAAGCTTGGTGAATTAGAGGAAGAATATTGGGAATCTATACGTACTGCTTTAAATATTGTTACGGGATTTGGACTCTAAACCTTGGTTGAAAATGGGACTGTTGATTTTCTACATTAGACATCTCCGGAAATTAATTATGCGTTGTCCAAAACCTTTGTAGAGACGTAGCATTGCTACGTCTCTACATCTTTTCCGGAGATGTCTATTTCCTTTACCAACCAACGGCGAAATAATTCCACAATAATATACAACCGTCCCTGAGTCTCTTTAACAACATCATGGTTTTTTAAAGTTTTGATTGCTTCTTGTAAATTTTCCTCGTCAAAACCTTCTTTAAAAACTTCCCCCATAACATCCTCATAACTCAACCCCTGTGGATGCGGTGCAAGTACCCGAAGTATAGCTTGTTGCCCTTCCGCTCCCTGGGCTGCTTGACTCCAAACGCCATCAAAATAGTAGCGTCCCCGTTTAAACAACTCAGTATTATTAACAACTGCTTCCACATCTTCCACCGTGAAAACCGAGTCGCGCTTTCGTCCCATTTCAAACACTTGGTCATTGTAACGACGAACTAGCACAAAGCCGATTAATTGTACTAAATAAGGTTGTCCGTGGGTGAATTCGTAGATTTTATCTAATGCTTCGGGTTTATAGTCGAGAAGAAATTCTTCCTCTGTAGACGTTGCATTCTCTGAAAATTCTACGGGATTAGCAAGGATTTGACGGGTAACAGCAGGTTCCATAAAACCCACATGAATGGGAATAACGCTAGCGAAGAAAGGTTGAAAATAATCTGCTGTCATCTCTTCCAAAGTATGCAAACCTGCAAATGCAAAAGCAACTTGAGAATTCATTTGCAATAATCCGCGCAGATAACCAAGAAAATTTGCAGAAATTTTTCCTGCTGCAATTAATTCTTCGATTTTCTCAAACTCATCAATGGCGATAATTAAACCCCGTAAAGACGTTGTATGGAAAGTCTCTACAACCTGTTTCAAATATCTTTCAAAAGTACGTTCGGGAAGCTTGAGTAACTTTTCATCATCCGGAGGTGGAACATTTACAGCTTCGGAAACAGCGTCACATATCGCCATCAAAACTTCCCCAACTCCCTCAGAAATATTGCCAGCAATTAACATATTCACGTAAGCTAACCTTACCCCAGAACCTACAGAATTAGCAGCATTGCGTAAAATCGAAGTTTTACCCATGCGCCTGTGACCGTAAATTACCACAGATTGTAATTGCTCACCTCTCACCCATAACTCTTCAAGCTCTCTCATCACTTCTTCCCTTCCGACGAATTTTTCCCCCATAACTGGATCGCCGATAATGTAGGGATTGCGGATAGGTTGGGTAATGGTGACTTCTCCTACCTCACCAGCTATTTGCAGTAAAGCTTTTTGCCAAGTTTGGGCTATATCAATGATGATTCCTTTTTCTGCTTGGGGTAGAGTTTGGGAATTATTTAGGATGTTGGTAAGTTCTCCTTGGGCGTGGTTGAGAGCAAAGGCACGGGTTGCACGGGATGCACTGCGTTTTACAAGTTGAATATCTTCCACAACACGGTGCAAGTTAAAAATTGCCTGCCAAGTATTTGGGCGTAAAAGGGTTTCTTGCGACGATTTTAAAGACGTTAAATGTAACGTTTCTACAGAGATTCTGGCAATGTCGTCAAAAACTTTTGTTCCTTGAAAAACTGTCAGAGTTTTGGCAAGGGCGTACATCTCTTCGCCATAAAAAATAGAACGTACTACTGCAAAAGCTTCTTCTGCTTGGGCTGGGTTTTTTTCGTGGAGATACCAAAAACCAGCAGCAGATGCACCAACTAAAGAGTCTAGACGTATTTCTGCTGAGAAACGATTCTGTAATCTTCGTTTCATAGGTAAGAATGGTATACCTCTAATAGCTTCAGACTTCAGTTTTTCATTCAAATCAGCAGATACAAAACGCACTAAATTCCAATCAAAAGGTGCTTCAGCTAACTGAGAGACACGATAAACAATTTGTTCGGCAGGAGTTTTAGCAAGTACTTGATTAACAGCTTTGACAACAGGGATAAATTGCAAGGTATATGCAAGCAGTTGATTAATGTTTTTCAAACCTGTTTCCCAATCCTGTTGCAGCCATTTTCTTAAGCGAACAGAAAGAAAAGGTATGGGTAGTGAAGTAATGCGTAAAAAAACTAAGCTACTTTTTTGCAGGTATCTAATATTGAAGAATAAAGCAATAAACCAACTGTCTGCACGGAGAAGCGCCACGCCCCTTGCCACGCCAAAACCCACACCACTTGCCACGCCAAAAGCCACGCCCCTTGCCACGCCAAAACCCACGCCAAAAAGCACGCTAAAAGCCACGCCCCTTGCCACGCCCCTTGCCACGCCAAAACCCACACCACTTGCCACTCCAAAACCCACGCCTAAAGCCACGCCAAAAAGCACGCCGCCACTTACCACGCCGCCACTTGTCACGCCAAAAGCCACGCCAAAAGCCACGCCAAAAGCCACGCCACTTACCACGACAAAAGCCACGCCACTCACCACGCCGCCACTTGCCACCCAAAACCAATCTATAGAAACACCTATACTCTGTAGAATTCTACTGACAATAAATGATGTGACAAATGGTGTGACAACTGTTAATAACAACCCTTGGAAAAACAAATTACGCTGAACAGCATTACGCCAATTCATTTCCGCTTCCGGAATATACCCACCCCCAAAAGTATCCACATACCACCGCAAAGCTTGGGGGAAATAAAACACCCAATACAATAAGAGCAAGTAATCTAAAGGATTCCACAGAGAAAGGGGACGTTTGAGTTTTGGCGCTAAATCTAGAAGCGGTACGGGGGTTTCTTGGGTCATTTTTGCTTCTCTGCTATTCTGTGGAATCAACTACACCCGCCCGGAAATCAATTTCCGGGCTAATAGCCAAAGTCCTCTGAAGAGGACTAAAAAACTGTTTAGTCCACTTGAGTGGACTTAGTTTATGAGCCTGGGATTTTAATCCTATGCGGTTGCCAATACCAGCAGAGTCGTGAAATATATTCATATCACCCCCTCTACATACCGCGCATAAGTTCGATAACACATTTGCATAATTTCTTTGGGAAAACCACCGCAGCTTCTTACAATTTGTGTAATTTCTGATTCTGTAAACCGAATTGAATTATTCCCCAACCGATAATTAATAAAATCGCGAACAGTAGCTTCATCCCACAAACTAATCTGTTCCTCAAGACAAATATTTTGAAACGGCGAAACCATACCAATTTGATTACTATCGGGAAAAAGTTGATCTAAAGAAGTAGAAGCCGCCACAACCAAACGTAAAGGCGCATCATGCCCATTTGCTAATCCCCGCAATTGTCCCCTTACCTGATTTGTAAAACCATCCCAACTCATTTTTTCGATTTCATCAAGTAAAAGTAGCAATTGGGGACGTTGTTTTTGTAAAGCCCTCGTCAAACGAATTCCTTTACAATCTTCAATTCCTATTTCATAACATAAAGCATAGTAGAAATCAGCCTCGTCATAAACTTGGCTCATATCCAAATAAATTGCTTTACGAGGCGGCATTAATTTGGTTTCTGCTTGTTGAGAAATAGCCCAGAGTAGTGAAGATTTACCAATTTCTCTATCACCAATCAGCGCTACACTACTTCCACTATTGAGCGTCTCAAATATCCGATTAAGTTCTTTTTCTCTACCAAAGAATTTTTGAGAGCTTTTCACTATTCCACTCCTAGGAACGAAAGGATTAGAAATGATTTGGTCAACTTTTGGCTGTTGAGAAAGAATTAAAGCTTTTTTTTTACATACAAAACTGGTTTCAGATGCTCTGCAATACCTTGGAGGCGAATTTCTACACAGCCAAATTTGTACGCTTCTTCAACTCCACGATTTGCAGCTAAAGCCTTGTAAAAACCAACAGCAAACGCGATCGCGGCTTTGTCTCCAATTGCGTCATTCATGCCAATTACATAGGGAATATGTTCGGCGATCGCCATAGCTTGAATTTCAGAATAGCAGGCATTTAACAGTACACAATTAACTTGCTTTAGGAATAACTCAAACATTGCCGCTAAAGCATCAGGTTTTACAAGTTGAATTTGCCCTACTTCATTCTCAAAGCAAAGCTCACCTTGATTCGTACCATGCCCAGAAAAATGTATAATCTGCGGATCAAAATCAAATATTGCCTGTGTGATATCCGCAACTCTAACTGAGTTTAGCTGTTCTAACTGATACTTTCCTGGTTCCTTAGCAATTCGTAGCCTTTCCTTAATGTCTCGCAACTCTTGCCCCAAACGCAGCCGAGAAGCATCACTTGGATCGGCTGCTAAGAATAATATTTTTACCAACATATCACTATTCATTCAGGCAATCGTCTGAGTTTAATTACTTAAGAATATACCACGGTAGTATTTTATGTTAGGTGGATGAATGTACATCGCCAATCACCCGAATCAATGCATTTCTCAAAGCTGGACAAAGCCCATGAAGAAATCATCGTAAGATAACCAAATCATATATTTTAGTAAGACTGATGCAGAAAGTTACAGTCACCTTAAAAGATGACATCCTGCAATTTGTAGATTCTCAGTATAATATGTAATATGCCTACGGATACAGTCCTTGATTCATCAAAACTTGCCGTTCCAGCACGCGATTAGGAACATTAAGCTTAAGTAATCTTGTAGTTGCTTGACCAATTTGAGTTTTCCCCTCTATTCTCCCATTTTCAAGATAAAAATGTTCATCCCAAACCTGACGACGGGGATTAAACAAAGGAACAATTTCTTTAGTAAGTTGATCTATAGTTGCGAAATCAGAACCTTTATGACGGTTACAAGGTAAACATGAAAGTGCCAAATTATTCTCAGTAGTTTCACCACCATGTTTTACTGCAATAATATGGTCTACTTCATGGGTATAAATAGAAAAATCTTGATGTATTAGGCAATATTCACATCGCTTTGAAACTCTATTTACTACAAGCTTACGCAGTTCCACAGAAATATACTCAGAAGTCATATCTCTTAATCGCGTTTGAAAGCCCTTGCCTTTAATAAAATCATCATATGTTCTAATTGTTCATAAACATCTAACTCAGCTAATTCCATTGAAGTAAGTGTTGCAGAGCGGTTTTTTCCTAATAACTCTTCCAACCGCTTTTGAGCTAGGGGTGAAACTTTAAAAGCAATAATTTCTTCTGGTGTCGGACGCTTAATTAAAAAATCCAAAACTTCTTGATAAACTGCGGGAATATCTGTAGTTTCTGTTTTAAGTTTTGATTGGGATACAGATGGTAAATTTTCAAAGTCTAACAATCGCCAAAGTAATTCAGGTAAGCGATTTTGCAGAGGTTGTAAACGTTGAGCTAGTTCATCAGGTATTTGAATTGTTAATTCTGCCATTAATATAACCGCTATCTGGCTTGTCTAGTATCCTAATTATAGCTTTACTATTCTTCTACACTATTCAAATGTTATTAGATCGACTGCTAAAAATAATATTTTTACCAAAATACCACTATTCATTAAGGCAATTGTCTGAGTTTAATTACTGATAAAATAACATTATCATGATTCCTGAATGTATATAAAAAAGGTGCGTTACACTCCGCGATAACAGCACCTTATAAAACCAATTACCAATTACCTATTACCCATTACCAATTACCTAATACCGAATCCTCGGATCGACATAAGCATTCAAAATATCAATTAAAATACTCGCTCCCACAACAATAGTCCCAAAAAATATCATGATTCCTTGCACTGTGGGATAATCCCTTTCGCTAATTCCTTGAAACAATCGATTAGCTAATCCAGGCCAAGAAAATGTTACTTCGGTTAATACCGCACCACCAAGCAACGATGCAAAGGTTAATCCCAATACGGTAATCACCGGAATCAATGCATTTCTCAAAGCGTGGGAAACTAAAATCTTTCTTTCTTGAATCCCTCTGGCTCTTGCTGCTTCCACATAATCCGACTGCATAGTTCGCTGTAAATTCACCCGCACAATCCGCTCAAAAATACCGCTGAGTAATATTCCCAAAGTCGAGCTAGGCAATATTAAATATTGTATAGCAGTAAAGAACTGAGCAAAATTACCGCTCAAAAGACTATCTATTGTATACAACCCAGTCAAACCTTCCGGAGAACCCATAGTTGCCGGGAAACGAGTTCCCAAAGGAAACCAACCCAACCAAACAGCGAAAATTAACTGTAGTATCATTCCTGCCCAAAACATCGGCAAAGCATAAGTAATAGTACCGAATAATCTCCCACCCAAATCAAGCGCAGTACCTGGACGAGAAGCCGAAATAGTACCGACTCCAATCCCAACCACGAGAGCGATGATAATCGCAAATACCGCTAATTCCACCGTCGCAGGGAAATACTCCCAAATAATCTGCCAAACCGACTGTCCGCGACTGGTTGTAGATTCCCCCATATCGAAGACAAGTAATTTACCTAAGTAATTAAAATATTGCAACCACAAAGGCAAATTTAAACCCAATTGTGTCCGTAATTCTTCCTTCGCACTTTCCGGCGCACGACCGCCCAAAATAGCATCAACAGGGTCTCCAGGAGTAGCTCTAAGTAATAGAAAAACGATAGTAATAATGGTGAGAATTTGCAGCGGAGCCAGCAATAAACGAGTAGTAACGTAATACGCCAAAGCTTTTGAACGGGACATAGAATTTTAGATTTTAGATTTTAGATTTTGAATTACAAAGTTGTAGTTGTAGAGACGGGGCGTATTGCTAAGTCTGTACGGGAGTTAGGAGTTAGTACCACCGGAGTTATAAAATTATTTGTAGTGGGAGCATCTTGCTCCCTGGTTGTTTCCAATGTTCAATCACCTATACCCAATGCCCCATTACCAATTACCAATTACCAATTTATTTCTTAATATTTTTATATATCAAATTCTGGGTAGCATCTAATTGCACCCCGGTAATTCCATTTTGAGCAAATACATAATCTTTACTTTGCCACAAAGGAACATAAGGTACTTCATATGCTAGTATTTCTTGAATTTCTGCAAAGATTTTCTGGCGTTTTTTAGAGTCTTGCTCTTGCCGTTGTTGGTCAATTAATTTGTTCATTTTTTGACTATAAAAAAACGAACCTTGACTTTGACTTCCTCCTTCAATACATCCTTTTTCTGGAGAACCTTTCTGACAATATAAAAATGGCTGAATGTAATTATCTGCATCTAAAAAATCAGGATACCAATCAAGTAAAAATGCTGGATATAAACCTTCACCAATATTTTTAAAAGCGGATGTCGATTCTACAGTATTCACATCCAATACTAGTATTCCATCCATTGTTTTTTTCGCAAGTGCTTTCAAAACCAAAGCTGTTAAACTCCGAGTTGCTGAACTAGAAGGATACCAAACTTCTACTACCGCAGGATTCTCCTGAGAAAAACCCGCTTTTTTGAGCAATTCTTTGGCTTTTTCGATATTTCCACCTTTACCATATTCTTCTTTAAATACTGGTTTATAAACATCAAAAGTTGTCGGAATCATGCTATAAACTTCTTGCGCTTGACCGTACAACACTCTGTCATATATTAATTTGCGGTCAACCATTGCGGCGATCGCCTGTCTAACTTCCAGTATATCTAAGGGTTTTTGATTACGGTTTAGTGTTAAATAACTAACCACGCTACCTTCATTAGGAATTGTTAACCATTTACCTTCTTTGGACATTTTTTCCAAACTGGTAACTTGGTCGGGGTCTAAACTAACATAAGCAACATCTACCCCTTGTTTCCGAAATCCGTTGTACAAATTGACACCACTGCTCAGAATCTGTACATTTACTCCCTTATTAAGGGGTTTTTCTCCCCAATATTGGTCGAATACATCAAATGTCAGGGAATCGGTGCCAAATTTAGTTAATTTATAAGGGCCAGTTCCCACAAATTTATTCGGTTCAAATTTCCCTTCACCGATTTCGTAAGCTTTGGGAGAAAGTGCAGGAACTCCAGAAAAAGCGAGTAATGAAGGAAAAGCTGCAAAGGGTTGTTTTAACTTAATTGTTAACTGATAATCTCCCGTGGCTTTTACTGACTCTACAATATCTGACAGTAAAAAAGATGGCTTACCCTTATTTTCAATAAAGCGACGCAAACTGAACTCCATCGCCTTTGCATCAAACTTTGTACCGTCATGATACACCACACCTTCACGGATAGGAATCGTATAAATTAAACCATCATTGCTGACAGTTGGTAATGCCGTAGCCAATTCCGGTTTGAGTTCCGTGCTTCCAGTTGCGTAAGTGTAAAGGCGATCGCTCATGTTGTACACCAACGATAGCGAAGATAATTCATAAGCATCAGCAGGATCAAGAGTACGGGGTTTTGCAGTAGTACCGATGGTAATGCGACCATTTCCAGAAGCTGAAGCAGAAGGATTCGTAACTTGATTATTGGCGCAACTAGAAACCAACAAAATACAAATACACAGCAGGGAGAATAATAATCTAATTCGCCCTTGCCTTCTTACAGATAAGGAAAACAAACTCATAGCATTAGAAACTAATAAATTAAAATAAGCGGTGAGATATTTTACTATATGTTTGGCAATATCTCTATAGTTTCTTTGTTACTTTTATTAAATCAAAAGTTAGGAATGCTCTTAAAAGACAAAAACTTAAAAGCAACGAAATTTATCTTAAAATACCGACTGAGTGGCAAGAGGTTTGATAAGCTTTTATCGGGTCTTAGGTTCTAATAAAACTTTGTAGGACTGGTAAACAATATAGCTCATCAAGTAAATAGGCATACAAACACAAACAGATATTATATTAGGTTCAAAAAACAAAGGAAATTTAACCTTTAACCTTTAACCTTTAACCTTTGACCTTTAACCTTTATTTAACTCTTAACAGGATTATAAAACGTGAAATATTTTTTCTTGTCCGAAGGCTGGAATGTAGGTAGAGTATGGGCATTCGACGGACTATGGCAAGTAACCGCATGGCGACGACAACCAGACATTCAACGCTTAAATATTTGTTTGGTAGAAGATAGCGAGGTGATGTGGCTTTATCAGGTTGAAGATGCGATAGTCACAGTGCAAGTTCAGCCAGCATTATCCATCCCGCGAGACGTACCACCTCAAAATATCGGTCAAGTAGTTCTAAAACGTCTAATTAGTGCCGAACAAGTCATCGAACGTCTAGGGAATGGTTCTGCTAAATGTCAGCTGCAAAATATTCACTCGGTTGTAAAATGACATCATTTGCTTGAGTAAAATCATCTGCTTCATTTTGCTTAACCCAATGCCGATGTTCTTCTCACATTAGTCCCTCATAGCACTAAGTTCGCTCTCTCACATATTGAAATTAAAGATTCCGCCTTTGTAATCTTTTTGCGTTATTTTATACTGACTACTAGTTTAAAATACGCAAAAATAACAAGCTGAGAAAGAGTTACTTTTTGATTGAATAGGTTTTGCAAACTAGAACCGATTTGAAAAAAAATTGCGACAGAGCAAAGAATGAAACCCTGGTCTAATAAGGTTTTGCAATCCAAAATCTCAAATCTAAAATCCAAAATAGTATAAGACTTATGCGGGCTGCATCGACCCAAATAAAAAAACAAATATAAGTATTCCCATTTACATTGCTGTTACCGCATATCAGTGTCAAGCCTGCTGTTAACACTCTTGCAAACAGTTCCATGAATAGTTACACTTTTTAAAACATTCTCATTTTTACATGAATAATTCTGCCTCGGAAGAAGTAGTTTCTGAGGAGGGAGAGTGTCATGGGGACTAGTGCGTTTCTTACTTAACTATTTAAGACTCGCTTAGCCAAAAAACAAAGTCTGCTAATAACAAAAACTCAAAAATTTGTTTGTAAACATAATTATCGAGGAGGAGCGTAGTCAATGGGACTACCTTGGTACCGAGTACATACAGTAGTTCTGAACGATCCAGGACGGCTTATTTCTGTACATCTAATGCATACAGCCTTGGTTGCGGGCTGGGCTGGTTCGATGGCTTTATACGAATTAGCGACTTTCGATCCCTCAGACTCCGTATTAAATCCAATGTGGCGGCAAGGGATGTTCGTACTACCCTTCATGGCACGTTTAGGTGTTACCGAATCTTGGGGTGGTTGGAGCGTTACTGGAGGTACTGCTGTTGACCCCGGTTTCTGGTCGTTTGAAGGTGTAGCCGCAGCTCACATCGTTCTTTCTGGGTTATTATTCTTAGCAGCCGTTTGGCACTGGGTTTATTGGGATTTGGAACTGTTCCAAGACCCCCGCACCGGCGAACCAGCTTTGGATTTACCAAAAATGTTTGGGATTCACCTTTTCTTATCCGGTCTGCTTTGCTTCGGTTTTGGTGCTTTCCACCTTACCGGCTTATTTGGTCCGGGTATGTGGATTTCTGACCCTTACGGACTAACAGGTCACATTGAAGCAGTAGCACCGGAATGGGGTCCGGCGGGTTTTAACCCGTTCAACCCTGGTGGAGTTGTAGCTCACCACATTGCTGCTGGTATTGTCGGAATTATTGCTGGTTTGTTCCATTTAACTGTACGACCACCTGAAAGACTTTATAAAGCCTTACGGATGGGTAACATTGAAACCGTACTTTCTAGCTCAATTGCAGCAGTATTTTTTGCAGCATTCGTAGTTGCCGGTACTATGTGGTACGGTAGCGCTACGACTCCAGTAGAATTGTTCGGTCCAACTCGCTATCAATGGGATCAAAATTACTACCATCAGGAAATTGACCGTCGCGTCCAAGCTAGTCTTGCTAACGGCGCAAGTTTGGAAGCAGCTTGGTCGAGAATTCCGGAAAAACTCGCTTTTTACGACTACGTTGGTAATAGCCCCGCCAAAGGGGGTTTATTCCGTACTGGTGCCATGGATAAAGGCGACGGTATCGCCCAATCTTGGTCGGGACATCCGGTATTCAAAGATGGTGAGGGACGTGTATTAGACGTGCGTCGTCTTCCTAACTTCTTTGAAACATTCCCCGTAATTTTAACCGATGCTGATGGTGTTGTCCGCGCTGACATTCCCTTCCGTCGTGCAGAATCCAAGTACAGCTTCGAGCAAACTGGTGTAACTGTCAGCTTTTACGGTGGAGACCTTAACGGTCAAACCTTTACTGACCCAGTAGATGTGAAGAAGTATGCCCGTAAAGCTCAATTAGGCGAACCTTTTGAGTTTGATACCGAAACCTTGAACTCTGACGGTGTGTTCCGCACTAGCCCCAGAGGTTGGTTTACCTACGGACACGCTGTATTCGCGCTATTGTTCTTCTTCGGTCATATTTGGCATGGTTCTCGGACAATTTACCGAGACGTATTTGCTGGCGTTGACGCTGACCTCGAAGAACAAGTGGAATGGGGTAGATTCGCCAAAGTGGGTGACAAAACTACTCGTACAAACAGAGAAGCCGCTTAATCTCAAAGGCTCCCAACTGGGTTCAAACTACTTCTAAGTAAAGAAGTGTAAAGAATGGTCGCAAAATCAAACTAAAATTCATAGTTTAGTTAAATTACGCGACCATTACCTACTTGTCCTTGGTACACTAGGATTACAGCCTGATAGTCAGTAGGAATTAATTATATGGAAAGCGTTGCATACATTTTGATTTTGGCACTGGCGATTGGCACCCTATTTTTCGCGATCGCCTTCCGTGAACCTCCTCGCATTCAAAATAAAGAGGAGAAATAATCTAACGCCGAAATGACGGCGAATTCAGTAGATAATCATAACCGCTGCGACCGATATTTAAGGAGCCGTAGCGGTTGTTTTTTGTTTACCGGGAAATCGGAAAGCCACTAGGCTACAGAAGAACTTGAGAATATAAATCCATAAGCGAAACAATCAGACGACAAAGGACACCGCGATCGCAAAAATCCAAAATCTAAAATCTAAAATCTAAAATTTTATTGACTATTGGCACTCATTTTATTAGTATTTGATATAATTTAAAATCTGGAAGTTAATGTGTGTTTTAATTGGCTTTTCTGCGCTAGGATAATATTGAATGTAGGTATGAACTCCCAAAACAAGGCGATTGCATATACATCGCTAGGAGGCAAAAATTTTACGGAGAATAAAACCAGGAAACATAAAGCATGGTAAATGTCAATCAGAAACCAACCAATGATATAGGATTTACTCACGACGATTTCGCGGCTTTACTTGATAAATACGATTATCACTTCAGCCCAGGAGATGTAGTCCCAGGTACAGTTTTTAGTTTAGAACCACGCGGCGCTCTGATTGACATAGGTTCTAAGACTGCGGCATATATACCTATACAAGAAATGTCAATTAACCGGGTGGACAACCCGGAAGAAGTATTACAATCCAACGAAACGCGGGAATTTTACATTCTCAGTGATGAGAATGAAGAAGGTCAGTTAACGCTTTCGATTCGCCGCATCGAGTATATGCGGGCTTGGGAGCGAGTGCGTCAGTTACAAACAGAGGATGCCACTGTACGTTCTGGGGTGTTCGCGACTAATCGTGGTGGAGCATTGGTGCGGATTGAGGGATTGCGCGGTTTTATTCCCGGTTCTCATATAAGTACTCGTAAGCCAAAAGAAGACTTGGTGGGCGAAGATCTACCATTAAAATTCTTAGAAGTAGACGAAGAGCGTAACCGGCTTGTATTGTCTCACCGTCGAGCATTAGTTGAGCGTAAGATGAACCGCTTAGAAGTCGGTGAGGTTGTAATCGGTACAGTTCGGGGTATTAAACCTTATGGTGCCTTTATCGATATTGGCGGTGTAAGCGGTCTACTACACATTTCCGAGATTTCTCACGAACATATTGATACACCTAGTAGCGTGTTCAATGTCAACGATGAATTGAAGGTAATGATTATTGACTTGGATGCAGAAAGAGGAAGAATTTCTCTATCTACCAAGCAGCTTGAACCCGAACCTGGTGACATGATTAAAAATCGGGATGCGGTATTTGATAAAGCAGAAGAAATGGCTGCTAAGTTCCGCGAACAACTGTTGGCTAAAGAGCAGGGTATAACTCTCGAACCAGCTTCTGGAGCCTCAACAGTAGAAGAGGATGTTCCATCAGCTGTTGAAGAAGCACCAGTAGAAGAAGCATCAGTAGAAACTGAAGCTCAAGCTCAAGAAGCACCAGTAGAAGAAGCATCAGTAGAAACTGAAGCTCAAGCTCAAGAAGCACCAGTAGAAGAAGCATCAGTAGAAACTGAAGCTCAAGCTCAAGAAGCACCAGTAGAAGAAGCACCAGTAGAAACTGAAGCTCAAACTCAAGAAGCACCAGTAGAAGAAGCACCAGTAGAAACTGAAGCTCAAGCTCAAGGGGCACCAGTAGAAGAAGCACCAGTAGAAACTGAAGTTCAAAATGAAGTTCAAGAGGAAGTCGCAGCGACTATCGAGGAATAATAGATTTATCGTTATAGAGGTTTATAACGGTTTAGACTTGAATAAATTTTGAGAGAGGGGGAACCCTCTTTTTTTATGCTTTTAGGTGAGTACCCGGCGAATTTTTTGATTTTGCGAGAAATCGGGTTTTTATCGAGCTTGTCTGAGATTACAGAAATTTATCCTAAAAACCCGACTTCTGTAAGTAGAGACGTTGCACTGCAACGTCTTTCCAAAAGTGACAACTGATAATTGATTAATTCAAAGCTACCAATTGCGATTCGATCTCGGAAGACTTCAAATCCCGGCCGATAAAAACCAAACGAGTTTGTCTTGCTTCTTGGGCTTTCCAAGCTCTATCGTAAAATTGCTCGAATCGATTTCCCACACCTTGCATTACCAAACGCATCGATTTATCCGGTACTGCAACAAAACCTTTGACGCGGAAAATTTCTTGTTGTTGTACCAAAGTTTGTAACTGTTGCTTTAACTTTTGCGGGTCAAAACTCCGGTTTAAAACTATATGATGAGAAGTAATATCATCATCGTGTTCGTGTTCTTCCTCGCTGTCGTGATGGGAAGGACGTTGATCTAAATTATCTTCAACTGCCGCTTGTAAACCGAGTAATATAGATGGATCGATTTCACCGCCCGCGCTTTCAATCATCTTTACAATCCGAGGTAATTCCTGTTTAACTAAATTCTTGACCTCAACTAAGGTTTGCTCATCCACCAAATCAGTTTTATTTAATACCACTAAATCTGCACAAGCAAGCTGGTCTTCAAACAGTTCTTGCAAAGGTGTCTCATGTTCTAAACTCTCATCTGCTTGACGTTGCGCCTCTACTGCTGCCAAATTACTCGCAAAAGTTCCTGCCCCAACCGCCTCGCAATCAACTACGGTAATTACTGAATCAACTGTAGCAGCGTTGCGAATTTCTTGCCAGCGAAAAGCTTTTACTAACGGTTTTGGTAGAGCTAAACCAGAAGTTTCGATCAAAATACAGTCGATGGTGTCTCGTCGTTTAATTAACTGCTGCATCGTTGGTAAAAATTCTTCTTGAACCGTGCAGCAAAGACAACCGTTAGTTAATTCGTAAATATTATTATTAGCATTATCGCTGCTTTCTTCTTCCGGGCAAACTTGACAGGATTGTAATAATTCTCCGTCAATACCAAGTTCACCAAATTCATTGACTATAACAGCGATGCGTCTGCCTTGATTATTTTGTAGTAGATTACGAATTAAAGTAGTTTTACCACTACCCAAAAAGCCTGTAATCACAGTAACGGGAATTTTTGTCGCCATGGGTGTAAAAAGCTTTGCGTGTCCCTGTTTTTAATGTTTTGATTCAAAATATGCTTTATTATTTTACGATGAAAAGGACAATCAATTTGAAATTTTGCGGAAAGTTGCGGTGCGGAAGTTCCCCCCGGTAAACTTTTCAAGACAGATTTTGGATTATAAATATTTCTCCCAATTACCCATTACCTATTCCCAATTACCCATTACCCATTACCAATTTTTATGATTGAAGCAGTAATTTTCGATATGGATGGCTTATTGATTGATTCGGAACCATTATGGCAACAAGCAGAAATTGCTATATTTAAACAGGTTGAGATAATTCTCATTCCTTCTATGTGTCTACAAACTAAAGGACTGAGAATTGATGAAGTTGTGGAATATTGGTACAAAAAATATCCTTGGGATAATTTATCTAAGTTACAAGTTGAAGACGCAATAGTTAATAAATTAATTGAGTTGATTTGTACTGAAGGTAAGGCTTTAGCTGGTGTTGAAGATGCAATTAACTATGTCAAAACAAAAGATGTGAAAATAGCCTTAGCTTCTTCTTCTTCATCTAAAATTATCAATGCTGCTTTAGAAAAATTAAATATCGCTGATACCTTTGAAATAATTTATTCTGCTGAATCCGAACTTTTGGGAAAACCTCATCCCGGTGTTTATCTTACAACTGCTGATAAACTGGGAGTATCTCCGCAAAATTGTTTAGCTTTAGAAGATTCCCTCAATGGAGTGTTAGCCGCCAAAGCTGCCCAAATGAAATGTATTGCTATCCCAGAAATGTCAGAGCATCATAACCCAAAATTTGCGATCGCCGATGTAGTCTTAGAATCTCTACAGCAATTAGATGATAATATTTGGGATTTAGTTAATTTGTAATTTATAAATTATTGATTTAACTTTGCGCTCCTCTGCGTTTAAATATTCCAATACCAACTGTTCAAAAACCTGCATTAGGAGCAACATCCTGATAATTACCAATGCATACCATAAGCAATCATCAGGACATCGCCCCTACAAATTAATTATTGAAAATTCACAAATCTTAATCAGCAGTCGCCAATCCGGTTTCAGTATTACCGCGATTGCGACGACGAGTAAGGCTATTAAACAACATTTGTCCAATGGCTTTGATTAAATTACCTTCCAACTCTTGGAACATTTTCATGTTCATTGCAAAAGCCGCATTTGCTTCATCAACGATACGGTCTGCGGTAGCATCATCAATAGGCATTTCATCCAAAGCTTGACGATATTTTGCTTTAAATGCTTTTTCGTCGTCAATTTGATCAAACTCGTAGAAAGCAGTACCTTCTCCCTCAGTGAGATTCATTGCTGTTTGAGCAATGTTTTTCAAGATTTGTCCACCGGATAAATCACCCAAATAACGAGTGTAGGAATGAGCCACTAATAATTCCGGTTCTTTTTCCCCTACTTCGCGGATACGCTGTACGTATGCTTCACCGGCTGGTGATAACTTGATTTGTTCGCGCCAGTTTGCACCGTAATAATAACTGAGGTCTTGTTCTAAGCTATGCTTTCTGTAAAGTTCCTGAAAATCTATTTTGGAAACAACTGGATGGTTGGCGTGCTTGTCTAATTCTTCTTCCATTGCGGTGTAAGCAAAGTAGAAGTTACCAACTAACTTCCGATAAGAATTTTTTTCAACGACTCCTTTTAAAAAGCACTTAACAAAACCAACGTTTTCTGCCATTGTGTGAGCTTTTTTGGTGCCTACACGTAATTTGGTTGCTAAATTGCTGCTCATGCTAAATTTCTCAACAATAAAAGGTTAACTAAAGGTAAGGTTCAAACTATGAAGTTTCAAGTGGGTGAAAGCCCTGAGAAGCCAGTTTCTAGGCTCGAATCGATGTTATGTATCAGATAATCTCTGTTATCCTAACTTACTTACAAGGATTCGACGAGACAGCATCTATATTTCTTTCTTTCATCCACACCCCTTCATAAATACAAACAACTACTAAAAAGTAACATTAGAGCTAATTGATGATAATTTCTATTAAAATTTCTTAAGCAGTTTCTACAAGTCTGTTCTGACATTGCGATCGTCATCTTAACTTGGGAATATATATAAGTTTTGTGAAGATTAATTACAAAAAATCTAGTTTGATGATTCTTTTGTATTTTTGATGAAATTTATCTATCAGAGATTTTGTGTTTTGCTTTATACATATTAATCAGTATTAGCTCTGCGATAAAATCACTTAGTAAATTCGGATATTGTGTTTAGGATTAATTAGCTTTTAAGCATATTAAAAAGGTGATTTCAAGTAAATAGATTAATAACGTCAAATGGGTGTGAAATTAGCTTTAAAGGCTATTAAAATAAGTTTTCAATGGCATCAGGGATAATACTGACTTGATAAAATCTTTATATTTGCTTGATGAAATTCATAAGTATGTTTGCTCAAAAGTACCTAAATTAGAATAAATTTATAAAGAGAAAAATAAAAAAATATATGCAAAAGTCCTGATGCAAAGGTATTCAATAAGAATTGTTCAATCAAATATAAAGTGTTATTCTCCTGTGTGAGTGTGTGGAGCCTTCTAAATTTATGGTATCATTTATAACTCGAAATCCTGGTGACGTTCGTGGAGATTCTGCTTTTGATGCTAATGGATGGCAAAAAGCTTCTGCTAGTGGTTTTGGACACAACTCCTTAGTACTGCCGCAATCTCCTCTATTCGGTACAGATGGTATTCGCGGGCGAGTAGGCGAATTACTGAGTGCGCCTTTAGCATTGCAAGTCGGTTTTTGGACGGGTATTATATTGCGTACTCGTGCCGAGAAAGTTGGTCCGGTGATTCTCGGACAGGATTCGCGAAATTCGAGTGATATGCTGGCAATGGCTTTGAGTGCAGGCTTAACGGCAGCAGGTTTAGAGGTGTGGTATTTGGGCTTGTGTCCGACTCCTTGTGTTGCTTATCTTACCAGCATTACAGATGCAGTGGGTGGAGTAATGATTTCAGCTAGTCATAATCCACCAGAAGACAATGGCATTAAAATGTTTGGTAGCGATGGCATAAAATTATGCAAGACTTTACAGCAAGAAATTGAAGCTGGATTGCGCGGTAAAGCATCACCTGCGGTGAGCATTAGCAATTGTGGACGACATTACTCGCGTCGAGAATTAATATCGGAATATGCTCAGATATTAAAGGGACCTTTACATGGTCATGTAAATCTTCAAGGAATGAAGATTGTTTTAGATTTAGCATGGGGAGCAGCGGTTGGTTTAGCACCATCTGTATTCCAGGAATTGGGTGCAGAAGTGATTTCGTTGCATAATCAAGCAGATGGCGATCGCATTAATGTTGATTGCGGTTCGACTCATTTGGACATTTTGCAAGGGGTTGTCAAGGAAAATAATGCGGATTTAGGCTTTGCATTTGATGGTGATGCTGACAGAGTGTTAGCAGTAGATAATACAGGAAGACCAATTAACGGGGATTATATTCTTTATCTGTGGGGAAATTCCTTGCAGCAAAAGCAAGAATTACCCGATAATTTGATTGTTTCCACAGTCATGGCGAATTTAGGCTTTGAAAGAGCGTGGAAAGAAATCGGCGGTAAATTTACCCGTACTCCAGTTGGAGATCAACACGTACAAGCGGAAATGTTCCGGGCTGGTGGAATGTTAGGAGGAGAACAATCTGGTCATATCCTCTGCCGTCACTATGGTATAACTGGAGATGGTTTGTTGACAGCTTTGCACATAGCGGCTTTAGTAAATCAGGCTGGTGTGCCTTTATCTGAAATGGTAGATCGAAGCTTTTCCACATATCCGCAGCTATTGCATAATGTCCGGGTGGAAGACAGAGAGAAGCGCGTAGCTTGGAAAGATTGTCAACCTTTACAAAAGGCTATCTCTCGTGCGGAAGTAGCAATGGGTAGTGCTGGGAGAGTATTAGTTCGTGCTTCGGGTACGGAACCTTTAATCCGAGTCATGGTAGAAGCCCAAGCAGCCGACGTTGTGACTTACTGGACAAAAGAATTAGTTGATGTAGTAGAGCAACATTTGGCAGCATAAAGAATTTTTGAGATTTGGATTGGTAGCTATTAGTTGTTGGTAGTTAGTGGTTGGTTGATAGTTGGACGGTTGTTTTTTTTAAATTCTACCCAAATACTGTCCACTAAGAATGTATAAAATATTATTTGTTAGTTATCATCAATTAACCACTATCTATTATCAACTAACTATTTTTGATTAAAAAATCTCAAATCTCAAATTTAACATGGTCAAATTAAAGGATAAAAAAAAGAAGAAGAATAGTAATAAAAAAAAGCAGTCGCCAAACCAAAAGCCTACCCTCACTCTTAAAGAAAGACTAGCAAAGAAACGTCAAGCAACAAGAGCGCGTCAAGAACTAATCAGCCTACTCTCCAAAGCCGGAGGAGTAGGTATTGTTTTAGGAATCGTGGCATTTTTTGCTGGGGGGATTAAATTAGCAATTCCGGCTGCCATGGGAGTAATAGTACTAGCACTTGCTTATAAATATCCTCGTCAATCTTTACTGTGGTTTATTTTTTACATTCCATTTTCAGGTACTGTTACTTATCTACTTGGTGGAAATGCCATACTTCAATTAGCGAAAGATGGCTTTTATGTTCCTGCTGCTGTAGCTCTGTGGCAAAAATGCCGTCAACAGAATTTACCTTTTATTATTCCTAAAGGTATTAAAACACCATTATTAATTTTATTAGGTTTATGTATTTGTACGTTGTTATTTGTAAATACAGTACAGCAATTTAACCCACCTCCTCCACCGCTATTTAAAACACCAGAGAAAGAAATACCTCTGGGTATGGGACTTCTGGGACTTAAAGTATTCATGGGTTACATACCGTTAATTACCTGTGCTTATTATTTAATTCGTAATAAAAAAGATTTTTTATTCGTATCGCGTCTTCAAGTCTTCTTAATACTAGTTTGCTGTATTTTAGGAGCCGTTCAATATGCCTTACTACTTGTAGGGATTTGCGAAGGAACTCGTAACGCTACAGGAGTTGATTTATTTAAAGCCACATTAGAAGCCCGATGTTTTATTGGTGGTGCATTAGTTTACAGCCCCAGTCAAGGGATGATTAGGCTACCAGGTACTTTCGTTGCACCTTGGCAATGGGCGTGGTTTTTGATTTCCAGTACCTTTTTTACCTTCGGTACTGGCTTTAGTGATCCTTCCTTCAAATGGCGCATGGTTGGTTTACTTTCTTTGGCAATGGTGTTTGTCAATGCAGTGATTTCCGGACAAAGAATTGCCTTAGCCTTGGTGCCTACTTGTTTAGTATTATTACTGATACTTACAGGTCAACTTGCTAACCTCAAACGCTTCGTTCCCATTTTCGGTGGATTAATTTTGATTTTGACAATTGCGATCGCAAGTAATCCCGCAGTTGTGCAAGAAAGACTCGATAGCTTTATTGATCGTTGGAATGCTTCACCACCTTATGAATTTATCACTCAGCAATTTGAAGAAGTTGCTCACAATACCAAAAATCCCTTTGGTAACGGATTAGGAAAGGCTACTAATTCCGCAAGAATAATGGGACCGACTAAACTAGTGGAAACCTATTATCCCAAAGTTATGTATGAAGTGGGAATTTTGGGAGTATTAGGGTTTTTGGCTTTAGTCACCAGCTTAACAGTTTGTGCCTTCAAAACTTACCGTCAAGTAAAAAACCGTAATTTCCGTGGTTACGGAGCCGCTTTATGGGTGTTTATATTGTTTATAAGTTACAACACCTATTATTATCCTTTAGATGTTGATCCGGTTGCTGTTTATTACTGGTTTTTCGCAGGGGTGCTTTTCAAATTGCCAGAAATAGACAAGTTAGAAAGACTCAAAGAGGAGCAAAATCAACAGGAGCAGGAAGCAGAAGCAGAAGTGGAAGTATCTACTGTTAGAAAACGCAAACAGAAAGTAGCACAAAATCCGTTATGAGGGAGATGGGGGGATAGGGAGATAGGGGAGATGAGGGAGCAAGATGCTCCCACTACAATTATTTTCCTAACTCCTAACTCCCGTACAGACGTAGCAATACGCCCCGTCTCTACTAACTCCGGTGGTACTAACTCCTTTAATCTAAAATCCAAAATCTAAAATCCAAAATTCCTATATGTCTGATCCTTTAATTTCAGTAATTATACCGACCTACGGGCGCGAGGAAGCTTTGCGCGATAGCATTGCGGACGTGCTTAAACAAGATTATTCTAATTATGAAGTTTTGGTGGTAGACCAAACCCCAAAACATAAACCTGAGATTGAAGCTTATTTAGAATCCCAAGCAGCCGCCGGAAAAATTCAATGGTACCGCTTGGATTGGGCTAGCTTACCCGGTGCGCGAAATTATGGGGTGCGCCGGTGTGCGGGTGAGATAATTCTATTTATCGATGATGATGTGGTGTTGGAACAAGGCTTTTTAGCAGCCCATGGGAAAAACTACGAAAACCCGGAAATAGGTGCTGTTGCCGGAAGGGTATTTGACCGGATGAAAATGGAAGATTCTGCAAAAGGTTATACTCAGGGTGAAGGTAATTATACAGAGCTTGAATATCTACCTCCCCAAGCAATGGACCCCGGAGTTGCTTGGTATTATATCGATTTGGTACATACGACAAAACCCCAGGAAGTTTTAACCGCTAGGGGTTGTAATATGTCTTTCCGTCGTGAATTGTTTGTTAAGCACGGACTGCATTTTGATGAAAGATTTCGCGGTAGTGCGGTACGGGAAGAATCGGATTTTTGCCTGCATATCCGTAAGACGGGATATAAAATTTGGTATAACCCAGAAGCCCATTTGGTACATTTAGGGGAAGAGACTGGTGGTTGTCACGATATCAGTACTCGTTCTACTAAATATCAGTTTACCTTTTACCACAATCATTTTTTATTGGGGTTAAATAATTTAAATGTTAATCAAGCTTTGCGTTTTTACGCTCGTTTGTTTGACTGTCACGTTTTGGGAAGACCTCCCTGTCATAAAAGCGGTTCTCCGATTAAGATTTTAACTCGCGGTGTTTTTTATATTTTGGGCTTTTTCAATGCTTTAGGAACGGTAATTCAGTCATTGTGGAATGATGGTCAAGTTTATACTCGACAAGATAAGTTTGAGGTGGTGGAAGAAAGTTCTAGAACACCTGTGGGGAGTTTTTAACATACGGATGATTTAACCGCAGAGACGCAAAGAGCGCAGAGGAAAAAAGTTTTTTAGAGAGGGTTGAAAAGACATCAGATTTTCTCCCCCCAACCCTATTCCCCCCAACCCTATAATTATGAAAATATTAGTAGCAAGTCACACGTATATAGTAGATTTAAATTGTGAAAAACTACGGGCTTTATCTCGATTAGAATCGGATATTGAAGTAACTGTAGTTGTACCAAAAAGATGGCGACCTGGGGGAGTGCAAAACAAAATTATTGAAACCAAATATCGGGATGAAGGTAATTTTAGAATAGTTCCTGTTTCTAATTTTAGTCAAAATCATCAAGGTTTACTTACCTTTGGTGCGGATTTAGTTCCTTTATTACAACAATTTCGTCCGAATATTATTCATGTAGAACAAGGTTCGAGAGGTTTGGCTTATGCGGAAATGATTACTTTAAATGGATTATTGGGGTTGAAAGCAAAAAATGTTTTCTTTACTTGGTGGAATTTACCATATGATTTAAAATTCCCGATTTCTGTGTTAGAAAATTACAACCTTGATAATAGTCATGGGATAATTTCTGGTAATCAAGATGGAGCGGAAATATTGCGCGATCGCGGTTATCGAGGACCAATTAAAGTCATGCCGCAATTGGGTGTAGATGAAAGTTTATTTACGCCAAAATCACAATCAGAATTAGCAATAAAGGTGGGAATTGAACCAAATGAATTTGTCGTCGGGTTCGTGGGACGTTTTGTACCTGAAAAAGGTATTATGACGCTGTTAGATGCATTAGTTAATATCAAAGATAAATCTTGGAAATTATTACTTTTAGGAAGAGGGGAATTAAAAGATGAAATAATCAAAAAAGCAACAGAAAACGGGATTCAAAACAGAATTAAATTAGTAGAAAGTGTTCCTCATCATGAAGTTGCAGATTATATTAATTTAATGAGTACTTTGGTGTTGCCATCAGAAACAACTTATAAATTTAAAACCTTAACTTCTGTCGGTTGGAAAGAACAATTTGGTCACGTAATTATTGAAGCGATGGCTTGTAAAGTACCCGTAATTGGTTCAGATTCCGGTGAAATTCCCCACGTCATCGGTGACGCTGGATTGATATTTCCTGAAGGTAACGTTAAAGAATTAGCTAATTGTTTGCGACAGTTGATAGATAACCCAGATTTAACTGAAAATATCGGTCAAATGGGTTATGCAAAAGCAATGACACAATATACAAATACAGCCTTAGCAAAACAACAATTAGAATTTTATCAAGAATTAGTTAGTAGATAGTGGTTAGTGGTTAGTGGTTAAAATTCAACTATCAACTATCAACCATCAACTATCAACCATCAACTATCAACTATCAACTATGAAAATATTACAAATAGTTCCTTCAATTTCTTTAATTTACGGTGGTCCTAGTCAAATGGTACTAGGACTTGCACCAGCTTTAGCTAGTCAAGGTGTAAAAGTTACAGTTCTTACAACTGATAGTAACGGTGATACGGGACAAAAACCGTTGGATGTTCCGCTGAATTCTCCGATTCAACAAGATGGTTATGAAATCATTTATTTTAAATGTTCTCCGTTTCGTCGTTACAAGTTTTCCGTTGATTTATTAAAGTGGTTAAATAATCATGCTCACGAATACGATTTAGCTCATATTCATGCTTTATTTTCTCCATTAAGTAGTACTGCTGCTGCTGTTTGTCGTGCTAAGAAATTACCTTATATTTTACGTCCTTTAGGAACCCTTGACCCCGCAGATTTACGCAAGAAAAAACAGTTAAAACAAATTTATGCAGCTATTTTAGAACGTGCTAATATTGCCAAAGCTGCGGCAATTCACTTTACTAGCGAACAAGAAGCCAAAGTTTCCCATAGATTTGGTGCAATTACCAAAGATTTAGTAATTCCTTTGGGAGTAAAAGAAAGAGAGAAAAAATGTAGAGATGCAAAAAAGTTTGTCTCAGATCAATTTAATATTCCTGACAATGTTCCAATAGTCTTATTTATGTCGCGAATTGACCCCAAAAAGGGCTTAGATTTGTTAATTCCGGCTTTAGAAAAACTTTTAAATGAACAGTTAGATTTCCATTTTGTTTTAGCAGGAACCAATCCTCAAGACCCCAGTTACGAACAAAAAATTAAGTCACAAATTCAAGCTTCATCTTTAAATAAAGATACTACAATTACTGGTTTTGTTACTGGTGAATTAAAATATGCTTTACTTGAAGCTGCCGACTTATTCGTTTTACCTTCCTATTACGAAAACTTTGGTATTGCTGTAGCTGAAGCAATGGTAGCAGGAATTCCGGTAGTAATTTCCGACCAAGTGCATATTTGTCAAGAAGTTAGCAGTAGTGAATCAGGATGGGTCGGTCAAACCAATGTAGAATCAATGGTAGATTTACTCAGAGAAGCCTTAAAAGACCCAGAAGAAAGACAGCGTAGGGGTTTACAGGCAAAGAAATATGCATTATTGAACTACAGTTGGGATGCGATAGCGCAAAGAATAGTTGGAGCATATCAAGATATTATTAAGGTAAATGACAATTGAAAATACTTTAATAGTCCACAAAGGTGGACTTTGCTTGTGTAGCTGCGGTTTAAACCGCCAGTTACTTTTTCTTTAATGTATACCAAAATATTTTTATTTCGATAGTTATATGTTTAAATAAATTATCAGTAAGTGTCAGAACATACTTGTATATTCAAAAGTAAGTTAAATATAAAAACGCGGTTTTAACAAAAGGAAAACTGTTATGAGGAATGAATATAAAAAGCAGCAAGTAAAGTCAAATTGGAGACGCTGGCTTTTAGAGATTTTATTCCCAGATAAAAAGTTTGACGGACAATTTCAGAATCCCGGTACAGAAGAAATTTTTGATTTTGATGATGTAATCACGGCTGACAATCCAATTACATTGATTACTCAAGACATAACTTATTATCCCGAAGGGGACGATCGCGAACTTTTTGCCATCTTTATTCCTGGTTTGGGACAACCCGAAGAAATATCTTCTAAAAGGAGTCGTAGATATGCACGAATTTTAAATACGGGAGTTGCTAACCTGAATAACTCTTCTTTTCTCAAAGAAAATCCTATTTTTAGTTTTCTCAATAAATATTTAGATTGGATAGATGCTGCTATACACCGCATCGGTTTAGCTGGAAGTCCTGCGATTATAAATACAGCCAGTTTAATTATTTATGCGATAGAAAATGATAAAAATATCAATTTTTCCGGTGATAGTCATGGCACAATTTTATTAGCTCGTGCTATCAATCGTGCTAAAAGAAAATTTATTAGTAAACATACAAAATTCTGGAATTTTAAAGCAAGAAAAAATCAGGAAATCAAATGGGAAAATCGTACAGACCAACTTATTAATGTATTTGCTTTTGGTAACAGTTATAAAAAATGGGTTAAAGGTCCGAAATACATCATGGTTTCAATTAAAGGTGATGTAGTACCAGAAAAATTTGGAATTACTCGTGACAGAGCTAATAAAAAAGGACGGAATGACATCAAATTTATCATCTTTGAACAAATATTTTCTCAAGGTAGTTTTGAAGCTCATAACATGATGTTTACTACAGAATTGTTACGGCAAACTTTTATGAAAAATAATATTCCAATTGGTGATTTTGCTGGTTTATATGCTCAGTTAAAAGCTAGTACCTTAAAACTTGCTACAGCAAAAGAAGTAAATTGGTCTAATGATATTGATGAGTATGTATGGAATCAAGAAAGTCTTGAAGAGATTAGAAGGTAAAAGTTAGGAATTAGGAGTGAAGAATGAAATATTAACCTTTAAACTTGAGTCATTCCAAAAACCTTATAGAGACGCAAGGATTAGCATCTCTATATTTTCAATTCATACCACTGTTGAGCAACGCCTAATTTTTAATATCTTCGGAATACAGAACCAATTGCACAAAGAATCAAGGATAAAATTCTAAGGATGATTAACATTAAAGTTCCATCAACTAGATGTTTTACCCTTCTGACATACCATTTAGAATGAATTTCTAAAGTTGCTTTTTCATTTCCTTCTACAAGAAATGTATCTATTCGTTTTTTGTCTGATTCTGCATCATTGTCGAAAAATGCTAATTTCTCATGTTCGTAAAATTCAAAACTTTTATTTTGCTCGTACAACAATAACTTATAAATTCTAGTAGTGTTTCCTTCGCTATCTTCCTCTATGCGTATTTTTATATCAGTTTTTGTTAGTTGAAATTTTTCTACAGATGTTGATACAAGCCCAAACATCCATAAATTTTTTTGTAGTTGACATTCGGTATGGTTTTTTTCCAGTTTATTACAATTTAATTTTTCTGAACTTCTGACAAACAATGCCAGGAAAAGAACTATAGCAACTATAGCAACACGTGGTAATAAATCGCCTAATTGTTTATTCATGCTTTTTTGTTAGTTGATTTCTTTTTACAATTAGTCAAAAAATATACGCAACCAAGCAAACGTAAATGTTTTCAAACATCCTCTAAGAATCATTATTTTTTTCCAGGTTAAAAAATCATCGATTCGGATTTGGAATAAGAGATTAGCGACAAGCATCTATATGTATATCGGAGGAATGCAATTAATTTACGAAACCTGTAATTTGATATGCAGAGTAATTACATTTTGTTTCAATCTGCTCAAACCCTATCTGAACGGCAGATAATATGCGATCATTGCAAGGTAGAATACATAAAATTTGACTATTAGGAAATCTTCTATGGCTCTCCGTTTAGGTGATACAGTACCAAACTTTACCCAAGCTTCGAGTGAAGGGGAAATTGATTTTTACAAATGGGCTGGTGATAGCTGGGTAGTACTGTTTTCACACCCGGCTGACTATACACCCGTTTGTACAACTGAATTGGGTACCGTTGCAAAGTTAAAGCCGGAATTTGACAAGCGTAATGTGAAGGCGATCGCACTTAGTGTAGATGATGTAGAATCTCACAAAGGCTGGATTGGAGATATTGAGGAAACCCAAAGCACTAAACTAAATTATCCGATTTTGGCGGATGACGATAAAAAGGTTTCTGACCTTTATGATATGATTCACCCTAACGCTAATGCCAAAGTAACTGTGCGGACGGTGTTTATCATTGACCCCGAGCATAAATTACGTTTGTCTTTGACTTATCCTCCTAGCACCGGACGTAATTTTGATGAAATTCTGCGGGTAATTGATTCGTTACAGTTAACTGATAATTACAGCGTTGCAACTCCTGCTGACTGGAAAGATGGTGATGATTGCGTTATCGTCCCCACTCTTAAAGATCCAGATGTTCTTAAAGAGAAGTTTCCTAAAGGGTACGAGGAAATTAAGTCTTATTTACGGATGACTCCTCAGCCTAATAAATAGTTGTAGTTGTATTGTTGTACCAATCATGTATTAAATGTATTGAATGTAGAGACGTAGCACTGCTACGTCTCTCTTATTTAGGTACAAAACGAATTAATTGAATTTTTTTGACATTATATGTATGAAAATTAAATGTATATGATTCAAAATAGGAAATATAAGTCTAGGTAAGTAAAAATCATGCTTTCATCTCCTTTGCTTTTACAATTTCCTTCATCCATGACAGATGAGCAATTCTTTGAATTGTGTCAGATAAACCGCGATTTACGCATCGAACGAAATAAAAACGGGGAAATATCGATTATGTCACCTACAGGTTCGGAAACTGGAAATCGTAATTTTAATATAGCTTTACAAGTTGGCAAATGGTCGGAAGAAGACGGTACGGGTATCTGTTTTGATTCGAGTACGGGATTCAAACTGTCCACAGGTGCGGAACGTTCTCCTGATGTTTCTTGGATCAAATTAGAACGCTGGAATAATTTATCACAAGAGCAACAGCAAAAATTTGCTCCGATTTGTCCCGATTTTGTGATTGAATTGAGGTCTGCTAGCGACAATCTCAAACCGTTGCAGGAAAAGATGCAAGAATATATGCAGGAACCTGGAATACAGTTAGGTTGGTTAATTGACCGCAAAAACCACAAGGTTTACGTTTATCGTCCGCAAATGCCTGTAGAATGTGTGGATAATCCCGATAGCATCAGCGGTGAAGATGTATTACCGGGTTTTGTATTGAATATGAGTAAAGTTTGGTAACATTTCCAAGTCTTTATATTTAATCTGGTTATCAAATAAAAAAATCTTAAAACGAGAAAATTTTGCAGACAGTCGCTAAAATCAAAGATAAATATAAAATACACACAGATTCTAGAAGCATTAAAGCTGACAATTGTAAACAAATATGGACGTTTTAGAACTAAAACGGGAAATCGAAACGTTATCTAATCGCCTGGGTAAAACTCAGGACTATCTTTGACTTACCTGCACTCAAAGCTAAAATTCAAGATTTAGAAGAAATTGCAGCACAGCCAGAATTTTGGGATGACCAAAATAAAGCTCAAGATACCTTGCAAGAACTCAATGAACTTAAAGAGTATCTACAACAGTATCATGATTGGCACTCTAGTTTAGAAGATACGAAAGCAGTTATAGAACTGTTGGAGTCTGACACTGATGAGTCGCTGATGAGCGAAGCTACATCTAACGTTACTAGTCTCAAAAAAGAACTCGACCAATGGGAGTTACAGCAGTTACTTTCCGGCCCCTACGATGCTAAAGGGGCTTTAGTGACGATTACAGCAGGTGCGGGGGGTACTGATGCCCAAGATTGGGCGGAAATGCTGCTACGAATGTATACCCGTTGGGCAGAAAATCACGGTTATAAAGTTAACTTAACCGATGAATCTGCTGGTGATGAAGCTGGAATCAAATCGGCGACACTAGAAGTTACCGGACGTTATGCTTACGGTTATTTGCGTTGCGAAATGGGTACCCATCGTTTGGTAAGGATTTCCCCTTTCAATGCTAATGGTAAGCGACAAACTAGTTTTGCAGGCATAGAAGTCATGCCTCAGATAGATGACAATGTAGAATTAGATATTCCTGAAAAGGATTTAGAAATTACTACATCTAGGGCAGGTGGTAAAGGTGGACAAAATGTCAACAAAGTAGAAACCGCAGTCCGAATTGTTCACCTGCCTACTGGTATTGCCGTGCGATGTACAGAAGAACGATCGCAATTGCAAAACAAAGACAAAGCCCTGGCTCGTCTCAAAGGAAAGCTATTAGTTGTCGCTCAAGAACAACACGCTCAAGAAATCGCGGAAATTCGCGGCGATATGGTGGAAGCTTCTTGGGGAAATCAAATACGTAACTATGTATTCCATCCTTATCAAATGGTCAAGGATTTACGTACTAACGTGGAAACAACGGCGATAGCTGATGTAATGAATGGGGAATTAGATTCGTTCATCCAAACTTATCTACGACAGCAAAACCAAATTGTTGAAAATGGGTAATGGGTAATAGGTAATGGGTGATGGGTAATGAGAAGAAATCTAATCACGGATTAGCAAGGATTACACGGATTACACGGATTTTTATTACCAATTCCCAATTCCCAATTCCCAATTCCCCTTTCAGAAAAATATCTTGTGCGGCACTCCATTTATCAGCAATTTGTTAGATTGGTAGAAGAGTTTGTTGTTGTTATTAAATTTTTATGAATACTATAAACAATTCTTCTACTAAAGAAGATAAACCCAGCTATACAAAGTTGGCAATGCGGAATATGGTTCAAAAGGGTGGCACCTCGCTAAAGCATTTTGCACTTACTACTTTTGGACTGTTGGCTGTTTTGATTGGTCTTGCTTATCTAACTCGTTAATCAAAGGAGATTGAGTGGATAAACGGCTTTCCGTTCAAGTCTATGTGCAAAATCATTATCAACAATCTTCCTTAAACGAACGTGTAGGAAATGGCGATGAAAATTGGGAAAATTGGTTTTGTCAATGGGTGAATATACTACAATCTGAGATTCCTCAAGCCCCTAGTTATGAAATTGGACTGCGTTTGACAGATGATCCGGAAATTCAAACCCTAAATTCTCAGTATCGTCATCAAGATAAACCTACAGATGTTTTGGCTTTTGCAGCTTTGGAAGTAGATTCCCCACAGATTATAGAAACAGATGACTCTGAACCCTTATATCTTGGCGATATTATCGTTTCTGTGGATACAGCCCAAAAACAAGCAGTACAGCAAAGTCATTCCTTGCAAACTGAATTAGCTTGGTTAACATCTCATGGCTTGTTACATCTGATCGGATGGGATCATCCGGATGAAGAAAGTTTGCAAAGAATGATGCAAAAGCAAGTAATGTTACTGAAGACATTAGGTATTGATATTAACATAGAATAGATTCACAAAATGGCTATTTCCATGCCATGCTTTAATTGTGCTTTTACTTTTAGTATATTCCTGTAGAAAATTGTCAAAATATTAATTAGCCCTTGAAAATTCCAGAAAAATTTCATCCTAATATTACATTATTCATATCTTTATGCCTATGTCCCAGCAAATTTCATCTTCACCAAAACCAAACAGTTTAGAAACAGTTGTGTCTAAACAAAGAGACTTATCTTGGGCTGTTGCCTCCAACCTGTTCGTTAGTTTTAAATATGCCTGGGCTGGAATTACCTACGCTTTTCAAACTCAACGTAATTTTCGTATCCACTTATCTGTCTGCGCTCTGGCAATTGGCTTGAGCGTTTTTTTGCATCTTAAAGCTGTAGAAGTCGCGGTAATTGCAGTTACTAGCGGTTTAGTTTTAGCTTTGGAATTGCTCAATACCGCTGTTGAGTCTGTTGTTGATTTGACAGTTGAGCAAAAATATCACGAATTAGCGAAAATTGCTAAAGACTGTGCCGCTGGTGCGGTGTTAGTTTCAGCGTTGGTGGCGGTATTAGTAGCTGCTATGCTTATATTGCCTCCTTTGCTCGAATTGATTCTATTGTCTATCTCTATAAACCTGAAATAGCAATAGCCAAAACCATCGAACAAATTAGGCATAGCCAGATAAAACTGAGGATTTGAATCGCTGTGCTGATAGTCATAGATAATTACGACAGCTTTACCTATAATTTGGTGCAGTATTTGGGAGAGTTGGCTGTAGATTTTCCTGTCGCAGACCAAATTCAGGTGTTTCGTAATGATAAGATATCTTTGGATAAAATTCGGACGTTAAAGCCCGATGGTATAGTTATTTCTCCGGGTCCGGGAAGACCGGAAGATGCCGGAATTTCTTTACAATTAATTGAAGAATTAGCACCCAATTACCCAATTTTGGGTGTATGTTTGGGACATCAAAGTATAGGTCAAGTATTTGGCGGTAAAATTGTTTCTGCCCCAGAGTTAATGCATGGAAAAACTTCTCAAGTTTCTCACAGGGGGGTAGGAGTTTTTCGGGGATTAGAGAATCCGATGACCGCAACCAGGTATCATAGTTTAATCATCGAGCGAGATACGATTCCGGATGTATTAGAAATCACCGCCTGGGTTGAAGATGGGACAATTATGGGAGTGCAACACAGGAACTTTCCTCACGTAGAAGGTGTCCAATTTCATCCAGAGAGTATCCTGACTAATTCGGGAAAGCAATTGCTGCGAAACTTTCTAGAAAAATTACCTTTGAGAGAGTAAATGAAACGACGACAGTTGATGGGCTACGCTGGCGCGGGGTTAGCAGGTGCGTTGTTTGCTAACTTGAGTTCTGGATTGCGGGTTAATGCCCAATCTGGTGGTTCGCTATCAATTCAGTGGTTGGGTCATACAAGCTTTTTGTTTTCGGGTAACGGTACGAAAATTTTAGTAAATCCTTTTCGTACCGTAGGCTGTACTGCTGGCTATCGTCCACCCAATATTGCGGCAGATTTGGTACTAATTAGCAGTCAGTTGTTGGATGAAGGTGCGGTGGAAGGCTTACCTGGAAAACCGAAGTTAATGTATCAGCCGGGGGTTTACGAGCTTAATGGAATTAAATTCCAAGGGATTGCGATCGATCACGATCGCGTTGGTGGAAAACGCTTTGGCATAAATACGGCTTGGCAATGGAATCAAGCCGGAATTAATATTTTGCATTTAGGAGGTGCTGCTGCACCTATTTCTTTAGAGCAAAAAATCCTTATGGGCCGTCCTGATGTACTATTGGTACCTGTTGGTGGTAGCGATAAAGCTTATAATGCCGAAGAAGCCAGACAAGCAATTCAAGTTCTCAATCCCAAGTTAGTCATTCCTACTCATTATCGTACCCAAGCTGCCGATCAAAATAATTGTGATATTGCACCATTAGATGATTTTCTTACGGTAATGAACGGTATGGAGGTACGTCGTAGTAATAGTGATACGATTAGTATGACTCCTAGGGATATACCACAAAATAGTGCAATTCAGGTGTTTAGTTACAAATTTTAAAACAGATTTATTGATCAATACGGTTCAGTTAGCGCTTTTTTCGTTGATGGCTTAAAGCCGCACACTCGTGACATAAGCGTCATGAGTTAGGCGTTCCATATTCTGTTAAAATTAACATATAGCGAAAACCAAGCTAAATCTGAACCACGACAACTGTCATATATAGGGTTCTACTTAGGAAATAGATATTTTTATCGCTCCTCTAGTGGGTAAAATCTTTAAGGTACAGAGGTTAAACATACTTAGAGTTTTTTAGGTACTTGTAAGACAGTCGCCGTCGGTGCGCCGGAGACTTTAAAAACGCTTGTGGAGAACTTGTAAGTCCCGAAGCGATTCAGGCAGAGATCGTTGAAGCAAGAATCACGCGACTTCAAGTCGTGTGAGGTTCAAAAGCCGAAGGTCAATATGTCAAAATATATCGAAAAAACCACGATTTGGGGGATTCTCCCCCAAACCCCCGATTGGGGGCATTCTGCCGCCCCCAAACCCCCTACAGAAGGTTAATTCGTTTAGATTTCAATTCTCAAATATTTTCTTAACTGAACCGTATTGATTTATAGATTGATCATTTTTGTGAAGCAGGCTTTCGGGTCTGCTTTTTAATTCTCACCATCTATAAATTCATTCCCGCTAATTAAATCATCATCCTAATTGTAGAACCATTCTGGGTTTTATTGACCTCAATCCGGGCGGCGAAGGCTTCTTTTAAATGGGGCATATGAGTTACGGTGAGGATGCAGGCAAAATCGGGGGCGATGGCATTGATTGCTGCAATTAATCTGTCGCATCCTTCACTATCTTGGGTACCAAATCCTTCATCAACTATCAGTAATTGTAAGGCTGCTCCGGCTCGCTGTGCGAGTAATTTAGCTAATGCTAAACGGATTGCAAAGTTGATTCTAAAAGCTTCTCCACCCGAATAAGTTTCGTATGCTCGTGTACCTCTAGCATCGGCAATGACAATATCTAAGGTGTCGATTAATTTGGCATTTTTCTTTTTGGCTTTACTACCTTTCCCCGCTCTTTGAGTAACAAATTGTACGTGTAATTGGTTAGCACTCAATCGGGAAAGTAGTTTATTCGTCTCGGCTTCTAGCTGCGGTAGAACATTTTCAATCATCAGTGCTTGGATACCATTTTTACCAAACGCCTGCGCTAATTCCTGATAAACCCGCTGTTGAGCGCGGACTACTTTTAGCTGCTGTTGCTGTTCGGTGTACTGAATTTTCAAGTTGTCCAAATACTGAGACTGCTGTTGTAAACGTCCCAAATGACCGATTTGATCATCGAGTTGACGACGACGGTTAGCTAATTGCTGCTCTAAATTTTGAATTTGAGTAGTAGGGTTAGCAGTTTTTTCTAACTGTGCCACGATGCCGTCAATTTGAGCAGCTAACTTTTGTTTTTCGCTCAACCTGGCACTTATCGCTTCCTGCAAAGATTGCGCGCGCTGTTTGATGTCGGGATATTGCTGCTGAGCGCTGAGCAGTTGTTGATAGCGTAAATGGGAAGATTGGGCTTGTCTTAAATCTATACGGATTTGCTGATGACGTTGGTTGTCATAACCCATTTGGGCAATTTTATCTTCTAAATCCTTAATTTCTCTAGCAATTTCGGAATCAACTTGTTCTATCTGAATTTGATTTTCTAATTGAGCGATTAATTCTTGAATTTGCGGTTTTCTGGCTGCTAATTGGGCTTGTCGCTTGCGTGCGTCTTTAATTTGTCCTTGTTTAATTTCTGCCCATCGCCATTTTTCAACTGCACTACGAGCCAGAGCATGATTGTGTTCGTTGTAATCGAGTTGTTGCAAATACTCTTCTAATTCTTGCAATTCGCGTTGCTTTTGGGGTGCATAATCACCTAAATGCAAAGTTGTTTCTAATCTGTGTTTTTCATCAGCGATTTGCTGTATCTGTCGATCAACTTCGCTGGTTGCTTGCAATTGTGCAGCTAATTCCCCCTTTTGTTCCCGTAAAGCTTCATAAGGTGACAATTTACTACTTACATTGCGATATTCCTGCCTGAGAACCTGAATTTCTCGCTCTGACACTGCCATTTGGTCGCGGAATACCCATAATTGTCCTTGTGTATCCTTGAATTCAACCTTGGTTTTATCTACAACTGTATTCCAGTGATGCTCATCTAAAGGACGTTCACATAAAGGACAAATAGCATCAGGGTTTTGTAACATTTGCAACTTTTGCTCTAATTCCCCCAAAAGTCTTTCATATTGGCGCTGTTGAGCCTGCAAACGCTCCATAAAATGCCGTCTTTCCTGTCCTTTTTCCTGCACTCTTTGCAGATAAATCTTATCTTTATCTAACTGTTCAATTTGCGTCTCTACTTCCATTACCGCTTGTTGAAGTTGCGGTTGACGACGAGATTGATTTTGTAATTGTACAAAGGTAGCTTGCAATTGTTCAATTCTGGCTGTTATCCCCGCTTGGGTACGATGCAATTCTGTTTGCAATTGTTGACGCTGCTGCAACAAAGGAGAAACCTGCATTTGCAGATTATCTAAATTACTTAAATCTTGACGTGCTGTTTTTAATTTTTCCAGTGCTAGTTCTACATCACCCGTATTCTTAAGAGTATGATCAATCTCTTGCTCTTGTTGCTCCAAGGCTTCCAACTGCCCTTGGCTTTGTTGCAGTTGTCGTTCAATTCCTTGAATCTGCTTGCTCAACTGCTGTTGTTTGTGCTGAGACAATTGTTGAAGCTGAGTATATTCAGCAAACAAAGCGCTCATGGCTTCTTCTTGAGATTGCAGAGTTTGGTAATTTGTGTATTCGGCTTTAATCTCTGTTTCTTGATTTAACAACCGCTCTAAAGACTCAAGCTGAATGTTTAAACTTGATTGTTCGCTTTCCAGACGCTTATGATCTTGAATGAGATTATTATATTGTTGCCGAACAAAATGCAATTGTTCTTCCCAACCTTGGCGCTGATGTTCAAGAACCTGTAAACTTTGTAACTGAATATTCTCAAAAGCCTGTAATTTTTGCAATTCGTTAAGTTCGATTTCTAACTCAGTTCTCTGTTGAGTAATACTTTCTTGTTGTTGCAGTTGAGTTTTCTTAGACTCCAAATTGCGCTCGAACTCTTCTCCTCTTGCTTTTAATTGACGGGATAATTCCTTTGCTCTTTCTTCTAATTCATCATACTGATTTAACTTTAATAATTCAGCTAAAATCTCCTTACGCTCATTCGGACGTTTGAGCATAAACTCGTCAGCACGACCTTGACGTAGGTAAGCAGAATTTATAAAAGTATCATAATCGAGCTTAATGTGATCAAAAATTGTATCTTGAGTCGCCCTTAAACCCTTAGCAGTTAAAGACTTAAAACCTTCGGTTGTTTGAATTTGAAACTCCAAAGCACTGCTTGAACCCCGGCGACGAGTGCGAATTACCCGATAAATTTGTCCGTTAGCTGCAAAAGTAAAATCAACTCGAACATCTGACGCTCCAGTATGAATCACATCATCTTCTGAAGTTGCTCTACTTTCACCCCAAACTACCCAAGTGATAGCTTCCAAAAGCGAAGATTTACCCGCGCCATTAGAACCACAAATACAAGCCGTATGCAATCCGCTAAAATCCAAACTTGCATCTTGATAACTAAGAAAGTTTTGTAATGTAATTTGTACTGGAATCATTTAGGCTACTTGCCACAGCTACTTTTTATTAATAGCAGTACATATGCTGTTTCTGTAGTCTAACTATGTAAAAATATTCTTTCTAGTTTTTAATCGTTCATTTTTACAAAACTTAACATTTCACCAAGTTTTTTGTTTCCTATTAAGCAAATTATTTATTCTTTGTCACGGAAAAAGAATAAATTGAACAGTAAGGACTACCGGAGTTAGGAGTTAAATACTTCCAAATACCCATTCCCTATTCCCCATTCCCTATTCCCTATTCCCTATTCCCCATTCCCAATTCCCAATTCCCCATTCCCAATTCCCAATTCCCTTTTAACTAAAATTAGTCTTTCGGAGGAAATTGAATTTTGTTACCTTGCTCTGTAGAAATAACTTTTCCACCTAAAGCTTCAATTTCGCGAATAGCTCTATTTTGGGTGCGTTTGTCGGCTCCATGACTTAAAACCATAGCCCAAGCAGAAATACTCGCGTATTTGCTGTCTCGATTGGTTTTGAGAAATTCTGCGGTTTGTGCGGAAATCGAGCCAACGAACTGACTTTCTTGATCTGAATGTTCTTTAGCCCACTGAGAAGCATTTTGAAAAGATTTTCTTGCTGCTTGAGAATCACCCAAAAATAGTAACTCATCAACTCCTTTGTAACGCCATATATAGTAAGAATTTTGAGGAACCCAGGGACTAAGGGATTTTAAGCCTTGATTCATGATTTTTACGGATTTTTCTGGCATTCCAGCATACATAGAACCACTAGTAGAAAGTGCCAAATAGGCATTTACAAAGCGGGGGTCATGCTTTAAAATTACCTCAAAATATTGGGGGCTTAAACCGTAACCTGATAAAGCACGAATTTCATCATCACCAAAATATTGTAAAAAATTAAGATAAATCCAATTTGCAATTAAGTTATCATAACCAAATGTAGGAATTTTTTGAAGAAATTTCAGACGGACTTCCTCCGCATTGATTTCTCTTTCTAAAGCTTCTACTGAGGTAGTTGCTTTGTCGGACAGCAATTTTTGCATTCGCGGAAATTGTAACAAACTAACCGCAAACAAGCATAAACAGGCTACACTTGACGAGGTAATGGCTTGGCGAGATAGAGCGAGCATATTCTGGGATAATTAAAAGGTATTGTATTACTACCTCATAGTTCCCTGATAGTTTACAAAAGTAACAGATTCAAAAAATAAGGCTCATGGATAGTAGTTTTTTGTTTTGTCTGACTAACTCAAAACTATAGGGCAATTTGAATCTTGATTTTTTGCTCAATTGGTGACTGCGATTGTCTAGAGACGCAAAGAAACCACAACCATTGCCCCAAAATTTGACTCAAGTCGAGTCATTGGTCTGTAAAAAGCTATTATGACTACTTTAGTCATATGTAGTTTTGTGGAAAATAGACAAGTGCATCCACTCACTATCTTTCCCGGATAACCAAAACGGTGAGTAGAAACATCAAAGTGTGTGGCTTTGCATGAAAATAGTCTATAAACCTCAGCACATCCTTTGCTTGGAATAACTATATTGGGACAAAATCTGAAAATTTGTAATCATGGCAAGTAAGACAATTAACGTTAGGGAATACACTGTCAGAGCGCATAAGCGCGAAATTCATACAAGGGTATTTTCGTTTGTATGTAAAGAGTGCGACAAGCCTACAGATCGGGAAACTTACGGACCTCGCCCGCTTTATTGCGAAAAGTGTCGTCCACCTCAACCGTCTTATCGGAAATCGAACTCTAGTAGGTCTAGTAAAGCTAAGCCAAGAGCAATGAAATATAAAGGAGAGGCTGAAATTAGTTGAATCAGAACGTTATGAACCCAGAGTCGCAGCCAACAATAGAAACACCCCCACAAGCTTTACTTGAATCATTATTAGGTTTAAGAGAGTATTACGCTCGCCTAGTACAAGAGTACGAGCTTAAAGTCACTGCCGCTAGAGTTCAACTTGCTCATGTAGAAGCGCTGTTGTCTAGTTCTTCGGGTCTAGTTAATAGTAAACTCTTCTCCGGACTTGAGATACTTGATGTTAAAGCAATTACGCAAACATCTTCTCATCTATCCCCTGAAGCGGTGAAATCTCAGGTTAATGGTAGTGTTACTCAGAAGAACGATTTATTTGAAGACTATGACGAAGAGGAAGAGTCTGAACTTGAACCGGATGAAGAATCTACCTCTTTCATCTCCCTTGAAGAGCATGATGATCAAGAGAATACCAATCAAGAAAGCCAGCCTTCTACTCTAAAAAAAGCCGCATCAGCCAAGGAAAAATACAATCCCAAAAGCGGCTCCGATATTGCCATGTTGCCCGAATTTCGGCATATTTCTCGCATAGAAGCCATTAAACAGCTTTTAGAAGAAAATAAAGGCAAAGTATGCCATATCGACTTCGTAGTGCGATCGATTTATGGAGATTTAGAATCAACTGCATTTAAAGTCGTCAAAGGTAGAGTGCATTCTTCTCTTACTCATGGGAAAGAACAAATGTACTGGGATTCCGTTCCCGACGAACCTGGTTGCTATACCTTGGATTTAAGTTTGGTAATACCACCCGGTAGCAAAGTTAAATCAAAAAGAGCAAGACCTAAAGTTAGTAAGCCATTGGTACCTCAGAGAACAAAAAAAATACCAATGTTGCCTCAGTACGAAGGTCAATTTTTGATTGATGCTATTTCCTCATTTTTAGAAAAAAATGCGGGGAAAATTTATTCGGTAGGTGAAATCATTGAACAAGTTTATGGAGCGCTTGATGACGAAGAAATTAAAGACATGAAGATTAGGAGCATGGTGCTGGGCGAACTTTCCCGAGGTTATCGCATCGGCAGATTTGCTAGAGTTCCCAATAAGCTCGGTTATTACACTTGGGATTTAGATGCTGTGAATAGTTAAAGCAGTATCTTCATTAATGTCTATGTAATATGTATCACTCAGCAATGCTCGTCTGGTCTATATAGCGGTTTTCACTTGGGTGAAATACAAATTTTACCTCACCCCGCCCTCCGGGCACCCCTCTCCGTATATTAGGAGAGGGGAAGGGGGTGAGGTTTTAGTGTATTGGACTCAACTGAAATTTGCTATAGTGACGGGCATTGATTGATTTTGGAATAGGGAGTTGACAGTGGACAGTGGACAGTTGACAGTTGACAGTGGACAGTTGACAGTGGACAGTTGACAGTGGACAGTTGACAGTTGACAGTGGACAGTGGACAGTTGACAGTGGACAGTTGATGACCTCTAACCTTAATAGTATGTCTGCATATGGAAATTTATTCCCCATGGACGATTATTCTATTCCCTCAGATTAATGTAATAACATTCACGAGCAATTTGCCAATCTTCTTGAGTATGTATAACTAATACCCTTACTGCCGAATCGGTTGTCGCAATGTCTTGATCGACTGGTTTATTAGTGTTTTTACTAGAATCAATTTTTAAACCTAAAAATTCAAAGGCTTCACAAGCAGCTTGGCGAATTTCGGGGGAATTTTCGCCCACACCAGCGGTAAAGACTAAAACATCTAATCCTCCTAAACTAGCCAACATGGCTCCAATATAGGAACGTAGACGATGTATGTAAATATCGAGGGCGAGTTGAGCGCGCTCGTCACCTTGGGAAATTGCTGCTTTTATTTGTCGCATATCGCTGGAAATTCCAGAGATACCACTTAAGCCAGATGCTTTATTTAAAACATAATCTAACTGCTCAACCGTACAGTTTCCTTGTCGTAATAAGTAAATTAAAATTCCAGGGTCAATGCTACCGGAACGACTACCCATCATTAATCCATCAACAGGTGTAAATCCCATAGTTGTGTCTACACTGTAACCATTTTTAATCGCAGCTAAAGAACAACCGTTACCTAAATGACAAGTAATTATACGTAAAGAGTGTAAATTTTTGCCGAGAATATCAGCAGCACGTTCGGCACAATATTGATGACTGATACCATGAAACCCATAACGAATAATATCTTGTTCAGCCCATTCATAGGGACCAGGATAAATCGCTGCCGCATCGGGTATATTGCGATGAAATGCGGTATCAAAAACTGCTACTTGAGGTACTTCTCCTAAGAGCTTTTCCACAGCTTCAATCCCGGCTAAGTTGGCTGGATTGTGGGCAGGGGCTAATTTTGCTAGGTTGGCGATCGCCTGTTTTACCTCTTGAGTAATTACCACACTTTGTCGGTATTCTTTTCCACCATGTACTACCCGATGTCCGACTAGATCAATTTCAGAAAGTTGATTGATGACTTTGGTTGAACCTGCGGACATGGTATTAAGTAAGCGAGCCATTATTTCAGATTGGGAATCTGTAGCAATTTCTTCAGTTAATTTTTCTCCGGTAGATTTTTTTTTCACCTCAATTTCCGCAACACCTTGATTATGACTCCAATCGACTTTTCCTTCCCACAGAGGTACTGGTGGTGAAGAAGGAATGTCACCATTTATCTCGTACAAGCAACTTTTTTGGGTGCTGGAACCAGCATTTAGTACAAGTATTTTCATTTTTTGATTTTTATTAACCAATATCATATTATGGATATTTATATCGTAAAAAGCCGACTTTTCACCGAACACGAAAAATAATAAAAGACGTTGCAATGCAACGTCTCTACATGATTATTTAACGAAAGAATACTAATTATATTTAAGCAACTTTAGCTTCTCCATCAAGGTTGGATAATCTTTCTGCTAACAACTTTTCTAGGTCTTCCAATGCTTTGGTAAAACCTTTGATTCCTTCATCTAACTTATCAAAAGCCATTTTATCTTCTGCGTGCATTTTCTCAAAGGTGGCTTTGTCCATGGAGATTTTTTCAATGTCCATTGCTTGCGCTTTATTAGCGTCAAGTTTACGAGGTAATTCTCCGATAGTATCTTGCAATTCAGCCAAGAATTTAGGAGAAATTGTTAACAAATCGCAACCAGCAAGTTCAGTAATTTCACCTAAATTACGGAAACTAGCTCCCATAACTTCGGTTTTATAACCAAACTTTTTGTAGTAGTTGTAAATTGTGGTGACAGATAAAACTCCTGGATCTTCCGCAGCGGGATAGCTGTCTTTTCCGGTGTCTTTCTTGTACCAATCGAGAATTCGTCCCACGAAAGGAGAAATTAAGGTTGTACTAGCTTCGGCACAAGCAATAGCTTGATGGAGACCGAATAACAATGTTAAGTTACAGTGAATGCCTTCTTTTTCGAGAACTTCGGCAGCCTTGATACCTTCCCAAGTAGAAGCAATTTTAATTAAAACCCGTTCGCGAGAAACTCCTTTTTCTTCATATTGCTTAATAATTTCTCGTGCGGTGTTAACGGTAGCTTCGGTGTCGTAGGAAAGACGTGCATCAACTTCTGTAGAAACCCTACCGGGAATGATTTGGAGAATCTTCAAGCCGAAAGCTACAGCCAAACGTTCAAAAGCCATTTTGACAACAGTAGCTTGGGTTGCACCTGCACCTGCATCTTTCTGTGCTTGAGCTAAAGTATCATCAACAATTCCCTGATATTCTGGCATTTGAGCCGCTGCGGTAATCAAGGAAGGATTTGTAGTAGCATCTTGAGGCTTAAATTTTTGAATTTGTTGAATATCACCTGTATCGGCTACTACTACAGTCATTGAACGCAATTGTTCTAATAAATTTTTGGACATAATCTACTCCATTAAATTAAATCGATGTGTTGATGAGGATTGACGCTTTTTATTTAATACTGCTACTGCTTGCACAATTTAGTAATAGGTAATTAACACATTTCCTCGATTAACTAATCCTAATTACCGTTTAAAGATTCCATACCATGCAACAAGTTCTATTCTATTGACCAATTCCCAATCTTGACTGTCGGATTATATGCACTTTGATTAAATTGTTATTAAGAAATTATACCGTTTTGACTTGTGACAAGGGAATTGGGAATTGGTAATTGGTAATTGGTAATTGGGAAGATGAGGAGATAGGGGGAGAAGGGAGAAATTAACTGTCAACTGTCAACTGTCAACTGTCAACTCCTCACTCCTCACTTATTTAAACTACTGCCATTGCTGTATTTCGTAAAATTCCTTCTTTCTGAGCCATTAATAGCATTAAATCAACTACACGACAGGAGTAACCCCATTCGTTGTCGTACCATGAGACTACTTTGAAGAAATGGGAATTTAATTCAATTCCTGCACCTGCATCAAAAATGCTGGAATGAAAATTACCCTGAAAGTCTGTGGAAACTACTGCCTCTTCTGTATAACCTAAAATACCTCTCATTTCTCCTGCGGCGGCAGCTTTCATAGCGTTGCAGATTTCTTGATAACTGGTAGATTTTTCGGTTTTGAAGGTTAAATCTACGACAGAAACATCGGGGGTAGGAACTCGTAATGCCATGCCGGTTAATTTACCTTTGAGTTCTGGTAATACTAATGCTACGGCTTTGGCTGCACCAGTAGAGGCGGGAATGATGTTTTGAGTTGCACTACGTCCTGCTCGTAAATCTTTCTTAGAAGGACCGTCTACGGTGGGTTGTGTGGCTGTCATGGCATGGACGGTGGTCATTAATCCTTCTGTTAAACCAAAGTTATCGTTGATCACTTTGGCGATGGGGGCTAAGCAGTTGGTAGTACAGCTGGCGTTGGAAACTACGGTGTCTTTTTCGGGGTCGAATAAGTCATGATTTACACCTATCAATAAAGTTTTAACTTTTTCTGGGTCTTTAGTGGGTGCAGAAATTATTACTCGTTTTGCTCCAGCTTTTAAGTGATTTGACGCACCTTCGTAGTCTGTGAAAAGTCCGGTAGATTCAACTACATAATCTGCTCCCAATTTATCCCAAGGTAATTCTGCTGGATTTCGGACGGAAACACAAGGAATAAACTGTCCGTTGACAACGATACCGTCTTCCTTTGATTCCACATCTCCGTTGAATTTACCGTGGGTAGAATCGTATTTTAATAAGTAAGCAAGGTTGTATGGTGGTACTAAATCGTTAATACCAACAAACTCAATATTAGGGTTATCAATACCAGCACGGAATACTAATCTACCAATTCTACCAAAACCGTTTATACCAATTTTTAATTTACTCAATTTATTACCTCCTGTTTTCAGTTACCAACGAACAATTAATTCAGGTTGAAACTTGATAATTTACAACTAGGGTTTAACAGTTAGTAATTAGTAAACAGCAAACAGTTATAAATAAACAGTAAACAGCAAACAATTATCAAAAAAACGTGAGTTCTACAATATAGCGGTTTTCACTTGGGTGCAATACAAATTTTACCTCACCCCGCCCTCTTAACCCCTCTCCTTCATAAGGAGAGGGGAAGGGGGTGAGGTTTTAGTGTGTTGGACTCAACTGAAATTTGCTATAATCACAGAAGTCGGGTTTTTACGAGCTTCTATCTGTAACATCAGAAAACAGTCATCAAAACCCGACGAATTACAACATTCCCAAGAGGGAAGCTCGAACGAGTCAACCATCAACTATCAACCATCAACTGTTCACTATATTTTTGCATTCGCGCCCTTTATCAAAATCAGTGATGTTTGACAAAGTTGTTTGAGCAATATTTTGTAGAGCGTTTCTAGTAAAAAAGGCTTGATGTGCTGTGATGACTACATTGGGGAATGTCAGCAAACGTTCAAATACATCGTCTTGAATTACTTCATCTGATAAATCTTCAAAAAACAAATCGCCTTCTAGTTCGTATACATCTAAACCTAAATAGCCTAACTTCTTCGATTTTAAAGCATCAATCACCGCTTTTGTATCAACAAGTCCACCACGACTAGTATTGATCAACATTGCTCCCGGTTTAAATTGATCTAAAGTTGTAGGGTTAATCATGCGATATGATTCCGGAGTTAAGGGACAGTGTAGCGAAACGATGTCCGATGTGGCGAATAATTCGGATAATTCTACATATTTCACCCCCATTTCCAAACATTCGGAGTTTTTGTAGATGTCGTATGCGAGTAAATTGCAGCCAAATCCTTTCATGATTTGAGCAAAACACATCCCGATTTTACCTGTACCAACTATACCGACAGTGGAACCATGTAAATCAAATCCTAATAAACCATTGAGAGAAAAATTAGATTCCCTGACTCGGTTGTAGGCGCGATGATACTTACGATTTAAAGTTAAAATTAATCCCGCTGCGTGTTCTGCCACCGCATAAGGAGAATAAGCTGGAACTCTGACTACGGTAATTCCTAAATCATTCGCGGCTTTAATATCTACATTGTTGAAACCCGCAGAACGCAAAGCAATCAACTTGGTGCCACCATTGGCGATCGCCTTGATATTCTCGGCATTCAGCTGGTCGTTAATAAAGGGACAGATTGCCGGAAATCCTGCCGCTAAAGCCGTAGTTTCACTAGTTAACCTTGGCTCAAAAAATACAAGTTCATGAGCGCGATCGCCATTTGCTTCTGAAAGAAAGTGGCGATCGTAATTTTTAGTGCTGAATACTGCTACTTTCATCACATTCACAGGTTAAAGGTTAAAGGTTAGAAATTAGAGGTTAGAGGTTAAAGGTTAGAAATTAGAGGTTAGAAATTAGAGGTTAGAGGTTAGTTACCAATAAACCATCAACTAACAACTAACCACCATCAACCATCAACTAACCACTAATTACCATCAACTAACAACTAATTACAACATCTTCAAGCCGGCTCTATCGGTTGAATATTCGTCTAGATTAACTTTACAGGGTTGTATATTCCAAATTTCTTGACAATATTCCCAAATTGCCCTGTCTGAGGAAAATTTACCCATGCGTGCGGAGTTCAAAATTGACATTCGAGTCCAATTTTCTGTATCTCGATAGGCTTCGGATACTTTGGCTTGGGTTTCGATGTAAGATTGATAGTCGGCGAATAACATAAACCTGTCTTGGTTAAACAGCGAATCTAACAGCGGGTTGAATAAATTGCGATCGCCATCAGAAAACTGTCCGCAAGCTATCAAGTCAATGACTTCTTTTAGCTGAGGATTGGATTCGTAATAACTCCTGGGGTTATATCCTTTGGCTTGCAATTCGTAAACTTCTGGGGTGGTTAAACCGCATAAAAAGAAGTTTTCCGCACCGACTTCTTCGCGAATTTCGACATTAGCACCGTCGAGGGTACCAATTGTCAAAGCACCGTTGAGGGCAAATTTCATGTTACCTGTTCCGGAAGCTTCTTTACCAGCGGTGGAAATTTGTTCGGAAAGTTCCGCACCGGCGTAGATAAATTGGCTGGAAGATACGTTGTAGTTTGGTATGAATGCTACTTTTAAACGTCCAGCAACGTCTGTATCGCTGTTTACTACACTACCAACGGCATTGATTAATTTGATAATCAATTTAGCGATAAAGTAGCCTGGTGCTGCTTTACCGGCGAAAATAAATGTTCTGGGTAAGATATCGGCTTGAGGATTTTTCTTGATTTGGTTGTAAAGAGTGATGATATGAAAAGCATTGAGTAACTGACGTTTGTATTCGTGCAGTCGCTTTACCTGTACATCAAATAAGGAATTGGGATCAACTGTAATTCCGTTAGATTTTTGAATTAATTTTGCCAATTCTTGCTTGTTGGCTTGTTTGATATCGCGCCAATTTTGCTGAAAATCTTTATCGTCTATGAATTTTTCTAACTTTCGCAGTTCATCAAGATTCTTAATCCAATCTGTACCGATTTTATCGGTAATTAGACGAGCGAGTCGAGGATTTCCCAACAACAACCAGCGACGCGGAGTTACACCGTTTGTTTTGTTGACAAACTTCTCTGGGAATAATTCATAGAAGTCGTGAAGAACATCTTTTTTGAGTAGCTCGGTATGCAGAGCCGCTACACCGTTAATTTTATGGCTACCCACACAAGCTAAATGTGCCATGCGGATTTTCCTTTCATCACCTTCTTCAATCAAAGATAGCCGCGATATCTTTTCCAAATCTCCTGGGTAATGTCTTCTTACCTCCGCCAAAAAACGGAAGTTGATTTCGTAAATGATTTCTAAATGTCTGGGTAATAATCTCCCAAAAAGTGCCACAGGCCATTTTTCTAAAGCTTCTGGCAGTAGAGTGTGGTTAGTGTAAGCAAAGGTGTTTGTCGTAATATCCCAAGCTTTATCCCAAGACATTTGATGTTCGTCAATCAGTAGCCGCATTAATTCGGCGATACCAACTGAAGGATGGGTATCATTAAGTTGAATTGCAGCTTTTTCACCCAGGTTATCTATAGTTTTAAAAATGTGTTGATGACGACGGAGAATATCTTGCAACGAACAAGAAACAAAAAAGTACTGTTGCTGCAAACGTAATTCCTTACCCTGCATCGTATCATCATTGGGGTAGAGAACTTTGGAAATATTCTCTGAGAACATTTGACTACCTACCGCACCGATGTAATCACCAGCATTAAAAGCCTGTAGGTCAAATTCGTCAGTTGCTTCAGCTTTCCACAACCGCAGAATATTCACTGTATCCACACCATAACCCGGTACGGGAGTATCATAGGGGACTCCAGATACTTTTTGATCCGGTACCCAACGTGATTGGTAGCGTCCGTTTCGATCATCGTAAACTTCAGTATAACCGCCAAACTTGACTTCTACACGATATTCAGGTAAAGGAAGTTCCCAAGCGTTACCGAAACTCAACCATTTGTCAGGATTTTCTACCTGCCAACCGTTACGAATAACTTGCTCAAAAATCCCGAATTCATAACGAATTCCATAACCAACAGCCGGAATTTCCAAAGTTGCTAAAGAATCGAGATAGCAAGCTGCAAGTCTTCCTAAACCTCCATTACCCAATCCAGGTTCCCGTTCTTTTTCCAATAAGTCGTCTAACTCTAACCCAGATTCTTTAAGAACAGTTTTAATTTTTTCATAAAGACCGAGATTAATGAGACTATTACCCGTATAGCGTCCCATTAAGAATTCAGCCGAGAGATAATAAACCGTTTTCACACGATTTTCCATGTGAGTTTCGGCTGTTTTGATGCGTCGTTGTAGAATGCGATCGCGAACGCTATGGGCAACAGCCATATAATAATCGTACAAGGTGGCAAAAAACTCACCTTTTCCTTGGACATAATAAAGACTATCAGCAATGGCACGTTTGAGAGTTTCCTCACTCATGCCAGTGCGATCGTCTTCTACTCTAACTTTAGCAATCTCAGGGGCAGAAGCATTGTCCTGTGCTAAGTTACTATATTGTTGCTCTGATGAACTGCTACTCATTATGGTGATGTTACTAAGATATCAAATTTACACTTATATCTAACCCTATAGCTTTATAGCATTCTCTCTCTTGCACTTGCTCAAATAATTGGGAATTTTAGGAGTTAGTTGATAGTGGTTAGTTGACAGTGGATAGTTGACAGTTGACAGTTGACAGTTTTTATTTATTCTCTCCCTATCCCCTTGTCCCCCCATCCCCTTGCCTCCCTATCCCCTTGTCTCCCTATCCCCTTGTCCTTTAATATTCCCACTTCCAATCGCGAATTTCGGGCATATCTTCGCCGTGTTCGCGGACGTATTGCTTATGTTCGATTAACTTGTTGTGCAACATTTGCTTGACGTGAGCCGCTCTATATTTCAGATGGGGAACTCTGTCAATGACATCATCTGCTAAATTAAAGCGGTCTAAGTCGTTCATGACCACCATATCAAAAGGTGTGGTTGTGGTTCCTTCTTCTTTGTAACCCCGGACGTGGAGGTTTTTGTGATTTGTGCGACGATATGTTAAACGATGAATCAGCCAAGGATAACCGTGAAAGGCAAAAATAATTGGTTTATCTGGTGTAAAGATGCTGTCAAAGTCTTTGTCACTCAAACCGTGGGGATGTTCGACCTCTGGCTGTAGTGTCATTAAGTCTACTACGTTTACTACCCTGATTTTTAATTCTGGAAAGTTATCTCGTAATATATCTACTGCTGCTAAAGTTTCTAAGGTGGGAACGTCTCCAGCGCAAGCCATGACTACATCTGGTTCGGTTCCTTGGTCGTTACTTGCCCAACCCCAAATACCGATCCCCGTGGTGCAGTGCTTGATTGCTTCATCCATATTTAGAAATTGCAATGCTGGTTGTTTCCCGGCGACAATCACGTTAACGTAATGGCGGCTTCTCAAACAATGGTCTGTTACCGATAGCAGACAATTGGCATCGGGTGGTAGATATATTCTCACAACCTCAGCTTTCTTGTTGATCACGTGGTCAATAAAACCGGGATCTTGATGGCTGAATCCGTTGTGGTCTTGTCGCCATACGTGAGATGTTAATAAATATGTTAAGGAAGCAACTGGTCTACGCCAAGGTATCTCACGGGTCGTTTTCAACCATTTTGCGTGCTGGTTGAACATTGAATCGATGATATGGATGAATGCTTCATAACAAGAAAATAAACCGTGACGACCTGTAAGTAGGTATCCTTCCAGCCAGCCCTGACAAGTATTTTCACTGAGAATTTCCATAACGCGACCGTCTGCTGCCAAATGGTCGTCGTATTCTAAGGTTTCTGCGACCCAAGTCCTCGAAGTCACATTTAATACGTCACCCAACCGATTCGATGCGGTTTCGTCAGGACCAAATAAGCGGAAGTTGCGGCTATCTAAATTCAGTTTCATGACATCCGCCAGTAATTTACCCATAACCCGGGTTGCTTCAGCAATGGTTTTTCCTGGTTCGCTGATTTCTACCGCATAGTTGCGAAAGTCAGGCATTTTCAAATCTCGCAGCACAACACCACCGTTAGCGTGGGGATTGTCACCCATGCGTCGATTTCCAGTTGGTGCGAGTTCGGCTAATTCGGCAATTAATTTACCGTTTTGATCAAATAATTTTTCTGGCTGATAACTCTTCATCCAATCTTCCAACATCTGGACGTGGGCTGGTTCTGCTGCCATATTTGATAACGGTACTTGGTGCGATCGCCAATAATCTTCGGTTTTTTGTCCATCAACTTCTTTTGGTCCTGTCCAGCCTTTGGGACTCCTAAGAATAATCATCGGCCATTGCGGACGCTGTTTAAAGCCATTTTTCCGCGCATCTTCCTGAATTTCGCGGATTTCGTGCAGTACGGTATCCATAGTTGCTGCCATCAATTGATGCATGGCTTCTGGTTCGGAACCTTCTACAAAATAAGGCTTGTAACCATAACCTTCAAAGAGTTTTTGCAATTCCTCATGGCTAATCCGAGCCAAAAGTGTGGGGTTAGCAATTTTATAGCCGTTGAGGTGCAAAATCGGTAGTACAGCACCATCATGCACTGGGTTAAGAAACTTGTTGGAATGCCAACTTGCAGCCAAAGAACCCGTTTCGGCTTCACCATCACCGACAACGCAAGCAACAATCAAATCGGGATTATCAAAAGCCGCACCAAAAGCATGAGAAACAGCATAACCAAGTTCTCCACCTTCATGAATGCTTCCTGGAGTTTCCGGTGCTACATGAGAAGGAATTCCACCGGGGAACGAAAACTGTTTGAAGAGTTTTTGCATCCCTTGGGTATCTTGAGAAATATTCGGATAATATTCGCTGTAAGTTCCTTCAAGATAGGTATTAGCCACTAAACCAGGTCCACCATGTCCAGGACCGGCAATATAAATCATACTTAAATCATCTCTTTTAATCACTCGATTGAGATGAACGTAAATAAAATTTAATCCCGGAGTCGTTCCCCAGTGTCCTAAAAGTCTGGGTTTAACGTGTTCTAACTTTAGCGGTTCTTTGAGTAAAGGATTGTCTAACAAATATATTTGTCCGACAGAAAGATAATTCGCTGCATTCCAATAAGCATTAATCTTTCGTAATTCATCACTCTGTAATGGCTTGGCTTGGGGAGGGCTCATTAAAGTCATACTCAACTCCTGAATACAAATATTGTGAACTTTTTACGTTTATATAAACTTAAATTCGTCCCTATCTTTTATATCTAAATGAATATTTATTTATCAAGTATTATCTATAAAATCATGTGATCGCAGCGCTAAAAAGTATCTTAGCTATAGCACAACGCATTATCATAGCTAGTTTCATTAATTGAAACAACCTGTAATTAGCTTTGATTTCACAAAAATCATAAAATTAATATCATCAAATCATTAAAATTTTTTCCAAATATCAACAACTCTTCAACAGAACAACTTGTTTGGGAGTTTAGCACAACATTTATTTACTTGTTCAAATTTAACCGCAATTTAACCAAATGTTCTATTGATTAATAATTACGACTAACTTATTTAGAATAATGGATTGGATCTCATACAATCAAAATACTTCTTTAGATAGAAGATAAAATTTTAATTTTAGTGATTAAAGTTAATTAAATATAGTAAGTATAATGAAAAAAAATAGTTTTAATACAAAATTCAAATCCAAATTGCCATGATTATCAAATACGGAAAATTAAATCTCCAATAAACCAGTCGGTGGAGTAATTTCAATCCGATTATTTAACAAATCAATTGCGGGAACAATTTCTCTAACAAAAGGAATTAAAACAGTCTTAGAATTTTGGATTTTAGATTTTGGATTTTGGATTTTCTCTTCATCTTCTTGTCCCCTTGTCTGCTTGTCTGCTTGTCTGCTTGTCCCCTTGTCTGCTTGTCCCCTTGTCCCCTTGTCTCCTTGTCCCCTTGTCTCCTCTTTCTCCAACCGCACCTCTAACAAATCATTCCCAGCAGCAATCAAATCAATCACCGTACCGATAAACTCCCCGCTTTCCTGCATAAATACAGATAAACCCACCAAATCCATTAAATGATATTCATCCTCACCCAAAGGAGGGCGATCGCTCTCAGGCACAAGTATCTTACAACCCCGTAATTCTTCAGCTTGATCCCGATGGTTCACACCAGCTAACTGAATCACATACAGATTTTTACCTTCAAGAAAACGACCTTTAACTAACTCTACCTCTTCCGGTTCCGTTGCATTTGGACGCAACAGCCAGCGCTTACCCGGTACCTCAAAGCGTTCGGGAAAATCCGTATCTGGATAAACCCGTAATTCACCATTTAACCCTTGAGGTGCAACAATCTTACCAATTTCCAACCAAGCCATTTCAGTTAACAGTTATCAGTGAACAATTATCAGTTAGGAGTTAGGAGTTAGGAGTTAGGAGTTAGGAGTTAGGAGTAGAGACGTAGCAATGCTACGTCTGTACCTGAGTTAGGAGTTAATAATTTTTTCCCCTTGTCTCCTAGTCTCCCCATCCCCTTGTCTCCCCATCTCCTTGTCCTCATCATCTCACACGCTTACGGCAGCACTGCGGTAAACCTCTTGGGCTACTTTGGCAAAGCGCTGCATTCCAGTTTTGATCTCCTCATCGCTACCTGTGAGACTGATGCGGAAACATTGGTGTTTGTGTTGCCATTCTTCCTGTAATCCGGGAAAGAAGGAGTTTCCAGGAACTACTATTACACCGACTTTTTTAAGTTTTTGATAAAAATCCCAATCGCTGATTGGTAAATCTTGCAGCCATATCCAACCGAAAATTGCTCCTTCACCGCGATGCAGTAACCAAGGTAAGTTTTTGGGCATTGCGGCTTCTAAAGTGCTTTCTAAAACGGCGAATTTGTTTTTGTAAAAGGGACGAATCACATTTTCGCTGATTCGTGCTAATTCTCCAGAATCAATCGCACGAGCAGCTATAGCTTGTCCGTATCGTGATGAATGCAGGCTAGCGTTGGCTTGAAAACATTCTAATGCATCAATTAATTGTTCGCTACCGATAGCAATCCCTACTCTTTCTCCGGGTAATCCTGCTTTTGATAAACTCATGCAGTGCAAGATGTTTTCACCAAAAGTTGGTGTCATTTCTGTATAGTTTAAAGCTGGAAATGGTGGCGCATAAGCAGAGTCAATTAAAACTGGAACGTTAGATTGTGCAGCAAGGGCGGCGATTTTTTCTACTTCTTCGTCGGTGACGACGTTACCCGTAGGATTACAGGGGCGAGAGAATAACACACAACCAGTATTTTCGGCGATCGCTAACTGACTAAAATCGGGACGATATTTAAATCTATGAGCATCCGCATCAATATCTAAAGTCGGTTTATAAGCAAACAAAGCTTCTGGAACCAAGCTAACTCCACCGTAACCAGTGTAATCGGGACTCAGAGGAAGAACAATTTGTTTGAGTTCTCCGTTGGTAGTATAACCACCGAACACATTGGCAGCGTAGAAATAAAGCGTTTGACTACCCGGAGTAATCAAAATATTACGTTCGTTAAGATTTAAACCGTAACGTTTGTTAAAGTCACGGGCAATAGCTTCGATTAACGGCGAGTAACCCTTAGAATAACCATAACGACAAACAACTTCACCATACTCAGAGCTTGCCAAAAGTTCAGCGGTACAATCGCGCCATAATTGTTCGACTTCTGGTAAAATCAACGGATTACCCGCACTCAAATTCATCAACTCCTGCCCCACACCAGCGCGTAAAGTTTCATTAATATCCTTCATAATCGCTCTTACGCCAGTCAGTTTAGACATTTGAGCGCCAAATTTAGTTAGGGCAGGGTTCATAATCAATCGAGAACAAATATAGATAGTTAACTTTAACTATAATATTTCATGGGAATTGGTAATGGGTAATGGGCATTGGGCATGGAAAAATATTTATAAATCTAATAACTCCTAATTCCTAACTCCCGTAAAGACGTAGCATTGCTACGTCTCTACAAAATTAACTCTTAACTCTTGCAATCCAAAATCTAAAATCTACAATCTAAAATAATCTGAGGGTGAATAGTGGAAGTTAAAGCAGCAGTAGCTTATCAAGCAGGTAAACCGTTGAGTATTGAAACGGTTCAGTTAGAAGGGCCTGCCGCTGGTGAGGTGTTGATAGAAATTAAAGCCAGCGGAATCTGTCATACCGATGCTTACACACTTTCTGGTAAAGATGCTGAAGGTTTATTCCCCGCAATTTTGGGACATGAAGGTGCAGGCGTTGTAGTGGATGTGGGAAAAGGCGTGACCAGCGTTAAAAAGGGAGACCATGTGATTCCTCTTTATACTCCCGAATGCCGTCAATGCGAATATTGCCTAAGCTTAAAAACTAATCTTTGTCAAGCTATTCGCAGTACTCAAGGTAAAGGTTTGATGCCCGATGGTACTAGTCGTTTTTCCATTGGGGGTGAAAAACTTTATCACTACATGGGTACATCGACTTTTGCTAACTATACAGTATTGCCGGAAATCGCGATCGCAAAAATTCGTAAGGATGCACCTTTTGAGAAGGTTTGTTACATCGGTTGTGGAGTTACTACGGGTATTGGTGCGGTGATTTTCACGGCAAAAGTCGAACCGGGTTCTAAAGTGATTGTTTTCGGTTTGGGTGGTATTGGTTTAAATGTAATTCAAGGGGCAAAAATGGTAGGAGCCGATATGATTATCGGTGTAGATATTAATCCCCAAAAACGCGAATTAGCAGAAAAATTCGGGATGACGCATTTTGTTAATCCCAAGGAAGTGGAAGGTGATTTAGTTGCTTATTTAGTGGATTTAACTAAAGGTGGAGCCGACTATACTTTTGAATGTATTGGTAATGTCAAAATCATGCGTCAAGCATTAGAATGCTGTCATAAAGGTTGGGGACAAAGTATTATTATTGGTGTTGCTGGTGCGGGAGAAGAAATCAGTACTCGTCCGTTTCAATTGGTAACGGGAAGAGTGTGGAAAGGTTCGGCTTTTGGTGGTGCCAGGGGACGTACTGATGTACCGAAAATAGTAGATTGGTATATGCAAGGAAAGATAAATATTGATGATTTAATTACTCATGTAATGCCAATAGAAAAGATTAACGAAGGTTTTGAATTAATGCATAAAGGTGAATCAATTCGGAGTGTCGTAACATTTTAATTAATAATCTAAATACGGGGCGTATTCCTACGTCTTCAATCTATAGTCTGTCAAACTAATTATCAATGGATAATTTTTATAAAAATGGTCACAATTAACGAAATAATTAACAATGACGATATTGAGCAACTTTTACCAGAAAAACGAGTTGCCGTCTTGAATATTAGTTGGCAAGCTTACGAACAAATTTTAAATGCTTTAGGCGAAAACCGAGCGGCAAGGGTGCATTATTATCAGGGTGTTTTAGAAATTATGACTCCGCTAGAGGCACATGAAAGCAGCAGCGAAAATATAGGAATATTAGTTCATATTCTCACAGAAGAACTAAACTTAAATATCAAGAGTTTAGCTTCAACTACACTCAAAATAGCAGAGAAAAAAATTGGTGCAGAACCAGATAAATGTTACTACATAAAAAATGAACCGATTGTTCGTGGAAAAACCGTAAACTTAAATCAAGATCCACCTCCCGATTTAGTTTTAGAAGTTGATATTACTCATACAGATATCAATAAAAAACAACTTTATCAAGATATAAAAGTACCAGAATTTTGGCGCTATAACGGAAAATCACTAACTATTTACATATTAAATCAGGAAGAATATCAAGAATCAGAAAAGAGTTTAAGTTTTCCCATATTAACTAAAGCAATAATTTACGAATTTATCTCGAATTGTCGTAGCAATGGAGAAACTCAGGCAAAACGAGAATGCCGCAAAAAAATACGCGAATTATCTCGAAAAAGTTAAGATTTGTTAAATATTCCAGGGTTTTATAATTGATTAAGAATAATTTATGCTTTAACATTCATAATCAATTAACTTGTATAAACTATGAACTGGTGGCAAAAACTCAAGAAAAATCCTTTAGCGCGATTTGGGGCAATTTTACTGATAATTTTTTATATTACCGTAATTTTCGCAGATTTTGTTGCGCCTTATGACCCATATTATTCGCAGCCAAATGGTTCCTTGCTGCCACCGACTCGCGTATATTTGAATAATAGAGAAGGACAATTTATTGGTCCTCATATTTACCCGACTACTCAAGGTGATACGGATTTAGAAACGGGTAAACGCGAAATTATTGTAAACTATAGCAAACCTTCTGCTCTACGTTTATTTGTCCAAGGTTCCGAATACCAACTGTTTAAATTCAGTTTACCGCTACCACCAACTTGGGATGAAGTTACCATATTTCCTGGTATCCCTTTAAATTTACATTTATTCGGTGCTGCTGGTGAAGCGAGATTCAATCTTTTGGGTACCGATGATCAAGCACGTGATGAATTCAGCCGTTTGCTGTATGGTGGTCGTATCAGTTTATTTATCGGAATTTTAGGTGTCGCGATTTCTTTTCCGTTGGGTATGATAGTGGGTGGAATTTCCGGCTACTTCGGTGGTTGGACTGATTCAATAATTATGCGGTTAGTAGAAGTACTGATGACATTTCCCAGCATTTATCTTTTGGTTACACTAGGTGCTGTATTGCCATCAGGATTAAGTAGTTCTCAACGCTTTATATTAATTGTTTTGATTACTTCCTTTATAGGCTGGGCTGGTTTAGCGCGGGTGATTCGCGGACAAGTGCTGTCAATCAAAGAGCGAGAATTTGTCCAAGCTGCAAGAGCAATGGGTGGTAAACCTTTCTACATCATTATTCGCCACGTTTTACCTCAAACTGCAAGCTATATTGTGATCTCTGCAACTCTTTCCATTCCCAGTTTTATCGGTGCGGAAGCAATATTAAGTTTGATTGGTTTGGGCATTCAACAGCCAGATCCTTCTTGGGGTAATATGCTATCGTTAGCAACCAACGCTTCTATTTTGGTATTGCAACCCTGGTTAATTTGGCCCCCCGCTCTGGTAATTATTCTGACAGTGCTAGCATTTAACTTACTTGGTGATGGATTAAGAGATGCACTCGATCCCAGGAGTTTGGGACGGTAGTTTAGGTTAGAGGTTAGAATTAAATCTAGAAGTCGGGTTTCGTGAAAGTTACCCGACTTCTGTGCTACTACAAACCAAAATCCCAATATTTAAGTTGGAAATTTTGACTCGGAATTGCGATCGCAGCAGTACAATTAGTAAAAGGTTGAATTTCAAATAAACTCCATTTACCAGGCACATTTAACCGAGCAGGTTGTTCTGAAGTTAGAGAAATTTCGACTTTTTGTAAATCTTTTAATCCGGTTCCTGTTGCTTTTAAATAAGCTTCTTTACAAGTCCAGTAACGAAAAAAAAGTTGTTGTTGTTGCTCATGAGGAGCCGATTTTATAGTCGTAAATTCACTTGGTAAAAAGAATCTTTGAGCAAGGGAAAGCACATCTGTAGTTGAGTTGAAACATTCTAAATCTACACCGATAGAATCACTCAAACTTACTGCATACAAAGCAAAATTTTGGGAATGAGATAAATTAAAGCTGAGATTAGTATGGCAACTTTGATTTAAAAACGGTTTACCACGAGGTTCATAACCAAACTCTATTTTAGATGGTTCAGTATTTAAATAACGACCTAATATATTTCTCAGAATACCCCTACCGGCAATAAACCGTTTTCGATGCTCCTCGAAATGAAATCTTTTTGCTCTAATTAACTCATCTTCCGAGAGAATTTGTGTAAAGTATTCTAATGATGGTTTCACTTCATCGAGATTTTCTCGCCAAACATGAACTTCGTTAGGCAATAATTTAATATTTTCTATATCCGTCGGTGCTTTTAACCACATTCAATTTTAGATTTTAGATACATTCGCTTCGCTCAGTACAAGCTTTAGATTTTGGATTTAAAGAGTTAGGAGTTAGTTGACAGTTAACAGTTCTTATTTATTTCTCCCCATCCCCTTGTCCCCTTGTCTCCCCATCCCTTCATTCCACCCACTCCAAGACTCGATTCCAAGCCCACCATGGATCTTTATCTCCGTATTCTTTCTGGCACTGTTTACTACTTAAATAACCAACATGACCACCGTATTTTGTCAATATTAAGTCTATAGCTGAATTTTGGGAGCAAGCTGCTTGTAACTCTGGGATGATGGCTGGTGCAAAAAATGGGTCGTCTGCGGCGTAAATAATTAAAGTTGGTTTGGTAAGATTTGGTAGAAGAGGTAAAGCGCTGCTTGCTTGATAGTAAGCTTCGACTGAGGGAAAACCTAACTTTTCTATAACTAATTCGTTGTCAAATCCCCATATGCTGTTTGCTCTTTGGATTGCATCTGGATCTAAACTTCCTGGATGATGATTGTGAATTTTCCATGCTAGTTTTTTCAACCTCTTGGCGATTCTCGCTTCTAAAAATCTGCCTACCGGATAACTAGTTAAATACTTAAGGGAAGGATTGGAATCTAAACTGGGACAAATTACCGCACCACCACCGATATCGCTGTCTTTTATTGCTATTTCCTCAACTTGGGTTAATTCTACAGCAGCTTTAACTGCCCATAACGCCAATTGTCCTCCTAAAGAGAATCCTGTAAACCAAAATTTCGGAGGACATCCCATTGATAAAGCTGCTGCTGCTATGCGAACAAAATCTTCACCCTCGTACAAACCATCACTGGTTAAGGTTGGGGATAATTCTGCTGTTTTACCGTGCGCTCGCCAATCAAATAATACTACCGCATATCCTTGAGCGTAGGCTTTACGCCCCAAAATATTCAGAAACCATTCCTCTTCTAAATCGCCAATAATGCCATAGGTGCCTATAATAGTGCCACGAGGATTTTCCGGAATAGCTATCAACCCGAACAGAGGTACTCCTTGTGCGCCTGTAAATACTTGTTCTTGATAACTAGGCTCTGGTAAATTGAGAACAGTTTGCCAATTGTTTTTTCCCCACAAAGCTGCACCGACGGTCATTGACACGCCGTTTCGTAAAAACCAGGGTGGATTGTAGGTTGCAATACACATTATATAAGATATTCTGTCTAGTTTGTAGTTTTTTTTAGAATATTTTAATTTTAAGCTTTATGTTATATTTAATTTTTTTTTTATAATCATTAAAGCAATCTTTGTATTTTCCAAAGATTTTTAACTTTCCTTAATACACAGTAACAATTATTTCATAATGCCGAGAATTCTTGTCATCGATGACGATCCAGCAATTTCCGAGTTAGTAGCCGTTAATTTAGAAATGGCTGGTTACGATGTCAGTCAAGCTGAAGATGGTATCAAAGGTCAAGCGCTAGCACTACAATTGCAGCCAGACTTAATTATGTTGGATTTGATGTTACCGAAGGTTGATGGATTTACTGTATGTCAACGCTTACGTCGAGATGAGCGTACTTCTGATATTCCGGTATTGATGTTAACCGCTTTGAGTCAAACTCAGGATAAAGTTGAGGGATTTAATGCAGGTGCTGATGATTATTTAACTAAGCCTTTTGAAGTTGAGGAAATGTTGGCTCGGGTGCGGGCTTTACTCCGACGTACCGATCGCATTCCTCAAGCAGCAAAGCACAGCGAAATTCTCAATTACGGTTCACTGACTTTAGTTCCCGAAAGGTTTGAAGCGATATGGTTCACTCAAACTGTCAAGTTAACTCACTTGGAATTTGAACTACTTCATTGTTTGCTACAACGTCACGGACAAACAGTTTCTCCCAGCGAGATACTTCGAGAGGTTTGGGGTTACGATCCAGATGATGATATTGAAACCATTCGCGTACATATCCGTCACTTGAGAACCAAACTAGAACCAGATCCGCGTCATCCCCGCTATATCAAAACTGTATATGGTGCTGGATATTGCTTGGAGTTACCAAGTACTCCTCCATCAAATGAAGAATTTTCAATTACCGAAGTTGGCAGCAGTTGAATATAAAATTTAGTTTATAGATTAGTTTTTGAAATTAATTGATTGATTGATTAATTGATTGATTACAAATCCCATGTAAAGTTATTTAAGAGTAAAACTTGGGAAAGATTTTTCTATGGCAATTTTAGACCACGGATTAAAAAGGATTTCACTGATTTCACAAATTTAATTACCCATTCTAATCACGGATTAAAAAGGATTCCACTGATTTAATTACCAATTACCAATTACCAATTACCAATTACCAATTACCCATTACCCATTACCCATTACCAATTACCAATTACCCATTACCAATTACCCATTACCCTTAGAAGTTATGGGAAAAAATTCCAACCGATATTTATATAAAGCTACTGGTTTATTAGCTGCTTTAAAGTAATCTGGATCTTGAGATGAAAGATATACAGCAGTAACTTGATCTGCTTGAATTACTGGATTTGATGTAGATAGTGGAGATAATCTTTTATATGCCGTAGTTGATTCTACGGAATTGAGATAAGGAAGTGAACCGCCTTTAAATAACTGTTGAAATACTTCTGTGGTAATAAATTTACCGTCTGCGGTGGTTTCTGTAGCCCGACTTTTGACAATAGAAACTAATTGACGCTCTCCCCGCAAAAATGTAATCTGACGGTTGGGAGAATTGGGATCTAATTTTACTGCTTTAACTACATCATTACCTAAAACAGCTTGCGCTAAGTTCAAACTGTTGTATGCCCTATCGGCAATCACTCTTTCTTCTTTTGCTTCTTGATTGAGCAATGAATCTATAAATCTGACTTGAAAACTAATTGGTTGATCGAGAAACTGACGATTACTCTCAAATCCTGGTGTAACAATATCCGGTGCTAGAGGTGCTACTAAATCCAGCATAGTACTTTTTACTAACCATTCGCCCTTCATCCATTCGGGATATGTCAAGTCTCCTACCGCAGATTTTACCGAAGTTAATTTCTCCCACTGCGGAAAATTTTTTAATCGTTGATTTAACTCTCCAGCCTTAGCGTTACGGTTATCGCTACAGAAAACTAATAATAAAATCAAGCAAACAGTCCAAATCAGCTTCATAGTCAGTATTTTCAGTTTATATTACGAAATATTAATTATTATTTGATTGATAGCTCATTCAATCAAACGTAATGTTGCAATTTATTCATCAAAGTTAACTTTAGCAGAAAGAATCTCAACATAAACATGGCTTTCTCTAGAGGTAATTAAATAAACAATAATAATTGAAAAAACTTGCGTAAATTTTCTAGATAAAATCATCAATGTTTATGGGCTGTCTGGTATTATTGCAGCGAAATCATCAGCATTTATTCCAGAAATTGTCAACACAATAGTTTAAATAAGTCAATGGGAATACATTGTATATTGATGCTTATTAATACTAGGAATAAGCTATAATATCAGTGTTAGTACGTAAAAATTTCTCTTAGGTAAAATTACATTCAACTTTGTTTCCAGAAATTTAGGTTGTAAAGCGATTAGTATACTGTTGAAGCGATAGTTAAGCGCAATCAACACAAGCTAAATACAAGTTAAATAGTCAGAAAAAATACATAACAAATAAATGTAATTTAGGGTGTGTCTTAATAGAAAAAATACAAATCATTGAAAATATTTAAACTTATGACTCTGAGTAGTTCTTTTACAGATTTTTCCCTAGCTGAGTTATTCCAACTTATCGAGCAAGGACGCAAATCTGGTTGTTTAAACGTATGTACTTTACCTGATATTAATTCTTCTGAATCTAAAGCTAAATATTTTTATATTTGGTTCAAAAACGGTCGTGTAGTCGCCGCAGCACATCGTTTAAATGGTAGGGGTTTATTTGCAAAAATTGCCCAGAGAAATTGGACAGAACCGCAGATTTTAGAAACTATTTATAGTAATACATCTACAATTACACCTTTTGGTTTGCAGTTAAAAACTCAAGAAGTTTTAAATGCAGAACAATTAAACTTATTATTTGCCAATCAATTACAGCAAGTTCGTGAATTATTTGAAATTCAAAAAGGTGTATTTAAACTCGATTGTAAAGCCAGTTTACCCATGACTGAGATGACAGGATTAAGTTTGAAAGCCACAGAAGTAACTTTAATGGCTTTAAGAGTTTTGAAAAATTGGCAAGTGTTGGAAGCAGCGCTACCGAATGTTGAATCTGGGATACGAAATATTAGTCAAAGTAAACCACAACTCCGCTTGAATGCTTTTGAATGGCAAATTTGGGAATTTGCGAGTGGTGATATTTCCATCAAAAATATTGCGCTTCAACTTCATCAACCAGCTATTAAAATTCAGCAAGCGGCTTTTCGATTAATGCTTGTAGGTTTGATTGAAGAAGTACCTCAAATAACATCAAATTCCCATTCATACAATTATGATATGGATTTGACTTGGGTAAATAAATATGGTTCGCGAGCTGCTAAAAAGCATCAAGAATCACAAACACCCCAAGTCAGCAGTTCGTTGCTGCAAAATCTTGTTGGGTATTTAAGGAGCAAAGGTTAATGACATCAGAAATTCTTCGCATTGTAGTTACAGGAGGTGTAGGAGCGGGAAAAACTACATTTATTCGGACAATTAGTGAAATTGATGTTGTTGACACCGATAAAAGAGCAACCGATGAGTTAGCCGAATTAAAGGAAAAAACTACAGTCGCTTTGGACTTTGGTAAATTAACGATCGCGTCTAATCAATCATTACATTTATACGGAACTCCCGGACAAAGCCGATTCGATTTTATGTGGGATATTTTGATTGAAAAAGCCCATGCTTATATTCTTTTAGTAGATGCACATCGTCCCCATCAGTTTCGTGATGCCCGTAAAATTCTCAACTACATGAACCATCATGCATCAATTCCGATGACAATCGGCATCACCCATACGGATTGCGTCGATGCGTGGGAAATCGAAGATGTAGCTTTGGCTTTAGGACTCTCAAATGAAGCGAATCCACTCCCCATAATGGCTGTTAACCCCAACGAACGTGAATCTGTATCGAATGCATTAATTGCGATCGTTGAGCAGTTAAAGAAGATTGGGGGGACAGTTGACAGTTGACAGTTGACAAGAATTTATTAATATGCTTACTACCTTAGCTCCGACTATACACCGTCGCGGCTGTTAACTCCTCACTCCGGTACAGACGTAGCAATACGCCCCGTCTCTACAACTCCTAACTCCCTAACATTCTACTTGTAAAACATAACCAATAAATAACTCTTTCTTAGCCTAAATTTAACCTTTTTAGTTTTAAAATTTACCAAGTCTTGAAGTTTGAGATTTATCTCGTTAAAAGAGGATAAATTAAAACTTGAAGATCACGCTCAGGAGTCAGGAATAAATGCCTCTGGGTAAAATTATTAAGCTTCTTTTAGGAGCATTTGAAAAACGTCCTGCTGAGTCAGTTAACTCTTTGGAGTTGTCAGAGAGGGAAATTAGTCCTCAATTTGCAACTGATGATAATACTGATTTTTTGCAAGAAAATGTAAGCGAGATTACATTAACTCAGCCCACTGCGGAAATTGCTCAAATATGTTTACCAACAATTCTGGAGAGAAAAAAAATGATTAACGTTTCCATGCTGCAAGACGAACTGCAAAATTTTGTCAGCGCTGCTTCTGATGTCCAAGGTGCGGCTTTGGTAAGTCCTGATGGTTTGGCTTTGGCTTCGGTTTTACCCGGTGGAATGGATGAAGAACGTACTGCTGCAATGTCTGCATCGATGCTTTCTCTGGGTGAACGTATCGGTAGAGAATTAGCCCGTGGCAGCATCGATAGAATTGTCGTGGAAGGGGAAAAAGGTTACGGTGTGTTAGTTGGTTGTGGTGCTGATGCTGTTTTACTGGTTTTAGCTGGTGCAGGTGTTAAGCAAGGTTTATTGTTTCTAGAAGTGAAACGAGTTGTTGCTAAAATCGCGCCGTTAATAGCTTGAGTTGTCATGCAACATAGTCCTTATACGGATGTTTGGATTGGTGATTTTATTTAGTTTCAGTCCAAATTTGGATGATGTTTTGATTGTGTAAATACTGGGATTTATCTTAGGTTCAACATTAGGAAAATTAGGAAATTTAACCTAATTTAAACTAATTATTCGCTTAAGAATTGGGCTGCTGATATTTTCTACTAGTTTTTTAATTAATAATAGGAGTTTTGGGGAATGAGTATAGAACCACAAGCGTTTATGTCTACTTTAGAAAAGCGCGTTTGCTTAACAGCAGAAGATAAAATGTTGCTGAAATCTGAAGCAGATTGGGGAAAAGAAATTGCTCCCGAAATGGCGGAACATTTCTACGCTTATTTAGGACGCGATGAAGAAATGAATGCGATGTTAACTGCTACAGATGGACGGATTCATCGTTTGCGGGAAACATTTATCGAGTGGTTCCACGAAATGTTTACAGGTATGGATGAGTGGGGTAAAGATTATGCTGAACGTCGTTGGAAAATAGGTTTAGTTCACGTTCGTATCGGGATTGGACCTCAGCACGTTGTACCGGCAATGGCAACTGTAATCCGAGAAGCCGGTTATCGAGCCAAAAAAGATGCTAAAAGCGAAGAAATCAAAGAGGCTCTGGGACGTATTTGTATGATTGACCTAGCTTTTATAGAACAGGCTTATGTGGAAGTATCTTCCCAAGCTGTTTTGAGAGAAACTGGTTGGTCTGAAGGTTTATTCAGACGCTTAATTGCTACTGGTGCTAATTCGATGTAATGAAAATTATTTAGTTTTATGAACTAGAACGGCACAAAAGTATTATTAGTCACTACGGTTGACTTTTGTATGTAGATAGGATAATGAGTTGCCATACACAAAAAGAAATATTGGTTATTTAATCAGTCTTTGAGCAATTTAATTTTTGCTGATGTTTGTGGCTAACACTATAAATTAATTTATCAGGGCGCAATTTTTTTGTATTCGGTCCGAAATCGTTGATTATGACTGGTTTTCCCTGGCTTTCAAAAAACACAGAAGGTCGGGAATTTATGTTTATACACATTTTTAATTTTAATTTTGTATCGCAAGATACTTTTCTTTACAATTTCATTAATTATACTGATGGCAGAAAAAAGTTAATGGGTGTTTCTACGAGAGCGATTAATTGCTTTATCAATAGAATAAATTTTTCTCAATACATAATCTGTAATAATTATGGGTTTTCCCGTACTTAATTTGTATAAAATTTTTTACTGATTTGTGTTGTAATCTTTGGTTAGGGCTGCTAATACCCATTTACGGAAAACTTGTATTATATGGCAAATTTTTTTTCATCTTTAGAAACGCTTTCGGTTAACAATTCTGACTTAAAAGTAGAGAATACACCGAATCAAAGCAGAAACGAGAATAAAACAGACAAATCAACAGCTTTAAGTGTTTATTTGTTAGAGCGAAGAATAGACTGTATGTCTACCTCTTCAATTGTGCAAGTAGTTCACAAAGCTTGTACAGAAAACAAGAAAATAATTGTCGCGAATTACAATATTCACAGTTTCAATCTCTCCATGCAGTTGCCTTGGTATTACGAGTTTTTACAAAGTGCAGAGATTGCTAATTGTGATAGTGTAGGGATATTAAAAGCGATTGGCTATATGGGTTTGGATTTACCTTTGGATTATCGAACTTCCTATACGCTTTTAATGCCTAAAATCTTAGAAAGTTGTAATAAGCAAAAGTTTTCGGTGTTTTTCTTGGGTGGTAAGCCGGAATATTTACAGACGGCTCTTGATAATTTGCACTTAAAATATCCACAAGTGAATTTTGCCGGACATCATGGGTATTTTGATAAAAAAGATCCCCAAGTTAATCAAGTAGTAATTGAGAAAATTAATCAATTTAAGCCGAATATTCTAGTTGTAGGCATGGGAATGCCGATTCAAGAAAGTTGGGTACAACAGCATGGCGATAGTTTGCAAGTTAATGCGATCATGCTTGGTGGAGCGATTATTGATAGGATGGCTGGAATTGTCCCAGATTGTCCGCATTTTCTATCTAATGCTGGTTTTGAATGGTTTTATCGTTTTTGTCGGGAACCAAAACGTTTAGCGGCTCGTTATTTATTAGGAAATCCGGCTTTTGCTTTGCATATTGCTTTAGCAATGTTTAATAAAACTTCTTTGCGAGTAGAATTAACACCAAAGTTATAAAGCTATCTTTGAGTTTTGTTTTTAGTTATAATGTAATCTTCCTGATAGCTCCACTGGAATTTTTTCGGCTTCCACTGGATTAATTGGAACTAACTATATGCTTTACTTCCCGTTGTGTAGATACAAAGTAAAGTGTGTTTTGGGTATGATTTGGGATTTGTGAACCTTCTAGGTTTTGTAAATCATTATGACAATAAAATAATACCATAATTCTTAATTTTGAATAATTATATTTTGATTGCTAAATATCATGAAAATTTGTTATTTGATCCAAACTCATCAAAATGCGGAGCAAATTTATCGTTTAGTTGATAGGATTGAGAAATCAGCTTTTGGTAATCAAATTATTATCAGTCATGATTTTAGTAAGTGTAATTTAGATGAGGATGGCTTAGAAAATCGTGGTGTTAAAGTATTGAAAAGTAATGGAGGAAAGCGCGGAGATTTTTTTGTCATTCAATCTTATCTAAATGGTATTAAGTGGTTGATTGATCATAAAATTGAATACGATTGGCTAATTTATCTTTCTGGTCAAGATTACCCAATTAAGCCAATATCAGAAATTGAGTATTTCTTATCAAAAACCGATTATGATGGCTTTATGGAATGCTTTAATGTTTTTTCACCCGAAAGTCATTGGAGTATGCGAGAAGGAAAGAATCGTTATTTATTTAAATATCAAAATATTGGGTTACTTACAAAATTCCCCCATTGGTTAAAGCAATTGCTTGTACCCATAAAAATAATTAATTACTTACAACCTTTTTTCAGGATTAATTTAGCATATGAAATGTTTGGTGTAAGAAGAGAATCATTATTTAATCAAGAGTTTATTTGCTATGGAGGTTCTTCTTTTACGACATTATCTAAAAAATGTGTCGATTATTTGTATAGTTTTTGCGAAATTCATCCGGAAGTGATCAAATATTATCAGGAAGTATGTAATTCAGATGAATCTTTCATTCAAACAGTTTTAATTAATAGTAGAAAATTTAATTTGTGTAACGACAATAAACGTTATTTTGATTTTTCACAAACTAAAAATGGACGACCTAAAATATTAACCATCAATGATTATCATGCAATTTTGCAAAGTAATGCTCATTTTGCGAGAAAGTTTGACATCTGTAAAGATGAGAAGATTTTGGATATTTTAGACAAAGAAATCAGCGAAGTTGCAGTTAATCGATAATTGTTTGATGGGGAATTTTTCTAAAAAAGTACTTCGGGAGAAGAATCATAGTGAGAATACCAAAAGTTAGCGTTATAGTTCCTGCTTACAATGTCAGTAAATATATTAAAGAAACTCTGATTTCTTTAGAACAGCAAACATTTTCCGACTTTGAAGCATTGATAGTTGATGATGGTTCTACAGATAATACTGCTACTATAGTGCAGCAAATTTGTCAACGAGATTCGCGATTTCAACTATTACAAAAATCAAATGGAGGTTTGTCTTCAGCACGTAATTATGGTATTCGTCATGCAAGGGGTGAATATATTGCTTTACTTGATGGTGATGATATCTACCATAAAGATAAATTAGCAACTCATATCGCTCGATTGTATAGTCAGTCTGATGTTGGGGTAGTTTACAGTGCTTCGCGGACAATTCGCGATGATGGAAAACCGATGTTTATCACTTTGAGCGGTAAACCTGTACACCCAAATCCTGTAGTGGCGTTATTGTGCAAAAACTTTGTTGGGCATGGTTCTAATGCAGTATTTCGTCGTTGTTTAATAGATGAAGTAGGCGATTTTAATGAAAACCTACGTAGTTGGGAAGATGTGGATTTGTGGTTGCGAATCGCTGCAACGCAAAAATGGCGATTTTACCTAGAAAAACGGATTTTATGCTATTATCGCGTGCGCCCTTCCGGATTGTCTTTCGATATCGTCCAAATGCGGAATAGTGGGGAGCTAGTTATTAAAGATGCTGTAGCGCGCTCGCCAATGTTAGTTAAGCCGATGTTGCCAACTGTCTACGCTTATATGTATCGCTATTTAGCGCGGTTGTCTCTGCAAAGTGGTGATATGCAAACAGCAAGAGATTTTATTGATCAAGCTTTGATGTGCGACAGATCGATTTTTTATCGAGATATGCGTTCTTTAGTAACTCTGATGTCGGTACGTTTGTCATCGATATCGAAATTAGCCATCGGACGTTCTCTCGGTTTTGCAAAAGCAGTACAAGGTAAAAACTGATAGTGAAAGCAACTGCACTTTTCAAAAATGGCTTATGGATTTCCTATGCCACATTCGTAACCCGTATCTTTGCTTTTCTCAGTAGTCTGGTTTTAGCAAGATTATTACAACCATCTGATTTCGGCATCATTGGAATTGCTTATGTTTTTTGGTCTTTTTTCTCCTTGTTCATTCAGGATACTGCGGGTGCTTTCATTATCTATAAGGGAATAGAACATCCCAAATATGTCAACACTGCTTACACTATTAGCTTATTAGTGGGATTAGCTTTGGCGGTGGGAGTCATAGCAACAGCCCCACTAATAGCGATGTTCTTTAAAGAGCCAACTTTAACCTGGATATTGATAGCTTTTGCGTTTAATCTGATACTTTCTTCTGCTAGCTATGTTTACTCTAGCGTGATGACGCGACAGTTAAAATATAGAGCGATCGCTAATATTACTTTAGCTAATTCGATTACACGATTACTGGCTACTACGGGTGCGGCATTTTTGGGCTTTAGTTATTGGTCTTTTGTGATTGGCGATACAACTTCTTGGTTGGTTAATTGTGTGTTAACTCGTTATTATTCGGGGTATAAATTCCGTTTACAAATTGACTCAGAAGTTAAATCGGAAGTTCAATCTTTCTATTTTGGTACTGTTGCTTCCAGCTTTGGTTTGTATACCAATTTCAACATCGATAATTTTACGGTAGGAAAACTTTTAGGTAGTGCGAGTCTTGGTTACTACAATCTTGCTTATCAACTAACGAATGCATTTTCAAGTATTGTTGGTGCTGTATTTAATCAATTAGGGATGCCGATTTTTGCTCAATTAGCAGATGATAAAGTACAACAAAATACTTTATTAAAAATTGTCAAACAAACTGCTATTTTAACAGTTGCAATTTGCGCTTTAATTTTCTTAATGACAGACTCTTATGTTGTCACGTTAGTATTTGGAGCCAAGTGGATACCGATTATTAATGTAATTCCAGGTTTACTAATTTTTTCCTATTTTCGTATTATTAATTCTTCATTATTCTCGATGTTGGTTGCGAAAGGTCGTCCCGATATTAATGCTAAAGTCAACTTACAAATAGCTCCAATTGCAGTAGGTAGTTTTATTCTTGGTGCTAATTTAGGTGGAATTGTGGGAGTGAGTTTAGCTGTTGCATTGGTGTTAGGAGTTGGCTGGACTATTTACTGGTGGTGGGTAGCTTGTCGAAGTTTAGGTTGGTCATTTCCCAAGTTTATTGTTCCCTGTTTTGTGCCGATTTTATTAATTATTCCAGGTCTTTTAATTTCATATAATTTACCTCTACTGGTTAGACCATTTGCATTAATTTTAATTTATTTAATAACTATACGGATTTTTCTACCTCAAATGTTTTCTCAATATAAAGTAAAACTCAATCAATTGTTCAAACGCTTTCAGAAGTTACGTCATAATAACGATTAAGTAATCTTAAATCATCTTAAGATAGAAACATGAACAACAATACAAAACCAGTTATATCTGTAATTATTCCAGCATACAATGCTGCAAAAACGATTCAAGAGACAGTTATGTCGGTATTGAATCAAAGTTTTAGTAATCTCGAATTAATCGTAATTAATGATGGTTCTCAAGACTCAACTTTAGAAGTTCTTTCTACTATTAAAGATTCGCGGTTGCAAGTGTTTTCCTATGAAAATGCTGGTGTTTGTATGGCTCGTAATCGGGGAATTGAACGAGCTTCGGGTGAGTTTATTTCTTTTCTAGATGCTGACGATATCTGGACTCCAGATAAATTAGAGGCGCAATTAACAGCTTTAGAAAAAAATCCTCAAGCTGGAGTTGCTTATAGTTGGGTTGACTATATTGATGAATATGGCAACTTTTTTCATCCGGGCAATCCTATAACTATTAATGGTAGTGCCTATGAAAAAATGTTGGTACAAAATATTTTAGAAAATGGTTCTAATCCTTTAATTAGGAGAGAAGCATTAACTGAAGTTGGTGGTTTCGATCCGTCATTAACACTCGCTGAAGATTGGGATATGTGGTTACGTTTATCAGAACGATATGATTTTGTGACTGTACCATCTGTTCAAATTTTATATCGTACTTCTTCTCGTTCGGCATCTACTAATATTGTGAAAATGGAGAATTCCTGTTTAAAATTGATTGAAAAATCTTTTAAAAATGCTCCTGCATCTCTCCAATATCTCAAAAAAAATACTCTTTCAACTCTTTATCATTATCTGACTTTTAAATCATTAGAATCACCTTTAAGTCGCAAAAATGGCATAATTGCTATGGGATATTTTTGGAATGTGATTAAAAATGATTCTTCGACAATTTGGCAATGGCAAACTATGTCCAAAGCGTTGTTTAAAATTTCTACAGTACTTATTTTACCTCCCGCACAATATAAAAATTTAAAAACTATAGTTAAAAAACTTCTGATTAAAGAACCTGCAAATCAACTTGAAATAAAATACAATGAGATTAAAAATTGATGCTTAATTTTGGTTTTATTGTAGAGCAAGCATTAGGACATATTACCCACTACCAAAATTTGAAATATTGGGTAAGTAAAGATAATAGTATCCAACCGATTTGGATGCCGGTAGGAACGGGTAGCAATGATATATTGGATAAACTGCCAGTTATTCGTAATAATTGGTCACTGCAAGTTAGTTTGCGTGCTTTTAAGCAGATAGAAACCGCTATGAAACAGCATCCAGATGCATTATTTTTGCACACTCAAACCACCGCACTGTTTACTATTCCTTTTATGCATCGTATTCCAACGATAATTTCCACCGATGCCACACCTTTAAACCTCGATAGCATCGCTGCTGGATACAACCATAAAGTTGGTAGTAACTATTTAGCAGAACGTAGTAAATTTGAGTGGAATAAAAGTACTTATAAAGCTGCCACAGCAATTATAACTTGGTGTGAATGGGCTAAAAATTCCTTGGTTGACGACTATGGCATACCTGGGGAAAAAATTACCGTAATTCCACCAGGGATTGATTTACGACAGTGGCAATTTACACCGAATGAATTAGTCAATTGTGATTCGACAAATCCCCTACGTTTATTGTTTGTAGGAGGAGATTTTGCTCGCAAAGGTGGTTATACTCTGCTTGAAGCTTTCCGTAATGGTTTAGATCAAGATTGCACTTTAGATATCGTCACCAAAGACACTAATATAAAACATGAATTAACCGGAATCGAGAATATCCGGGTACATTGCGATTTAACACCTAACAGCCAACCTTTAAAACAGCTTTACGAACAAGCAAATATTTTTGTCTTCCCAACACAAGCTGATTGTTTACCTAGTGCGATTACAGAAGCCATGGCAACAGGATTAGCAATCATTACTACTAATGTTGGTGCTTTGAGTGAACAAGTAGAACATCAAACCAACGGTTTAATTGTACCACCGTCAGATGTTACTGCTTTGAAGAATGCTCTGCAAACCTTAAAAAACGATCAAACAAAGATAAATGCAATGAGTACTGCTAGCCGTCATATAGCCGAACAGCGTTTTGATGCTCAACGTAATTATGGTGAAGTTATTAACTTGATGAAAAGCATATCACAAAAATCGCGATCGCAACATAGTAAAGTCAAAAGTCTTGATCATGTCTAAATCTTCAGCCGATATTGCCATATTTCTGCGCTGTCTTTACAGTGGTGGTGCGGAACGAGTATTGCTCAATTTAGCTCGTGGTTTTGTAGAGCAAGGGCTAAAAGTTGATATGGTACTAGTAAAAGCAGTAGGCTCTTTATTAGAACAATTACCCCCAGAAATTCGACTTGTAGATTTAAAAGCGCAGTCAAAGTTGAGTATTCTGCCTAAACTAATTAGATATTTGCAGCGAGAAAATCCAGCAACGATGCTGGCAGCTTTACATTATCCTTGTGAAATAGCCTTGCTGGCAAAACGCATAGCTGGGGTATCAACAAGGATAGTAGTATCAGAACACAATCATCTGTCTTTAGAAGCAAAACGGATTCCTCAACTTTCCACACGTTTGACACCATTAGCAGCCAGATTTCTCTACCCTTGGGCTGATGGAATTGTCAGTGTGTCTAAGGGAGTCGCAGCAGATTTAGCCAAGGTGACTAATTTAACCCCCGAACGCATTAATTTAATCTACAATCCAGTTATTACCCCGGAAGTGTTTATCAAAGCACAAGAGTCAATTAAACATCCGTGGTTTCAACAGGGAGAACCGCCAGTGATTCTAGCAGTGGGAAGGCTGCATCCACAGAAAGATTATCCAACTTTACTACGTGCATTTACTCAAGTGCGGCAAATACGTCAGTGTCGTTTAGTTATATTAGGAGAGGGACCAGAAAAAGATAATTTAAATCATTTAATTAATCAATTAGGATTGCAAGCAGATGTTGCCATGCTGGGTTTTGTGGATAATCCTTATGCTTATATGGCTAATAGTGCAGTTTTCGTTTTATCTTCCGCTTGGGAGGGTTTTGGAAACGTAATTGCAGAAGCTTTAGCAGTAGGAACCCCAGTAGTATCGACAAATTGCGAAAGTGGTCCTAGTGAGATTTTGAAGAATGGTAAGTATGGAGAATTAACCCCAGTTGGCGATGCAAAAGCAATGGCTGAAGCTATTTTAAGCGTACTTTCTGGGAATACCAAACAAGTAGATACAGAGTGGCTAAATCAATTTAAATTAGAAATTTGTACCGAAAAGTATTTACAGGTATTAAAGGCAGTTGACAGTTGACAGTTGACAATTACCAATTACCAATTACCAATTACCAATTACCAATTACCAATTACCAATTACCCATTTTCTAATAAAATGTTGGCATTTAATTCTATTAGTAAACCTCAGATAAAATTCGACTCAATAGCCGAAAAAGTTATTTACTGGACAATTATGCTGACACCACTTTGGTGGATATTGGGATTGCAAACTATTATTTATCCGGTTGTCAGCGCATTTTTACTAATAGCTGGATTCAAACTAGATAAACTAATTAAACAATCTTTACCAATTTGCAATTGGGCATGGTTAGGAATGACTTTAGCTGCATTTTGGACAAATCTAATTGGATTAGAAACAATCCGCTTTGAAATATTAAAAACAGCAGCTACATTCTTTACTTTATTTAAAGGCTATTTCATGATTTTTGGCTGCATGACTTTACCCTTTTGGTATCGCATTCGGGTACAAACTATTGTGCGGGCTGTATGCTGGATGTCAGCGAGTTATTTAATACTTTTAACAATTCAACTATTAATACTCTTTATTATCGGTCCTCAAGAACATTATTTACCACCTTTAGCCCGTTTAATACCGGGAGAAAAAACCAGTTTAATGGTTAAGTTTGCTGAGATTCAACCGTTTTTCGGCATTCCTTTACCAAGAACAGACCTTTATACAGCTGATCCTCCTATTTTAGGGGTTTGTGGTCTTTTATGTTTCTTTATGTGCTTGAGCGAATCTAACCAACGCTTGCGGAAATTTGCTTTAACTGGTAGTTTTGTGGGTTTAATAATTTCTCAAAGTCGCCTTGCTTGGGTATGTTTTCCTTTTGTTTGGGTGATTATATACTGTTTTCGTAGCGGATTAGCTCGACAAGCTTATTTATGGGTAGTATCTCTGACTTCTTTATTTGCTGCTACATTAAGTTTAAGTATCAAAGATTTCATCGCTTTACCTTTAGAAACTTTTAATAGCGCTCGTGCTGACTCATCAAAAGACAGAGAATTTATTGTTAGTGCAACTATCGATGCTTGGAAAGAATCACCGTGGGTGGGATGGGGATTTATGGAAAAAACCGCAAGTTGGGGAAATGGGGCTTTTGTATTACCATTAGGAACATTTTCTTCCTATGCACAAGTGCTTTATATACACGGTATTTTCGGTTTTATTTTCTTTATTATTGCCCTTGTTTCAACTTTATGCAGTTTTTGGAAACCTGCGATTCAAGGAAACTTAGTTTGTCAGCGTGCCTTTGGTTGTTTAATAGCTTTATATTTACTACTTCATGCCACTAATTTAACTTGGATGGCGATTTATTTTTGGTTCTTCTTTATTTGGTTAGGAGCGATTTTATCTGAAGTACAACAGCAACAGCCAAATATTACTGAATGGGCGGAGTTGACAGTTGACAGTTGACAGTTGACAGTTGACAGTTGACAATTACCAATTACCAATTACCAATTATCAGTTAACAATTACCCATTACCTTAAATAATAATTTAGGATTAAATATATGAATAAAATAGCAGCGATCGCGATTAGACACTGGAAGCCGGTAATACTTTGGAACATCTTAATTTTAGGGATAACTACTTACGTAGCTGCAACTACTCCTCGTGTGTGGAATGCAGCAGCACAATTAACAATTCCTGGAACAAATGGCAATTTGGATGCTAGTTTGGGTATTTTGGGTTCTTTAAGAAAAGGTGATTCTAGTATTTATGCACCTGGAAATGGTCAATTAGAAATACAGAAAAGTATTTTAACCAGCGACACTTTGATGGAAAAGGTACTTAGTGTAGACCCCTTAAAAGATGATTTTAACCTACCTGGTTATAAGTCTTTATTCCAAGTTTCTATCGATGAAAATGCCCGGATTCTTACCGTAAATACTACAAGTTTATCACCAGAGCTAGCAAAATTACGAACAAATAATCTGATCAAATTATATCAAGAGCGACTTAAAGAACTGCGTCAACAAAACCGTTTATCAAAAAGGCAATTTAGTGCAGTCGAATTAGGAGATGCTCAAAATAATTTATTATTAGCACAAAAGACTTTAGCACAATTTAAGCAGTCTAGCGCATTAGTAGATGCTCCCGAACAAACAAAAGCAATTGTTACTACTATTGATGGTTTAACTAAAGCTCAATTAGAAGCATTATCCCTCGCAGAATATAACCAAAATCGCGTTAATACTTTATCAACTCGTTTGGGAATGTCACCAACTCAAGCAATTCGTTCTTTAAGTTTAGGTGAAAATAAAGACTATCAATTTATCCAAGAAAAACTATCACAAATCAAAGCCGATTTAGCCCGCGAACGTGCTAAATATACTGATAATCATCCTGTAGTTCAAGAACTTTTCCAACAGCAGCAAGTATTATTAAGTCAGGTACAAACTCAAATTAATCAAACTGCTGCGGGAACCTCAATCGATACTACAGTAAGTACTGAAGGACAAGGACGCGCCGGTTTAATCGAACAATTAATTATGGCAGAAACTGAAGCTTCTGGTCAACAAAACCGCGCTGAACAGATACAAACTCAAATAAATAAACTGAAAGCAAACTTAGATTTTATTCCTGCTCAACAAGCAAGATTAGCAGAATTACAGCGTAATGTTGATGTCGCTGAAGGTGTTTATAAAGGTTTAGTTGCTCAAGTACAACAAACTAATATCGATGTTTTTGATGTTTATCCCAATGTCGAAATATTAGATTCACCCCGCGTTGGTAACAAGCCGATTTCTCCCAAAAAATCGTTAATAGGTTTAAATGCTGCTGTGGCAGGAATAATTGGTAGTATTGCTTTAATCTTACTTCTAGAAAGACGCAATCCACTGTTAAGTCCTCAAGATTTGAAAGATATGAAATTCCCTATAGTTGTTTCTATTCCTCAGTTCAAAGGTGGAGAATTAACCTGGGATTTAGATGATGATAAACAGGTAAAATTTCAACGTCTGGCTTCAGCAATTAGCTTGCAACATTTAGATAATCGTCATCTATTAATTACTAGTGCAATGGAAGGTGAAGGTAAAACAACTGTAACTTTAGGCTTAGCAAAAGCATTAGTAGATTTAGGTTTCCGGGTACTAATAGTTGATGGAGATTTTATCCGAGCAGAATTAACCAAAAGCTTAAGTTATACTCAGCAATTAGACAGCACAAATCGGGTTATCTCTATAGAACCCAATTTGGATTTATTGCCTACAGCACCACAAAGTGGCAAAATTGTCAAGATGGTATCTCAAGGACGCTTTCAACAAACATTAGCAAGTGCCGAATCTGGCGCTGAGTACGACTATGTTTTAGTGGATACTGCTCCAGTCAGCGCTACAAGTGCAACTTCATTGATGACTGCTGAAATTCCCAATGTATTATTTGTTGTTAAACAAGGTATGAGTTTTAGTAACTCAGTTCGTGATAGCTTAGAACAGTTAATGGAACATCAAGCTCAAATATTAGGTTTAGTTGTAAATGGTGTGGAAACTTCTGACAAACCTTATAAGCAACGGTTGCATGAGCAAATGGTTAATTAAAGGTTAGAGGTTAAAGGTTAAAGGTTCAAGGTTAGAGGTTAGAGGTTAAAGGTTCACTGCCAACTGTCAACTGTCAACTGTCAACTGTCAACTGTCCACTGTCAACTGTCAACTTTTCTTTTACTTCCTTACTTCTTCTATTTGAGGAATTTCAACAACTAGTTGATATTTTGCATTCATTTGTTTGTTGATAAAATCTTTTAAAAGCCCTACTTGCTTTGGTGTCAGAGATTTTTTGCTACGAACAGTTAAACGAATTTCTGGAGGGTTCACTAACCAATTAGTTTCGGTTTTTACTAATTGTACTTCTTGAAAAGTTAGGGTTTTGTTCAGAAATGCTTTTCTGATATTGGCTTGTAAACGAGTTTGTTGAACTAAGGATATAAAACTTAAGCTCAGGGGAATTACTAGGATACCTGTGAGTGCAAGTACCCAACCTAAAGCTTTTCGTGCTTGTTTAGCTGGTGTATAACCACTAATAAAAAAACTAACCATACATGATAACGTAATTCCTAATAGGTTAGTCAAATAAAGCAAAGTTGCACCTAAACTCAAAGACCAATCAGCCTGTGCTAAACCCAATCCAATTACGCATAAGGGCGGCATTAATGCCACAGCTATTGCTGTACCCGCTAAACTACTTTCAATTTTGGGCTGTACTTTTGCGTAACCACTCAAACCTCCAGCAACTATAGCAATTCCTAAATCTAATAAATTGGGTTGAGAACGTGCTAAAATCTCACTACCATAACTAGAAATACCCGACAACAAGCCGATTATCCAAGCCAAACCAATGGCGATCGCACTTCCCAAACTCACTGCACGGGAAGCAGTACGGAACAGTTCTACATTTCCTTCTAAAGCTCCATATGCCAACCCCCGTATCGGTAACATCAAAGGTGCTATAATCATTGCTCCGATAATTACAGCAGTACTATTAGTCAACAAACCAAAAGTCGCGATCGCACAAGAAGCAAAAATTAAAATTAGATAACTCGAATCAATAGTTGATTCTGATTGTAGAATGTCTTGTAATTGCTTTAATTCAAAGGGATGAACTTTGTTGCTAACCAAGACAGACAGCAGATGTTTTACTTTTTTGTACATATTTTTTATGCATATATTTGACCTACAAATTTGGCTAACAATTTGCGTAACAACCGCTTAAAATAAATTGTCGCGACCTAAAATGTTTGCGAAGATTCACAGCCAAACATAAACTGATAATTAACGAAAGTTCAACATCGGGATGTGACAAATGTCAAAAAAATCTACAATCAGGGACTATGACAATTGAAACTGCGGTGGGTGAAACTGCCGGTATCGAACAAAATCTCAAGCAATTTCTCTTAGTACTGTCTGTATCTCTAAGTGTGGCGACTTTACCGCAAGTTTTTAGCTGGTTTCGCCAAATACCTTACACTTTATTATTAGTAATCGCCGGTTTAGGTTTAGCCTTTGTTGATGTACGATTAGTAAATCTTTCACCCGAATTAATCCTGGCGATTTTCTTACCTCCGTTATTATTTGAAGCCGCGTGGAATTTAAAATGGTTGAATTTAAAACGAGATTTCTTTCCGATTACTCTTTACGCTCTAATCGGAGTTGTAATTTCGATTGTTGGCGTAGCCTTTGGTTTAAATCAAGTTGCTGGATTACCTTTAACCACAGCTTTATTAATTGGTGCAAGTCTTTCAGCAACAGATCCAGTTTCCGTAACTGCATTATTTCGCGAATTGGGGGTTGACAAACGTCTCACTACTTTAATGGAAGGGGAAAGTCTGTTCAATGACGGAATGGCTGTTGTCGCTTTCAGTTTCCTCGTAGCTCTTCCTTTGGGAACCGCAAATTTAGGGGTGCAACAAGCCATCCTACAACTAATTAGCGTCGTCGGTATCGGCGTTGCAGTTGGTGGTTTAATTGGTTTTGGTATCTCTTACCTAACTCAAAGATTTGATTTACCTTTAGTAGAACAATCCTTGACATTAGTATCAGCTTATGGTACCTATATAATTGCCGAAGAATTTGGCGGTTCTGGTGTAATTGCTGTTGTCACCACCGGCTTGGTTTTAGGTAATTTTGGTTCGCGAATCGGTATGAACCCCCGTACAAGGGTGATTGTCAGCGAATTTTGGGAATTTGTATCTTTCTTTGTTAATTCAATTATTTTCTTGTTAATTGGCGACCAAATCAGATTTGCTTACTTAGCAGATAACTTGTTAATTATCGGTGTAACTATTGTAGGTATGGTTGCATCAAGATTTATCTCCGTCTACGCTTTAAGTTTCTTCAGCAATCGCGTTGCTAATTCCGATATTACTTTAGGGCAACAAACGATACTCTGGTGGGGAGGTTTACGAGGTTCAGTTGCGATCGCGTTATCATTAAGTGTTCCCACTATTTTAGGTAGTGAAAGAGAAGATTTAATTTCTACAGTATTTGGAGTAGTTTTATTTACTTTATTAGTCCAAGGATTGACTGTTAAGCCTTTACTACAAAAATTAAATTTACTCGGCGATCAACCTTTGCGTCAGGAATATATGCAATTAGTAGCGCGTGAAAATGCATTGCGACGAGTTCTCAAATATTTAGATGAAGTAGACGACGAACGCCCTGGACTTGATTTAGAATTTTGTCGTTATCAAGAAGCTTTAATTAAAGGAGAATTGAGTAATATCAAAGACAAAATTGATCAATTGCAAAAAGAACATCCCAGTTTAAAGACATTTGCTAGTGAACAATTACGCAACGAATTATTAGCAGTAGAAGCTGATACCTATGCTGAATTTGTGCGTAATGGTAGGTTAAATACAGAATTAGCACCTTTGTTGCAAGAGATTTTGGAAGAAAGCTGATTGAGGTTAAAGGTTAGAGGTTAGAGGTTAAAGGTTAGAGGTAATTAAAGATTATCATTCTAAGAGGATGTTTTAAAAATATCCGGCGGTTGAAACCGCGACTACACAAGCAAAGTCCACCGTCAGGTAGACTAATCAATTTTTAATCTTTAAAACCCGTGCAGACGGGTTTTCTTTGTGTAGCTGCGGTTTCAACCGCCAAGCCGCCCGCGACGGCGGGTTTTGTTTGTCTAGTTTAAACCGCGACTACACAAGATGTTTTAAAAATATCCGGCGGTTTAAACCGCGACTACATAAGCAAAGTCCACCTGCGTGGACTAATCAATTTTTAATCTTTAAAACCCGCGCAGGCGGGTTTTGTCTGTGTAGCTGCGGTTTCAACCGCCAAATATAACTAGGTGGACTCATCTATTTTTAACCCGCGACGGCGGGTTTTGTTTGTGTAGCTGCGGTTTCAACCGCCAAATATAGCGGTTTTCACTTGGGTGCAATACAAATTTTACCTCACTCCGCCCTCTTAACCCCTCTCCTTAATAAGGAGAGGGGAAAGGGGTGAGGTTTTAGTGTATTGGACTCAACTGAAATTTGCTATATAACTAGGTGGACTCATCTATTTTTTCCAGCGAAGTCACTCTGAGAAAATTCGTTTTCAAGAGTTGATCGAACGCTGTCGTTTGCCATCCGAATTCTATTTACTCCCAGGGTTTAATTATGTTTACAGAGTGCTATTTACTGGATTGCTGCTTCAAATCTTCTCTCATCATGTCTTTTTGACCCCTCTCCTAAGTTTTGGAGGGGGGTAGATATAGATATGGTGAGTTTGTTGATCGATTTAATTGTTTTTTGAAGGAGTATTGAATTTATGCCAGCTGATTTTGATAACCAGAGTCCAACCCAGCAGGAGATTGATAATGCTAGTACGGGTACTAATAATCGCAATCTTAATGGCTCTACCTTTATAAAAGCCAACCTTGAAAATCTTTCCTTGGTTGACAAACGATTAAGAGGAACTAACTTTGACGAATCAAGTTGGAAAAATGTGAATGCAACTGGTGCTAAATTCAGCGCTAATGCGAACTTCCCCGCAGCCAGCTTCGTTAAAGCGAACTTCGAGGATGTTATTTTAAGTGGTACTGACCTAAGTGGTACTGACCAGCAAAAGGTGAATCTATCAGAGAGTAGCTTTAGTAAAGGTATTGATTTCTCCAATGCGCTGTTACAGAATGCTAACTTATTCAAAATTAACATCAGTGGCGAGGAAACAAACCTAGCTAATTTTACTGGGGCTAACTTGAACAGCGCCGACCTGACAGAAGCCACTTTAAAAGGCGCAGATTTAACCAATGCCAACTTTCAAAATGCCAACTTACAAGGGGCTACCATCGAAGAATCTATCTTAGACGGTACCAACTTTACAGGAGTTGACTTTGTAGGAACAGGAGGTAATAGCTTCAGTTTCACCGACAACCAACTCAGTAATGTTACCTTTGACTTGGCAAACCTGAGCGGTGTGCAGTGGAGCGATATTTTACCAGTTCCAGGAGCAACCGCAACCAATATCAGCTTCCGTGGTGCTAATTTAACCAACTTTAGTGCTGAAGACCTCAATCTTGCTGGTTCTGACTTCACTAACTTTGATGCGAGCAACCCGACTATATTCACTGGCATCAGTCTGACTGATACTGTACTTGATGGTGCTAATTTCAGTGGTGTTTCTGCGGAAGGAATCTTCCTTGAAGACGCTAATTTAACTAATGCTAACTTGAGTGGAGCAGACTTCAGTAATGCCAATTTGAAAGGTGCAATTCTTACTGGAGCAAACTTGACAGGAGGAATTCAACTTGATGGTGCATTTCTCGAAGAAGTCAATTTAAGTGGAGTTGACCTCACCGATGGCAATTTGGCTGGTGCTAACTTAAATAAAGCAAATTTAAGCAACGGTATATTTATAGACGGTGCTGATGCTGACACTGTTGGTGCTAACTTCTCAGGTATCTCATTTGTTGATGGTATTGCAATTAACGGTGACTTTACCAATGCTTCCTTTGTAAATGCTGACCTTAGCAAAGCAGACTTTACAGGAGCAGACTTGACTGGAGCCGATTTCACTGGTGCTAATTTGACAGATACGATTCTTCCAATCAGCACAATTACTGGAGATGCTAGTAACGAGACATTAACTGGCACAGCTTTCGCCGACTTAATTGATGGCTTAGGTGGAAATGATTCCCTCGAAGGTTTGGGTGGCAATGACACCTTATTAGGTGGTGCAGGTCAAGATACACTTGCAGGTGGAGATGGAATCGACTCTCTCGAAGGAGGAGCGGCGCGAGATATCCTACGGGGTGGCGCGGGTAATGACTTACTGTTTGGTAACAATGGCAACGATGTGCTACGCGGCCAAGCTGATGATGATATCCTCTCCGGAGGAATCGGTGATGATAACTTGTTTGGTGGTGCAGGAGCCGATGTATTTGTAATCGGGGAAGGTGGCACCGACACAGTTAAGGATTTCGTTGATGGTGTAGATAGCTTTGAGTTGTTTGAAGGAGTAACAACAGAAATTCAATTTGCTGACTTGACAATTACTGGTAGTGGCAGCAATACCGAAATTTCCTTGACTGCTACTAGCGACATTATCGCCATTGTGGAAGGTGTAGATGCAAGCTTAATTACCGTAGCAGACTTCGGTTAGCGGGACTTAAACAATTATAAGAGCAAAAATAGGTTAGAATACTTATGTAGCAAAT
>JACYMD010000072.1 GCA_015272215.1 Rivularia sp. T60_A2020_040 | reverse complement strand
GACAGTTGACAGTTGACAGTTGACAGTGGACAGTGGACAGTTGACAGTTGACAGTGGACAGTGGAGAGTTGTTTGATTAATTAATTAAAAAATACATCTTGAATATTTGAATGCTGAGAGTTTAGTCCTCAATATTATTAATGATTATTGTAAAAACAAGCTAATGTTATTAACTTCTTACTTATAATTTACAGCTTATAATCAACTTTTCGTCCAATTTCACGCGCATTATCAATATAAATCAAAATATAACCAATCAAAATACAGAAAGACGTTGCATTGCAACGTCTCTACATCATTTAACCTTTAACCTTTAACCTTTTAAATATGTATACCACACTCGGTTTTTCCAGTACCGCGCCAGCGTCCATCGCGTTCGCTTTCACCTTCTGCCACTTTGGTAGTGATGGGTTCATCACCAACGCTGGGATAACCTTGGTCGTGTAAAGGATTATAAATTACTTTGTGTTCGCCGACATAATCCCAAGTTTCTTTACGAGTCCAAGTAGCTAAAGGATTAATTTTTAAACGACCTTTTTTATCCAATTCAAATATCGGCATACTTGCGCGAGTTACCGCTTGATCACGTCTGCGTCCGGTTATCCAAGCAACGGTATCAAGTTCATCTAAACCTCGTTGCAGAGGTTCAATTTTAGTAACGTCGTGAAATTTTGTAATGTCTTGCTCCCAAAGTGCTTCACCATATTTAGCAGTAAAAGCTTCGCGACTATCAACATCAGGATTTTTGTAAACTTTTAAATTCAGGTTGTACAACTGCTTAACTTTTTCGACTAATTCTAAAGTTTCGCGGAAGTGGAATAGTGTATCGAGAAAAATTACTGGTGTTTGCTGTTTGAGTTCGCGATAGAGAATGTCAGTAATTACAATATCATCAACATTGAAAGCGCTGGTTTGTACTAATCCTTGCGAAATATTCTCCACACACCATGCCAAAATTTCTCTTGGATGAGCAGTTTCGTATTTTTGGTTTAACTCTTCAAGGTTGAAATCGCTCTTATTAGTAGATACTGGGGAAATCGTCATAACAATTAATCGGTCAAATGCTTACATAGCAGGGATAAAGTCATTTTACCGCATAAAGGTGCTTCGATTCGCTCGGAGTTAAGTGTTTTGATTTACGAAGCTGTCAAGGGTAAATACACTAGTAATTACTAAGTAAGTTTAAGCAATTTTAAGTTTTAACAACTTTTTATAGCTAATTTGTAGATAATTATACGGTTGTTGATAATCTGAGAAAATAATAATCAAAGGATTGTAAAAAATGAATGAATCAAAAACTCCAAATGTTTTAAAAGAATCCTTACTGATGGGTTTGTTGCTGATGCTTACCGGCGCTAGCGTCATCACCATCATGAATATGTTTTAGATCAAAACGGCTTTTATTGTGTAATATAAGTTTACATTACCCCCGATCATGATTGAGAGGGGGTTTTAATTTTAGATTTTAGATTTTGGATTTTGGATTAAGAATTAGGAGTTAGTACCACCGGAGTTAGGAGTGAGCAGTTAGGAGTTAGGAATTATAAATTTGAAGCTCGTAACTATATTACCTTTGACCTTTGACCGGGAGCATCCCAATTATGTAAATTCATTTTTTGTAGTGCGGGCTTCTAGCCCGCTTCATGGACATTAGAAAGCTTTTCGGCTCCCACTACAAATTTTATTTTTGCCTTGACTGGGATGCTCCCCTTTAACCTCTAACCTGAAAAACAGGAATCTCAATTATAAAATGCGTACCTTGACCAAGTATAGAATTACAAGATAAACTTCCAGCGTGTTTATCTACAATAATTTGATAACTAACTGATAAACCTAATCCCGTACCTTTTCCTACTTCTTTAGTGGTGAAAAATGGATCAAAAAGTTTTGAGATGATATTTTGAGGAATACCGGAACCGTTATCAGAAATACGTATTTGAACAGTATTTTCAGTGATTGTTTGAGTATAAATAGTAATTTTAGGAATTAAATCTTGATGATGAATAAATTCCTCTTCTAAAGCATCAATTGCATTAGCTAAAATATTCATAAATACCTGATTTAATTGAGAAGGGTAACATTCAATTAAAGGAAGATTCCCGTATTCTTTAATCACTTCAACACCGGGAAAATCTGGTTTAGGTTTCAAGCGATTTTGTAAAATCATTAACGTCGATTCTATCCCTTGATGAATATCTACTTTTTTGAATTCAGCTTCATCTAGACGTGAAAAATTACGCAATGATAAAACAATTGCACGAATACGTCGTGTACCTTCTTCCATTGATTTAATGACTTTTGTCAAATCTTCTTTGATAAAATCAAGTTCTATATTTTTAATTTCTTCTTGAACTTGTTTAACTGGATTTGGGTAATGTTGTTGATAAAGTTCTAAAGTTTTTAATAAATCTTGGGAATATTCATCAATAAAAGAAAGATTAGCATGAATAAAGTTTACAGGATTGTTAATTTCGTGGGCAATACCTGCTACCATTTGACCTAAACTAGACATTTTTTCAGTTTGAATCAATTGAGCTTGAGTTTGTTGCAATTTTTGTAAAGTTTTTTCTAACTCAATAGCTTTTTGTTGTGCTTCTATTTCTGCTAATTTACGGTTAGTGATATCGGTTGCAACACCCAAAAATTGTTTAACACTACCATCTATTTTACGACAAAAAACCGTTTGTCTATCGAAAAGCCAATGATAATCACCATTATAATCTTTGATACGATATTCAAGTTCTAAGATATCACCATCAGCAGCAGCAATAACTAACTGTTGCTGAGACATGATTTTTCCCAAGTCTTCTGGATGAATTATTTTAGGCATTATCTGATTTCCCCAAGTTCCAACTTCTTCGATAGAATAACCAAGAATTAAGGCAACTTCTTGATTTGCGTAAATATTTCTTTGTTCTTCAATATCATAGATATAAAGTATATTTGGAGAAGAGTCTGCAACACGCTGGATAAAATGCTGACTAGCTTTGAGTTTTTCTTCTGCTTGCTTGCGTTCAGTAATATTAAATGTCGTTCCAATTAAACGATAAATTTTACCTTGATTATCTTTGATCGGATTCAAAGTTGTTAACAACCAAATTTCTTTACCTTGTAATATCAGAGATTCTTCATAAGTAATCGCAGTACTGCTTTCTATACATTGTTGACATTTTAAATGTATTCCCGCTGCGGCTTCAATACCAAATAATTCTTCTAAACTTTTACCAACAACTTCATCATTCGATAAACCGATCATCCGCAGTCCAAAAGAGTTAATACCTACACAAATTAATTCACCATCTGGGTTAATATCGATGACAAATATATTGTGTTCCATGCCATCGTAAATACTGCGGATAAATTGTTCTCTTTCTAATATTTTTAAACTTTCTTCTAGTTGTTTTCGTTCGGTAATATTTTCGTAAATACCGAGAATACCCACCACATTACCTTGATTATCCCGTAAAGGAATTTTAGTTGTATCTAACCAAAATAGGTTTCCATCTGCTTGTAATTGAGTTTCAATAATATTTGCTTCGGGAATACCATTATCCATCACTTGCCGATCGCATTTTCGATAGTAATCTGCTTCTTCTTGTGTCCAAGGTAAATCATAATCGCTTTTACCTACTATATCCTCTGGTTTGTTAATACCAGCATCTTCAGCAAAATTGCGGTTACAACCAAGATAAACTGAATTTCGATCTTTCCAGAACACAGAATGTGGCACATTATCGATTGCAAGTTGTAATATTTGTTCGGTGTGTTGTAATTTATCCTTTAAATACTTATTTTCTCGCTGGAGCGATTCATAAATATTTTTATCGATGGTGATAAAATTTTCAGTCATGGGAGAAAAGTCATCTACAATTACAGTCTTTAGTATTGATAATTCCCAAATATCAGCTAACACCTCTCAAGAGGTAGAGTTAGGAGTGATGAGATTTGAGATTGTTTCCTTTGTCGTAATATTATGATGCAACTAATCTTATACAGCAAACCGGGATGTCATTTATGTGAGGGTTTACAGGAAAAGTTGCAAACCATAATGCAAACTGATGATTTTGCCTATTTACAGTTGGAGGTTCGAGATATCACCACTCATGAAGATTGGTTTGCTGCTTATCAGTATGAAGTACCCGTGTTATGTGTAGTAAAAGATGATCATTTACAAACAATTCCCCGCTCTTCTCCTCGTACTTCCCTTACTCAGTTAGAAAAAACTCTCCGTAAGTATATTTAAGTGTTTGTATATGATCAAAAATGTTGCAAAATAACCCCAAGCAATGCGTGTGACTGATTTGGATTGGAAATTTTAGATTAAAAAAGCCTCTTGGTTGGGGATGATGACAATTCAAAATCCGCAATCAACCATTTTTAATCTTTTGAGCTCTTCTCACGAGAGACAAGTTACATAATCCAAAATCCAAAATCCAAAGCTTGTACTGAGCGAAGCGAATGTATCCAAAATTGAATTGACGAGGTTAATTAAGATGAAACTACAAGAATTATTAGCTACTATTAATGGTATTTCTCAATTACCGGAACATCCAGCGATGGATGCTGAGGTAACAGGTTTAACGACGAATTCCCATGCAACTAAGGTGGGAGATGTGTTTATTGGAATGCCGGGTACGCGAGTTGATGGCGGAGAATTTTGGGAAAGTGCGATTAAAGCTGGTGCTATTGCTGCAATTATTTCTCCCCAAGCTGCGGAAAAGTTTCCTCCTCTAGCTCCTCCTTATCAACAGGGAGTAGGTGGAAATTCTCCTTGTGTAATTGTGGCTGCGGATATGGTTAAAGCTTGCGCTCAACTGGCTGCGGCTTTCTTTGATTATCCCGGACAAAAACTGAAGTTAATTGGTGTAACGGGAACTAATGGTAAAACTACAACCAGCCATTTAATCGAATATTTTCTCAACAAAGCTGATTTATCTGCTGCTTTAATGGGGACTCTTTACACTCGCTGGAAAGGTTTTGTCCAAACTGCTGCTTATACTACACCTTTTGCGGTAGAGTTGCAAAAACAATTGAAAGCCGCTCTCGATGCTGGTAATGAATTCGGGACAATGGAAGTCAGTTCCCATGCTTTGGATCAAGGAAGGGTTTTGGGTTGCAAGTTTGAAGTTGGAGTATTTACCAACTTGACTCAAGACCACCTTGATTACCACAAGGATATGGAAGATTATTTTGCTGCTAAAAGTTTACTATTCAGTTCCGATTATCTCACGGGAAGGGCAATTATTAACGCTGATGACCCTTATGGTAAGCGATTAATAGAATCTTTAAATAAAAACAAGGTGTGGAGTTACAGCGTCAACGATTCCACGGCTGATTTATATATGAGTGACTTAAGTTACGAACCCAATGGAGTTAACGGTACTCTACATACTCCAAAAGGCGATATAGCTTTTAGTTCACCCCTTGTAGGACAATTTAACCTAGAAAATTTACTAGCAGCAGTTGGAGCCGTTTTACACTTCGATTTAGAATTACAATTAATAGCTGCCGTGATACCCCAATTTGAGGGAGTTCCCGGACGCATGGAAAGAGTACAAATTAGCTCAAACCAAGATATCAGCGTGATTGTAGATTATGCTCATACCCCCGATAGTTTGGAGAACTTGTTAAAAGCATCACGTCCATTTATTCCGGGTAAAATGATTTGCGTATTCGGCTGTGGTGGTGATAGAGACAAAACAAAACGTCCTAAAATGGGTAAAATTGCGGCTCATTTAGCCGATTTAGCCGTAGTAACTTCCGACAATCCCCGTACCGAAGATCCAGAAAGCATTTTACAAGATGTCTTAAACGGAATTCCCGACACAGTTAAACCCATGGTAATTTGCGATCGCGCTACTGCAATTCGTACTGCAATTCTCGAAGCACAACCTGGAGACGGAGTTTTATTAGCTGGTAAAGGACACGAAGATTACCAAATCCTCGGTACCGAAAAAATCCACTTCGACGATAGAGAACACGCACGGGAAGCTTTAGCAGAAAGGTAAGAGGGAATAGGGAAGAGGAGGGAAGAGGAGGGAAGAGGAGGGAATAGGCAACTGTCAACTGTCAACTGTCAACTGTCAACTATCAACTGTCCACTATCAAATTCTGATGTTTTTGTAAAAAAATTACACTTAGGGGGGAGAATCTAAGAAAGTATGATTTATTGCTGTATACTTCTGTGATTTTCCTTCTTTTATTTTCTTATGAATTTATCTCCACCGGATAATTTATCTCTCTATCAGTTAGCGATGCAAGTACAAACACCTCCAAAGCGTTTAACTCTTAGTTGTGGTACTCTGCTATCAATGGTCAGGTCACAATTTGATTTGCTGATTGAACAAAAAATATCGGCGACTATTGTGGTAAAATTTCCATTGCTGAATATTTTGGATTCCGAATTAAAACGTTATCAACAGCATTTAAGTGATGCTACTATTTATAATTGCCAATTATCTGGGGTTGAAGAAATTAAAACAAATACCAATAATTCCGATTCACAATCTTATCATTGGTCGTCTGCTGCTTCTCGAATCGATTTATCCCATAATTTAGTCGAACTTTTGACAGATAATCGCGAAATCAGACGAGAGTACTTTTTAATTGTTTTATCTCCGGAATTTTGCAGCTTGATTTTGGCTCATCGTCCCCAAAAAAAGCTGAAAAAACGGATTTTAAATCAAAAAAATCATTATAAAATTCCCTCTCTTGCAGCTGTTAACTGTTTTGATGGTGAAGTAATTCAACAAATATTAAATGGTATCAAGAATATCAGTAATTCCGAAGAGTTTAATTTAGCAACTAACAAATTTGTTTATCCTCAAACACCCCAAACAGCATTAACAAATCAATTATTGATTGCACAAATTCAGCGACAAGAAGAAATAAGTTCTAGAAAATTTAAAAGTCGCTTCCGAAACTCCAAACAGCAAAATCAAACACTTCGTAGTGAATTGCAAGCTAAAGATGAATACTTAAAGAACGTATTTCAAGAATTACTCGCACCTCTAACCCATATCAAGACAGCCCTTTCATTACTGAATTCTCCCAGCATCAAAGCACCCCAACGCCAACGTTATTTGGACATGATCAAACGAGAGTGCGATCGCCAAAATCATTTGATGACTGGTGCAATGGATTTAGTCGAGTTGGAGCGTCACTTAGGAACTGCTTCTTTAGAACCTGTATGCCTGTCTGAGGTGGTTCCAGGTGTGGTGAGTACATATCAACCTTTAGCACAAGAAAGAGGTATCATGCTGGCGTATACAGTACCAAATGATTTACCGAATGTTTGGTGTGTCAGTGGTGGATTAAGACAAATTGTCATTAATCTTCTTTCTAACTGCATTAAATTTACACCTAATGGTGGTCAAGTTTGGGTGAAAACTCGCGTACAAAAAGGCTACGTACAACTAGAATTTACCGATACTGGTGTAGGTATTCCAGAAAATGAAATTACCCAAATATTTAACCGCTTTTACAAAGTGCGTCCCGTTGCTAATGAAGAAACCGGAAGTGCTGGTTTGGGTTTAACTATTGTAGAAAAATTACTCCAAAAATGCGGTGGAAGTATTTCTGTCTCTTCAATTCCCGGTGAAGGTTCTAGTTTTAAAGTACTTTTAGCAAGTATAAACAGTTGACAGTGGACAGTTGACAGTTGACAGTTGACAAAAATCTATTGATTGATATGCTCCCTATCTTATCTCAAACCATATACCGTCGGAACTGATAACTGATAACTGATAACTGATTTACCTTGTATTAACTTTAAACCCATATTGTCCAAGTTTACCCAAGCAATAACTAGAATTATTTACTCCTTCCAAAGGCAAATAAATCGTTAATACTTCTCCTTGTTGGGGTCGTTCCCGTACAATTAATTTACCACCAATAGCCTGGAATAAATGCTTAGTTGCAGCTAAATTCAGGCTAATTGTACCCGTTTCTGGCTGAAATGTAAGTAATTGACCGATGGCTTTACGAATCGGTTGTGTCGCAGCTGATGTATCGAGAGTTGCGTTAGGTAGTAATTGTACCTTCAATTGGTCGCCAGCTTGAATTACTTGTACCTGAATATGACTACCCGCAGGTAAATTACGAGTCAAGTTTTCCATTAAACCAGTCAAAACTCGATCGAGCATATTGGGATTAGTCACCACGGTAGGTAACTGTTGCGGTAAAACAACATCCAAAGTTAAATTTCGCCGATTTGCAGCTTGTTGCCAGCGAGGAATACTTTGCTGTAACATTTGCTCTAAACACATTGCCGTTAATGGAGAACCTGGGGAATTTACTGAAGAAGATGTTTCCAATTCCGCCGCTCTAAACAGCAATTCCATCCGGTCAATTTGTTCAGTACATTCGCGATCAATCGATTGTAAACGCTTCAAAACTTTAGCTGGTAAATCTTTTTGTTTTAACAGCAAACGAGTTGTAGTCCGAATCGTTGTTAAAGGAGTACGTACTTCATGAGCAAAAGCTTGTAATAATTCTATATCCGAACGAGATGACTGTTTGGTCGATGTGGAAGTAGAGTAGTTATGATAATTAACTTCTTCAACTTTATTTCTAGACTCTCCCGTTGCTTGAGAATGAAACCTCGTTCCTTTATCTCCTAATTCTGGGTATTCTGCGAGCAACAATTGACTAAATTGCATCACAATCCGATAGTCAGGTATACTCGGATAATATTTTTGTACCAACCGATCCAATTCTAGGAATAAATCGGGATTACTTAACATTACCCTAGCCGCAAGAGCTTGCCATGCTTGCTCAACAACTTCCGGATCAAAGGAAAATAAAAAGCTGCTTTTATGGTTATTTTCTTCCGTTAAAACGATTACTAATGAAAATTTTTCTGTAAAAACCAGACAAAACTGTTCCTTTGATAACGGATCTACCTCTAATATAGGTAATACCGATTCATCAAAAGTATTTTCTTTTGCTGTTTTGCGATCGCAAGACATATGAAAAGGCATCAAAGCCAGAGGATTAAACGGCTTTGCTGTAAAAGTTACCGTCCGTAAACATCCCCTGAGTAATGATTCGCACAACACGGGAGCGGGTGCAGTTAAAACCAATCCTTGAATTGTATCCGATGCAACTTCAGGCAAATATTTTAGCAGCAACTCTTCAGTAGCAGCTAAAGCAGTACGCCATTGCAGTCGTGCTTTCTGTAAAGAACATTCAGCTTTAGTCGCTTGAGTAGGACTTAAAACTTCTTTTAAACTCGGCAATATCCATTTATATTTATACACTGGAGTTCACCCCTTAATTTCAAAGCGACTAACAGCTTCAGAAACTGGTGATTCACTATTCCTTAAGAGTGTACCGATATATGTCCTAAGAATGAAAGTAGTAGAACCGAACAACCATAGGGGCGTTTTCCGTTAACAGTTAAGAATTGGTAATTGGTAATTGGTAGTTGGTAATTGGTAATGGGGAATTAAATCCGTGAAATCCCTTCCATCCGTTTTAATCCGTGATATGGGTAATTGGTAATTGGTAATAGCCCTACTTAATAAAAAATTTCTTCCTAAAGATAGATGCATAGTCCAAACTCAAGGTTGATTTAAATTCGAGTTTAACAGGCGAAAACAGTAATACGCATTGTTAAATGGAGATAAAAATGGCTGTGGGAGAATATAAGCGTGCAGTTGGAGCATTTCTGAGTCGTAACGACATTGAATATGCACTCCGGGAACTCAGAGATACTGGTTTTGATATGAATAAAGTCTCTGTAATTGCCAGGAATAATGATACTGCTAACCAAGTTGCTGGTGTAGAAACTCAGGAAAACCTGGGAAACAAAGCTGATGAAGGTGCAGCAGCAGGAGCGCTTACGGGGGGAATTTTCGGAGGTATAACAGGTTTACTTGTGGGTTTGGGTAGTTTAGCAATTCCTGGTGTCGGGCCGATATTGCTTGCTGGTGAAATCGCAACAACTCTCATAACGACTGTTGCCGGTGCTGGTATTGGTGCAGCTAGTGGTGGTTTATTAGGTGCATTGGTTGGTTTGGGAATTCCTGAAGAACGAGCAAAAGTATATAATCAGCGAATCGAGCGCGGGGATTATTTAATCATCTTAGATGGAACTGAAGCTGAAATTAATCGCGCTGAAGCTATTGTAAGAAATCATGGGATTGAAGAATTTGAGATTTATAACGCTCCCAACCCGGTACAAACTAGTTCAGAGCAAAAAGCGAGCGCCCCTTCAGATTCTCAAGTCGTAATTATTGACTCGACTCGAAGCTAGATTTATTGCTTGTTTCAATATTATGCAATTGAAGTAATAAACCCGTTTTCTTCCTCGACATCTGGTGCTAAAACAACCATTTTGTATGGAAACCGGGTTTTTCGCGTTATTTCGCTAAATGGATTCACAAATTGTCTTCGATAACACAACACCAAAATTAGGACTTATACAACTAGCACAATTAAAATCTGAAATTATGAGTCCATATTGATGACATTACCCATTAATTGATTTCCGGAAATATCCGTTCTTTCTTCTTCAATATCTTCTTTTTCAATCCAAAGAAAAAGAATAGCGAAAACGGGAAAAGGTAAAATATAAAAAACCAACGGAATCATTATCCAAGGCAACCAGGAAGCTGCATATTCTCCTGTAAGTTGCGTCATATCTACCATGATTTATTCTCCTGTTTAGATAGAAGTAAATAGTTCTTGAAAATTTAGTTTTTCTTTGGAGTTTTTAGCCATCAGCTAATATTAACTGCACCGCGAAGAATGGCATCTAAAGCATCAAAATTTTCTAGTAACAAGTATGCAAATATAGCACCACCCATTGAACCTAGAAAGACTCCGCCATTAAGTTCGTTCCATTCTTCACGAGTTTTTAATGGTCTCAGAGGGTCTTTACAATAAGAGCTATAAGCTCCACGGGGATTTCCTTGAAAAGTAGTCAAAGCAAAAATAGAAATGCCCAAACAGGCTAATGCAGTGATAAAAATAGCCGTAATTAATCCACTTAAATTAGCTCCATGGGCAGTTTCTCGAAGTGGTCCAATTACCACCTCTGGTCCCACTAAAAAATAACCATGAGCCATACCAATTTCTAGCCCTCGCATAAAAGGAGTTAAGCCTTTACGATAGGCAGGCAAATTATTAATAAAGGCTTTTGCTAAAGGAGAATCGTTGATTGGTGTGGATAAATTTGCAAGAAAGGGGTTATCTTGATATGGTTTGATCACATCTATTTCGGTATTAGCCATATTTACCTACTGATTGTTTTTGTAGTTTTTGATTTTTTGAAAATCTCTTATCTTTTATTTTAAAAATAAATAGTCGATAAATACAATGCTGATGCTTAATTGTTATAAAAATCAATATTTAAAGATTTTTTCATAATAATTAATCATAAGAAAATCCTCTAACCATTAGGCTTTGGCTCACAGGTCAGAGGAGGTCGAATGACAAATTTTGTAAAGCTTAAAAATATTTTTTTTCGTTTTGATAATATTGCAAATCAAATAATCTAACTATTTCAGGACTTACGCACAGACTAGGATTTTATGTCATTACGAGGGAAGCAAAGTAATCGTAAAGGCTTATTTTTTAATTGCTGCGTAAGTCCTATGCAAATTTTCAGAAAGTTGTCACAATCGCGGCAAAAATAATCATATTAACAACTTTCTTTTTCAACAATCATTTAATGATGGTTAATTGTTAACAGTTATCACGGTTAACTGATAACTGTTAACTGATTTAACCTAATCGACTCGCCGTTGAAGCAATTAGAAATGCCCCATAGGTAGCAATATAACCAACTGTGAAATGGGTTAAGCCAACTAAACGAGCCTGAACAATAGACAAAGCAACAGGCTTATCTCTCCAATAACCAAAAGATAATGGTGTTTGTTCGTGAGCCCAAGCGAGAGTTTCAATCAACTCTTGCCAATAACCCCGCCAAGTGATTAAGAACATGAAACTCACAGCCCAAGCTAAATGTCCTAAGAGAAACATCCAAGTCCAAACAGCAAGATTATTAGTACCGTAGGGATTGTAACCGTTAATCAGGGATGCTGAATAGTTCCACAAGTAATCTCGGAACCAGCCCATTAGATAAGTAGAATTTTCATTGAACTGGGCGACATTCCCTTGCCAAATAGCTAAATGCTTCCAGTGCCAGTAGAAGGTTATCCAACCGAGGGTATTGAGCATCCAGAATATACCCAGGTAAGAAGCATCCCAAGCCGAGATGTCACAAGTACCACCACGACCTGGACCATCACAAGGGAATGAGTAACCAAAATCTTTCTTATCCGGCATTAATTTAGAACCACGGGCATCCAAGGCACCCTTAATTAAAACCAAGGCGGTGACGTGCAAACCGAGAGCAATTGCATGGTGAACCAAAAAGTCACCAGGACCAATTGTGAGGAATAAGGAGTTAGTACTACTATTAATCGCATCTAGCCAGCCTGATAACCAAACGTTAGCGTGATTAGGCCATGCTGTGGAAGCAATACTATCTGGATTCGATAACAAAGTATTAAATCCGTAAAGTGCTTTACCATGAGCCGACTGGATAAACTGAGCAAATACTGGCTCAATCAAGATTTGTTTGTCAGGTGTACCGAAAGCAACCTCTACATCATTGTGAACATACAATCCCAAAGTATGGAAGCCTAAGAATAGAGATACCCAACTCAAGTGAGCAATAATCGCTTCTTTGTGCTTCAAAACCCTGTCTAAAACATTACCCTGATTCATTTCTGGATCATAGTCTTTAATCCAGAAAATCGCCGCGTGGGAAAATGCTCCTACCATCAAAAATCCGGCTATGTACTGGTGATGAGTATACAGCGCTGACATGGTAGTGAAGTCCCTAGCAATGAAAGCGTAAGGCGGCATTGAATACATATGCTGTGCCACCAAAGAACTTGCTACACCCAAAGCAGCTAACGCTAAAGACAATTGGAAATGTAAAGAGTTGTTGATTGTATCGTACAGCCCTTGGTGAGGTAAATTGAACTGTCCTTCCACCTTTTGCCCAAAGAAGTTCTTCGCATTAAGCATTTCCTTCATACTGTGACCGATACTCCAATTGGTACGGTACATATGACCCGCAACAATCAAAATGACTGCGATCGCTAAATGGTGATGAGCCATATCTGTTAGCCACAGCGATTCTGTTTGCGGGTGAAAACCACCTAAAAAGGTGAGAATTGCGGTTCCTGCGCCTTCGTTGGTACTAAATAGATGATTTGCTGTATCCGGGTTTTGTGCGTAAACACCCCAGTTACCCGTGAAAAAAGGTAACAATCCCTTGGGATGGGGAGCCACAGCCAGGAAATTATTCCAACCAACATGAATACCGCGAGATTCGGGGATTGCAACGTGAACCAAATGTCCCGCCCAAGCCAAAGAACTAATACCGAATAAACCTGCGAGGTGATGATTTAGACGAGATTCATTATTTTTAAACCAAGCAAGTCCCGGACGAAACCTAGGTCGGAGGTGCAGCCATCCTGCGAATAAGAATACAGCAGCAACCAGTAAAAGAAACAACGAACCAGCATAAAGTTCATTATTTGTTCGCATACCGATGGTATACCACCAGTGGTAAACACCAGAGTAACAAATATCAACGGGATTACGCGCTCCGGCTTGGGTAAAAGCCTCAATTGCTGGTGGTCCAAATTGAGCATCCCAAATAGCGTGAGCGATGGGATGTATATGAAGTGGGTCTTTAATCCACAATTCAAAGTTACCTTGCCAAGCAACGTGGAACAAAATACCCGATGTCCATAGAAAGATAATCGCCAAATGACCAAAATGAGAAGCAAAAATCCTTTGATAAAGATTTTCCTCGGTCATTCCGTCGTGACTTTCAAAATCATGAGCAGTTGCGATCGCATACCAAATGCGACGAGTCGTCGGGTCTTGTGCCAAGTCTTGGCTAAATTTGGGAAATTTAGTTGCCATACACTTTCATTGTTTGATTGTTTTTGAGTAAGAAAAAAAACGTGAATTTTTCGTAGGGTTAAGAAGTCGGGTTTTTACAATACAAGTATCGGTCACACTCTTATAACATTCATCAAAACCCGACTTCTGTGATGTTTCTGGCTTCACCTGCGTCAGTTCAGGGTTTTATAGCGCCGAAAGCTATATTCAACCAAGTGCGCTCATTCGCGCTAGGAAGAATGCCCAAGTGGTAACAATTCCTCCCAATAGGTAGTGAGCAGCTCCCACAGCCCGACCTTGAACGATACTTAAAGCACGGGGCTGAATCGCAGTAGTAATTTTCAACTTGTTGTGCGCCCAAACAATCGATTCAATCAGTTCTTGCCAGTAACCGCGACCGCTAAATAGGAACATCAAGCTAAAGCCAAAAACAAAGTGTCCAGCCAAGAACATTAACCCGTATGCAGAAAGTGCTGTATTGTATGAATTGATTACTTGGGAAGATTGCGCCCAAAGAAAGTCCCGCAACCAACCATTATTGGTAATCGATGACATGGCAAAGTTGCCACCAGTAATGTGAGTGACTACCCCATTGCCATCAACCGTCCCCCACACATCCGATTGCATCTTCCAAAAGAAGTGGAAAATTACCATGGACAGGGAATTATACATCCAGAAAAGTCCCAAGAATACATGGTCCCAAGCAGAGACTTGACAAGTACCCCCGCGACCTGGACCATCGCAAGGAAAGCGGAAACCAAGGTTTGCTTTATCTGGAATTAACCGGGAACTACGGGCAAATAATACACCTTTGAGCAGAACTAATACGGTGACGTGAATTGTAAAAGCGTGGATGTGGTGGATTAAGAAATCAGCCGTTCCCAAAGGTATAGGCATCATTGCCACTTTACCACCTACGGCAAGAATACCGCCGCCAAAGGCATAACTTACAGGCTCGTGCAAACCTGGAGCCGTTACTCCCAATCCAGAGGTTTGTAAATTGTGCAAGCCCCCAAACATATTGCCCAAAGGTGTAGCCGCTTGCAATCCCAGATTTCCAATTGCCATTGTGTGAATATGTTGTATCCACTGAGCAAAAATAGGCTGCAATTGAATTCCCGTATCCGAGAACATATCTTGAGGACGACCAAAAGCCCGCATTGTGTCGTTGTGACAATAAATTGCAAAGCTGTGGAAGCCGAGGAACTGACATACCCAAGCCAGGTGAGAGATAATTGCATCTCGATGTCGAATTACGCGGTCTAGTACATTGTTATTATTTACTTCCGGGTCATAGTCTCGCACCATATAAATTGCTGCATGAGCGGCGGCACCGACTATTAAAAACCCTCCAATCCATATATGATGCGTGAACAGAGATAAAACCGTGGCATAGTCTGTTGCCAAATACGGATAGGGCGGCATTGCATACATATGATGGGCAATGATGATACTTAGAGAACCCAACATTGCCAAATTGAGTGATAACTGAGCGTGCCAGGAAGTTGTCAGGACTTGGTAAAGACCTTTATGACCTCTAGGACCAATAAAGCTCAAAAATGGCAGCATATTCGGACTTTTCAGGTCATCAAGCATGAGCTTGATATTATGACCAATACCCCAATTAGTGCGGTACATATGACCGGCAACAATGAACATTACAGCTATAGCTAAGTGATGGTGTGCTATATCTGTTAACCACAAACCGCCAGTTACCGGATTCAAACCACCGTTAAATGTCAGAAATTCTTTGTATCTATCCCAATTCAAAGTAAAGAATGGTACCACTCCACTCATAAAACCCCAATCAACACCGGGATATAACCTTCCCATCAAGCTAGCATTCAGAATGAACTCATGAGGTAGAGGAATATCCTTAAGAGCTACCCCAGCATCCAACAGCTTGTTAGTGGGTAAAGAAACATGAATTAGGTGTCCGCACCAGCCCAAGGAACCCAAACCTAAAAGTCCAGCCAAGTGATGATTTAACATCGACTCAACATTCTGAAACCATTCTAATTTGGGAGCGCGTTTGTGATAGTGGAACCAACCAGCAAATAGCATCAATGCTGCCATTACCAAGGCTCCAATTGCTGTGCAGTATAATTGGAACGCATTTGTAAATCCAGCACCCCGCCACAACTGGAAAAGTCCAGAGGTGATTTGAATCCCGTGGAAGCCATCACCCATATCGGCATTCAAAATTTCTTGACCAAATATAGGCCAAACTACTTGAGCGCTTGGTTTAATACCAGTGGGATTTGTCATCCAAGATTCAAAATTGGAAAAATTTGCCCCATGAAAATACATCCCGCTCAACCAGATAAAAATCACTGCTAAATGTCCAAAATGAGCAGCGAAGATTTTGCGAGATACATCTTCTAAGTCACTGGTATGAGTATCGAAATCATGAGCAAGAGCGTGCAGATTCCAAATCCAAGTTGTGGTTTTCGGACCTCTAGCAAGGGAGCGATCAAAGTGTCCTGGTTTTGACCACTTCTCAAAAGAAGTAGGCACCGGATCTTTATCGACTACTATTTTTACTTTTTGCTCTCGCTCTGGAGTTATTGTCATAATCATTGCCTCCTTTTTGCAATAGGGTTGGGGGGAATATCTTGTATTTTTTCATCAAGGTGATAGCCCCAAAGACTTGATAAATAAATCTTTCATCGTTATTCACCAGACTCTAATTACTTCACAGGCATTACTATTTGAGATGATAAATCCAAGGGGAAAGAGTAAATTTTGCCTTCGTCCATTACTTCTATTCCTAAATCAGCCCAGCTAATCGAGTCTGCCCAGCTATTGATTACTCGCCCTTGGCTATCGTGTATGTGCTGATTAAAATTCAAGCCATTGATATTAAATGCCATAGAAACGACACCCAAAGCCGCAGACCAAATTCCTACCACCGGCACAATTGCTAATAACAAATGCAAATTGCGCTTGTTTATGAAGCTCAAGCGATGCCAGAGAAGCCTTCCCAAATAATTATGGGCTGCCATGAAATTGTAACTTGATTGTTTGTGACGATGTTCTCTGGGAAAGTTTAGAGTCGAAGTGACTAAAGAACCATGCATAGCGCTCAAGAATGCCCCTCCCAAAACTCCAACTACTCCAATCATGTGAAATGGATTCATCAGAAAATTGTGTTCAGCTTGTAGCTTGAACATGAAATAGAAAGTCCCCGAAATTCCTAAAGGCATTCCCTCACAAAACCCTCCTTGTCCAATTGGATAAACTAACAGCACTGCTGCTGTGGCACTGACTGGAGCAGAGAAAGCTAAACTAATCCAAGGACGCATTCCCAAACGATAGCTCAACTCCCATTCCCGATCTTGATAGCAATAGATGCCAATCAAAAAATGCAGTACAATCAGCTGATATGGACCTCCATTGCACAACCATTCCTCAAAGGATGCTGCTGCCCAAACAGGGTAAAAGTGCAGTCCAATCGCTGCTGATGTGGGAACAACCGCAGCAGTAATAATGTTATTTCCTTGTAACAAAGAACCAGAAATTGGTTCTCCCCAGCCAGTCATATCTACGGGAGGAGCAGCAATAAAGGCAATTATAAAAACAATTGCGGCAATGGAAAGAGTCGGTATCATCACTAGCCCAAACCAGCCAATATACAGACGATTATCGGTGCTAGTTACCCATTCACAAAATCTTTCCCATACCAAAGAGAAATCGCTTCTTTCTACAAGATTGTTTTGATTTTGATGTTTATCGACCAAATCACTATGGCTTGAGGTCGTAATTGTGCGTTGTAATTCAGACTGTACCATTTAATTAATGGCTCCTGAGTCTAGGGTAGAGGTCACGAAATTTTAGATTTTAGATTTAGGATTTTAGATTGATCGGGAAAATAATCCAGGGGCTGGTGATTTTTTTATGCAAGAAGGAAGTTTAAAGTTGAATTATTTAATTCAAAACCCCGATACTTGCTGTTCAAAAAGTCGGAACGCAATGCAGTATTCTCCAAATCTCAAATCTCAAATCTCAAATTCATGGTTGACAATGTAATCAAAGAATTTCAACAGAACATTCAACTTTTGAGAAAATATATCTATTATTAGCATTTGAGAAAGTATCTACTTCTGATTTACTAATGATATAAATTCCAATTTGTTGATGATTTATGATGAATTTTATCAGCAATAGATTAGTTGCTATTTGGAGAATAAATAAAAGTTCTGAAGAACTTATGAAGAAGAAGATTATATTTACAAAAGCTTACATTTATGTAAATATTTATTTAAATAAAATACGGCAAATTCAGTTATGAATATTCCCAATTCAGTGCAACCGCGACTTGTCTAGCTAAGGTTAATAAATCAAAAGGCTTGATAATGGCTGCCGTTACTCCAAGTTCGGTTAATTGAGACAATTCTTGATACTGTTCTGTAGAAGTTAATAAAATTATCGGAATTTGCTGAGTAGTCGGTTTATTCTGCAACTCTTGCAATATGGTATTGCAATCAAAATCAAATATAATTTCATTCAAATCCAAAATAATTGCATCAGCTTGTTCGGTTGTAGCTTTGGCAATAGCTTCATTTAGGGAGTTCGTGATTACAACCGAACAGCCTGCTATTGTTTCTAAGCAAACCTGAGTAACTTCCTGTATTGCATCTACATTTTCAATAATTAGTAGGATACGTCGGTGGTTCACTATTTACATTTACCCGTGGGTGCCAAGTATTTTCTGGCTACCAACTCCCGCTGGTGGATACTTGTTGAATTATTTTCGGTGATTTGTTAGCCAGCTTCACCTTGTAGGGTAAGTAAAAAGTATGAATAACCCATGAAGAAAATACAATTCTCATTGCAAAACTTGAGTAATTTCGTGAGCCAAAGTAAACGGATCGTAAGGTTTGGTTATAACTCCGGCAACACAAAGTTGAGTAAAATGACGCTTTTCGGCAGGTTGAGCTTTTGCTGTAAGTAAAATCACAGGAATATTTTTGGTAATCGGATTCTCTTGTAGTTTCTCAAAAGTTGTCAACCCGTCCATCTCTGGCATCATTACATCTAGAAGAATCGCATCAGGTTGCTCTGCTGCGGCTGTAACTAAACCTTCTTTACCGGAAGCAGCACTCAGAACTTCCCATTCACCTAAAATTTCTAAACACATTTGAGTGGCTTCTCGAATATCTCGATCATCATCAACGATTAAAATACGTTTGGTCATATTTTTTTTTATTAATAAATAGGTGCCGTGTTAGCTGAAAAGGTCATGATTATGGGGTGGGGAGTAGAGAGTAGTGAATAGTGAGTGTAAAATTGCATAAACCCCAGGCAAAGTTCCCTTGATGGACTAATAGTAGTGCTTTTCATTAATTATGCGGGGTCATAAATTGGTAATTGGTAGTGCGAGCCGGAAAGCTCGCCCTTTGGCTACCAGGGAGCGAGACGCTCCCACTACGAACGATTACCCATCAAAATTAATGAAAAGAACTACTAGACAGAATTAAATTGATATATTATTTAGATATTAGTGAGTAATGAGTTTGAAAACACTCCTTACTCCTTACTCCTTACTTCTTACTCCTTAAGAGGTAATGTGAAGTAAAAAGTACTACTACGACCTAAAATACTTTCAACCCAGATTTTGCCACCGTGTTGTTGCACAATACTGCGACAAATTGCTAATCCTAAACCCGTACCTCCTTGATGTCGAGAATTAGAAGCATCAACTTGTTGAAAACGGTCAAAAATGGTTTCGAGTTTATCTTCAGGAATTCCTCTACCTTGATCTTTGACTTGAAATAATATTTTATAATCTTGTACTTTGGCTCCAAGGAAGACTGTACTATGTGGTGGTGAAAATTTAATTGCATTGCTGAGTAAATTAGTTAATGTTTGAATGATTCGATCTGGGTCTGCCCATAATTGTACTTCAAAAGGTTTCAACGCAAGTTTGATTTCTGCTTTCTCAGCCATTGCTCGCATTTCATCTACTGCTTGTATCATCAATTCTGCGGCATTGCAATTTTGTTTTTCCATCGTTACTTTGCCAGAATTAATCCGTTCAATATCAAGAATGTCATTAATTAAACGCACTAAACGATTGGTATTATCAAAGGCAATTTCCAGCATCCGTTGACTTTTCGCGGGTTGATTGTTCAAGGAACCATGGGAAAGTAAACCTAAAGCGCTGCGAATGGAAGTTAAGGGTGTCCGCAATTCGTGACTGACAACTGAGACAAACTCATTTTTCATTCGTTCTACTATTTGCCGCTCGGTAATATCTTTAAAAATTACAACAGCACCTACAATCTGATTCTTTTCTAAAATTGGTGTACTAACATACTCTACGGGGAATTTTGTTCCATTTCGACGGTAGAATGTGTCGTCAACAATATGCTGCACTGCACCAGTTTTTAATGTGGCATAAATCGGATTTTCTTCCCAAGGATAAGGACTTCCGTCTGGCTTAGAATGATTCAATATCCTGTGCATAAATCTTTCTTCGGACTGATGTGGAAATTCCGAAAGAATGTAGCTTGGGTAAGAATCTAAATTCTTATTGGCGATTGAAACAATCAATTCTTCTACCCGATATCCCAACATTCTTGCTGCTGCTGGGTTCACAAAAGTCAGTTTACCTTGGGCATTTAATCCGTAAATTCCCTCACCTGCGGAGTTTAAAATTAACCCACTTTGCCGACTCAAGCGTTCAAGTGAGGCTTTTGCTTGTTCGCGTTCGCTGATTTCTCTGCGTAATTCTGCTGTTCGTTCTTGCACTCGCTGTTCTAATTCGGCATTCAAGGCAGAAATTTTTAACTCTGCTTGTTTGCGTTCTTGGATATCTCGTTCCAAATCAACATTCAGAGCATAGACTTGTTGATACAGTTCGTATTGATGAATTGCCGTAGCAAAGTGACTACCCAAAGCTAAAGCAAGTTCAATTTCTGCTGAAGTCCATTGCTGCACTTGACCTTGTTTTAATTCTCGCCATGTCTCAAAAGATACTATCGGGCGCTGTTGTCGCGGATCGTCGCGATCGCGTTTTCTGCCCCATAAAGTTTCAACCTGAATTTCGTGGCGAAAAATACTCAAATAGCCTAATTTCTGCTGTCGGGATTGCAGTTCGATAACTAGCAAGTTGCGAATTTTATTGTCGAAAAAAACCGTTTCTAAATACTTTGGTAAAGCAACTTGATGTAAATCTGGAATTATCCGAGCTTGAATTCCATTACAGAAAGTTACTTGCTCCTCTAACCATTGTTGCCAAGTCGGATGTTCCTCAAATTTTTCTCCAGTTTGATTAAATTCCCACTGCCCACAAACAAACAATTGTGCTTGCTCTTGAGGATTTTGCGGAACTATGTAAATTCTGCCAGCCGCCGCTTGCAAACCATTGACAGTTAATTCCAAAGCCTGTTGCAACTGCATTTCTGTCATAGAATGTAGCAGCTTGGTGACTCGGTTAATCATCGCTTCTTGTGCTGCTTGAGCGCGGGTTTGTTCTAGTAGGGTACTTTGGGCGATCGCGATGGATAATTGATCTACAACTAGCTGGACAATGTGTAATTCTCGTTGTGTTACCAGTCGTGGGGAACTATGATGAGATACTAATAATCCCCATAATTGCTCGCGATGAAAAATCGGCACGACTAAAGAGGACTGTACACCCATTGATGTGAGATATTCTACATGACAGGGGTCTACAGGACGAAAGCGAATATCATCAGCGATTGACTCTCCAGTTTCGGGATCATTTAATGGACTTACGCCAATTTGTTGTGTAGCTAAATCTACAATTGAACGCTGACGTGCTTTGATAAATAATTCACGTGCTTCGGGTGGAATATCTTCTGCGGGAAAATGTTGTCCTAAAAGCGATGGTAAACGTTGTTGAATAACTGATTCAGCGACTACTTTTCCACTACCATCTGCATCAAAACGATACACTTTAACTCGGTCTGTTTGCAATAATGTACGTACTTCTGTGACTGTTCCGGTGAGGATTGCTGGTAATTCCAAAGATTGACGAATCCTAGTGATCATCCGGTGTAGAAGTACCTCAACAGAAGCAATTGATTGTTCACCACTGTTGGATGATTTATCTGAACTTTGGGGACGTGGGTGATTAAACTGCATTATCTATAAAGATCAAAAAATCTAAATTACAAGATGAAAAATCAAAATATTTGCTAATTAGTTACACCATTAATAGTTTGAAATAATTTGATTCGCTCTAAGCGATTGAATATATGAGTCACTAATTCTGGTCCAACAATAGACTTGCTCAAACATTCGTTAGCACCTGCATTAAAAACTTTTTGTATAGTCTCAGCATCATTATGAACTGTGAGAAACACAATAGGTAATCCACTCCAACGTGGTTCATTTCTAACCACTTGACACAAATCAATACCATTAATATGAGGCATTTCCACATCAAGAATCAGTAAATCTGGGGAATTTTTCATTAAAAGATCCCAGAAGCATAATGGCTCATTTAATGTAGAAAGTTTTAGTCCACAAGGTTCTAATAATTCCCTGATTAAACTTAAAATTTGTGGATCGTCATCTACCACCATAACTTTGCCAACTTGGGAGCGGCTTTGTGTCAATACCTGAGAAATCAGTTTTAATAAATGTTCGGGAAGTAATGTTTTTTGTAAAAATATATGAGTAAATAATCGCGACAATTTTACCCGATTAGCTAAACTATCATCAGTTGTGGATAGTATTACTGGGATTGGTGGTGTGGAACAATTCGTTAATTTGGCAAGTTGATTCAGACTGTCTTCGCTTGTCTTGGCAAGGGAAATACTCAGTAAAACTACATCAATTTTCGGCTTAATTAATGCTTCTTTTGCTGCCAATAAATCTCTGACCAATTCTATTTGCATTCCCGATGCAACAGCCAATTTAATCATGCTATGGACTAGTTTTTCATCATCATCAATTATCACCATTACAGAAGATTTCTCACACTGCAAAGTTTTTTGAGATTGTTTAAAGGCAGGCTGTTTAATTTCCTCTTGTAAACGCTTGACTAATTTTCTCAAATAAAGTCCCTGAGTTCGGTTTAAATTGAGTTGTGACTTGAAAATTTGTTCTATTTCTCTAGCTAGATCAGAACCTTGAGAAAAACTAAAAATTCCTAAACCTCCAGCCAATTTGTGCGCGACTTTTTGGGCTTTTTCTCTTAATTCTTCCTCTAAAGTATTCTCTAATAATGCACTAACAGCTTGCTCTAAAACTTCTACACTTTCAATACTTTGTACTTTCAGCTTTTCCCATAATTTAGTTAATGCTTCTTTAGTTTGCTGTTGTTTATTGCTTAGTTTATTCGGTTTATATTGATGCTTATCCCCAGAAAATTTTACTTTATCGTTTGCAACATCTTTGAGGCGATAACCCAAACCATAAACAGTTTCAATCAAATCATTCGGCGCTCCGGCTCTGGTCATTTTCTGCCGTAAACCTTTAATGTGAGCAGTAACTGTATCTTCTTTAGGTGCTTCGTCCATAGACCACAAATGGTCTAAAATATCACTTCTATTAAACACAATATTACGGTTACGAAGAAAAAGCTCCAACAACCGATATTCTTTGGGAGTTAGATTGAGCAAATGACCGTTATAAGTAACTTCTGTACTACCAGGGTTAAGACACAGGCTTTCCCATTGTAAAACTGTTTGTATCGGCGTATTTTTACGACGCAATAAAACCCGAATCCGAGCCAATAATTCTGTTATTTCAAAAGGTTTGACCACATAATCATCTGCTCCCGCATCTAATCCCAAAACTTTGTCATTGCTGGAGTTTTGGGCTGTTAATAATAAAACAGGCATTTGATAATTATGTTGTCGTAACTTCTGACAAAATTTGATGCCATCGAGTTCGGGTAGGATAACATCAAGCAAAATTAAGTCATAGGTGAAAGTCTCGACAAACTCCCAGCCGAGCAACCCACTATCTGCAATATCTACCATATAGTGTTGATTGCTCAGAATGTTTTCTAAAGCTTTGGCAATACACTCGTCATCCTCAACTATTAAAATTCTCATTTAATCAATACCTCTAAAACCTGGAAACTAAGCTTTTTCCACAGAGTTATAAGTTGTCGCGCATTTAATTTGTATTTTTCTAGCGGGCAGGATGCCCGCACTACAAGAACGGCGACTTTAATAAAATTTGAATAACAAATTAAAGGCTTTTTAGCTTAACAATTGACCAAGAAGTTGGCAGCAAAAAAGTTGTTTACCATAAATTCTTAGTCTTACTAAGTCATGCTCTTGATTTTTTATCGATATACGTTGATAGCATCTATAAAGAAAATCTATCTTTAATCACCAAGCTAATTTGAATTTTTTTTTATTGTATTGAAAATCATTATTAACGAGTTTCTTGTCTAAAAGTTACTTAGCTTCAAGAAAAAATAAGTTTCTTTACTTTAATTTATATTCTGCACTTCAGCTAATGATGAAGATTTGTAAAGATAAAAATCGACTTCATTAGTTCTTCATTTTTAATTACTATTGTGATTTTCATAAGTTGAGTTGAGAGCTTTGAGAACTGCATCTTAATTAGCTCGTCGTTACCACCTCATCGCATATGATTTTACAAAAGTTATAGGGATGAGGGGGGATTCTTCAACAAAAAATCAACGGGGAACGCCGTTAGCGGGCAATAAGGTCGAAACTTTCTGAGAGTAGCAATTTAATTTGTTTAGAGTATTTATTTAGAATTGCCAACATCTCAGTAGTTGCAGCTAATAGCTAACAATTAATGTTGAGCTATATGAAACCAGTTTTCAGATATTCTCTGACACAAACGGCAATTTAACTTTTTCACATTTTCAAGTTTTTCGTAACCAATAGTAATCAAACTTCATACCACTGTTGAACTTATGACTACAGTTTCACAACAACAGCCTAGCCGTTTTCCCACGTGGGATAGGTTCTGCGATTGGGTAACTAGTACCGAAAATCGGCTGTATATCGGCTGGTTTGGTTTCCTAATGATTCCTTTACTAGGAGTCTCCACTTGCGTCTTTATAATTGCCTTCATCGCGGCTCCACCCGTAGACATTGACGGCATCCGGGAGCCAATAGCAGGTTCATTACTTTATGGCAACAATATCATTACTGGTGCTGTTGTTCCCACCTCCAATGCAATTGGACTGCACTTTTATCCGATTTGGGAAGCTGCTTCTGTGGATGAATGGCTGTACAACGGCGGCCCTTACCAGATGATTGCATTCCACTACATCCCAGCCCTTTCTTGTTATATGGGACGTGAGTGGGAACTTTCTTACCGTTTAGGTATGCGTCCTTGGATTGCAGTTGCCTACAGCGCTCCTCTTGCTGCGACAACATCGGTATTTTTGATTTACCCCATCGGACAAGGCAGCTTCTCGGATGGTTTACCAATGGGTATCAGCGGCACCTTTAACTTTATGTTCGTTTTCCAAGCCGAACATAATATCCTGATGAATCCATTTCATATGTTAGGAGTTGCTGGAGTGCTGGGAGGTTCGTTGTTTTGTGCCATGCACGGTTCATTAGTAACGTCGAGTCTTGTGCGTGAAACAACTGAATCTGAATCTCAGAATTACGGCTATAAATTTGGACAAGAACAAGAGACATACAACATAGTTGCAGCCCACGGCTATTTTGGTCGTCTGATATTCCAGTATGCCAGCTTCAACAATAGCCGTTCCTTGCATTTCTTCCTTGCAGCTTGGCCTGTAATTTGTATTTGGGCTACTGCGATCGGTATTAGTACAATGGCATTCAACCTCAACGGATTCAACTTTAATAATTCAATCCTTGATTCTCAAGGTCGGGTACTTCCTAGTTGGGCTGATGTATTAAATCGAGCCAATATTGGTTTTGAAGTCATGCACGAACGGAATGCTCATAATTTTCCATTAGATTTGGCATCTGGTGAATCTGTTCCGGTAACTGTTTCGCTTAAAGCTCCAGCATTAGCTGCTTGAGGAGATTTGCTCAAGTCATTAGTCAGCACTAATGACTAATGACTAATAACTAATAACCAATAACTAATAATCAGGAAAAAGCAATGAGTGTAGTCACTGAATTGATTCTGAACGCTGATAGTGAAGCTCGATATCCTGCTCCCAAAGAACTGAGAATATTTCAAGATTTTTTAAAAACAGGAGACCAAAGAATTCGCATTGCCAGAATATTGGCAGAAAATGAGCAACAAATTGTCCAAAATGGCAGCATGAGATTTTGGGAACGCTGTCCCAACACCCCAAGCAATAGCGGCAATGATCGTAAGACAGCTTCTTGTCAGCGCGATCAAGGTTGGTATGTGCGTTTAGTTGCTTATTCTATCTTGGCTGGTAGTGAAAAACCCTTAGAAGAAATCGGCACACTTGGCATCAAAGAAATGTACAACAATTTAGAGATTCCACTGAGGAATTTAGTTGAAGCTATGCGCTGTGTCAAAGAAGAAGCTGTATCAATGATGAGTGAAGAAGATGTGGTTGAAGTTGGACCCTATTTTGACTACATCATTCAGGCACTTTCTTAACAAACAATAACAAACAATAATGAGATTGAGGTTTTTAGGATTGTCAGATACATCAATCCTAAATCTCAAATCTCAAATCGAATCACCTCTAATCTTTAATTCAAAAAATCAATCAAAACTTCACTTAGGGAACTTTAATTATGCAAGATGTAATTACTGCTTTGATTAATTCCTCTGATGTTCAAGGCAAATATCTAGATAATAACTACTTGGAAAAACTAGAAGCCTACTTTCATAGCGGTGATATGCGTGCGCGAGCTGCGACTGCTCTAAGTGCTAATGCCAAAAGTATCATCACTCAGACTGTTGCCAAGTCTTTGCTTTACACAGATATTACCGCTCCTGGCGGCAATATGTATACGTGTCGTCGCTATGCTGCGTGCGTGCGTGACTTGGATTATTTTTTGCGCTATGCAACTTATGCCATGTTGGCTGGTGACACTTCAATTTTAGATGAGCGAATTTTAAATGGTTTAAGGGAAACTTACAATTCATTAGGAGTTCCCATCGGTGGAACTATCCGAGCAGTACAAGCAATGAAGGAAGTTGTTAGTAGTATGCTTGGTAGCGAAGCAGGAAAAGAAATGGGTATTTATTTTGACCACATTGCTTCTGGTTTGAGTTAAAAAGCATCTTTAGGAGTTGTAGAGACGGGGCGTATTGCTACGTCTCTACCGGACCACCGGAGTCAAGAGTTGTTTATTACCCATTACCAATTACCAATTTCTTCTGATTTTATCAACTAAAAATAGGAGTTTTATGAGCATAATTACAAAAACAATTGCTCAAGCCGACAGAGAAGCTCGTTATCTAAATGTGGGTGAATTAACTGCTATCCGAGACTTTTATCAAGGTGGGCTTTCTCGGCTAGACTTAGCCACAGTTCTCGTAGAAAACGAAAAAAAAATTGTGGAAAAAGCTAGTTTAAAGTTTTGGGAACGGTGTCCTGATACGCCTAGTAATAGTGGGAATAGAACCTATCGGGCTTCTTGTTTGCGAGACCAAAGTTGGTATATTCGCCTGATTACTTATTCCCTTGTGGTGGGAGATATAGAACCTTTAGCAGAAATTGGTACTATCGGGGTGAAGGAAATGTATGAATCTTTGGAAATTCCCTTACCCAATTTAGTAGAAGCTGTTCATTCTCTCAAAGAAGTTTCTTTAGAATTCTTCCCTTTGCAAGATGTTACTGAAGTTGCACCTTATTTTGATTACTTGATTCAATCATTAATGTAGGGAATTGCGGAATGGGGAATTGGGAATTGGGAATAAATAGTTAGGTATACTGCCTTCATTTCAATTTTCAATCTTGAGTCCTATATCTGAAATTGTCATTGATAATGAGTCCTTGGGATGGAAAGGCATTTAGGGATAGGAGACAAATAACAAAGGATAAAATTAAATGAGTGTAAAAGTAAGTGGTGGTAGTCCAGTCATTTATCCACAACAATATCAAAGTTTACCTATTTCAGTGATTTCTCAAGGGTCACAACAAGACCGTTATTTAAGAAATACTGAACTTAAAGAACTAGAGTCGTTTTTTAATTCTGGTAAGTTGCGGTTAGAGATTGCAATAACTTTAACTAATAAAGCTGATGAAATTGTCTGTGCTGGAGCCAACCGGATTTTTGTTGGTGGTTCACCTTCTGATTACCTAGAAAAGCCTCAAGAGCAGATCGGATTACCTGGTTCGGGATACTATATCGGTGAAGATTATCTGACTGTAGCAAGAAGAAATCGTGTTGTTGCTGTTAAGGAACGTCTCGAATCAATACAACCCCCAAAGATTTTTGCTCCGATTAAGGCTTGGTGGGAACAAGTACGAACGCTTTATAGCGATAGAGACCCACTTCCAGGAGGTTTTCGTTTTATCAATATCTCTCGCTATGGACCAAAAAGAATGCAAAGGTCTATGCGAGACTTATCCTGGTTCTTGCGTTATATTACTTATGCGATTGTTGCTGGTGATGCCAGTATTCTCACAGTTAATGCGCGAGGATTACGCGGAGTTATTCCAGAAGATGTAACAGAAGCTACCGTTGTTGCTCTCAAAGAAATGCGGCGACAGTCGGTGAGCTATTTGCAAGTTAATACTGAAGCGACAAACATTATCAAGTACTATTTTGACATCCTGATTGCTGAGTACTTAGAAGAAAAACCCTCAGACAAACTGAGATTTGGAGTTTCCAATGAACAACAGGGTTTGGTATTACCCCAAAGTTATGCGATAGCGTCCGAACACCGATCAAAATTCGTGTTCAAGTCGGTTCTATCGGAAACAGAAAAGCGAGAGGCAATTAAAGCTGCTTATCGTCAAGTTTTTGAACGTGACATTACTGCAATATATGCTGGGAATAGTACAGAAATAGAATCTCAACTTAAGGGTGGACAAATTTCGATGAAAGAGTTTGTCCGCCGGTTGGGTAAATCTCGCCTCTATCGGACGCTTTTTTACGAGCCTTATACAATCAGTCGGGTTATAGAATTGGCGATGCGGCACTTTTTAGGTCGCGGGTTGAGTTCTTTAGCAGAATTCCAAGAATATTTTGCAGTTATTACTAAAGGTGGTTTACCTAAACTGATAGATGCTTTAGTTGATTCTCAGGAATACTCCGATTACTTTGGTGAGGAAACAGTACCGTATTTGCGCGGATTAGGTCAAGAAGCTCAGGAATGTCGCAATTGGGGTCCGCAAATTGATTTATTCAAATATAGCGCTCCCGTTCGCAAAATTCCTCAGTTTGTAACCTTGTTTGCTAAATATCAAAAGCCTCTACCCAATCAACATCCTTACGGTTGTGGTAACGATCCATTAGAAATTCAGTTTGGTGCAGTTTTTCCTCAAGAGAACCGCAATCCTCATCCTGAACCTGCATTTTTCAACAAAGATACTCGCCGGATTTTGATTAATTGTAGTTCCTCTTTTTACAATGGTAATCAAACTAGCTACCATCAAGTACCCGGTTCTGCGGTTAGTATTATCAAGTTACATCCTCTAGAGAAAGGAAAAACTAATAAGTTTCTACAAAATGGTAAAAACACAGATGAAACTACTAAGGTCAAAAAGCCAGAAAATACGAGTATAAATTTGGCGAAACACTCCCTTGAAGCTGTAATTAGAGGAGCTTATCGACAGGTATTCGGACGCGAATTGTTACAAGGTCAACGTTTAACAACCGCAGAAATCAAACTCAAAGGTGGTGAAATTACGGTGCGGGAGTTTATCCGTCAGTTGGCTAAGTCTAATTGGTTTCGCAGAATGTATTGGGAAAAACTTTATATTACTAAGGCGATTGAATATATTCATCGGCGTTTGTTAGGTCGTCCCACTTATGGACGGCAAGAAATGAATCGCTACTATGATATTTGCGCTACCAAAGGGTTTTATGCTCTGATCGATGAAATCCTCAACAGCGCCGAATATATCGAAGCCTTTGGGGAAAATACGGTTCCTTACGAGCGTTATGTTACACCAAGAGGTTTGGCGATGCGCCGTTCTGCATCCGCTGAGGCTGTAAATTTAACAGCTAAATCCTCAGTTTCATCTGCCTCTGAACTGGATGCCTTTATTCCCCAACAGCGGAACATCCCAAAACAACTTTTCTGGGCAGAATCTGCTCATAGACAACAGCAAAACTCCGAATATGTATCCAACACCAACAACTCGAAACCAAAGTTAAGCCTAGAACCAATGACTGAATCTGTAACTCAGGAGAATTATGAGTATAGTCAAGCAAGTGATTCTTAATGCCGATGAACAACTGCGTTATCCGACACCCGGAGAAATCCGCATGATTCAAAATTTTTGTCATACAGGAACGCAGCGGATTCGGATTGCGACAACTTTGGCAAAAAATCAAAGACGGTTGGTAGAATTAGCCAGCGATCAATTCTGGAAGCGGTGTCCTAACACCCCCAGTAATAGCGGCAATATGAGAAAAACATCTTCGTGTCAGCGCGATCAAGGTTGGTATATCCGTTTAGTTGCTTACTGTGTTTTAGCAGGTAATGAACAGCCATTAACGGAAATTGGTATTGTCGGGATGAAAGAAATGTACCAATCTTTGGGTATACCCTTAGCGAATTGGGTAGAAGCATTATGCTGTATCAAGGAACAAGCTGTATATCTTCTTGGCTCCGAGGATGCTGCTTTGGTAACTCCTTATTTTGACCAAATTATTCAAGCTCTTGCTTTACCTGGTACTCCTTACTTGATCAACGATGGCAACCCGGATTGGTAAAGATGTGCAATGAGGCATTTGAAAAAAATTTGATCACTTCTAAGTTGTCACTCATTTAATTTGTATTTTTCTAGCGGGCTAACAGCCGGCACTACAAGAGTTTAATCAAATTTGAATATACAAATTAAAGGCTTTTTAGCTGATCGCTCCGGAACTCTTCAACTGCTTGAAAAAAAAGGACAAATACTATGACGATAGCTCTCAAACGCAGTCAGACAGAATGGCGATGGTTTACGGTTGTTGATGATTGGTTAAAACGAGACCGTTTCGTTTTTATCGGTTGGTCTGGTCTTTTACTATTCCCCTGTGCTTACTTATCTATAGGAGGTTGGTTTACTGGCACCACATTTGTAACTTCTTGGTATACTCACGGTGTGGTCAGTTCTTACATAGAGGGCTGCAACTTTTTGACAGCAGCAGTTTCTACCCCTGCCGATAGTATGGGTCACTCTTTACTACTATTATGGGGACCTGAAGCACAGGGAAACTTGATCCGTTGGTTTCAAATTGGCGGATTGTGGAATTTTGTCGCTTTTCATGGTGTTTTCGGATTAATCGGCTTCATGCTACGGCAACTTGAAATTGCTCGACTTGTAGGTATTCGACCCTACAATGCGATCGCTTTCTCTGCACCGATTGCTGTTTTTGTTTCTGTATTCTTGATTTACCCTTTAGGTCAATCAAGCTGGTTTTTTGCTCCTAGCTTTGGAGTAGCCGCCATTTTTCGTTTTCTACTATTTTTCCAAGCTTTTCACAACTACACCCTCAACCCCTTCCATATGATGGGAGTCGCTGGTGTATTGGGTGGTGCTTTATTATGCGCCATACACGGTGCAACTGTGGAAAATACTCTGTTCAAAGATGGTAAAAATTTCAATACTTTCGGTGCATTTAGTGCAACTCAAGCAGAAGAAACTTATTCCTTTGTGACAGCTAACCGCTTTTGGTCGCAGATTTTCGGGATAGCCTTTTCTAACAAGCGGTGGTTACACTTTTTTATGTTGTTTGTACCAGTCGCTGGTTTATGGATGAGTGCAATTGGAATGGCGGGATTAGCCTTTAACTTGCGAGCATACGACTTTATTTCTCAAGAATTACGAGCAGCGGAAGATCCGGAATTTGAAACCTTTTACACCAAGAACATTCTTCTGAATGAAGGTGCTAGGACCTGGATGGCGCAAGAAGACCAGCCTCATCAACACTTCCAATTTCCCCCAGAAGTATTACCTCGTGGAAATGCTCTTTAATTGGGAATAGGGAGTAGGGAATAGGGAATAGGGAATAGGGAGCAGGGAGAGGGGGGAAATAAATAATAACCATCAACTGTCAACTGTCAACTATCAACTGTCAACTATCAACTAATTAATGATGGAAACACCATTTGAAAGTTCAGCTACTACAACCAATGTTAGCTCTCAAGAAAGAGAAGGTCGCGACCAAGCATCTACTGGATATGCATGGTGGGCTGGGAACGCCCGTTTTATCAACTTATCCGGTCGCTTCTTGGGCGCTCACGTAGCTCATGCAGGAGTGATTGCCTTCTGGGCTGGAGCAATGCTGTTGTTTGAAGTTGCTCACTACATACCAGAAAAGCCGATGTACGAACAGGGCTTAATTCTCATGCCTCACATTGCAACTCTCGGCATCGGTGTAGGAGCAGGCGGTGAAATAATCAATACTTTCCCATTTTTTGCCATTGCCGTAACACATTTAATTGGTTCTGCTGTTTTAGGCTTTGGTGGCATTTATCACTCAATTAGAGGACCCCAAAAGCTAGCGGGTTTCTTCAATTTTGATTGGACTGATAAAGACAAAGTTACTAGTATTCTGGGATATCACTTGATTGCCCTTGGGATAGCCGCTTACTTACTTGTCGGTAAAGCAATGTTTTGGGGTGGTTTATATGATACTTGGGTCCCAGGAGGCGGTGATGTGCGGCTTGTGACAAATCCCACTCTCGACCCAAGAATCATCTTTGGTTACGTTTTCAGTAATATTACGGGAGGCTCCGGTAATATTGTTAGCGTTGATAATTTAGAAGATTTAGTTGGTGGTCATATTTGGGTAGGTGGATTGCTAATACTTGGCGGTATTTGGCACATTGTAACGAAACCTTTTAAATGGACTCACAAAATCTTTATCTGGTCTGGTGAAGCCTACCTTTCTCAAAGTTTAGGTAATGTTGCCGGACAGGCTTTTATTGCTGCGATGTTTATTTGGTTTAACAATACTGCCTATCCTAGTGAGTTTTATGGACCGACAGTAGCAGAAGCTGCCAATGCTCAAGTACTGAACTTTGTAGTCCGTGACCAAAGTTTAGGAGCGAATATTTCTACATCTCAAGGTCCCACTGGTTTAGGTAAATATTTACAGCGATCGCCAACAGGAGAAATCATCTTTGGGGCTGAAACAATGCGGTTTTGGGATGTAAAAGCACCTTGGTTAGAGCCGTTGCGGGGAGTTAATGGATTAGATATTGACAAGCTAAAGAATGATATTCAACCTTGGCAAAAACGTCGGGCTGCTGAATACATGACCCATTCTCCCATCGGTTCTTTGAATTCAGTTGGTGGTTTAGCAACGGAAGTTAATTCCTTTAATTTTGTCGGACCTCGAACTTGGCTAGCTTCTGCTCACTTTATTTTTGCATTACTGTTTCTAGTTGGTCATCTTTGGCACGCAGGTCGTGCAAGAGCGGCTGCTGCGGGTTTTGAAAGAGGTATCGAACGTGAAGATGAGCCAGTTTTATCGATGAAACCATTGGATTAATTCAATGTGAGTTCTGATAATCATAGAAGTCGGGTTTTTAAGATAAATATCAATTGCAGGCTTATAAAAGTAATAAAAACCCGACTTCTTACCCCACAAAAAATTCCAGTTTTACAGCTTATTTTGATCGGAATTTAGTAATCAGAAGCCCATCGAAATCATGTTAATTCAGTTAGGAGATATTAGTGGTAGCTGGTAAATACTTATTAATCAAGGAGGCTTTAGTCTTATATGCTGATGGCATTTCGTAAAAATAATCTCGTAGTCGGGATACAGGATTTTTTGGTTGAATACATCATTGTTCCTGTGTTTATCTTCTTTTTTTCAGTTACTGTGATGTTTTTAAACAGATTTTTTCCTGATTCGATATCAGGCACATATCTACAACTTTTTTTCTAAAAATCAGGGAGTAGAAAAAATTAGCAGTTATCAATTTGTGATTTTAAAATTCATAACTCCTAACTCTTAACTCCTAACTAACTTTTTCATCAGGAACATTATTTATGGGATTACCTTGGTATCGTGTCCACACAGTAGTTTTGAATGACCCAGGAAGACTAATTGCTGTGCATCTGATGCATACAGCCTTGACAGCGGGATGGGCAGGGTCAATGGTTTTATACGAACTTGCTCTGTTTAACCCCAGCGACCCAGTTTTCAACCCGATGTGGCGACAGGGGATGTATGTATTGCCTTTCATGGCTCGATTGGGTGTTACGGAATCTTGGGGTGGTTGGAGTCTCACGGGTGAACCTGTTACAGGATTTAGTTTGTGGACTTTTGAAAGTGTCGCCGCAGCTCATATAATTTTGTCAGGTTTATTATTTCTAGCTGCTTGTTGGCACTGGGTTTATTGGGATTTGGATTTATTTCAAGACCGTAAGAATAATCAACCAGTCCTCGATTTACCAAGAATATTCGGGATTCATTTGTTACTTGCAGGTCTGCTTTGTTTTGGTTTTGGTGCTTTTCACCTTACAGGTGTATTTGGTCCGGGTATGTGGGTTTCTGACCCCTACGGATTAACTGGTCATGTCCAGGGTGTGGCTCCTGTGTGGGGAGCGGAGGGCTTTAATCCTTTTAATCCTGGTGGTGTTGTAGCTCATCACATTGCGGCGGGGATTGTTGGTATTATCGGTGGTATTTTCCATATAGCTTTTCGCCCTCCAGAAGTGCTCTATAGGGCTTTAAGAATGGGTAATATTGAAACTGTTCTGGCAAGTGCCTTAGCAACATTCTTTTTTGCAGCTTTTATTGTTTCTGGAACAATGTGGTATGGTAGCGCCACAACTCCGATTGAATTGTTTGGTCCGACTCGTTATCAATGGGACAGCGGTTATTTCCAAAATGAGATTAATCGGCGAGTACAAACCAATTTGGCTGGAGGTGAAACGCGATCGCAAGCTTGGTCGAATATTCCAGATAAGTTAGCTTTCTACGACTATGTTGGCAATAGTCCGGCTAAAGGTGGTTTATTCCGCGTCGGTGCGATGAATAAAGGTGATGGTATTGCTCAAGCTTGGTCTGGTCATCCAGTGTTTCAAGACAAAGAAGGTCGGGAATTGACGGTAAGACGGATGCCCAACTTCTTTGAAACTTTCCCAGTAGTTTTGACTGACAAAGATGATGTTGTCCGTGCAGATATACCTTTCCGACGAGCTGAATCAAAATTAAGCTTTGAACAAGCTGGTACAACTGTCAGTTTTTACGGTGGTCAACTCGACGGTCAAACATTTACAGATCCAATTGATGTTAAACCATTTGCTCGTCGCGCTCAACTGGGTGAAATTTTTGAATTTGACAGTGCAACTCTGAATTCCGATGGCATATTCCGCACAAGTACCCGTGGATGGTTCGCTTTTGCTCATACAGTTTGGGGTTTACTCTGGTTCTTTGGACATATTTGGCATGGTTCCCGCACAATATATCGAGATGTCTTTGCTGGTATTGATCCTGACTTAGAAGAACAAGTTGAATTCGGTGTTTTCCAGAAAGTTGGTGATTTGACTACCCGCAAAAAGCAACCTGTTTAATTGAGATTCCTGAAATGTAGAGACGTATCATTGCTACGTCTTTACAACGATTCTGCGTTAAGCATGATGAATTTTGGCGCAAGTACTAACAACAAAAGATAAAATCATGAAAAAAATATTTTTCGCATTACTACTCACAAGTTTTCTGTGGATGAATATTGTTCCTGTTGCATTCGCAGAGAACACGACACTGGTACCTTGTAAAGAATCTCCTGCATTTGTAGAACGGATGCAAAATGCACCTGATAATTATTACACTACCAAGCCATTTCAGGCTTATTCGCGATTACTCTGTGGTGATGATGGTTTACCACATTTAGTTCTTGATCGTTTAAACCTGGCATTTGACGTAATGGCTCCGATTACGATGTTTTTATACATTGCAGGTTGGATAGGTTGGAGTGGACGTTCTTACTTAGTAGCAATTAGAAAAGAAGGTGCAGGGGAAGAAAAGGAATTGTTTATTGATCTCAGACTCTTCCTAAGTTGTATGATCAAGGCTTTAATGTGGCCGATATTAGCAATCAAAGAGTTTTTAAGTGGCGAATTAGTTGCTAAAGATGATGAAATTCCAATTTCAATTCGTTAGTAAAATCAAAATCAACCAACCATATCATGTCCGGATGATTAGTTATTACTCGCTGTTGATTGGTAATTGGTAATTGGTAATTGGTAATTGGTAATGGGTAATTGGTAATGGGTATTGTTCCCGACTTAATATTTTTGAAGGAGAATGAATCATGGAGTCACGTTATTTCTTAAAATATCTTTCTAGTGTTCCCGTTGTTGCTACCTTAGCAGTGATTATTTTGTTTGTAATTTTCGTTACATTGAATTACTTGTTTCCTGGATTGCAATACGGGACTTTTTTCCATCCTTTACCTCAATAAGTTAATCATTAGGTCGATCGCAATTACTGCATAGCGTGGTATTTTGCGATCAATCAAGCTTCCAGAAATCGGATTTAGATTTTAGTCGTTGATCTAGAAATATTTTTAGTATATAAATTCACAGCGTAGTTATTGCGATCGCTCTCCCCATTATTTATAACTTTGCAATTAAGTCAGTTGTTAATTTTGACCGCCGAAAATTAATATTATAAAGAATTATGTTACCAAAAAAATTCAGCAATAATCACAGGTTATGATACCCTATCTGCAATTAGTTACGATTTATAAGTATTGAAAATGACAAAATTGCGGGTAGGTTTACTTTTTGGTGGTCGTTCTGGGGAACATGAAGTTTCCATCGTTTCAGCTAGAGCAATTGCAAAAGCTATAAACGCAGAGGAAAACGTTAATAAATACGAATTATTGCCTTTTTATATTAAAAAAGATGGTAGCTGGCAAGGTCCTGATATGGCAAGTCAGGTTTTAGCTTCGGGGGAAGCTTTATCAACCGAATCTCAATCTCATCTTTGGCAATTCCCAGTAGAAGCGGAAACGGTAGACGTGTGGTTTCCCATTCTCCACGGACCTAATGGTGAAGATGGTACGATTCAAGGATTACTCAGCTTGATGCAAGTTCCCTTCGTTGGTTCCGGCGTATTGGGTTCGGCTGCGGGTATGGATAAAATTGCCATGAAATCTATATTTGCTCAAGCCCGATTGCCGCAAGTTAAGTATATGGCTTTGACTAGGGAACAAATTTGGTCAAATCCCTGTATTTTTCCCAAACTTTGCGATGACATTGAACAAACCTTATCCTATCCTTGTTTCGTCAAACCCGCGAATTTAGGTTCATCCGTCGGTATCGCCAAAGTGCGATCGCGCTCCGAATTAGAAGCCGCTTTAGATAATGCGGCAAGTTACGATCGCAGAATTATTGTGGAAGCTGGAGTTACTGCAAGGGAAGTTGAATGCGCTGTTTTAGGAAATGATAATCCTAAAGCTTCTGTCGTTGGTGAAATCACTTACGAAAGCGATTTCTATGATTATGAAACTAAATATACTAGTGGCATGGCAAATTTACTGATTCCAGCGCCGATTCCTGATGCGGTAATTCAACAAATTCAAGAGAAAGCAATACAGGCATTTACTACCCTTGACTGTGCCGGATTAGCACGGGTAGACTTCTTCTATGTTGAAGCGACAGGAGAAATTTTAATCAACGAAATCAATACTCTGCCAGGTTTTACATCAACAAGTATGTATCCACAACTTTGGGCAAACAGCGGTGTTTCTTTTCCGGAATTAGTCGATCAATTGATTCAATTCGCATTAGAAAGAAACTCAACCCCGGATAATAATCAAGTCACTTTGAACACCTAAATTTTCTTGATAATCAATGGATTAAGTAGTCAAAATTTTCAAAAAAGACTACTTAAATCCTCCGATTGATTACGGATACATCAAACCTTGTTACTCCAGTACAATTTATATCTTGAGAAGTGCAAATCTGAAAAAAATCATGGAAAACACTCAGAGTGTACAGCAGGAGTCGTCTAAAGTCAAAGAATCGGCACCTATTTCAGAAAGCAAGGAATCGACAAAGAAAATAAACAGTTTTGGTAATGTAGCAATATATTTATTCACCCATTACCCTTGGCTATTTTTGACAGGTTTATTGTTGATGTTTCTGGGAGGAGGTGCGCTATCAATATACAGTTTAGGCTATGTTGATGAAAGTATAAAACGTCAAGATTCCGAAGAATTAGAGGCTGAAGTTATACCACCACAGATAAGTCCTGAAGCTATTGAAAGCAATGAAAATTCTATACCTTTATGGATGGTAGCTGCTATAGCTCTTAGCTGCGCTAGTGGATGTTTAGTAGTTTTAAAATTTATCAATCGTCCCAGGAAAAAAACTAAAATTATCAAGCGTGTTGTTAATCGCGATGAAATACGTTTAGCACAGGGACGTTATCAAGCAATGGAAGCACGTTTACCAAAAAGGAAAACACCTGTTTACGTATCATCACACCCACGCAGAACTCCGATAATGGCTATGCCCCCGCAAAAGCCGCAACCAAAGCCTGTTGTTACAGTTTTACCCCCCGAACATAGTTTTAAGCCCAACGATCAAAACAATCAAGATTCTTTGGCTGATATTATGGATATTCGTAAACAAAACTCTTTATCGTCAATGTTGCATAAGTAGGGAGGCAAGAGGTAAAAGGCAAGAGGCAAGAGGTAAGAGGCAATCCTTGTCTCTAGCAAGAAATGTAGTATCTGAGGCTCAGCCTCGTAATCAACTGAAGGCAGAGCTTCATGCAGCTTGTTGCTAGCCGGAGAGTAGTAAACAGTTCTATTGTAATTATAGAAAGCGTTGAGAGCAGTCTAAATTAAGCTATTAACTGCGTTATTGCTTGATTTTCAAATAATTTCAACTAAATTTTCAAACAAATTATAAAACCTGCCAAAATGGCAACCAACTTAAAATTGAGTCAGTTATCTTTAATCAAGATAAACGACTTCAAGGGTGTTGTTATCGGGGTGTATCACTTTAATAACCGATTGTGATACGCTCTTTACCAAAAAAATTATCTTTTTTGAATGGGATATATATCCTAACAGTTAAATGAGATAATTGTCAATGATAATTAGGATTAAAAGAAAATTCAAAAAACCAAAAACAAATTACAAAAAATTTAAGTTTAATTTGCCGCATTAGGAATACCAACCGCGTACAAACGTTGTGTTGACCCAAAAACAGCCCCCAAAATCAAGGCAATGTTTGTACGTATTCCTGAACGCTTCAGCGGCAAATGTAAGAATGGGAGTGAATGCTTGTGGTATGCATCCTCCCATTCTTATTTTTATGGGTACTTTTTGCGATTCACAAGAATTTTGTACTTCTTAAAAATTCAATAGTCGCTATTTTAATTGCATCTGCTGAACCACTTGAAGCGTCATGATGACAGTTAGCAAGAATTTGGAATTGAGAATTAGAAATAAGCTGATGCAGTTTTTTTCCATCTTCAATTTTGAACCAACTATCTTGTTCACCCCACATAATTAATGTATGACATTCAATCTTAAATAAATGTTCCTGAATTTTGGTCAACCAATTAGGTTGATTGTTTATATAACTTTCAATTTCTCGTGCAGCGATTTGTAATTCCTGAGCAACTTTAAAAAAAGTACCAGGAAACTCGATATAGGGGTATGTTATCCAGAATACATCTTCTGTTGTCAAAATTGAAGGGTCAAATAATACATTACGTCTTTCTATTGCCATGATTTCTCTAATCAATGGTGCGAAAAGGTAGCTTAAACGGAATTTATCAATTATTTCGATTAATTGTAGGGGTGTGTTTGCGAGTATGGACATACCCCAATGAGGAAGCTTTTTCGCGAATACTGGAACATTAACAATTACCAAATGAGAAATTAATTCCGGATATTCTTCAGCAAAAGCCAGAGCAACTAAACCTCCTAGAGATTCTGCTAATATCGCGACGGGTTGATCACATAATGATTTAATAATGCGTTGTAATTCAATTACTTGATGTCCTGTAGTTTCTTCGCGATGTAAAGGTTTTTCAGAGAATCCAAACCCTTTAGCATCAAAGCAAATGACTCGAAAATATTTAGATAATGGTTCGATTAGATAGCGCCAATTATAGCTCCAGCTACCAATACCATGCAGTAAAAATAAAGGTTTACCCGTACCTTTTTCACCATAAGCAATTTGTACGGGATAGCCTTGACTATCAGTAATAGTTATTTTTTGTTGTCCTTGAGGAAAGGTATTTTGCCACCAGTCTTTCATTACAAGAAATGGTAATTGGTAATTGGTAATGGGTAATGGGTAATTGTTTATAGCTCAATCCAAAATTTAAAATCCAAAATCTAAAATTCTTTAGCTTCCTGTCAAAAGTCCCCAAATTAAACGTGTAATCACGACGGAAAATGTAACTAAACCGATAGCAAGCAATAATAATATACCTAAAAGTATAAATACAAACCAAACATCTGCTCTTTTATTTTGACTAGGAAATTTCAAATGTTCTTCCAACAATTTGATGTTATGGTCATTTGCTTTCCAAGCAAAATCAAAGAAGTCTCCTAAAACGGGTACTAAACCTACTAAGGCATCAATAATAATATTTACAGTCATTCTGCCTAAAGTTGCTTTGGAAGCGCCCAATCGTGCCGATTCTAAAACAATATAGGCTGAAAGCATAACACCTATAAAGTCACCACCTCCGGGTATTAGTCCGATTATTGGATCTAAACCTACACCGATTCCGGTACCGGGAATAGTAATAGCTTTATCTAAGATGCGACTGAGAATCCGTAGACGTTTTAAAGTAGGTGCTTTGATATCAGGGTTGAGAGAATAAAATTGAGAAGGTGGCAAAGACATAGAAGGAATGACTTTTATAGAATGAAATCGCTGGTTCTTTTACTGTTATAATGGAAGGCTGGATAATATTGCAGTAAATATGTAGCTTAAAATACTATTTAATTAATTTCAATTTCCATCAGCTTCAATTTTTTTGAAGGAATTGGGATACATATTTTCTGCAACAGTGACATTTAATTGATTACCTATTAATATTACAGCAGCAGTCATATAAAGCCATAGCATGAGTACAATTACAGTACCAATAGCGCCATATGCTTTGTTGTAATTACCAAAATTAGCGACATAAATTCTAAATAAATTTGAGACAAAAGCCCAGCAAATAGCTGCAAATATTGCTCCGGGCATAATTGGTGTTCCTTTTATCCAACGGCTTGGACCATAACGATAAATAAAAGCGAAGGCAGAGGCTACAATTATTAATGCTAATGGATAACGCATCAAGTTCCACAGGTCGGATAAAAAGTTTAAGTAACCAGCAGAATTATCTACTACAAACTGCAAAAGTTCTCCACTGATAAATATTAAAATACAAGCTATTAACAAAAGGATAATAGTACCAATTGTTAAGCCTAAAGACACGATTTTAGCTTGCCAAAATGGGCGTTTTTTATCTGAAGATGTTTGTTGAATTTGGTCTAAAGCAGCCATTACGGTACTAATTGCACCAGAAGAAGTCCAAAGTGCAGCGATAAAACTTAAAGAAAATAAACCGCCATTTTTAGAGTTAGCAATTTCATTTCTAGCAAATTGTGTAATTAAATCTAAAACTTCTTGAGGTGCAACTCTACTAATTAATTCTGCTAGTTCATTAAAGATATTCTGTAAACCTTCTTCTAACAAACCAATTGCGGTCAAAATAGCGAGAATTCCTGGAAATAGAGATAACATGGCATTATAAGCGATTTCGGATGATAATCCTAAGAGTCGCTGTTTGCCTACATTGCTAGCAACTTGTTTAAGAGTTTTGAAACTCAGGTGACGAAAAAATCTCAAAAAACGAGGTTTGTTCATAATTGGTAATTGGTAATTGGTAACTGTCAACTGTCAACTGTCAACTGTCAACTTAAGTATGGCATTTGACTGAGTTTCTTCTCCAATTTTTGCAGTAATTCGTTTTTTATCGATTTTCCATTTCAATTCAAGGTACTCTTGAATAACTTTTGCTCTTGTATTATTAGTTTCTACAGTTTCCTCTGGTTTTTGATTGGCAATTACTTCTAGATTTAAGTTCGGTTGTTGCTCTAATGTAGAAGCAATACTATCTAAAATTTTCAGGTTTTCATCTGTAAGTATTGTTGATTGTTCTTCAAAGTTAATATTTACAGGAGTTGCAGCAATCCTCTTCATGCTGACTTTTGCCGAGGCGTAATTCAATCTTTGTCTAATATCATTCGCCAGTAAAACTTGAGCATCTTTATCAATATCGCGATCGCTTAAATATATAATGCGGATAGCCATCGATTCTACTGGATTGTTAATTAACTCGTAATTAATCATCCTTGCAGGTGGTGGAAGTCTTAAATTAAATAAAGCTGACTTGATTTCTTGTAAAAAATTGGCTTGTAATTGAGCAATGGTAATGATTGGTTCTGGTGGTTCTTCTTGAGGTGTTGTGCGTAAAAATTGGTTGGATGCGGTAGGAATTTCAATTAAATTTAAAGATAATAATTCTTGCGGTTTACCTAAACGATTTGCTAATAGTTTAACGAATTGATTTTGTTCTCCGGGTGTATACAATTCACTAGTAAAAATCTGAAGTTGAACCGTCAATTTACGATTTTTTTCACGAGTTGAAACTTGACTAATAAAAGAACGTGGTTCCCCTGAAGGTAAATCGGCAAAATTGTCGCCCCAAATGTCTCTAATTGCGGAATTAATCCGATTTTCCTGTTGTTTTAAAGTAATTTCCTGTTTAAGTTGCATAAATGATTGATTGAGAGGAAATAAAATACTGAAAATCGTAATTACAATTAATATAAATCTACCAGGAAGACTACCAATTTTTTTGAGCCGCCTTGATTGAGGAAGTAATTCTAAGAAATTTCTTGCCCAGTTATTTTGTTTGTATTTTATTCGCCATTCTCTAACTGTTTGTTTAGTGCTAACGCTATCAATATGTAAAGCCAGAAAAACAATCATTGCGGTAAAAGTAATTGCCACCAAGTTGGTGAAAAACAATAATCCACCACCTCTTGCAACCCGCAATCCATTTGTCATATTGACGCTGACAGCGATACCAAACCCGTATCCTACAACACATAAAGGTGGCATCAAAGCAACTGCGATCGCAACACCAGGAATTGAAGTTACTACCCCTTTTGGCTTTTTACAAATAGCCACTGAACCCACAGCACCGGAAAATAATGCTACTACTAAATCTAAAATATTCGGTTGAGTACGGGCTAAAATTTCCGGTGTCATTTCCTTGAAAGGTAGTAAGGAAACTAACAGCACCGCAAACAAAATAGCAACCACACAAGAAAGCGCAAGCTTAATAATTGCCCGCACTGCTAAAATTACATCACCCGCAGCTAAGGCTAAACCATTACCCAAAATACTCCCCATCAAAGGAGAAATTAACATTGCTCCAATAATCACCGCCGGGCTATTTAATACCAGCCCGACAGTGGCAATCCCAGCCGAAAAAAGCACTTCAATCCAATAGCTAATGTCTTTGAGAATAACAGAATTACATATTCCCAGATAAACCTCTTCCTTACGAACTGTATCAATTTCTAAGTTATTTGACAGCCAATTTCGGAACATACCAAATTTTTGACCTTTTTTATTTTGCTGACTCATGATAAGAGAGTATTGGGGAGATGGGGAGATGGGGAGACAAGGGGATGGGGAGACAAGGGGATGGAATTTTAATTACTTTTAACTCCTGACTCTTCACTTTTAAGTAAACATTGTTCTCTATTGATGGATTTTTGGTGTTAAGCCTTAATTTATCGTAAAAATATAGTTATGTGACATGAATTCGCTTTGTTGATTGTAAAATTATTACAGATATTATTCTATGAGTGAAGATTTAACCCAACAATGGTTGACGGAGATTCAAGCTTTGAAACAGCAGATAGCACAACTTCAAGCTGAACGAATTGCTACTTGGGAAAGTACTGAAAAATGGCGTAAACTTTATAACACTGAAGCTGAACAACGTCGTAATGATGCTCAACTTTTTCAGCAGACTATTGCTTCTTTGAAAGCAGAAATTCACAAACTTAAAGGTATAGAAGATGCCACTCTTCCAGATAGCGAAACAGTGACGGCAATTCAGCAGGAAGTAGCTCAACTCACAACAGTAGAAGACTTGAAAACCAAACTTATCTTAACTATGAAAGAACGCGATAGACTTTTTCAAGCTTTAAAAACCGAACAAGATAACCATTCTCAAACTCGTAAAAGTTTAACTACTGCATTAGGTGATGCTATCGATGGTTTGAAGCGGCAAAAAAATTAATACAGGTTAAAAGTCAACTGTCAACTGTCAACTGTCCACTGTCAACTGTTTTAATCAATTGCTTCGAGTATTTTGTCAAATTGAAAGTTTTCAGCAAAATGTTTTAATACGGTTGTTAATTCGGTATTTTGTTCGGGGATTTGTTCTATTAACTCTAATATTAAGTTGTCGCTACATTGGGCTGCGGCGTGAGATATTTGTGCTACCAATTCAGGGGGTATTTGAGATAATAAATTACGTAAATTAGTTGATGTGAAAATGTTTTTTGATATGGTGGTTGCTTGTTGAGAGGTAGAGTTTTCTTCTTGTTGATATAAATATTTTACTCCCAGATGTTGTTGGAGTTTTTTTAATAGTGTTTCTTTAGAAAATGGCTTGTTAATTAAATCATCGCAACCGGCTTGAATAATGATATTTTTTTGTTCTGCAAAGGCATTTGCAGTTAAAGCAATAATCATGGTTTTTGTGGTAATTAAACTATGAGATATTGTTTGTTTCTCTCTAGATTTAATAATTTTGGTGGCTTGATATCCGTCCATTATTGGCATTCGCATATCCATTAATATCAAGTGTGGCTGCCATTCTTCCCATAGAGTTATTGCTTGTAAACCGTTAGCAGCTTCCTTGACGTTAAATCCAAGTTGAGAAAGCATTTTTATGATTAACAAACGACTTTCCGGACGGTCATCGACGACTAAAATACGGTATTCTATTTGAGATGGAGCTAAACTAATTATTTGACAGTTATGTTGATTAATTTCGGTTTTCGGTGGAAAAGCAAGATTTACTTGAATATCAAAACTGAATTTTGAACCAACTCCGGGGGTACTTTCAACTGTAATATCTCCTCCCATTAACTGGACGTATTTACGGCTAATTGCTAAACCTAAGCCGGTTCCCTGTTGCGATTCTCTTCCAGAAGATGTTTGTTTAAAGGCTTCAAATAAAAGTTCGATTTCTTCGGGTAAAATCCCAATTCCTGTGTCTGTAATTTCAAAAATGAGACAAATTTTAGAAGCAGAAGAAGTAATTTCTAACTGATTTCCCCCCATCCCCTTCTCCCCTTGTCTCCCCATCTTCACACTTAATTTAACGCTACCTTTTTTAGTAAATTTAATGGCATTTCCTAAAAGATTGATCAGAACTTGACGCAGTTTACTAATATCGCCTTGAATATAATGGGGAATGTCTACTGCTTTTTCAAATGTGAGTTGTAAACCTTTTCCTGAAGCCCGGAAAAGTAACATTTCTTGGAGATTATCTAAGAAGGTATGTAAATCGAAGTCGATAATATTTAATGATATTCTACCGGCTTCGATTTTGGACATTTCCAGAATATCGTTGATTAAGCTGAGTAAATGTTCTCCTGCACGGTTAATAATTGCTAAGGAATTTTGATGTTCTTCTGTAATAGTTTTATCTTGGGTGATTAATTGACTAAAGCCTAAAATCGCGTTGAGAGGAGTTCGCAATTCGTGGCTCATGTTGGCTAAAAATTCGCTTTTGGCTCGGTTGGCTGCATCTGCGGCGATGACGGCTTGCTGTAGAGCTTGTTGAGCAAGTTTGATGTCGGTAATATCGGTGATGGTAGCAATATAACCTTTGAATTCACCGTTTTCGTCTATTTCTGGCAATGCTTTACCCATAACCCAAACAACTTTACCATCCGGACGAAGATAACGACATTCTTTAGCAAAGGATGTTTTTGTTCTTACCGCTTCTCCCCATGATTTTACAACTGTTTCGCGGTCATCGGGATGTAATATTTTCATCCAACTATCCCCTAATGATTCTTGGATAGAAAGTCCGCTAATTTTGCTCCAATATTGATTAAAATAAATACACAACCCATTAACATCGGTATTGACAATGGCAACTGGACAAGCTTCTGCTAAGTTTTGATATCGTCGCTGGCTCAGTTGTAGTTCTAACTCGGTTTTTTTGGCTTCGTTAATATCTATCCAATAGCCTACATATTCTAAAGGTAAGCCTTTTTGATCCCGAATTAATCGTGCTTGTTCGCTAAACCAATGATAAGTACCATCACTGTGTAAAAAGCGATATTCGTAGGTTAAATATTCTTGTTTTATGGTTTGAGATAGTTTTTTTTGTACTTTTGGTAAATCTTCTGGATGTACGTGACGCATCCAGAAATCAGATTCGGATAAAAATTGTTGTGCTTGATAACCCAGTATTTCGTAAACATTTTGGCTGATAAATGTGTTGTCGAAGTTGCCTGAAGGTGAACAACTGAAAATTACGGCTGGGGAGGAAGCCAGTAAATATTCTAAACGTTCAGTTGCTAAACGCATTTGTTCCTGAGCATATTTACGGCTACTAATATCTTCAATTACGCCGATGAAATATTTAATTTCTCCGGAGGTTTCACGTACTACTGATGCTGTTAAATTTGTCCAAATCACCTCACCATTTTTGCGGATAAAGGCTTTTTCCATAGAAAATACATCGATTTGATTTTGCGCTAATTGGTTGCAATAATCGACACATTCTGCAAGGGAATCGGGGTGAGTAATTTCGGTGCAGTTAAGTTGTAGAAGCTGGGATTTGGAATAGCCGACAATCTCACAAAACTGCTGATTCACTTTGATAAATCTATCATCGAGAGAAACTTGAGCGATTCCGACTGCGGCATTTTCAAAAATAGCGCGAAATGCTTGTTCTCGTTCCCGCAAAGCTGTTTCGGCGCGTTTGAGAGCGGTAATTTCGATTAATACGGTTCCTACTCCTGTGGGGATATTATCTTCTCCAGCGATGGGAAAACAAGAAAATAGAAAGTCACGAATCTCCGCAGGTTGCCTAATAGAAGCACCGCTGATTTCAATATTAAGAATTGATTGATTGGTTGCTAAAACTTGCTGGTAAAGTGGTTCTACCCTAAGAGCTATAGTTGGTAAAATTTCTTGAATGGTTTTACCAAGATGTTTTTCTACAGATATACCGTTAATTTCAGCAAGTAATTCGTTGATTTGAATAAATCTTAATTGTCTATCTACAATATTCAATCCTACGGGAGCGCTGCTAAAAAAGGCATTTAATCGAGCTTCCCGTAAAGCTACTTCCTTTTCTAAAATTTTACGCTCAGTAATATCGCGCCCTTCAACAATTAACAATACTACCCGATTATTGTCATCAAATATTGGTTTGAGAGAACAATCAATTGTCACTATATTGCCATGATTGTCGATAACATTTACTTCATCGCGAATCAATTCACCATTTGCGGCTCGTTGAATTACTGCTTTTAAATTATTTTGACAACAGCAAATTTGTTTTCCTAAACATTGCCAAAATGGTAAACCTATAACTTCGCTTTCTGTTAAACCAAATAAATTAAGGGCTGTTTGATTAAGTGAGATAATTTTACCATTCGGTTGTAATAGTCCCGTAAATCCAAAACTAGAGTTAAAAATCGCCCGAAAACGTCTTTCACTTTCTTGTAAAACAACTTCTGCTTGCTTACGTTCTGTGATATCTTTATGAGTACCCGTCATTCGTAACGGTCTTCCAGCAGAATCACGCTCAAAAATTTCTCCGCGAGACTCGATCCACTTCCATTCTTGATTTTTACAAAGCATCCGAAATTCTACTTGATAAATCGGAATTTTTCCCTGTAAATATGCTTTTAACTCTTGCTGGATAAATTCCCAATCTTCTGGATGTATCAGTCGTCGTAAATTTACAGCATCTTCAGCAATTTCGCCATCTTCATAACCGAGCATTTTCTTCCAACGGGAATCGCGGTAAACTTTAGAATCGCGAATATTCCAATCCCATAAGCCTAAATCGCTGGCTTTTAAAGCTAATTCCAATCTTTCTTCACTCTGCCTATGAGCAGTTTGGGCTTGTTTGCGTTTAATTAACCCCCCCAATTGTGCAGCTACAGCGTTGACTAATTCTAATAAATGTTTATCCCGACTTTTAGTGCAGCTTTTAAAAAACATCAAAACAGCCAGCACTTCACCCCCATTCAAAATCGGTATACAAAAACAGCTTTTTAATCCTACTTGCAAAGCTATTTCTCTACGCATAAACTTTGTCTGGGAAACTTGCGAAATATCTTCTAACCATTGGGATTCTTTGCTTGCCCACGCCAATCCCGGTAATCCCAACTCTTTACTCAAAGTTATAGTTTCGCTGTACTTGCTCAGCTCTACTAAACTTTCATGCAAACCATACCAAGCCAAACAGTATTCCAACACCCTACCATCGCTACTAGGAATCCAAGCTTCCCCAAAATCCCAGTTTATATGTTGGCAAATTAACCGCAGAATAAAACTCAAAGCGCTATCGATATCAATTGCTTTACTAATAGCTTGGGTTGCTTCCAACAATAAACGAGTTTCCAACTGCGCTTGTTTGCGCTCGGTAATATCCCTAGCTGTTGCTAAAACGTATTGCTGTGCGTTAATTTCTATTAACTCCGCACTCAACAACATTGTTTTCACTTCTCCCCCAGCAACACGAAAATCTACTTCTTGGTTGCTAATTGTGCCTTGTTCGGCTAAAATATGCACTAAATCATTGCATTGCTCTAAATCCTGCCAAATTTCTAACTCTTTCCCCTTACATCCAATTACCTGTTCTCGCGTATAACCAAAAAATTTACAAAAACTGTCGTTAACTTCTATATAAGTTATATCCGTAAATGTACTGAGAGCAGTCGGATCGGGACTCAAACGGAATGCCGAAGCCAACTTCTGTTCACTCAAACATTTTGCAGTTTCGGTTGTTTGTTGCGATCGCGCTTTTGATGACATACATGATAACCGTCAATATCGGGGATTAATACATTAAGCGAATTTTTAGGGAAGCAGAAGTTAGAACTAGATTACTCAAAGGCAAGAGCCCATTGGAAGTAGCTAAAATACCTGATCGTCAATGCAAATTTGCAGATATATCATCAATTATGTGTAAAAAAAACGAAAATTGAATATAGCTTTCTACGTTACCAGTCGCGATCGCAATGCGACAGTGATGCACATCACTGCGTGATAATTTTTTTGAAATGGAATTATCGATAACATTTGATAAAGTAGACTTCGCGGATGCATTCTGATCGCAAAAACCGTCATTATAAAGATGACGGAGCCAAAGGAGCAAAAAATGGTAATAAAGTCAACTAATTCATATCCATCACAAAATGACGTTCCCCCTGGCTATTTAAATATCATGGGTTACGTTGATGAGTCGGAAGTAAATGGCCCTGGAAGTCGGGCTGTAATCTGGGTACAAGGTTGTAAACGAGAATGTGGGGGTTGTTTCAATCCAGAATCTTGGTCATTTGAAATTAATCAGCTAGAATCAGTTGATTCCCTAACGGAAAAAATTCTCAGTAAACCAGGAAATACAGGAGTTACATTCTCTGGAGGAGAACCTTTTTGGCAAGCTCCAGCATTAGCTAGTTTAGCTCGTAAGGTGAAAGCTTCTGGGTTAAATGTCATGTCTTTTACTGGCTTCACCTGGGAAAAATTGCAATCAGAACAAGCACCACCAGGAGCAAAAGAATTGTTAGAACAATTGGATATTTTAATTGACGGACCTTTTATCGAGTCTTTAGCAATAAATTCTCCCAATTCTCCCGTGTCATCGAGCAATCAACACGTCCGTATATTTAACCCAGATTTTGAGGATAAAATTACTTGGGCTAGCGACCAAATCGAGATACACGTATTTAAAGATGGTAGTCGTTTAGTTACTGGCTACCGTGGTTGGATGGAATAAATATTTCTCAAACCAATTGCTGGATAAACGGGCAATTTCTTCAAATGCACCCGGCTCTTTAAATTGACGGCTAGCATTTTGGATCATGCTTAATTCTTTATCAGGTGTCTTAATTAGTTTGAGCGTGTCTTGATTTGTGGCGATGGTTGGCAGGTCATTTTCACCGACAATCAATAAAGTTGGTGTTTGCAGGTTAGATAAAACTGAGGATGTTAAGCAAGTTTGTCCACTGCAAGAAACTACAGCCCCTACTAAGTCGGGATTTTCTGCTGCTGCAAGTAAAACTGCACCTCCACCCGTTTGTTCTCCGAAATAACCAATTTTCAAATCACTGGTGAGGGGATTATTAACTAGCCAATTTGCTGCACCAATTAATCTTGTTGATAGTAGTTTAACGTTACTACTACAATGTCTACTGCGTAAGTCGATTGCCTCTTCTTGAGGTGTTAATAAATCGATTTGTACAGTACCTAATCCGGCTGTTTGCCTTAACATATGAGCAAGGTAACGATTACGAGTGCTGTAGCGACCAATTCCACTACTATGTACAAATACAACAATTCCTTGACAGCTTCTAGGTAAAACTATTTCTGCTTCTAAATGAGTAGAATCAAGTTCGATGGAAACTATTTTTTCTTCAACGTTATGCAAGAAAGTGGTATTCACTCTGGTATCCTTTAAAAAAAATGGTAATTATTTATTTATATTACTAATATATATTTTTTTACTTTTTTTGGTTGTATTTCAGTAAATAATCGTATCTTAGTGATATATAATTTGACAATTGTTATTTTTTTTATGTGTTAGTAGTCCAAGTATAATTGGTAATAGGTAATAGGTAATTGGTAATTGGTAATTGGTAATTGGTAATTGGTAATTGGTAATTGGTAAT
>JACYMD010000018.1 GCA_015272215.1 Rivularia sp. T60_A2020_040 | reverse complement strand
TACTCTCAACTTCCAGACTTTTGATAAAACTCAGATTGTTTCCGTTTAAAGTATAGTTGTTAGTTGTTAGTTGTTAGTGGTTGGTTGTTAGTTGTTAGGAACCTTTGACCTTTGACCTTTGACCTTTAACCTTTGACCTTTAACCTTTAACCTTTAACCTTTAACCTTTAACCTTTAACCTTTAACCTTTAACCTTGAATCTTTGACATGCAGACCTTTACTATGACTGTAACAACATCAAAAAGTGTTTGGGAATCAACTAAATATTCCTTTGTGAGGATACTAACTAGTGAAACGTTTCTTTATATTGTCAAACGACTATTGCAAGCGCTGTTGACAATTTTTTTAGCGTCGATAGTTTCTTTTTTAATTATTCAATTGGCTCCAGGGGATTATTTAGATAATTTGCGACAAAATCCTAAAATTTCTCCAGAAAGAATTCAGGAACTCCAAGAGCAGTTTGGTTTAGATAAACCTTGGCACATACAGTATTTTCTATGGCTGTGGCGAATCATTTCTCAAGGAGATTTTGGGACAAGTTTTTTCTATCAACGTTCCGTAGCTTCATTAATATGGGAACGAGTACCAGCAACCTTATTGTTGGCTATTGCATCCTTGATTTGTACTTGGGCGATCGCCATTCCTTTGGGTATTTTAGCTGCGGTGAAACAAAACCGCGCTACCGACAGGATTTTACAAGTAATTAGCTATGCCGGACAAGGTTTTCCCAGCTTTATTACAGCTTTATTGTTATTAATTTTTGCTCAAATTACAACACCTCTGTTTCCAGTAGGAAATATGACCAGTATTTATCACGCTGAACTATCACCCTTGGGAAAAGTGATTGATATTCTGTGGCATATGATTTTACCTACCATTGCTTTGAGCATCACTAGTTTTGCTGGATTACAGCGTATCACTCGCGGTGAATTATTAGACGTATTGCGTCAAGATTACATTCAAACAGCCCGTGCTAAAGGATTACCAGAGAACCGAGTTATCTACGTTCACGCTCTCCGCAATGCCATAAATCCGCTAATTACTTTATTGGGTTTTGAATTAGCAGCATTATTAAGTGGTGCTTTTATTGCCGAATTTTTCTTTAATTGGCCTGGTTTGGGAACCTTAACTTTGCAAGCAGTACGCGCTCAGGATTTATATGTATTAATGGCTAGTTTGATCATGGGCGCAGTGCTATTAATTATTGGTAATTTGGTAGCAGACTTATTACTTAAAATTGCCGATCCTCGGATTACTTTAGGAAAATCTTAAATTGGGAATTGGGAATTGGGAATTGGGAATTGGGAATTGGTAATTGGTAATTGGACTTGAGGATAATTAAAGATAATGAGGAAGTCCTGGGGCTGCCAACTACCACTATTTTTGTAATTCCGAACTCCGGTGGTACTAACTCTTTTTATGTTGTCAGAAATATATTATTTAATCAGGTCTAAAGCTGATGGTAAGTATTTAGCAGCGCGTCCTAATGAAGATGATGCATCGACTTTTGTGTTACTGTTTCGCGAAAATTTTGATGCTTTGAGCTATTTGAATACTCATGCTAGTGATTTAGTAGACCGTCTGGGAGTAGAATCGATTTCGGGTAGTCAATTAAAAACTGTACTTCAACGATGGAGTTTTAATGGTATGGGTATTGTAACTGACCCATTATTACCTAAAATTGATTTTTTATTACAAAGTAAATTGGGAATTGGGAAATAATTAACTAAAATCAGTGTCAATTTAGTGATTTCTCTGTGGATGGATATTTTTGTTTTCTAAATCTCCTGGATAATTACAATTAAATAACATCAAAGCCGTTTTTTCATCAACATTTAAAGCTTCTACTTCAATATTTAAAAGCAATTGTTGAAAGGAACGTTTTCCCACCTTCAAAAAAGTATCTAATTCCCTTTTTACTTCTTTTCGATAAAAACCACACATCGGTTCCCAAAGTTGTGAACGTTGAGGAACTAAAGCTAAAGTTGAAGTTGGCATTTGAGGAAGTTTATTTATCCAACTTTGTAGAATTTCAATATTTAATAAAGGTAAATCACAAGCAAGTAATAATATCCAATCGGCAGTAATTTGCTCTAATCCCTCGCATAAACCATTCATTGGTCCTATTCCCGGTTGAGTTTCAATTAAATACTGACAATTTGACGGCAAAATATTTTGATAACGTTCAGCCCAAGGAGTTAAAACATAAACTTGTTCGGTACAAACAGTAGCAACTTGATAAACACAAAGCAACATCGGTTTACCTTCGTAAAGTACAAGTGCTTTATCTGTACCCATACGAGAACTTTTACCACCTGCGAGTATTAAGGTAGCAATGGAGGGATTGGGATTCGGGGAGATGGGGTTGGGAGGAGACAAGGGGAAGAATAGTTAAGAGTTAGGAATTAACAGACTATCCTAAATAATACAGGATTTAAACTAACCCGAATTCTTGAAGTGCTGGATAAAAGTTCTTATTTTCATGACTAGGACGACTGAGTTTTATTAATGCAAAGCGCTGTAATGGTGTAAGTTTTTTCCATTTTTCGACTGTAATATCAACGTCACATTCTACCGCTTTTATTTGTGTAACATCAGGAATTTCTTTCTCGTTCATCCAAGGGGGATTGTCTTCTACGGGAAATTCGCTAGCTGCGGTTCCTGTCTTGTCAATAATCAAATTTTGTAAAAATTCTCGATAATTTTGACATTCTTCAATTGTCATACATGGCATTTCAACTAAGCTTTGACGTTCTTGTTCGGTAAATTGATGCCAGTGAGATAATTTCAACTTGACTCCGCAGTTATCAAGTTTGAAGCGTACCTGCATGGGTATGCAGCGTAAACTATCGACAAAATCAGCCTCGAATTTAAAAAAGTCGTTCATTTGGTTATCAAGCAGTGAAATAAAAAATTTTTGGAGTGCTTATATTATGCAAAAATATATTGATATTATATCCGCAACAGTTTTTTTGCTATGTATGTAGGTACTACCCAAGCAGCAGAACTTTTAAACATAACGCCTGTTAGAGTCCGCTATTTAGTTGCACAAGGCAGAATTAAAGGGGCTTATAAAATTGGAAAAATTTGGGTAATACCCATCTTTGAAGGAAAACCGATTATTAGTCGAGGTAGTCGCGGTCCAAAACCTAAATGGGTCAGACGAATCCCAGCTAAAACAACAATCAATGTAAATAGACATATAATTAAACAAAATCGGCATCGAGAAAATCCAGAACCTGTAATTAGCGTCAAACATCTTAACAGCAATATTTACGGTTATTCTGTAAAAATTCACGGTCCTTGTGAAATAGTTTATCGACCTGAAAAACCGTTAAGTTGTGGTGGTGTACTTTGGATCGAAACTTATTCGACCGTAGAAGTTAATTGTGAATATCAGAAACTAGAAATAGAAACGAGTTGTTTCACCATGGATGCTGGTTAATTACATTGCTCCTTACCCTTTGATCATCTGTGATTTGAGGTTGACAGCGACATCAAGTCAGAATGCTGTGATGGCTCTGGTAGAGAATTAATTGGTACAAGCTGCACCGCACAAGCTTTCAATTCGGGTTGCAATGAAATTGGACAAGAGAAGGGATGGGTAAGAACGTTTGCTTCAGCATTATCTGCCCACAAAGCACCCCAATGCATAGGAACAAATACTGTTTTAGGAGTTATGGCTTTAGTTACTTTGGCTGGAAATCGAGCTTTCCCTCGACGCGATCGCAATTCGATCCAATCTCCATCTGTAATTTCTAACTTGGCTGCATCGCGGGGATGAATTTCGATGAAAGGATGAGGATGCATTTTGACAATTTTCTCAATTCTTCCGGTGCGGGTTTGGGTGTGCCAATGACCGTATAATCTCCCAATGGTAAGAACGAAAGGATATTCTTCACAAGGTGGTTCTGCTAAACCGCGACTATGATAAGCTGCAAATTTTGCTCTACCATCTGGGGTATGAAAGCGTAAATCTGTATATAGACGCTTACCTTTGAGTGGTTCTTTTTTGGTGAAACCTTTTAATAAGGATGAAAAGAACCCAGAATCGTTTTCTTCTATTTCTATTTCTGCTTTTTTCGGGTCATACCATTGCATTGGACCGTTTTGTGCCAAATTTTCATGACTAATTTCTCCCATATCGCAAGGGCGATCGCGAGTCAATTGTACAAATTCGCGATGAACTGCGGCTGCATCTGCAAAGGCGAATTGTTGTTCAAAACCCAGACGACGACCGACTTCGGCGAAAATTTCCCAATCGGCTTTGGCAACACCAGGTGGTTCTCTAAATTTCGGACACAAGGTAACAACTCGTTCTGAGTTGGTCATGGTGCCGGTTTTTTCACTCCATTGGGCTGCGGGTAATAAAATGTGAGCGTAAGCAGAAGTTTCGGTAGGATAATAAGCGTCTTGATAAATTGTCAAGGGAGATTTGAGTAAAGCGGCTTTAGTTCGGTGCAAATCTGGCATACTTACCGCTGGATTGGTGGCGGCAATCCATAATAAATCAACTTCACCAGTTTCCAATCCGGTAATCATACTCCAAGCATCGCGACCGGGAAAACGAGAAATTTGACCCGGATTCAATCCCCAAACTTGTTCTACTTCGGTTCGGTGTTGAGCATTTTTTACCGAGCGATATCCAGGAAGAATATGAGCTAAACCTCCGGCTTCTCTACCACCCATTGCATTGGGTTGTCCGGTAAGTGAAAATGGTCCGGCACCAGGTTTACAAATATTTCCGGTCATCAAATGTAAATTAATCAAAGTACGCACTTTTGCAGTACCTTCTTGAGATTGATTTATGCCCATCGACCACAAGGATAAAACCTTTTTAGAATCAGCCCAGTAACGTGCAGCTTGTTCTAATTGATCAATACCGATACCACATTTTTGAGAAACTACTTCTGGTGGATAATGTTGGATGACTCCAGCATAATTGGGAAATCCTTGGGTACATTCTTCAATAAATAAACTATCAAAAGCACCCCAACTCATTAATAAGTGAGCAATACCGTTGAGTAAATCAATATCTGTCCCTGGGTTAATTGCCAAATGTAAATCTGCTACTTCGGCTGTTTTTGTACAACGGGGGTCTACAACAATCATTTTGACATGACGATTTTTTTTATGATGTTTCCGCAAGCGATTAAAAACAATTGGGTGACATTCAGCGGTATTAGTACCAATTAAAAAAGCGCAATCAGTTAATTCTAAATCCTCATAACAACAAGGTGGTCCATCAGCACCAAAACTTTGCATATAACCTGCAACGGCAGAAGACATACACAAACGCGAATTCGCATCAAAATTATTAGTTCCCAAACAACCTTTAATTAATTTTTGAGCAATATAATAATCCTCTGTTTGAAATTGACCTGAACCATACATACAAATACCATTTGCACCACGATTTTGGCGAATTTGTTGAATGCGGGAGACGATTTTATCAAAAGCTTCATCCCAACTTACTTCACGGAAACTTTCTGATAAAGAATCTCGCATCATCGGATATTTCAAACGATTTTTATCCAGAGATTCTGTAACAGTAGCTCCTTTAACACAAACCATACCTTGAGATGAAGGATGACTTTTATCACCAACTACTTTCCAAATTGGATTACCTTGATGATCTCGATGAGTTGCACGGCCGGATGCTGCGGGAGGAAAAACTTCTAAACCGCAACCAACACCACAATAAGGACAAAGAGTTTTAAAAGATTCGGACATAATTTAATTAAGTAGGTAATTGGTAATTGGTAATTGGTAATTGGTAATTGGTAAGATTTTTAAACTAGTAAATTACTGGTCTGTTATGTAGTTGGGGAAAGTTTGTGCGGATTTAGTTATTAGTTATTAAATATGAGAAAATATTGATTTTAAATTATGGCTTAAATTCTGTTTGTATTCATAATATATTACTAAAATCATCTAATTAAATAGAATCATTAGAATCATTTATTTCAAAAAGTAATGATATCAATTAATCGGTTTTTGGTCTGAGATTACTAATTTTTAAAAACCGCAGAGACGCAGAGGGCGCAAAGAAAAGAATATGTTGAGAGATAGGTTGTTTGCAATCAGAAAGCTAGTGATATAAATTCTCTCAATTTCCTCTTTTTTGCGAACCTCCGCGTAAACCTCTGCGAAACGCAGGCGTTTAACTAACTCTCTTTGGTTCAACTACCAATTCCGAATACTCTTCCTCACCTTCATGATGTTCAGCAAAAGAACCATCTGGTTCCTTCAAAAAGAACCAACACATAAAGGCAACAATTAAAGCTGTAATACCCAGGGTAAACGCAAGAAAATTTAGATATTATATCAGCTAGAATGTAAGGGAATAG
>JACYMD010000054.1 GCA_015272215.1 Rivularia sp. T60_A2020_040 | reverse complement strand
CGCACGGTTCTAACACAGAGGTGCGGGAGATAATACGGACCATCGACTCAACCGAGAAACCCAGTGATTGGAAACCATCAGGAAAAAGAACAAAGCGCGGTTTGTACAGAACTGCTAACAAATGGTATATCAATGCAGATGCAAATGGCAGCGGTAATATCATCCGCAAAGTAAGCAGAACGTTAGGGCTAAATCTTGACCGACTGTGTAGGGGCATTTTGACTCGTCCCACCCGGATAAATCTTTGGGTGACAGCTAAAAAAAGCTCTTCGACGCGGTTTTAACCCGTCGTGGAGCAACTTTTTAGAATCCCGTCGGCTTTCAGCCACGGGAGTAGTCAAGAGGGTAATATTATTGTTTGTCAAAAGTTTCCTAGTGGTCTAGAGAATAATTCATGTCCTTATTATGCACCAGACCCGGATGTTTCTTTAGACCAAAATCGCAGCACTAAATATTAATTATTAACTACAATTATTAATTAAGAAAATTTTATCAAATTAATTAGCAGGTTATTTTTATGTGAATTATCAATACAAATACAAATCTCTATACAAATTTGAGGAGACGGACTGTATTACCAACGCCTCCTCTGCCCTGCGTTGCTTTGTACCAATCACTGATTATTCCGATGAACCTGGTCTGAGTCTCTCGCGCCAAGAAGGTGATGAACCGGACGATGAACTAGGAGCAGATTGTTTTTTGGTAGCGGGTGCGGAAGGCTGCTTAGACTTTGCTGGTGATGAGGGACGCTTTCTCTGGGGAGATGATGAACTGTTCCTAGGAGAAGAACTTGGTTGGGTGCTTCTTCTGCGCCGTTGACTACGAGATGAACCCGAAGATGAACCCGAAGATGAATTTGAATTGACGCTGCGACGGCGGCGTGTCGGAGTAGTTGATTGCTGTTGGGTTTGAGAAGTACTTGTTGTTCTTCTACGAGGAGTTCTTGTACTCCTGGTTGGACTATTGTTATTGCTTTCGGTATTAGTATTAGTAGTAGTTCTTCTTCTGCGAGTACTTCTGCGCCCTGAAGAATTTCTGTTGGTTGTATTTGCGGAATCTTCGTTGGTGGAGTCGTCTTCTGTTTTAGGAATCGCCTTGGTGACTAATCTTTTGGGTTTAATTGGCTGTGCTTTGATACTACCTTTCCTGGCGGTTAATTTGGGTCGTTCGGGGAACTTTTCAACGGGCATTCCATCAGTGGCTTCCTTCATAAATTGTCGCCAAGTGTAAGCAGCAGTGGTACTGTCGCCGTTGGTTGGTTGGTTGTTGTCGTTACCCAGCCATACACCCGTTACTAATTGAGGAATAAAGCCGATAAACCATAAATCCCTAACTTCATCGGTGGTGCCTGTTTTACCTGCCACTGGACGACCGATTTGGGCGCGGGTAGCTGTTCCGGATGTGACTACGTTTTGTAGCATCCAGGTTGTAATGGCGGCGCTATCTGCATCTAATGCTCGGTTGCCTTTGAAATCTGATGACCAAACTACTTCACCGTTACGGTTGAGAACGCGGGTAATCCCGTGGGGTTCTACGTGCATTCCTTTGTTAGCAAAGGTACCGTAAGCGCTGGTTAATTCTAGTAAATTTACTTCATTGGAACCCAGAGCCATGGAAATAACGGGCTTGATTTCGGATTTTATCCCCATCTTGTGAGCTAGATCAATAGTTGGTTGATATCCTACTTTCATTAATATTCTCACCGCGACAATATTAATTGACTTGGTAAGAGCATCTCTCATACTTATCCAACCCCGAAAGCCTTCATCGTAGTTTTTTGGCTCGTAACCATCAATTACTATTGGTGAATCCAAATAACCGTCAAGGGGATTATTCCCGGCTGCTACTGCTGCTGCGTAAACAAATCCTTTGAATGTAGAACCTGGTTGTCTTTGGGCTTGGGTAACGCGATTAAATTTATTTTGACCAAAATCTTTTCCTCCAACCATGGCTTTAATCTCGCCATTGCGAGGATCTATAGAAACCATTGCTGCTTGTTTAAATCGCTGCCAGCGTCCTTCATTTCGTAAGGTTTTGTCTACTGCTGCTTCTGCTTTTTTCTGCCAAGTAGGATTAAGAGTGGTTTCTACTACTAATCCTCCCCCTTCTAAAACATCTTTTTCAATATATTTAGGCAGTTCTTTCTGAATGAAAGTGATAAAATATGGTGCTTCGATTTGCAGTCGCTTGGGTAAACTTGCTTTCACAGTTAAGGGTTCTGAGGCTGCTTGTTCTTTCTCGGCAACTGTAATAAATCCATCTTCTAACATCCGTTGTAATACTAAGTTGCGCCGTTGTTTAGCAAATTGGGGATTTTCTACGGGTGAAAAAACGTTGGGAGCAGGCGCTAAACCGGCGATTGTTGCGATTTCACCTAAACTTAATTCCGAAACTGGCTTGGAAAAATAAACCCAGGCTGCATCGGCGACACCATAAGCTCCGGAACCTAAATATACTAGATTCAAATATCTTTCTAATATCTGGTCTTTAGTTAATTCTTGCTCTAATTTCTGCGCTAAACGAACTTCTTGTAATTTGCGATTGACGGTTTTATTGCGATTTAAAAATAGAATCCGCGCTAACTGTTGGGTGATGGTACTTCCACCTTGTACAACTCCTCGCGATCGCAAATTGCTCGTAACCGCCCGTAAAATTCCTTGAATGTCAATTCCGCTGTGTTGAGCAAATCTTCTGTCTTCGGAAGCGATAAATGCTTTTTGTAGTTTATCGGGTATTTCTTCTATATTTAACTTTTCTCTTGTCGCTTCACCTTGCTGATACAAAATTGTCCCATCACCAGCTTTAATTGTCAGGGTTCGCTCTCTAGAAGCAGCGTTCAATTGCTCGCGAGAAGGCAACGTTTTATCTATCGACGATACACCATAACTAACAGCAATTATTCCACCGCTAACACCTAAAGTCGCCCAAACCCAATAGCGACGATAAAGGGGTTTTCCTTTACCGGGAAGTTTGTCAAATACTTTGGCTGTAACTTTTTTAGCTTTACCGAAAAATTGCTGTGTTTTTCCGCCTAAACTTGTTGGTGATGATTCTGTAGTTAATTCTGTACGCTCCGCTTCAACCCAATGAGCCGGAGGCGACAATTTTTTAGCAATCAACTGCGAATCTTCATTTTTACCAGCCCCAACTAATTCTGTTGGCGGCGTATCTTTTGTGATTGATTCTGAGTTCTGATTAACAGATTGATCTGATTGAGAACTCAGCTTGTTTTTGGTTCCATTACTCAACTTCTCTGCTCGTTGCCTGAACCAAGAGGTAAACTTCGCCACGTTAGTTCCTCGCTTCGACTAATTGCAACTTAACCACCACGAAAAGCGTCTCAGATTGTTGGCCCATAACCGTGTTAGTATAATACCCTATGGATATAAATATTTTAAATATTTAAATTTATATTTAAATAATAGATTCAATATTTTACAACCTGATATCTAGATTCTTTGCAAAAATTTTGTATTTATTAATACTTACTATCAGTAACATTAATTAATTTACCATAAGACCTGATATTTGTTTGTATTCGGGAGATATATAGTGTGCATATTAGCGCTATTGCTTTTGGTAGTAATATGGGGGATTCACGGGCAATTTTATCAGCATCTGTAAAAATTTTATGTCAAATTCCAGGCATTACACTTAAGGCAAAATCAAATTTGTACAAAACCAAAGCTGTAGGGCCACCACAACCAGATTATTTAAACGGCTGCATCAGCGTATATGTAGATATAGAACCTTTCCAACTGTTACAAATTTTATTAGAAATTGAAAATCAATTTGGACGGGAAAGAAAAGAACATTGGGGAGCGCGGACTTTAGATTTAGATTTGTTATTATACGATGACTTAATATTAAATACCCCGACTCTACAAATTCCCCATCCGCGAATGATACAGCGAGCTTTCGTATTAGTTCCCCTAGCAGAAATTGCTCCGGATTGGGTAGAACCAGTTAGTAAACGTGTAATAAAAGACCTTGTTAAAGATGTAGACTGTTCTGATGTATGCCTGTTTACAGGCGACTAATTTTTACGGTTATAAGTTACAACAAAGCCAATCAAAAATCAATTATTGGCGTTGCAATTGGTACTTTCAAAAAACTAACTATGGCATTAGGCAGAGAACTACCGCAGTTATTAAAGCAGCGTTTATTGTATAAAGGACGCAAGTTTGATTTTGAAGTGAATCGTTTACGCTTACCCAACAAAGCGGAAGGAGATTGGGAATGTGTTCGTCATCCTGGTGGTGCTTTAGCGATTCCCGTAACCTCAGAAGGTAAATTAATCCTGTTGCGTCAGTATCGTTTCGCAGTTGGTGGAAGGCTGTTAGAATTTCCCGCAGGTACGGTAGAAGATTCGGAAACTCCTTTCGATACAATCAAGCGCGAAATACAAGAAGAAACTGGTTATCGTGCTAACAAATGGCAGAAATTAGGAGAATTTTTCCTGGCACCGGGATATTCTGATGAGATAATTTACGCATATCTAGCAGAGGATTTAGAAAAATTAGAAGTACCGCCAAAATTAGATGAAGATGAAGACATCGAAGTTTTGTTTTTCACCCCCGCAGAATTAGAGAAAGCGATTTTACAAGGGGAACCAGTTGATTCTAAATCAATTTCCAGCTTTATGTTAGCTCGTCCTTATTTGAGTTAAAACGCGATAAGCCTTCGCCATCGCATTAATCGCGGCACAAATAACCAATGTAGAGACGTTGCAATGCAACGTCTCCAAGATTCCCGTTGTTGAAACCAAAACTAATCCCTCCAGCGGAATTAAAACGGCTCCATATCCTGCTTAATCTCATCTTTTGGTGCACAAGTTTTTCAACTGTCTTTAAGTAAATACTCTCGTATTTGTTCAGATGCCAAAGTAAAAGCTATTTTTTCGACATCTGTTTTTGCTCCCCAGAATATTGCTTGTTTTCCTTTGACTCCTTCTACAGGACGGCTAAACTTGATAGAATTAGCCAATTGATAAGCATAATCTCCTGAAAAACCAACACAATTAATGATTTTGACTGCGCCAATAATCGCACCACGTTTGACTTTTGTCGGCTCGATGCCATAATCAGCAAAATAATCGTCACTTTGTTTGGATTGAGAAGCGTGGATTAAAACCCATCCTCTACGATTTGTCGGTTGTGATCGATATTCATCTTTTTTGATTCCTAAACATATAGCATAGGCATGAGGAGCATGGATGCTGATAGCTTTTAGCTTTGGCGGATAATTTATTTCAATACTCATCAGTTATAAAAATCATCAAAATCAAGCGCTACTAATATAGGCGCGTTTTGATTATTTTTATGAAATCCAAGTAAAAACCACTATATATTCAGTAAAAGCCAAAATACGGGAGACGTTGCCGGGCGTAACGTCTCTACATTAGTTACAAGTAATTAAGTTTTTCTAGGAGAATTTCTCCGTTTCATTCCTTGTTTAGCTCGCTCTATTTCGGGTACTTTCATGGAGTTTTGATCTGGAACAATGTGAGAACCATATTTACTTGCATAAACTTGGGTAAATTCGGCACCAAAAAAGATGATTTGAGCAGCATAGTTAATCCAAGCTAAAAGTACTATCAACGAACCCGCAGCACCGTAAGCCGAACCAAAACTACCGTTACCCAAATATAAACCCAGAAGAGATTTACCGATTACAAATAATAATGAAGTCATAGCCGAACCAATCCAGACATCGTTCCAAGCAATTTTGGCATCCGGCATTACTTTATAAATTAAAGCAAACAACAAGGTAATAACTGCAAAAGAAATCATAAAGTTAGCTACTTGCCATAAAAAATCAAACCCCGGAATTAATCCCATCTCCAAATACAGCACCTGCGATCGCGATCGCAATAATTAACAATGGTGCTAAGGAAAAAATTGTGTAATAGGACAAAGCAGCAGCCAAACGAGAAGTTTTATCATCATTCCATTCTTTAAATGTTTCCTTTAATAACCTCCAAATCTGTTTTAAACTCATCAAAATTCTCCTTCTAGCGGGATGTAACGGATTAGTTATCCATTGATACTAAAAATATCTATCGAAAAGCATCTTCCCAAAGGTGTTTGTATCGCTTTCTTGAGGAAGAAATGTAATTACTGCTTTACACGCAGAAATCAAAGCATTAAGAACAGAAATCCAAGCAATGAGAAGTGGGGAATAAGAAATTGATAACTGCTCACTGCTTTCTCCCTTCGGCTAAAATTAAAATATTTAACGTTATTATGTATAGACTGTGGAAACAACTTGCCCTCGCTGCAAACAAACGATAAACTCACAGGCTGTCACCTGTCCTTTTTGTCGTACTCAGCTTAAAGCTTATGGACATCCCGGAATTCCTTTACATCAAGCTGCGGGGAGGGATGAATATCTTTGTGACACCTGTACTTATCACGCTGACGATACTTGTAACTATCCCCAACGTCCCTACGCTAAGGAATGTATTCTTTACCAAAATTTAGAAGAACGCAATTTAGATTTACTTTCTCAAAATCAAAAACCAAGGGTGAATGTAAGCATTAATAATTGGATAAAACGCAATCAAAGTTTATTATTAATAATTAGTTTATTCTTAATTTGTTTTTTATTAGTTTTATCTCGTTCTTAACCGGAGTTATGAGTTAGGAGTTAAGAGTTATAAATTCAAGCATGATAAATAATCAGTGATAATCGTTCATTTTTCCTTGATAATTGACTTCGGGATTTTGTATTCAACTATGTTTAAAATTCTACCGCTTAAATTTCTTTTTTGATAAGTTCGGATGATTTCTCCACCTAATTTTTGCGGTATTCTGCGGCTGGGATAATTTTCTTGATCTACGGGATAAGTAAAATATTCGCAATCTAAGTTTTCTTCACACCAATTTTTCATGGTTACGACTGTTTCTAAACCATAACTGTTATGATGGGCTGCTTTTTTCAACCAAATCCCAAATTCTGGGTGTTGGCTATTGATGCAATGAATTCCAGCACAACCCAAAAATTCTTCAGAGTCTTTTTTTAAAATTACTAGTATTAATTCATGTTCATTTTTCATCCCTTCCAGAGAGTTTTTGATGAATGATGTTGTTTCAGCAATATTTTTAGCTGGACGAGGATACATATAAGTTGTAATCTCTTGAGTAAAAGTTTCAAAAATCTGTTTTTTATACGCCAATGATATAGATTTAAGCAAAAGGCGATCGCTAATCATTTCTATTTTTAATAATAAATGCTGCGGTGTCACCTGTTCTTGAAATATTTTACTAATTAAGTCTTTGGCTAATTTCATTTTTTATACTCCTAAAATACATAAATTAAACTAGATTCCCATCTGTTTATTTCAGCTTGATATTATCGCTTTCCAATTGCTTGGATGTGATGTGCTGTAAATTAGTTTACTAAGTTTTCATGATCAATTTACGTAATTAATGACAATTAGATTAAAAAATCAATTTTCTATAAAACAAAATTAGATAATATCCTGACAAAAACTCATCTAATCTTTAAAAACAAAATGTTATAACAGTATCAGTTGGAATGCTTAAGTTTTGTTAAGATACCAATATAAGTGTTTTCTCTGCGGAAATAGAACGCCAAAAGCTGGAGAATTCAATAGTACTAGTTACCCTTTTAGTTGAAATAAAAGCTATGACCACCTACATTTTCTTCGACGAAGCCCTACATATATTTGTAAAAGCCTTCTTAGCATCGATAACGTTGTTGCTCGCTACATCCGGAATTGGGTTGGTAGTAATCGGGACAATTGACAAAACAAGCGGACATCATCCTTATTCAAAGAATTTTCGCTAACACTACACAAACAAAATATTCTTTTCTCAAAAAAGCTGGGTGCAAGTGTTCGCTTGACACTAAACTTGGGAACACTATACTTACCCAGTCTTAATGGTATGAATATTTACCAAGATTTAAAAGTCTAAGTAAATACACTACTAAAAAGACCCTATTTAAGGAATAAGTTGTAATGAGTCTATTTGATAGGGCATCCGGTTCTCAAGGTGGAGTAAAAAACGCACTGAACCCAGCAGAAGCTTTTACCGCAATTGCTTTAATTGCAGTTGCTTCAGACGGTAATCTTTCACAAAAACAAGCCGATGAAATTTATCAAGCGCTGTCTCATCTAAAGCTGTTTAAAAGCTACTCCAAGGATGAAATAGTATCGATGTTTAATATCTTGTCAGGTATTATTCGACACGAAGGCGTAAATGGCTTGTTTGATTCTGCTAAAGATTCTATGGAGGAGGATTTGAGAGAAGCAGCCTTTGCAATAGCTACGGATTTAGTTTTGGCTGATGGTATCCTTGCCGAAGAAGAAGATTTTTTAACGGAGTTGTATCAAGCTTTGCGTATTCAAAGCGAGGTAGGTGAAAAAATCATCGAAGTGATGTTTATTAAAAATCGCGGATAGTCACGACTTCCAATCAAAATTTAATATTTTTCTTAATCAATGGGTGGTTAGAGCAGCAGAGGAGGAATTAAAAATTTACGAACTTGATAAATCCAATTGAATAACCATATTTTTGAATGTGCCATCATGAGTATCAACTTGTGGTGGTACATTTTACTGAGGATATTTTTATCTAATCTGCCAACTATATGTAAAAATGTTAAATTCGGTACTTTATATTTTTCCCAAAAGAACTATAGGATTAGAGAACTTTGTTTGCTTCTATTATTTCTATTATTTGCAAACGGTTCGATAATTATTGAACTAAATAAATTAACTTTCCTAATCCCACACACCCGGTATTATGCCCTGTTCTGCCACCCTCAAACAACTAGTTGAATTGCTTGGTGCTACTTGTGTAAATCTATCAGAAACAGCACTTGCACAATCATTTATTGGTATACAAACAGACAGTAGAATTATTAAGCCCGGAGAAATATTTGTCGCTTTTCGTGGTGAAAACTTTGATGGACATAGGTTTGTCGCGACAGCAATTGAAAAAGGTTCACCCGCTGCAATTGTTGATTTTGAATACGACAATCCGCAATTTCCCGTATTGCAAGTTACAAATACTCTTGAAGCTTATCAAAAAATCGCTGAATGGTGGCGCAATCAATTTTCAATACCGATAATTGGGGTGACAGGTTCAGTAGGTAAAACTACAACCAAAGAGTTAATTGCCGGAGTTTTAAGCACTCAAGGAAGAGTTCATAAAACTTATGCTAATTTCAATAATGAAATCGGCGTACCAAAAACTCTTTTAGAATTAGAACCAGAACACGATTACGCAGTTATCGAAATGGCAATGCGGGGAATGGGGCAAATTGCTGAACTCACCCAAATTACCCGTCCGACTATTGCTGTAATTACTAACGTCGGAACTGCTCATATTGAGTTACTTGGTTCAGAAGAAGCTATCGCTCAAGCTAAATGTGAAGTTTTAGCAGAAATGCCTGCTGATGGCATCGCAATTCTCAATTACGATAATCCACTTTTGATGGAAACGGCAGCGAAGGTTTGGCAAGGTAAAGTTATTAGTTTTGGTTTCACCGGCGGAGATATCCACGGTAAATTAATTGATAATTATACTTTGGAAATCGCTGGTTTACGTTTACCCTTACCAATGCCGGGAAGACATATTGCCGCTAACTACATGGCAGCTTTAGCAGTTGCTCAAGTTTTAGGTATTGATTGGAATTGTTTTAAAAATGGTGTCGCGGTAAATATGCCGTCGGGGCGATCGCAACAATTTACCTTGCTCAACGATGTGGTAATCTTAGATGAAACTTATAATGCTGCACCAGAAGCTATGGTCGCAGCGTTGAATTTACTAGCGGAAACTCCAGGAAAGCGACGGATTGCTGTATTGGGTGCCATGAAAGAACTTGGAGATAAATCCGAGCAACTCCATCACCTGGTTGGGGAAACAGTACGCTCTCTAAATTTAGATGCCTTGATGGTATTGGTTAACTGTAAGGACGCACAAGCCATAGCCAACAGTGCTAAAGGCATTCCCGTCCAATGCTATTCCACCCACAATGAACTAACAACTGGCTTAAAGCAATACCTCCGAGATGGCGATCGCATTTTATTCAAAGCAGCTCATTCCGTCGGACTCGATCAAGTCGTAAGTCAGTTACGAGAGGATTTGAGCAAATCAGCAGCTTAATAAAGGTCTGCATCTTAGAGTTAGTACCACCGGAATTAGGAGTTATACTCTAAGCTCTAATATGCAGACCTGATTATCTATTTTCAGTAAAATAATAAGCCCGAATGTAACGCATTTGAAATAAAATTGCCGCTAAATTGCTGAATAAACAGATAATTGCCAACCACAACAAAATATAAGTAGGAAGCCGTACAACACCAATCATGAACCACGTATAAACGTGAAAAATCATTGTTAGTCCAAAAAAGCTAGCAATTGCTGCTGATTGCACAACTTGAGATAATGGACGATGAAGCGCAGCAAGAACAATTGTTGACAATGTAGTGATTAGATTTGCTGGAACCAAAAAGGCACAAATAGTTACACAGTGGTTGCGGGAAAACTCGGCTATTGTATTTAAATCAAGCATCAATTTTTGTTAATATTTTCCACTCACTATCACTTGTTTAACACATTTACGAAAAAATTAAATCTGTTGAAACAGATATTTTTAACTAAATTAAGAAAAAATTAAGATTAATCAATCCAGGGAAAATCATGTAGAGACGTTACGCCCGGCAACGTCTCCGTATTTTTCGATTCTTATTAGAAGCTAGAAGGTTTATTTAACCCCAAAGTGTGCAGCTACAGCTTCCGAATCTCCAATTAATTTACCATCGATAAACACTTGAGGAACTGTAGTTGCACCTGTGGCAGCTCTTAAACCACGAGTATTGAAATCTTTGTTTAAGGTAATTTCTTCGTAAACTAAGCCTTGATTTTTAAGTATCTCCTTGGCACGAGCGCAGAAAGGACAACCTTCTTTAGAAAACATGAAAACGCCTTGGGGCTTTGCAGCTTGGGGATTAATATACTTAAGCATTGTATCTGCATCGGATACCTTGAAGGGGTCTCCTGGCTCTTCTGGCTCGATGAACATCTTCTCAATTACACCATCCTTGACAAGCATGGAATAACGCCAGGAACGCTTACCAAAACCTAAGTCGGTTTTATCAACTAACATTCCCATTCCATCCGAAAATTCACCGTTACCGTCGGGTATTAAAGTTACATTCTCGGCTTCTTGATCTTTCGCCCATTCGTTCATTACGAAGGAATCGTTTACCGAAATACAAATAATCTCGTCTACGCCATTTTCTTTAAAAACTGGAGCCAGTTCGTTATATCCTGGTAAGTGCGTTGAAGAACAAGTTGGAGTAAACGCTCCAGGCAAAGAAAACACAACCACAGTTTTACCTTTGAATAATTGATCTGTGGTGATATTTTTCCAATCATTGTTCTCGCGAACTCGGAATGTGACGTTAGGAACTTTTTGTCCTTCTTTGTTAGGCAACATAAATAAAACTATATAAATTCAACTCCTTAAGCGTAGTCGTTATGACTATGTTTGTCAACCTGTAAACTCTTTGCTAAAAAGGTGGAAATGGGAGGGTAATTACTAATTGACAATTATCAACTGTTGATTTTACTACTTTGATATTTAGCTTTTTTGATATTTGTATATTCTTGTCATTTAATCTCAGTATATTTAACGATAAGCTGGACTGTGCAAAAGGTAAATAAGGTTGGGTTGATTACAGGAAAAAAATCTATGAAAAAAATACTATCTATTGTGTTTTTGGTGATACCTTTATTGTTTTTCACCTATGCTTGTGGTGAGGAAACTCAAGCAACAGTTGCTCCAAGTATTGAACAAGTTGCACCTGTAGAAGTAAAAAAAGTTGTTGAGAAAACAAAGACAGTTACTGAGCCTGTTGAAATTGCTCAAGTTACTGAAGAAAAGCCTGCTGTTGTAGAAGTTATGGAAAAACAAGAATCAGTAGTACAACCAGTGGTTATGGCTGTTTCTCATGAGCAAGGTGCTAAGTTGTTCACACAAAATTGTGCCGCTTGTCATGTAGGTGGAGGAAATTTAGTTAATGCACAGAAAACCTTGAAAAAAGAAGCTCTGGAAAAATACGATATGTATTCTAAAGAGGCAATTGTTTATCAGGTAACGAATGGTAAGAATGCAATGCCTGCTTTTGGCAAACGTTTATCTAGCGAACAAATTGAACAGCTTGCTGAATATGTTTTAGCGAGCGCTGATAAAGGTTGGTAAAAATTTAGCTTGAAATTCTGATAAATATTATTAGAAAATTTAGTGGTTAATAGTGGTTGTTTCGTATAAACTAGTACGAAAATAATTGCTATTAACCATTAATTATGTATTAGCCTTTTTCCCCAACCCATTATTTTTGATTAATTATGAATAGGTTTTACCAAATCTTTCTCAGTTTGGTTGTGGTTATTATACTAATGGTATTTTCATTTCAAACTAAGGCTTTGGCATTAAACCAGGGTGGCTCAAAAGAATTGGAGTTATTTCAATTAGGAGTAGCACAACTCGAAAGTAATAAATACACCGCAGCGATTGATAATTTTACTCAAGCAATTGAAATTAATCCTAATTACGCTAAAGCTTATTACAATCGTTGTTTTGCTTACTTACATTTATCAGATTATCAGCACACCATCGCCGATTGTAATACAGCCATCGAACAAAATTCCCAGTTATTTGAAGTTTATCTAAATCGCGGGTTTGCGTATTATAAGTTACACTTAACCGCAGCAGCGATCGCGGATTTTAATTACTTTCTTACGACTTACCCTTCAGACTTCCGAGCTTATTACGATAGAGGTTTGGCATATTTTGAGCAAGAAAGCTATCAAAAAGCCATCAGCGACTATAAAAAAGCCTTAGAATTGATATCTCGAATAAATACTCATGATATTGCCACAATACACAACGAATTGGGTGTAACTTATCTACAACTCAAAGAATTTGACTTAGCTATCGCTAATTTTTCTCAAGCAATTTCAAATGATATCGCAGATGCAAGTTTTTATTGCAATCGGGGTTATGCTTTTCGCGAGCTAAAAAAATATCACCAAGCGATTACTGATTTTAGCGAATCAATTCAACGCAACCGCAACCAAGGTGCAGCATACGTTGGCAGAGGTTTCGCTCTTTATAAAGATGGTAAACAACAACAAGCTTGGGAGGATTTTCTGCAAGCTGCTGAATATTATCGCGATTGCGGAAAAATGCAGCAATTTCATCAAATTATTTATCTAATTAAAATCTTGCGTCGCGATTCTCCCTTTACATCCAAAGTTTTGTTAATCAGTTTGCTTGAAAGTTAAGTTTAGTCTGGGCTGAGAAATGTTACAGTTTACTAATTTATTTGCGAACATTTGGATTAATTACGTGAATAACACGGTGATTTAAAGTAATTTAAAAAACTTAGAAAATTTGACAACACTGTGATAAATATTTTCTTAATTTATAAATCCTTTTAATTAGTATTTGCACTTAAACTAAATATTTTTGTAGTTAAATGAGCTACAAAATCAAAAGTTAAACGTGTCAGATATGGAGGTGATTAGATATAATACCTCACCTTGACTACGGCATCCCTTTACCAAGGGAAGAAAAGAATTAGAAGTGAGATTTAATGTTTATATTCGTGTATCTATTAATTTCAGGCACTAATTTATCAGAATTACATCTATGTACTTAATGGTAAGTTTATTTGCCTAATACTTTGGGATTATCTTGTAGATTATTTTCTGACAGAAAGTAAAATGCAAGTATAAAAGATATTGTCAAGCACTATTTTTTGTAAATTCAAGATAGATTGTGACAGATTTTGTAGTGGGTAACAGGAATTACAGTTCTGTAAGTTGGTTGCAGATTACAATTACACAAATACTCATAAAATTCAGATGTTGAGTTTAAAGCGAGTGGTAAACATGAAGTTTAAAAAATCCATATCGTTTGTATTTGTGTTTGAATTTTTAGTATTTTGCATTCTTAATATAGAGAAAAATGTTTGATTTATATTCGCGCTTGCATCTATCTGACGCGCATCAAGGTACAGTAGAGCCATTCCTGTTTTTGACAAGAATAACCAAACTAATTTAAATTTAAATTCAAATTCAAAATTTAAATTTTAAAATTTAAATTTTAAGGAGACTACGCTATGACTTCGGTAGCGTGCAAAAAAAGTTCTCCCACGAACAATTGATTCGGTTTTAGCTAAATGCGCTTTAGCACCCTAGGAGGAATGTCAGGAGTTTGGGTTTAAAAGTAAGAGAGTTTCTTTCTGACTTAGAGAACTTTTTGATCATCCTCATTTGTCATAAAATGCGAAGGTGCTGAAATTTTTCAATTTCAGATTCATCCGTGGGATTAATTGCAAATAAAAACGGAGAGTGACTTGTTTTTTAAGTACAAGTACGCAGTTTTCCGGAAGAACAGTAGGAAACTCTGTGTAAAGAAAATATGGGTATTAGTAAAATGAAATACCATGAATGATATTGGCTTGCTGATAACGACTGCCCTTACAACAGGACATCCATCTGTGCCTTATTTATTTAATCAAACAGCAGTCGAGCTTGATTTTAGTGTTAAAGAATCAAATCTTATTCAATCAACTGGTTTAATCACTCCTGCTCGGATTACACCACCAGAATTTATTCAATCAAATGTAATTCCAATTGCTTCAAAACTAAGTTTACAAAAAAATGAAAATGTACTTAAAAAAATTAGACATAGAATTGAATCTGTTGATTGTTGTAACTTAAAAAGACGTTATATTTCTGTAAAAAAACAGCCAATTATTTTAAAACAATCTTTAGAAAATAATTCGCTACAAGCAACTACAACTAATAAAATTATATTGCCTTCAACTTCTCCATCTAGTTTGGCTGACGGAATACAAAATACTCCTCAACTCAAAAATATCCAAGCAGGAGGTTTCAAACAACCAAGACAAGTTAATTCAGGAAGGGTTTCTAGTAGCTACAATCAAAACTTACCAATCTTGAGTTTTGGTTCTTCCGGCTTATCCGTTAGAGTGTTGCAACGACTGTTATTAGTCAATGGCTATCCCATTAGAGTTGATGGAAATTTTGGCGCTCTTACAGAAATTGCGGTAAAAGCTTTCCAAACTAAGCGGAATTTAACTATAGATGGTGTAGTTGGACTACAAACTTGGCAAGAATTGACAAGGTAAAAATAATGTCGTGGGAAATACTTTGCATCATACCGTTAAATGAGTCTAAATAAAAGTAATATAGGCTACATCTACCTTAAGAGAATTTCCGGGTGTAACCTTATGATCGTGTCATAAGTAGTGTAGGTATTAGGAGGTCAAGTAGATGACCGTACTGGGTTTGCTGGTAGCAACCTTGATAACGCAGGGGCAACTGTTTCTGCCTACATTATCAACTGTATTTACAATCAATCTAGAGAAGGCTCAGCAAGGTTTGATAAATCAGCGTGTACCTGGCTCTATGGCTCAGACTAGTGATAAACCCAACTTGTCCGCGTCGAAAGTGAAGTATCAAAAAATACCCAATACTACCCTAAGCAAAAGTCCCTGGCAAAGTTCTTATAGTTCAATCAACTGGCTGGAGAGAAAAGAGAATTTTAATTTTTCTGCTGTATTAAAAGACTATTCGATGAATGACAAATCTTTAACTTTCTCAGAGAAAAGTCTCGGACTTACTCCTAGAGAACAATGGGATATACCACAAACGACAGATGACAATTTAGAGCAACGTTTATTAGCTCAGTATTATCGAGGTGAACAGCTACCAATTTTGCGTTATGGACACAGTGGTGATGCGGTGCGAGTTTTGCAAACGCTGTTAACTTACAATCGTTACAATGTAGGAATAACTGGGAGGTTTGATGTATTTACAGAAACAGCAGTCAAAGCCTTTCAAGAACATCGCCGATTAGGAGCAGATGGGATAGTTGGACCTCGAACTTGGCAAGAATTGACCAGATACGCAGCATTCCATACAAAAAGAGACCCGATGGAAATCCCGAATTATTATAGCAACCAGCCAGTTTATCCTTGGCAAAGAAGCTTTAGAGGGAATTTAGCCGAGTCTGTGATCATTATATAAACAATTATTTAGCCATTTAGCGATATTGATGTTGTTGGAGTTGTTGTTGCGCTCTGGGCTTATACATTAAGTAAAATAATGATTCAAGGTAGCGCAACAAATCTTCTCGTTGTTCTTTAGAAGTAAAATTCCAAAAGCCATAAATTCGCGCTAAACTTAACAACTTATTAACGTGAATTTTCCAGGTATAAGTACTATAAACTCTGTTAATACCAGCTTGAGAAATTTCATGCCAATAGTTCGGATTTTGTTTGTATTTAGTGACAAAATCTAATATTTTACTGGCTGTTTCTTCTAGATTAGTGGGATTAATATAAAATCCATTTACTTTATCCTGAATAATTTCTAAAGGTCCGCCAAATTGGGTTCCAAAAGTTGGTAATCCCGAAATCATCGCTTCTAAAATCGTTAAACCGAAAGCTTCAAACAAAGCAGGTTGCACAAATACTCCTTGACGATCGGCTATGACTCGGTAAACTTCACCAGAATCGGCTTTAGACAAACGCACTCCCAACCAGCGAATCTTTCCATAAAGATTATATTTTTCAATCGCATTATAAAGCTTGATAATTTCGTCGCGTTCTTCATTATCCCCCGATTCTTCAACACGCAATTTACCGGCTACCAAAATTAAATTACAATGCTTTTGTAATTCCAGACTCTGACCAAAACATTCTGCTAAACCTGTCATATTTTTAATTCGATCCAAACGTGCCATTGAAAATAAAGGGCATTTGTTTGGGTCATCAAGTTTACCAAATACTTGAGTCGAATCTTCCAAAGTAAAGAGCATTTCTTCTAATCTTTGTCTATCGCTCTCAACACGTTCCTCTTTTCGCGAATAAGGAAAAAAGCAACTCTCATTAACCCCCGGTGGTACTACATTAAACTTGGGACTAAACAGTTCAATTCCATTTACCACATGATACAAATCGGGCATGGTAAAGCATTGATATGATTCATACTGTCCCACACTATCCGGTGTTCCCACAATTTCTTGATAGGTGCTACTAACAATAAAGTTAGCAGCATTCATGGAAATTAAATCGGCAGTAAATTGTAAGGAAAAATGATACTTATCTTCTAAATCTTGCCAATATAAATTACTAAACAAATACTTGGATTTTTCCAAAGCGTGAGCAACATTACATTGAGTTACCTTTAAACGACGCGATAGCAAAAATGCAACTAAATTACCATCAGTATAGTTACCCACAATTAAATCTGGTCTACCTTGAAACTCGGCTAATAGTTCTTTTTCGGCATCAACAGCATAAGTTTCTAAATAAGGCCAAATTTCAAACCGAGAAATCCAATTTTGAGTCATATTCGGATTGAATTCCCGGAAAGGAACTCTGAGAATCCAAGCATTGTGAGTACCGTGAACTTTCTCCAAACGTTGGTTACACAAGGTACCATCACTATTAGGAATCAGACGAGTTAAAATAATTACTTTTGGCTCGACATTTAGTGATTCTAAACCAGCAAGTTGTGCATCTTCTTGGAGTTGTATTTCCAGACTTTTAGCTTGATCGAGAACATAAACTACCTGACCTCCGGTATCCGGACGACCTAAAACCCCTTCTTGAGCAAACCAACCGTGGGAAGACACCAAAACGATTTTAAAAATCATCGGAATCCGAGAAATAAATGCTTCCAAAGTTTGAGGATCAGGGGAATCCATCAACTCATCGAGAATATTTAAAGTTTCTAAAACACGAGCAGCTGTATTACCCCAACCAGGTTCAAAACCCATAGTTTGTAATTGAAAGCGAAACTCTTCGTAAGATTCTGACTGCGGACGATTAGCTACTAATTCTATGGCTTTTTTCAGTTGTTGAGAAAGATGTTGTTGGGATTTTATACTACTATTTATTAATAGTTGAACGCCGCTATATTGGTGCAGTTGAAGAAAATTAAATAAACTTTCCAGCCATTGTTTAGAGTCTGCAAATAGTTTACTTGAGAGATAACGGTTGAGAAATTCTACTCCTTTACCGATATTTTTCGGGTCACGAATTTGCGGGGAATAGTCATAAAAAGGAGCGAAATCTAACTCTAATAAATCGCCTTCTTGAGGATTGTATTTATTTACAAAACGGTCTCGTACATTGAGTAATTCTTTTGTCGTCATATTCTCAATATTTAAGTCTTCTGTTAAGCGATAGACTTCTTGAGAAGCAATTTTCGGACGGATAATGAAACAGAAACTCGATTCTTCTCGAATGATTTCTTGAGTATAATAAAATAATTTACTTAAATTTGAACCTGTATAAAACTCATCGGATTTTTGATTTTTGGCACAAAATTCACTATAAGCATTAACAATGTCATTACGTAGCAAATAACTGTTTTCTTGTTGACGTAAATCACTCAGTAATGACCGAAAATCGCTTTTTTCTTCACTATCTAAAATTGATTGAATTAATTCTGACATTCCCAAACTCCGATCAGATGAATTTTGCATCAAAAATTGGTCAAAGGAAAAGCTTTAAGTGTGCTTTTTAACCTTTCACATCTTTACACATAACCTATTAATTGATTTTTGTACTCTAACTAAAGACGTACAATATTTAACTTTTTATACAATTTCAGATTATCTAGATGCTATCAATGTACCTAAAATTACTTGATTTTCTTCCGATTTCTTCAACAGTTCTGGAATATTGAGATTTTTAAATAAATTTTAATTGTTAAAAATTAAATTAAATTAAATTAAATTAAATTAAATCTATAGCAAATTTTAGTTGAGTCCAATACACTAAAACCTCACCCCCTTCCCCTCTCCTTCATAAGGAGAGGGGTTAAGAGGGCGGGGTGAGGTAAAATTTGTATTGCACCCAAGTGAAAACCGCTATAAATTTTGATTGTTAAAAACTAAATTAAATTTAAATTAATAATTGCGTTTACTCTCTCGAAAAAATTAGCGATCGCCTTTAGTATCACCAAACTTAATTAAAAACGCGATCGCGATACTAACAAGCAAAATTAATACTGTACTCAACGCAGAACCAAATCCCCAGTTTTGAGCGGCTCCGAGGAACTGATTGTAAATTAACCGTGCTGCTGTCATACTCGATGCACCACCGAGTAACTCCGGATTCACAAAATCTCCTAATCCCGTAATAAATACCAGCATAGAAGCAGCAGCAATACCGGGTAAAATTTGAGGTACGGTTACTTTCCAAAATACCTGTATAGAATTTGCCCCTAAATCTGATGCTGCTTCGAGCAAACGTTGGTCTAGTTTTTCTAGGGAAGCGTATAAAATTAAAACCATATAAGGCAGCAAATTATAGCTCATGCCAATTAATACAGCATTAGTACTATTAAGTAAATCTAAAATTGGTAAGTTGAAATAAGCCAACACACTATTAAGTAAACCTGTAGGACGTAAAATCGTAATCCAAGCATAAGAACGAAGTAGTGAAGAAGTCCACAAAGGTAAAATAAAACCGATAAGTAGTAGATTTCGCCAAGGTTTTGGTGCCATTCGTGCAATCCAAAAAGCAACGGGAAAGCCTGACACTAAACAGATTACTGTAGTTGCTAATGCTAAAAATAAAGAGCGATTTATTACCCGTAAATTAATTGGATCAAATATACGCAAATAGTTCTCAAAACCCGTTGGATTAACAATATCTCCGGGTTTAATTCCATCGACAAAACTTAGCTGAATAATTATCAGTGTTGGTATTACTAATAATAATAAAAGCCAAATACCAGCAGGTGCTAATAATACAAAAGCTTGAAACCAATTTTGTCCTGAATTTCGGGATTTAATTTTTGGAGAAGTTTGAATTTCCGCAGTCATAAGTTTGAGTTTGGAGTTAGTACCACCGGAGTTCCTAGGCTCAGCGTGGGAATTATAGATGCTGAGGCAGAGCCTCTGTATTATTCCCAATAGGAGCGTGAGAACTAGAATATACAGCTGAACGGCTCTTGTTGAAATTCTTGCATTCCGGTCAAGTTTAACCTACATCATCGTGTGCGTAACGATTAAATGTCCCGCAGACACGAAATACGGACACCAAAAAGCCGGAGTCATGCCCCGGCTTTTTGGGTTTGATCGGCTGGGTGAAGAAGTCAGAACTTGTGCGCGTGCAGTACCTCCGCCTCACAAATATAGGCGATGCCCGAATAGTCGTCGAAAAACTGCGCTGCGACCAGATCCGAAATCTTCACGGCTATATCCCGATTGCGGGTGAGTATCTCTAACTTTATGTTCGAGAAGTTGTCGGAAACGCTTGGTTGTCCTGACGAGCGCACGTTGCGACTGCCTTTACCACCAGCGTCCACCACCGTATAACCTGTAGCCCCGGCTTCGTCGATGATCTTGGCGATCTTTTTCAGCAGCACCTTTTCCGTGACGATGACGAGCTTGCTGGCTTTCTGGGTCATGTTGATTACCTCTAAATGTGTGGTGTATACATTAAACTACATAATAACTCAGGAAAACGGCAGCACCGCGCGTTCCAGGCGCTGATCTAGCCGCCCGCCTTGGTCGCCGCTCCAGGGGAACACTAGCAGACCACGACCCGTCTGGGCTCAGCTGCTCATAAGTACCTGGGCGAGCCCGATGAAAAGCGGTATTCCTATGGCGATCGCAACCGGGGTGCCGATGGCTGTGGACGCGCCGATGTAGGCAGAGGGATTGGCCGACGGGATACCGCCTCGTAAAGTGGGCGGCCCTGAGATGTCTGAGCTGGAGGCGGCGATGACGGCCAGCAGTATGACACCGCCAGGGGTGAATCCCGTGGCGTAGTGGGCAATCATGCCGAGACCAAAGGCGATGAACCCATGCAGCAGCGGTGCCACCAAAGCATATAGGGCGTACCACTGTGCCACCTTACGCAGCTCGCCGAGCCTTGCCGTAGCCTCCATACCCATTATCAGCATCAATATCGAAAGCAGACCCTTGAAGAGCGGCTCGTAGAAGGTATCAACAACAGGTTCTGGACGGGTTAGCAGACCTAGAGCGAGACCGAGTAACAGTGCCGATAGGGCAGAACCCTGAAGGCTTTCCTTGATAATAGGCCATATTTTAACCCGCTCATCTGTGTTACTGCCCTGCTCGCTGGGATACCCGCTTGCGGTAATGTCTTGCTGACCGCCATACTTGACTAAGGTACCGCCCTTCTTGCTGAGATACTCCTGCTTGCTGAAAGCCTCGTCTGTGGTATCGCGCTGCTTGCTGGTATAAATGCTGGCTAAGACGATCGCAGTCACGAGCGCTGGGATGTCCATAAAGGGATAGAGTGCGCCAGCCCAAGGCTCGTATGCGATATTTTGCCCTTCCAGTACCGTTATGCCAGCGGCGAGGGTAGAGCCACTCACCGCACCAAACAAGCCTCCAGTCGCAATGGCATCCACGACTTTAATCTTCGGCAGCTTGGCTAAAGTGTAGCGTGCGATAAACACGACAAGAATCCCCATTAACATGGCGAACGCTGCCGGCAACAGCATCTCCGCCAGATTAGACTCGCGGATTGCAATACCGCCCTTCAGCCCGACTTTTAACAGCAGCATGAAGACGATGAATTTATAGATCGCATCTGGAATTGCCAGTCGGCTACTCAAGGCGGCAACGATCATACCACCAATCAGGAAGCCGAGTGTCGGAGATTGTAACTGCGCCCCGAAGCGCATGAAGAAATCGGACAAAAAATCCACGTTGTAATTCCTCCTTGATCAGGTATTAAAAAACTTTGTCACGATATTTTTTTTGGTCAATTTATGTTAAGTTGGTATTACAAAATTGACCAATATCTACTGCTGTTAATAGCAAGTAAGTATCGGCAAATATCAGTTAATTCTGCTTTTTTTGATAACTTAGATTAACAGTAACAATCTGCAATATAAACTCAGGTAAACTCCTTTTTTAGTCGGTTTTCCAGATATTTAATTGCTGTTAAAAATAGAATACAGCCTTTAATATAAAAAAGATATACCTCAGACTGCTAATTATTACATAAATATTGGATTACTTATATAAGTAAAACTTTATCATTACTAAAAGTCAGTGATTATACTTGAAAATTCATAGAGTAATTGCAATGATAACTATATAATTTATGCCATTTATAGACTTTTATCTATGCAATGGATAGAAAATATGGAGTAATAAGAAGCGATGTTAGTAAGCCAAAAAATTTTTGACAATAAGCGTTGGATGACAACTTTTCCTGCGATCGATAAACTTGCGACTTAACTAACATCTTGCACAGAGCCGCATAATTAACTACATAATCAAAAATATCAATAAAAATATAATATTCTAGTCCATTTTAATGGACTTCTGCTATCAGACTGGGACTTGCAGTCTCAGGCGGGTAAGAACGAAGTCAAACAATCAGTAATTATTTTGAGTTAGGAGTTTTGATGGTGCAAGATATGAATTAAGCTTTACCAAAAACAAGTTAGTATTTACCCTATTAATTAGAATATAAATTTTTTTTACAACCTAAATAACCAATGGACATTAAAACCGATATTAGTACTCGTATCTGCAACTAATCCCCCAATTCCATTTTGTCCACTGGTATTACTTGCGTAAATATCTAATCCTAAATCGGCTCCGGGTTCAAAGTAGCGTAAACCCGTACTCCAAATTAATTCATGTCCGGAAACGGGAGTTATTTCTGCAATTAACTGTAGTTTGTTGGATAAAACTTGATTGATTCCCAATCCTAAACCGAAGCGTTCTTGTTGTCGATAAAATGCTGCTTTAGGATTAAAAAATAGTGCGGTTGTATTGCCATTTTGATAAAGAATGGGCATTTCCGCAGATAAAGTTCCTACTCTAGGACGTTTACTATCTCTAACTCCTTTGACTTTTAAACTTAGAGAAAATGGATCTCCTTGTGCTTGATTTAAAAATCTTAATTTTGCACCCGCACCAAATTTAATTGCATTTCCAAAACTTTCGGAATTGGAAAGATTATCGTCATTTCCAAATTGTTCGATGGGAATTTCTAGTTGTAAATCATTTGCTAAACCATACATCAGATTTAATTTAGCATTACCTCCGGAAGTGAAACCTGTAGTTAATCTGATTTCGTCTGGTGATAAAGTACTCGCACTACTAAGAGTTAAACCATCTAATAATAATTGTTTGTCACGATTAGATAAAGGAATATCTGATTTATTTCCAAAACTAGAAGCATAATTTTGACCGAAATCAAAAATATATTTCACATTAGCACCAAATATTACTTCATTTCCATCTGGGATAAAACTTAAAAGACTAGTGGTTGGAGTTGCACCGAATGCATTTGTTCCGTAAACTTCTATTCCAGCACGAGGATTTATTGCATAACGAGTACCGGCAGTCCATAATAATTTACGAGCAATAGAATTATCTTGAGAATTTAAAGTATTACCACCAGGTCCTAAAGGTAAATTACCATTAGCAAATAAGTTTAATTTTTCCGAACTTTGCCAACTTACTCCCGCACCGACATTAACAAAAGTGCCGTAAAAATCTGCTCCTTTTACTTTATCGGGATAGAATACTACTCCAGGAGTGAAGTGTAACTGAAGTTTTTTATCGACATTATAAGTAACTGGAACTTCTACTTTTCCGATGCCAAAATATTCTGAAGATTTTTTATTTGTAGTATTAAATAATCCAGGATCAGAAGAAAGTTCTAATAATTCAACCGCACCACTTACTGCTACTTTCAATTTTTCATTTTGAAATACTTGATATTTAGCACTTGGTGCGAAAGACGCAACTGTTAAATTAGGGAATGTTCCATTAATTTGAGTTTTAGTAGGATCATCAAAAAATTGTGCCGCAACACTTAACTGTAATTTATCTGTAGTTCCCCAATCTAAGGAAGTGTAATAATTTTGATAACCAGTATTTCCTCTTCGATTATCTGCGGGATTTGCTTGATGACTACCCGCTGTAAACTGTACGGAACCTTTTGGTAGTTGATTTGCAGTTTCTAAATTAAAAAGTCTTGTAGGGGGTTTTTCTAAAGGTGATGAGTTATTTTCTATTTGTAAATCTTTTGCTTGAGTACTAATTGGGGAAAATTCCGCAGATAATTTATGATTGTCAAAAGTGTCAAATTCGGGAGTATTCGGAATAATTTGTTTTTGCTGTTGAACTTCTTGCTTAGCTTCTTTTAATTTAGTAATTAAAGTAATTATTTGTTTTGATTGTAATTTATCATCTTGATTGGAATTAACATTACTCTCGTTTGCAAAAGCAATTTGAGGTAGAGATAATGCTAACAATGTGTAAGTTACGATATTAATAATACGCATATATTTACTTATTAATTATTGGTCTTTTGTACTTTGAAGGCGTTTAAATGATCAATTTTTACTATTTATTAAGTATTGTGTTTTACAATAAGATAGAAATTGAAGAGTTGGAAAAAGATTAATTTATGCGTAAATTATCATATTTATTAGTGTTTTAAAGAAACGTTTAACGTACCTGATAATTTAAGGTTTACTCATATCTTGCACCATAGAAACCTATCGTTAAAATAATTACTAATTGTTTGACTTCGTTTTTATCCGCCTGGGACTGCAAGTCCCAGTCTGATAGCAGAAGTCCATTAAAATGGACTAAAAATACTACAGCTTTAGATTAGTTATATTTTTATTTATATTTTTGATGATTTAGCTAATTATGCGGCTCTGTGCAAGATATAAGTTTACTTGACAAACAGTTTCTCAAAACCGCAGGAAAATATCGTTTATCTATATAAATAGATAAATTTCTGAAATAAAATCTGACAGCGTATGATTATAAAAAATTTAGAATAGATGCACCAAGATATTCTAAAACTCTCGTTAGGGATGTTTAAAGAGTATTCTTATTTATTACACCCTGATGAAATCACATGAAGTATAATACATCTGTATATAGATATAAGTATTACAATAAACATATAGCTGTTTTTTATTATTAAATATGCCTGAAATATTGTGATTTTTAAAATTTTAATGTATGAAATTAAATTGTTTTATAAACGCTGTTGTTTGTATTGTCATTTACAATTATTCAGCATAAATAAATTATGTTTAGACAAATAAAAAATACCGTACACTCTAATCTCTTAACGTGAGTTCAATAGTAAATTTTTGATTACTACGTGGGTTAAGAAGTCGGGTTTTTATTAGTGTTTTTGATGTTACGGATATTTATCGTAAAAACCCGACTTCTGTGATTGTCGTTGAATTAAGTTGTCGCGCATTTAAGTTGTTATCTTTGAACTAACACTGAGGAGGAATAGTAGGTTCTCTATTTAGTACTACTGCACTGCAAACCGTAACGAAAGGAATATCAATAATATCTGCAACAGTCCCTCCCTCAATTGAACCTTGGTTTACTAACAAAGCTTCGACAACTGCTTCTTGGAGTAACCCAGGAGCATCACGAAGTTTTATAATTGCCATATTTTCCAGTAGTTCAACTGTGTACCTTAATGCAGCTAGTCCGCTCAGTTCCCCCAACTTTGCAAATGATTTTGCTGTGGAACCAAGTGGAAATTCCTTCTCTCCTACCGCTACAAATTCTATCCCTGCAGCTTCTACCTTTGATTGAGTATCGATTCCTCCGCATAAAGTAACGCGATGACCGCGCTGCTGAAGTTCCTGTCCCAAGGGAAGCATAGTATTAAGCGGACCAGTTGAGCCAGGACAAATAATACCAAAATGAGTCATGATAGATGCTTTTAACTCCAGCGCGGTTTTTTATAATTCCTAATATTTATTTAGGTGATTTTTCTATTAGCTTATGCACTTTTAACTAATAAGATTTATCTAATTTCACATCTGGATATAAATACACAGATTAGCGCAATTGTAAACGGGATGAATGATAATTTGCAGTACAAAAAATAGCATTCATTTTTCTAAAAAAATAATCATTACATTAATTGAAACATCATAAATAAGTTAAATCACTGCAACTTCAAAAACTTTTCCAAAGCAGCTACCATACTATCAGGCCACCGCCGCACATTTTTCACCCAATCAATATCTTTGTAACGACTGTCTAATCCATAAGCTGCAACCCAATTACTTTCAGCTTCACCTTTTTCTCCTTCTACCCAAAGTGCAGCAGTAAGTGCAGCTCGTACATCAGGAAACTGGGGATATTTACGGATAATATTTTTCATTTCCCGGATAGCTTGATCTTTTTGACCAGTTTCGTAAAGAGCAAGAACGTAATTAGCGCGAGCAAAAGCGAAATTTGGCGCTATTTCCGCTGATTTTTGATAGTCTGCTATAGCTTCATCCCATTTTCTCAAACCAGCTTCAGCATTTCCCCGATTATTATAAGCCATTGCATCCGAAGGGTCTAATTCCAAAACATGATTATAATCAGCTATAGCTTCATCCCATCTTCCCAAACCTTCTAAAGCAGTTCCTCTATTTAAATAAGGGTCAGTAACATTAGGTGCAAGCTCTACAGATTTATTAAAATCAGCTAGGGCTTCCTCTAATTTATTTTGACTAACTCTCGAATTTCCCCGATTACTCAAAGCTGCTGCATTATCGGGAAATGCTTCGATAATTTTTGTCCAATATTTCTCCGCTGTAGCAAAATCACCTTTATTCGTTGCAGCAAAAGCTTGATTTGCAAACTCATCTTGCTGTTTTAATTGTTCTTGTGTCAGATTAGCAGGTTGATTTAAAGCAGTAACAGGCTCAACCCAGCTAAATATTAGAAGTACACTTAGTAAAATTGCGATTAGTTTCATCATCTAGTTGATAGTTGATAGTTGATGGTTGATAGTTGAGAGTTGACAGTTGACAGTTGACAGTTGACAGTTGATGGTTCCCTATTTCCTCCTCACTCCTAACTCCCGTACAGACGTAGCAATACGCCCCGTCTCTACAAAACTAACTCCTAACTCCTAACTCCTAACTCCTAACTCCTAACTATTTTTACCAATTACCCAAGCAAAGATAACTGCTCATTTGGTGGTTTAAAACCTAAATGCTTGTAAGCCGCAGGTGTTGCTACCCTACCACGATGAGTCCGCTGTAAGTAACCAATTTGCATTAAATATGGTTCATATACTTCTTCTATAGTTTGGGTGTCTTCACCCGTCGCAGCGGCAATTGTATCTAATCCCACAGGACCGCCATTAAATTGTTCTACAATGGTGCTTAACATTGTGCGGTCAGTCCAATCTAAGCCGCAGGGATCTACTTGGAATAATTGTAGAGCTTCGGCTGCAATGGCTTCGTTAATTTCCCCAGTTGATTTAACCTCAGCATAATCGCGGACACGCTTGAGTAATCTATTGGCAATACGCGGTGTTCCTCTGGCTCTACGCGCTATTTCTAAGGCTCCATCTTTGTTTACATCAGTTTTAAGTAATTGAGCAGTTCGCAAGACAATTTGACTGAGTTCTTCAACTTCATAAAATCTCAGTTTTTGAATTAAACCAAAACGATCGCGCAAAGGAGAAGTCAAAGCCCCGACGCGGGTTGTTGCTCCAACTAAAGTAAACTTTGATAAGGGAATGCTGCGGGTACGAGCGCTCGAACCTCTACCTACAGTAATATCTAAACGATAATCTTCCATCGCCGGGTATAAAATTTCTTCGGTCATTCGAGAGAGGCGATGAATTTCGTCAATAAAGATAATATCCCCAGGCTTAAGGTTAATCAGCAATCCCATGATATCTCGGGGACGTTCCAAAGCAGGAGCGCTGGTAATTTTATAATTAACCCCCATCTCTGATGCTAAAATCATTGCCATTGTGGTTTTACCCAGCCCTGGAGGACCATAAAGCAGTAGGTGGTCTAATACTTCACCTCTGGATTTCGCTGCAATGATTGCAATTTCGAGTACATCTTTTAAATCTTTTTGCCCAATATAATCGGCAAATCGCTGTGGACGAATACCCTCTTCCTTGTTGTCAGTTTCATCTATAGCTGCTTGGGGTTGCAAAAGATTCTCATCGCTCGATTCTTTCGTAACTTGCTTTCGCTGCCGTGGCTCTTTGTCCGGTTCTTCAGGCTGGGGCTGTTTTTTAGAGGAGATAATCGCCATAGTCCGCTTATAAATAGTGTGAAGGCTTGTTTAAAAAATTGAAGCAATGAAGAAAAATTCATCGCCGCAGGAAATGCGAAAAAACACTGATGCCAAATTTTTTTTGTCCAGTAGCGCGTGTCAGTTCTAAAATTTATATTCCGGCTTAATACAATGGGAGTATTTTCAGAAATCATGCTAGCTAAGAGAATTTTACCGTGCTTAGATGTCAAAGCGGGACGAGTTGTAAAAGGAGTTAACTTTGTAGACCTCAAGGATGCTGGCGACCCAGTAGAATTAGCAAAGGTTTACGACCAAGCTGGCGCAGATGAGATTGTATTTCTGGATATTACAGCCACTCATGAAGACAGAGGTATCATTCTTGACGTGGTTTACCGTACTGCCGAACAGGTATTTATTCCCCTAACTGTCGGCGGTGGCATCCAAACCTTAGAAAATGTTAAAGAACTGTTACGAGCTGGAGCAGATAAGGTTAGTATTAATTCTACTGCGGTACGAAACCCAGATTTCATTAATCAAGCCAGCGAACGTTTTGGCAATCAATGTATAGTTGTCGCGATCGACGCTAAACGCAGGTTAGATACAAATATTTCTGGTTGGGATGTTTACATTCGCGGCGGACGAGAAAATACTGGTTTAGATGCCCTTCACTGGGCGCAAGAACTTGAGAAACGAGGTGCCGGAGAACTGTTGGTAACAAGTATGGATGCTGATGGTACTCAAGCTGGTTATGACATTGAATTAACAAAGGCGATCGCAAACTCTGTAAATATTCCGGTAATCGCCTCTGGTGGCGCGGGAAACTGCGAACACATATATGACGCAGTTACCGAAGGACAAGCAGAAGCCGCATTATTAGCATCGCTTTTGCATTACGGACAGCTGAGTGTAGCGCAAATCAAAAATTACTTAAATGAGCGAAAAATACCCGTCCGAAATTCGCTTTGAAAAGAAAAAATTTTCGCTTTTTCAACATCTAAATTGGTTCAACACAGTTCTGAGAAACAATGTTAATATAAATTAACAATAATTAATATAACTTAAGAAATATGTTGATTCCGATTTTATTTTTTGATATAGCGTTAGTAGCTTGGTCTTTACACTTAATGGAAAAAGCTTTTGAAGACAAAGAATTTTCGTTGATGCTAGCTGGTATGTTAGTTGCTTCTTCAGCTGCGGCTATGATGGTAGTTTACTTTCTGATGGGAGACTGTATGAGCTACTTACTACAAGCTTCATCATAATTTTTTTGTTACTTAATCATTATCATTAATTTCATTGTTAAATTTCTTCAAATAAAGTGTATTGACAAACAATTAAGAATTAAGGCATCATTAAAGATGCATTTTGCGGGGTTATAGCTCAGTTGGTAGAGCGCCTCAATGGCATTGAGGAAGTCAGCGGTTCGAATCCGCTTAGCTCCATTATTTTCTCGCTCAGTTATCTGGTTTTAAGAATATTGAAGAAGAAAAAGACGTAGCAATACGCCCCGTCTCTACAGAGATATTTTGTAGTTTTTAAGATTATGGTGTGGGAATTGGCTTAATATCCCTTGATTTATAAAAAGTCTCCAGACTATCGCGATCGCCAACAAATCTCCAGTGCCAGGGTTCGTAACTTACACCTTGGGGATTATCTTTAGGGAATGATAATTCAAAACCGTAACGAGCAGCGTTAGCTTCGAGCCATTTAAAGGCTGCGGTATTTTCAAAATTTTCACTCAGATTCGTTGCTGGTACTGCACCATCACCAATATCTACAGCGTAACCTGTGTGATGTTCGCTGTGTCCGGGAGGAGCGCTAACTGATGCTCTTTGGGCTGGTGTTTGGTTGCGTTTGGCACCTACTTTAAAAAATAACTGTTCCTGTTCTTGAATCGAGCGAAACCCTGAAATTGGCACTAATCTGATACCAGCTTTCCCGGCATCTTTCACCATTTGCTCAAATTTTTTACCCGTAGATGCTCGTAATCTTACCCGTCCGTTGGCATTTATTGCTACAATTTCTGATTCTGGAGCTTCTGGGTATTCTAAATGACCTAAAAGAGCTTTTTTCTTGACAGAATCGCTATTCTGTGCATTAGGAGTAATTGTCTCACTAGGCGCAGGTTGCGGCTCAACAGTATTTTTGGGAGCAGCAAGGTAAAATATCAAACCACTGATTGCAGCCAGCAGAACAAAACCCGTGACTCCGGCGATCGCCAAAAACGAGGGATTTAAACCTAGCTTGGGTACCGCATCAGGAGTATCGCGCAAAGCTTGGGGAATATCTTCGCGAATTTCAGAGGGGGTTGAGTTTTGTACTTCTTCGGAAAACTCATTATTCAAGGCTCAACTCCTGATGAATGTTCAGTAATCATTAAAGATTGTAGACTGGAGAGAAGGAAACCTGTTAGATTACAGGTTACATATGCAATTCCTGCTAAAACGTTTTGACAAACCTTTTAGAACTATACCTTAAGCTGTCGGGATTGGTCTTAATTGGATTTATCCTGGGACGTAGGCTCCCAAGTACGGTTCCAACTCGCTTAGCTCAGTTTCTATTTTGGGTAGGTATACCTATAGGAATTGTCGCTTTTTTACGGCAAGCGGATTTATCGGGAGCAGTTTTGATTGCACCCGCAGTTGCTTATCTAGCCATTTTACTAGGAGCATTTTTTGCTTGGGTGGCAATAAAATGCCAACATTATTTTACAAATACGGTACCGCAATCCCCGACTCAGGGAAGTTTTATTTTATCGGCAATGGTAGGAAATACTGGTTTTCTTGGTTATCCCATCGCGTTATCAATATATGGTACTGAGTATTTTGCTTGGGCATTATTTTACGATTTATTAGGTTCGTTGTTTGGTACTTGGGGTTTGGGTGTGGCTCTTGCAGCCCGTTTTGGTGGTAATGCTGCCAACTTTTGGCAAAATATCAAAGTTCTATTCATCAATCCTGCTTTATGGAGTTTCGGATTCGGTTTGCTGTTTCGTCAAGTAAAAATTCCCCAAGTCGCAGAATTTTATTTAGAGAAATTTGGTTGGAGTGGGATAATTTTATCTTTAGTTTTAATGGGAATGCGATTAAGCAAACTCAAGTCTTGGCAGAATGTACCCCAAGCAGGAGCTAGCGTCGCCATCAAAATGCTGCTAGTACCCCTGATTTTAGGCATCAGTTTACCACTTTTAGGTTTAACAGGTACTCCAGCACAAATAATTTTATTACAAACAGCAATGCCTCCCGCCTTTTCTACGTTAATAATTGCCGAAGCCTTCAAACTTGATAGCGATTTAGCAGTAAGTACAATTGCCCTAGGAACTCTATTATTACTGGTAACTCTGCCGATATGGCTGGCACTATTTTAGATTTTAGATTTTGGATTTTGGATTGAGAATTAAAAGTTAGCAGTTAGTTTTGTAGAGACGGGGCGTATTGCTACGTCTGTACGGGAGTTTTGAATTAGGAGTTGTCCACTGTCAACTATCAACTGTCAACTAACTCCTAACTTTTGTTCGGCAAGTTGGGCTGGATTCATGAATTCATAATGTTCAAATGGTTGATGAATCCAAGGATTGTCGGATAGGTAATCTGTATAGTAATCAGGAACTATTACCGAACAAGCTTTATACCAAATCACACCAGTACGAATTTCTTCAATATTAGTTTGACTATTTTTCTTTAACCAAGGAATAGTATCTTTAAGGGTAATGCCTGAATCTACTAAGTCATCAACTAAGAGAATTCGCGAGCCTAACGTTTCTGTAGTCATAGTTAAATGATCAGAAAAGGTTAATTGTCCCCTTTCTTGCTTGCCCGCACCGCTGTAAGATGATGTTGCTAATATTGCTAGCGGCTGCTGGTATATACGGGAAATAATATCTCCGACTCGCAGCCCACCTCTAGCAAGGCAGACTATTTGGTTGAATTCCCAGCCGGATTTATAGATTTGAGCAGCTAGTTGTTCAATTTTGTGGTGATAATCTGACCACGAGATATAAAGGTCTGGCATAAGGGAGTTAATTTAAACCTAATACTAATAGTAGATGCCAAACTTTTTATTGTAATACGAGTGTGGGTGTTATGAATGATTCTCCGGCTGATGATTATCCCCAAGATGTTGGTAAAGATCAAAAACTTGACTTAAAAACCAAGTTAGCTTATGGTGCAGGAGATTTGGGACCGGCAATTACTGCAAATATTTCGGTATTTTATCTACTATTTTTCTTTACAAATGTCGCAGGTATTCCAGCAGGTTTAGCTGGTAGTATTTTAATGGTAGGTAAGATTTGGGATGCTATTAATGACCCAATAGTGGGAGTGATGACCGATCGCACTAAATCGGGTCGTTGGGGTCGTCGTCTTCCTTGGTTATTATATGGTGCAATTCCCTTTGGGATTTTCTTCTTTTTGCAGTGGATTGTACCGACTACTAATGTTTGGGGATTATTTTGGTATTACGTCATCATTGGGGTGATTTCTCAAGTATTTTATACGGTAGTTAATTTGCCTTATACGGCAATGACTCCAGAATTAACTCAAGATTATGACGAAAGAACCAGTCTGAATAGTATTCGCTTTGCTTTTTCCATCGGCGGTAGTATTCTTTCATTATTTTTAGCACAATTAATATTTTCGCCAAGATTTTCCATAATATTTAACCGTCAACAACAGTATTTAGTTTTAGCAGCAATCTGTGGAGTAATTTCAATCTTAGGACTATTTTGGTGTGTTTGGGGAACTCGCGATCGCGTTTTGGTTTTTGAAGCGAAACGCACTCAAACTGAGGAAAGCGAATCACTTCCCATAGTCGAACAAATAAAAATAGTTTTTAATAACAAACCTTTTTTATTCGTTATTGGTATATATCTTTTTTCTTGGTTGGGAGTACAAATAACCGCTAGTGTTATCCCTTATTTTGTAATTTATTGCATGAAACTGCAAGAATCAGATGTACCCGCAGTCATGATTGGCGTACAAGGAACCGCTTTATTAATGTTGTTTGTCTGGGGTGCATTAAGTAAACGAGTAGGGAAAAAAGCCGTTTACTTTATGGGAATGTTTTTATGGATTATTGCAGCTACAGGATTATTCTTTTTACAGCCGGGTCAAATTGGTTTAATGTATGTTTTAGCAGTAATCGCAGGTTCTGGGGTATCCGTTGCTTATTTAGTTCCTTGGTCAATGATGCCTGATGTAATTGAACTAGATGAATTACAAACCGGGCAACGTCGCGAAGGAGTATTTTATGGTTTCATGGTATTACTGCAAAAATTTGGTTTAGCTTTTGGTTTATTTTTAGTCGGAATTGCTTTAGAATCTTCAGGTTTTCAAGAAAATATTCCCGGACAAATTCAGTTACCCATACAACCAGATACAGCACTATCTGCTATCCGTATCACAGTTGGTCCCGTTCCCATAGTATGTTTAATTTGCGGATTATTTCTCACCTATTTTTATCCCATAACCCGCGAAATGCACGCAGAAATGTTGCTTAAACTCGAAGAAAGACGGAAGAGGAGTTGACAGTTGACAGTTGACAGTTGACAGTTATTATTTATTTCCCCCCATCCCCTTGCCCCCATCATGTCACTATGGATAATCTGGATTTTAGCAACTGGTATGGCTGGTGCGTTTATCGGCTATATGGCTGCTCCTACTGATTTTTTCTGGGAATTAATTGGAAGCGGCTTTGTTGTGGGAACTGCTCAATGGTTGGTTTTGCGACGCTATATCAATGCGGGTTGGTGGATACCTTTAAGCGGTTTTGGCTGGATTTTGGGTGTTAATTTCAGGATATTAACTGGAGAAAATCTTCAACAATTAGTTGGTTTTTTAACATCTGTTGGCGGATTCTGGGAAGTCTTTTGGTTAAATACTACTCATGAACCCATAAATTTTGCAGTTTTGGGATTTGCACAATGGTTATTATTGCGTCGTCACTTTCGATATGCATTTTGGTGGATATTTGCTAGCGCTTTGAGTGGTGCTGTTAGAGGTGCCGTAGGTTCTTATGTATGTGCGTTCACTTGTAAAATTGGTGGTGGGACCATATCTAATGGTATAGGCTGGGCTGCAAGTGGCACTGTTACTGGTATTGTACTACTATGGTTAATAGGTAATTATTCTAAAAACTGATCCAAAGGCTAATGTATCTTAGCTAAAGTAATGTTACTTATAGAAATATAACTACCAGTAGTTTTATAAATATCTAAATACAGAATACAAATAATATGTCAAATTCGAGTTTAGAAGAAATTACGACTCAATTAGAAAGTTCTTCCTTAAGAGATAGAATGGTTGCTCTGGCTTCATTAAGAGATATTCCAGCGGAAGATGCAGTACCTTTAATCAAAAAAGTGCTTGATGATGAATCTCTGCAATTACGTTCGATGGCGATATTTGCTTTAGGCATTAAACAAACACCCGATTGCTATCCAATTTTAATCCAAACACTGGAAAGTGACTCAGATTATGGCATCAGAGCCGATGCTGCCGGAGCTTTAGGATATTTAGGTGATACTAGAGCTATAGAACCGCTATCACGAGCATTTTACGAAGATACTGATTGGTTGGTACGTTTCAGTGCTGCGGTTGCGCTTGGTAATTTGAAAGATAATCGCTCAAGAGAAGTACTTTACAAAGCCTTGGAAAGTGAAGAAATTGTCATCCAACAAGCCGCGATAGCAGCCTTGGGAGAAATCAAAGATATCGATTCTGTGGACAAAATCCTTCGCTTTGCTCAATCGGAAGATTGGTTAGTTCGTCAGCGTTTAGCAGAGGCTTTAGGAAATCTTCCGACTCCTAAGAGTATCTCAGCTTTACACTATTTAGAAAAAGATAGTCATTCTCACGTCAGTGAATCGGCGAAAATTTCCCTCTCAAGACTTGAACAAGCAAACAATCAAATGGAATAATTACGTTATAGAAATCGGGTTTCTTAAAAAAAACCGACTTCTGGGTGTAATAAAGTTACAAAACATTTGATTTTCTTGACATTATGTAAAGATGGTACTTGCTTGCTGTTACCTTTTAAAAAGTGAGATTATAAAAATTTTGATGTCAGGTAATTTGATTGATGAATATTGAAGAGTTTTTTGAATTAAGTTCTGGTAAATGGTTTTCTCATCGTACTAGTCATCATTTGGCTTTTAAACAATCAGAAGGCGGTAAATCAGATATTATTATTGAAACCTTAGCGGCTGACCATCCAGAAGTAATTAAACTGTGCGAACAACATCAATTTGAACCCAGTAGCGGCAATTGTGGTGCAAGAGTAATCTGGAATGGCACAATGGAATGGGATCAAGAAAAACACGAAGGTTCCACAGTGTTAGTGGCAATACCGAATTTAGATAACCCTATGGAAGGAAAATTACTCCGAGAAATGGGTTATGCTGAAAAAACTCCAGTTGCTGGAAGTTATAAAATGGGTAGCGATGATGCACTTACCCTAACTACAGAATACGAAACCATGTGGTCTGAAGAACGTCTATGGTTTGCAAGTCCCAACTTACGGATGCGTGTTGGTATTCTCAAACGTTTCGGTGGTTTCAGTATGGCTTCTTTTACTTCGGAAATTCGCATGGGTGGAACTTCAGCTGCTGCTAAAACAAACGATGCAGCAACTAATACTACATCATAATAAGAAGTCGGGTTTTTATGATAATTGTAAGGGCTTTACAGACAGTTTTAAAAAACCCGACTTCTCAAGATAAAATCAATTAAGAACCAGTAGATGTATTCTTCCTGGGAGTAGTTTTATTTGGTCTACTTTTGGGTGTTCTAGCTTGTGGTGGATGATTCAGGCTATTTTCAAGCTTACTTACTGTGTTCACCACACTATCTAATTGAGTTTTTATTGTCTCAAATCCCGCTAATTTTTCAACAATAGTTTTTAATTGCTGTTGCTGATTATTTAACTGTAAATCTATTTCGTCTTGGTTTGATTTTTGATTTGATTGAGTATTCGCTTTATCTAACTCAGTTAAATATTTTTCCAGTTTTTCTGTAGTTTGAGTTAGATTCTCTAGTTTGTTAGAGACGGAAGAAACTGTTTCTAATTTCTTTGTCAGTAGTTGAAAGTTTTCTTGCTGTTTGTTGTTAGTACCTTCTATTGTTTTATTCAAATTTTCTGTAGTTTGAGTATTAACTTTATCTAACTGATTGAGATATTTTTCAAATTTTTCTGTAGTTTGAGTTAAATTTTCAACTCGTTCAGAAATAGAAGAAACAGTTTTTAAATTCTTTGTCAGAGATTGTAATTCTTGTTGTGTCTGACTATTTCCTTCTATTGTTTTGCTCAAACTTTCTGTTGTTTGAGTATTAGCTTTATTCAATTCAATTAGATGTGTTTCGAGTTTTTCTGTAGTTTGAGTTAAATTATCAACTTGTTTAGATACAGCAGGAAAAGTTTCTAATTTGTGTGTGAGAGCTTCTAAACTTTCTTGTTGTTGCTTGTTATTATTTGCTAATGCTTGATTGAGACTTTCTTTAGTTTGATGATTCGCTTCACTCAATTGAGCTAGATTGTTTAATACAGAAGCTGTAGTTTGAGTTAAATTATCAACTTGGTTAGATACAGCAGAAAAAGTTTCTAATTTGTGTGTGAGAGCTTCTAAACTTTCTTGTTGTTGCTTGTTATTACTCGCTAAGGCTTGATTGAGACTTTCTGTTGTTTGAGTATTAGCTTTATTTAACTCAATTAGATGTGTTTCGAGTTTTTCTGTAGTTTGAGTTAAATTATCAACTTGGTTAGATATAGAAGAAAAAGTTTCTAATTTGTGTGCGAGAGCTTCTAAACTTTCTTGTTGTTGCTTGTTATTACTCGCTAATGCTTGATTGAGACTTTCTTTAGTTTGATGATTCGCTTTATTTAACTCAATTAGATGTGTTTCAAGCTTTTCTGTAGTTTGAGTTAAATTATCAATTTGACTTTTTAAGACTTGGGAAGAATCAGTTTGATTTTTACTACTCTCCGCAACTATTTGAGTTAACTGCTTATTTAATTCCCTTGTATCTTCTACAAGCTTTAATAATTTTTCTTGTTCAACTTTACTCGCATTTAAACTACTTTTGATTTGCAAAACCAATATAGTGACTATTCCGACGAAAATTACTGAAACTGTGGAGATAATTAGCAATGTCATTCCTATTTTTATCCTTAGCGTAAATTAAATATAGTCAATCATTCATCCTATATTGAGAATTGATGAACTATAGAATGATACATCATCATATAGTAAGTAAAGGTATTTTGGAGAGCAAAAACTTTACTATTTAACAAATGTGAATATATTTTGAGCAGAGAAGATAATCTTTGACCTCTCATACCATCTTACAGAAAATAACGCTGAAAGCCCCGTGCTTTTAAGCCGTGGATGAAAGTGAGTAGGAGGCTTTAGCCTGCCTGAAGCATATCCTTGATTTCAGGCAGGGAATCGATAAACTCCTCAACTATCTGGGTCATCGTTTTATCTTTCTGAACCGCATACACGCGAAGTTTGTTCAACCTTCGCTCACTAACTCTAACGTGGAGGTCTTTTTTTGCCATAACTGGTACACAATAGGTACACATTCATGATAATATACTTTTAACAAGCAGGTGGTTTGTTTGTACGGGTGTCAGCAAAATCTAATTAGTCCTAATGACGAGTTAAGAGCAGTATTAGAGTTTATATGCTCTGAATCGCACAATCTAACTAATTGCGGAATCTACTATGCTCGTCAATTGTTTTTTAAAACAGGTAGGTTAATTGGCAAGTATGACTTAGAAAAGGAGTACAAAGCCAATAAGCACTATCAAGTCCTGCATTCTCAAGCAGCGCAACAAATACTTAGGTCTGTTGTTGAATCATTTAAGTCGTTCAAAGAACTTGATAAAAAATATAAAAGAGGAGAGTTAACAGATAAACCAAGATTTCCGAAGTATCGTAAAGGGTCTGGATATGCTTTAGTAGCCTATCCAAAACAAGCGTTAAGGCTTGTTAGTAGTAACATTAAAATCCCCTTGGGTAATACTGTTAAACGTTGGTTCAGGCTTGATAGTTTTCTGCTGCCAATGCCAACAAATTTGGATTTTAAAAACATCAAGGAACTACGGATACTGCCAAGAAATCAGTGTTTTTATGCTGAGTTTGTCTACGAACAAAGCCCATCATCCGAGATTAGCTTAAATCCTCAATATGCTTTAGCAATTGACCCTGGAATTAATAATTGGTTGACTTGCGTTTCTAACGCGGGTACTAGTTTTATTGTCGATGGACGTAAAGTAAAATCTCTCAACCAGTGGTACAACAAACGTGTTATTACCCTTAAAGAAGATAAGCCACAGGGATACTGGGATGAGCAACTAGCCCACATCACTGAGAAGCGCAATCGTCAAATGAGGGATGCCATTAATAAGGCAGCAAGATTAGTGATTGATCACTGTCTTGAACATCAAATAGGTGTAGTAGTGTTTGGATGGAATCAAGGTCAACGTCAAGAAGCTAACTTAGGGAAAAACACTCAATCTTTTGTGCAGATACCAACTGCGAAGTTAAAAGAAAGAGTTAAGCAATTGTGTGAATATCATGGCATTAAATTTGTTGAACAAGAAGAATCCTACACTAGCCAATGCAGCTTTTTAGATCGTGATTTTCTACCTACATTCGGCGCAAAACCTGAAGGGTGGGAAGCATCAGGGAAAAGAGTAAAACGTGGATTATATAGAACTGCAAAAGGGTTTTTTGTTGGGGCTGATTTAAACGCAAGTGCCAACATACTACGCAAAGTAGAGACACAACTAGGCTTGTCCTTAGTCAAGGTCTGTAGGCGAGTTTTGACCCTCGCTACCAGATATCGCATCTGGGAAACCAAAACTAAAAAGCTACGGGAAGTGGCTTCAGCCCAGACTGTAGCAACAGTTTAGAATCCCCTCGCCTTTTAGGCAGCGGAGAGGTCAAATACAATACATCATTTAAATATTTAACAACCGAGCAACTGTCTGCGGTAACGGCAGTACAATCAAAATTAACAGTGCAATTGCTAGAAGTCCAAAAATATCTCGTTTATTATCTAATTCAGTTACATCGTTCAAAGCCGGTTCATCTGCTAAACGTAAAAATATTAAATAAATAGCCCACAATAAATATTCTGACCGAATTAAAGAAAGTAATAGTAACAGTAAACGCGCAATTTGTCCAATAACCATTGCTGTTTTCTGTCCAAACATTGCATGAACAATATGTCCACCGTCAAGTTGTCCTACAGGTATCAAATTTAATGCCGTGACAATTATTCCTAGAAAACCAGCTACTGCTACTGGATGTAAGTCTATTGCCATATTAGACGTTAACTGAGCGCCTAATGTCAACTTCGAGAGTAGCGCTATTAATATCGAACTTCTGGGATTCAAAGCATCAATATTTAACATTGGTGCTTCATTATCTATGGGGACTATCTGCGAGTTACTTAAACCCCATATTAACAGAGGTAAACTTGCTACAAAACCTGCAACAGGTCCGGCAATACTAACATCGAATAAAGCTTTACGATTGGGTACAGGACTACGCATCTGAATAAATGCACCGAAAGTTCCCAAGAAAAAAGGCATGGGAATAAAATAAGGCAGTGTAGTGCGAATTTTGTAAAACCTTGCGGTTAAATAATGACCCATTTCGTGTATACCTAAAATCGTCATCAACGATAAGGCATAAGGTAATCCTTGGAATATTAAACTGGGATTAGACGATATTGTCGTAATTTCAATACCCGCAATTCTGGTTCCGATAAAAGTAGTAGTCAGCAAAGTCGCGACTAACAATAATAGAGCGAATCCCGGTTTTGTTAATTTCTCCTGTTTTAAACCAGCTTTCTTCTGCTGATGATTAGGAACTAACAAAAATATTGGTTTATCGTTATTTAAACCTTCTTGAAAAATTATAATAAAGCGATCGCCAAATTCTGCTTCGATATTTTCCTTTACCCGCTGGTAAGCGTTAGTTGCTGAAGTTTTTAACTGACCTCGACAAATCACCGCTTGGGGACGGTATTCAATATTATGGATATAGTATACAGACCAAGGAAAACACGAACGCAATTGACTTTCTTCCGTTGGTTCAATAGGACGCACTGGTGCTGATTCTACGGTAGGATGTATAACCGACTCTGTTTTGAGTGCTGGGGATTGATTCTTAGCATCCTTGAGGTTGCTACGTCCCGACTCAAACAATATCCAGTATAACAAAAAACATACTGCTAATGACCAAAACACTAGTGGCGATGGTAATTGGGTTTCATATATTGTCATCCAACCAGTCCATATTAATGGTGGTGCCATCAATATTAACCACAATAGCCAAGCGGGAGTTTTTGTTACTTTTGCAACAGTTCTTTTGAGAATGTAATAAGTAAATATCCCTAAAATAATTAAAAGCAAAAATATCATTTGATTTTCAGTTTTTCTAATAAGAATGTCTTGTTTTCGGATCGAAACTGCATTTTTTGCTGAAGTTGCGTGCTGTTTTCACAAAGCATTAAACTCTACTTCAAACAACCTTTCTTCTTTACGCAGTCTTTTTTTTATGCACCCCCCACAACAGCCGAGTCATCAAACACACAAGCTACCAAAGGAAATTCTCAACTCTCTATTTGCATTTCCTCCCAATCGGGACACATTAGGGGGAACCGCTTATTTCATTGTCAGAAACGAAGGCAATATCCTGATTGATTGTCCTGCTTGGAATCAAAATAATCAAGATTTTTTAGAAAATAATGGTGGTGTACGTTGGTTTTTTATTAGTCATCGCGGTGCCATTGGTAAAAGTGCCGAAATCCAACAAACTTTTGACTGTGAAATTTTAATTCAAGAGCAAGAAGCTTATTTATTACCTAAATTAAGGGTAACTGCTATAAGCGAAAAACTTACCATTGATTCGACATCGCAAGTTATTTGGACACCTGGTCATTCTCCTGGTTCGTCCTGTTTTTATTACAATATGTCCGGAGGAATATTGTTTAGTGGAAGACATTTAGTCCCCAATCGAGAAGGAGAACCAGCCCCGTTACGAACATCAAAAACCTTTCACTGGCACCGACAAATCAAAAGTATTAAGTCTTTATTAGATACTTTTACACCCCAAACACTTCAATACATTTGCCCTGGTGCAAACACGGGTTTTCTCAGAGGTAAAGGTGTGATAGATAACGCTTATAATCGTTTAACAAACCTCGATCTAGCAGAATTATAAAGAAAGGTTAAACGTTAAAGGTTAAAGGTTAAAGGTTAAAGGTTAGAGGTTAACAAATGTTAACTAACTCCTAAGTGCTAACTGCTCCCTATTTTCTGCTAAAACTTCTAGTGCTGCTTGATATTGAGTATCGGATGAAGTCGCTATTTCTTGTAGTTTGATTGGTTCAGAGGTAATTACTTTATCAGGGGTAATGCCTAATTTGTTAATATCTCGATGATTGGGGGTTTCATATTTAGCAATTGTCACCGCTAAACCGGAACCATCTGATAATTCAAATAACGATTGAATTAAGCCTTTACCAAAAGTTTTTTCTCCGACGAGAGTTGCACGATGATTGTCTTGTAATGCACCTGCAAGAATTTCGCTAGCACTAGCTGTTCCTTGATTAACTAATATCACTAATGGGTCTTGAGTTAGTGCTGGACCAAAAGATTCAAAACTGCCTTGAATACCTTGCCGATTTACCGTATAAACTACAACATCTGAATCTAACCACAGACGAGCAACTTCTATTCCAGCTTGCAATAAACCACCGGGGTTGTTCCGTAAATCTAAAACGTAGCCATCAGCGCCTTTCTTTTCCAATTCGCCAATAGCACGAGCTAATTCCATGGGAGCGTTAGCGTTGAATTGAGTCAAGCGGATATAACCAATGTTATCTTCCTTCTCTTTTTGTAGTTTAGCAATTACGGGATTTAAAGTAATGCGATCGCGAACAATTAAAATTTCTTGAGTGGGAGCGTCATCTCTCTCTATGGTAAGACTAACAGTAGTTCCAATTCTACCGCGCATTAACGAAGCAGCTTCGTCAAGAGTGAGATTTTCAGTGGGTGTACCTTCGATTTGAGTAATACGATCGCGGGGCTGAATTCCGGCTTTTTCTGCTGGTGAACCTGCAATAGGCGCAACAACTTGTAATTGACCTGTTTTCGGTTCAAGAGCAATTTGTAACCCGACACCAGTTAATTCTCCAGAAGTATTGACTTGTAAACTGCGATATTGTTCAGGATCTAAAAATCTAGTAAAAGGATCATCAAGGGTTTTGAGCATATTTTGAATGGCTTCATAAGCAGAAGAACTATCTTTTAACGGTGTCTTCAAAGCTTTTTGTCGCACTTGCGCCCAATTTTGATGATTAAATGTGTCATCCAAATAAGTACGATTCACAATTCGCCAAGCTTGAGAAACTAATTTTTGTTCGTCTGTTAAAGCGACAGCCGGAAAGCAAAAGCTACCAAATGCCAGCCAAAACGCCATTATCAAAGATAAAATGCCCCGAAAAACCTTTAGATTGTCCATAAAATCGATTTTTTTACTTGATTTTCAACCACAATTAGCCATATAGAAAGCCGATTCGCAACCTTCCATAAGATAAAATCTATCTCTAGATTATGTTACTTTTTTTATAGAAGTGGTGTGTTGCCGTTACTAATTTTGGGCAACTGACTTCTAAAAACTGGGCAAACAACGCCCGTAAAACGCTATGATCTACTTTGTATCCATATCTTTTTTGGGCTTGGGTGCATAGTACGCAATACATTCCCTCCCGACTAGAGTGTAATCGTTTCTTAAAACTATTAACACTCGCGACAGCAAAAAGTAAATTTAAAAATAAACAAATTTTGTTTATTCTCTTGCTGTCTCCTCAAGTCTCAATTAGCGCATCGTCGATAATTGAGATAATTATCAACCGCAATTTATCTCTAGGAATCTGGGTTGTATGACCAACGTTTATGACTGGTTTGAAGAGCGCTTAGAAATCCAAGCGCTCGCTGATGATGTTACAAGCAAGTATGTGCCTCCCCACGTAAATATTTTTTACTGTTTGGGTGGAATTACTCTTACTTGCTTTTTAATCCAGTTTGCAACTGGGTTTGCAATGACCTTTTACTACAAGCCAACCGTTGCCGAAGCTTATTCTTCAGTACAGTTCATCATGAACGAAGTAAACTTCGGTTGGTTGATTCGCTCCATTCACCGCTGGTCTGCCAGCATGATGGTGTTAATGATGATTTTACACACCTTCCGAGTTTATTTAACTGGTGGTTTTAAAAAGCCCCGCGAATTAACTTGGGTAACTGGTGTAATCCTCGCTGTAATTACCGTATCTTTCGGCGTAACCGGCTACTCTTTACCTTGGGACCAAGTAGGGTATTGGGCTGTGAAAATCGTTAGTGGTGTACCCGAAGCAATTCCCGTGGTTGGAGTTTTAATTTCTGACTTGCTGCGTGGTGGTTCCAGTGTCGGACAAGCTACTTTGACTCGCTACTACAGCGCTCATACTTTTGTACTGCCTTGGCTGATTGCAGTGTTTATGCTGGCTCATTTCTTGATGATCCGTAAACAAGGTATTTCCGGTCCATTGTAATTCGAGTAAAATCTCACAATATTTCTCACAATATTAAATTGAAGCAGAGGAACACTTAAGAAATGGCAACAGTTAAAAAACCGGATCTAAGCGATCCACAATTAAGAGCTAAATTGGCAAAAGGCATGGGTCACAATTATTATGGTGAACCTGCTTGGCCCAATGACTTGCTCTACGTTTTCCCCATTGTAATTATGGGTTCTTTCGCTTGTATCGTGGCTCTTGCAGTGTTAGATCCTGCAATGACAGGAGAACCAGCAAATCCTTTTGCAACACCTTTAGAAATTTTACCTGAGTGGTATTTGTACCCGGTTTTCCAAATTTTGCGTTCGCTTCCTAACAAGCTTTTGGGAGTGTTAGCAATGGCTTCTGTACCTCTGGGATTAATTCTTGTTCCCTTTATTGAGAACGTTAACAAGTTCCAAAACCCTTTCCGTCGTCCTGTTGCTACTACCGTATTCCTCATCGGGACTTTGGTAACAATTTATTTGGGTATCGGTGCTACCCTGCCCTTAGATAAGTCTCTTACTTTAGGACTGTTCTAAATTACCTTTAACAGCAAGAAGGCTCACGTCTTACCGCGAAGCGGAAGTGTGAGATGAATTGCGAGTGAGGCGAGGAGTGTAGTCTGACCATATTTGGCAAGCACGAAAATCGGGAAGACTGCGACGACGAGACGAACAAAGTATGGTAAAATACAATCAACTTGACCATCAATGCCATAAGCGAAAACCACGAGCTTTAAGGTATATGTTGCAAGATAATCCTTCGGCTTCGCTCAGGGTACAAGATTTGGGTCTTGGGAACAAGGACTCCTGCCCTTGGAGGGAATGTAAGACCAATAAAGCTATGGAGTTTTAAAGGCTGTTCCCGATGAATTGGGAAGCCTACACTGTACGAACGGTCAGTGTAGGTAGTTCACTTAGTTAATCAGGACTTGTTCTAACGTCTGTGGGGTTTCTCTAGAAAGTACTTATTGATATGTATGTACTTCTGAGAAACTCCAACAGGCGTTAATTTTAATTAAACTTACGCTCTTGCCCTCTTCTCAGATTAAATAATTATTTAAAATTCAAATAAACTTTAAAAGTTCAAAAAATACAGTAATCCCAGTTTCTGAGATTTCGATGCATCAGGTTATAATCAAATGCGAGTCAAATACAATAATTGTCAAATATCCTATAAACTTGATACTGCGGGCATTACAGACTAAATTTGATTTTTAGATATTTTCAAAAACTCAGACAAAAAAATAGGTTCTTGGGAATAATATCGTATTGCCCAATCGCCAAACTATCGCCTGGTCAGGTATAGTGGAAGGTGGTAAAATACGTGGTAACATAAGTAACATCCCAAATCTTCGTCAACTTAAAGATGCAGTTAAGCAGATTAGTTATAGTTTAAATTTAGGTTATCTCTGGGATTTTTTTAATTAAGAACAACAAATCAAATTTCAAAATCGAAAGTTTATAAACTATAAAAGATGTAAGTAAAAATAATCCACCTATATTTAAGTCAAGGTCAATGCTAGCAATTGTGGAGCAAGACCATCTGACGGTTAAGAGCGAACTAAAGCTTCTAAACCAGGTACAACAATGGTTTGAACAATTCTGTCTACGTAATTTGTCTGGGCTTAGTTGGCTCGAAAGTCAACAGTATCGACTTAATCTAGCATTAGCTGAGGGCTTTACTAATGCTGTTCGTCATGCACATCAAGCTTTACCACCAGAAACAAACATTGATATTGATGTTTTACTGTGGAATGACAAACTAGAAATTAGAATCTGGGATTACGGTAAACCATTTAATCCAGATGCCATAGCCGAACCAGAACCCGGTACTCTACAAGTAGGAGGGTATGGGTGGTTTCTATTACGACGATTAGCAGATCAAGTTGTTTACGAACGGGATACAGATGGTAGAAATTGTTTGCTCATCGTCAAGTATGGTAAGCAGGAAAATTAATCGCAAATAGTCTTACATATAGAAAATTTCTCTGTTAGTTAGAAAGCCGACTCAATTAACTCTCAATTTTGGTGAAAACCGATGTAATTAAAATTTAATCGCTACTTATTCTGTTTTACTTTTAGTTGCCTGTGTTTCTCCTATATTCAACTCTATTTAGGAGTCAATGCACAAGTCGCTTCTGTGTATCTATATAAAATACATATCTCGAAATTAATTATGATTTACTTAAAATCCTTGTAGAGACCTGGTAATACGCCCAATCTCTCAATTTTTTCCAGAGATGTGTGAAATATTCAATAATTTTTAGCTCAAACTCAACTCAAATTTCAAGGAATTTTTACAGTTGCTAATAATTGTAAATAAATGTATAAAATAAACAGATTAATACCGTATACACAGCATTAAAGTTACAGTGCTATCTTTGTTAAAATTGACAGCCAGAGTCAAAAATTGCTTCCACTTAGGTATGAGTGTGGTTGATCATGCTTTGGATGGTGATTTTTTAAATAATGAAAAAAATTACAGTCAAAATTGCCTTAAATAAAATAATCATGTTTGAATATCGCAATTATTTTCAAAAATTCTTAATTAAACTCAGTTATCAACTAATGGAACTCATATTCTTTAGATTAAATCGTGGATTAACATCATCCTCAGTACTGAGCAGAGGAATATAAAAATGTTACTTAACAAAATAGATAAAAAAAATCATTTAAACTTAATCAAAAGTAAACATCCTAAAAATCTCAATCACATCTTCGTTTTTTTGGAAATATTTTCCCGCGAAGGAGGAATTCAATCTTATGTAAAAGATGTATTTCGAGCTTATGAGACATTACCAGAATCGATAAAAGCGGAAGTATTTTTACTGCGAGATGCAAAAAGTTGTGTAAATCCGTTTGAATCAGAACGATTGCAATTTCATTATTTTCAAACAAAGTCTTCTCAAATGGGACGAGCGAGAATGACTTGGGCATTATTAAACCGTTTGATTCACCAACGTCCGGATCATGTATTTTGCGGTCATGTTTATTTAGCACCTTTAGTTGGGATGTTGTGCCAACCTTTGGGAATTCCTTATACAGTAATGACTCACGGTAAAGAAGTGTGGCAACCTTTACCAAAATTAACTAAAGCCAATCTACAAAAGGCTTCGCAAATTTGGACAGTAAGCCACTATACTCGTAAAATTGCTAGTAGTGCCAATAATTTAAATACCGATAAAATTAAAATTTTACCTTGCTGTGTTAATGGCGATCGCTTTACTCCAGGACAAAAATCAGCAGATTTAGTAGAACGTTATGGTTTGAGAGGAGCAAAAGTGTTGATGAGCGTAACGCGATTGTGGTCTGGTGATATTTATAAAGGGGTAGATGTGACAATTCGGGCATTATCGCAAATTGCCGAAGTTTTCCCCGAAGTCAAGTATTTAGTAATTGGACGTGGAGACGATCAACCCCGCTTAGCACAGTTAGCAGAAGATTTGGGAGTACAAGACCGAGTTATCTTTGCTGGATTCGTTCCTACAGAAGAATTAGTGGAACATTATCGTCTTGCCGATGCTTATATTATGCCTTCTCAGGAGGGCTTTGGCATTGTTTATTTGGAAGCAATGGCTTGCGGAGTACCCGTACTATCTGGCGATGCAGATGGTTCGGCTGACCCATTACAAAATGGTAAACTAGGATGGCGAGTACCACACCGCGATCGCGATGCTGTAGCAGCAGCTTGCATCGAAATTCTCACAGGAGATGATCCACGGTGTAACGGAGAATGGTTAAGAAAAGAAGCTCTTTCATCATTCGGTATAGAAGCCTTTCAAAAACGCTTGCAACAGCAGTTTTTATCGACAATTAAAAGCAGTGAGGAGTTAGTTGACAGTTGACAGTTGACAGTTGACAGTTAGGAGTTAAAAGTTAATAATTATTTTCTCCTTGTCTCCTTGTCACCTTGTCCCAAAAGTCCCGTGATTAAAAGTTTAATTTTTGATTATTCACTCTTGAGTATTGGATAAACTCGCTATCCTAGAAAGAGACTTGGATAAATTAAAGATAAATTTAAAAATGAGCTTTAAATCCTTTCAATCGAATCTGTATTATCTACGTCCTTGGCTCACCTTGTTAGCAATTGCTTGGTTGCTAGGTACATTGGGCTTGGGTTGGTTGGTAAATTCGTTCTTAATTATTCTTGGGTTGCTGTTTTTAGCACCCATTTTGGCGTTTTTCGGGTTTCGCTGGTGGTTACAACGTAATTTGATTGCTGAAAACTGTCCGGTTTGCGGAACAGAGATTACAGGTTTAAACAATACTCAGTTACAATGTCCTAGCTGCGGCGAGAAGTTGCTAGTGGAAAATAGAACTCTCAAACGCTTCACTCCCGAAGGTACTATTGACGTGACGGCTGTAGAAGTACCAGCAAAATCAATTGAAGATTAACTCAATTAAAGGTGCCTTAAACTACAATCTAAAATCTAAAATCTAAAATCCAAAATTATATAATCTTGACATTTAGCTATTTTTGTGGCATTTTCTGTTTGGATATTGATAGGGTGTATGTATGCTGCTGTTTAGTCAATTCGCCTATATATAGGGAGTATTGACCTGATGCCCAATATCCAGAAATTTCTGGTCTATTTTGGGAGTAACTATCTGCTAATACACAGAAACGACCTTCCGGACCATCGATTAACAGTGTTGGGTTTCCTTGACTTTCTACTGTCAACCGTAAATAAGGTAATGATTGTGTAACTTCAATCACGCGATTGGGTTGAGTGCTAATGTTACCACAATTAGTTTTTTGAGTTCCTCCAGATTTACCACTTAGAATTAACGGATCTGGTTGAAAATCTGGTTTAATCTGTATAACTTCGGCTTGGACTAGTTGTATGCCGATCGCAATCAAGCTGATCGTCAAAAGGATAGGAGCAAATTGAATTAAAGTAGGTATTTTCATTGTGGATTATGCTCCTAAAGTTAATAGAGCCGTATGCATAAACATCATATTTAATCAAATTGACAAGGACAATTATGATCTGTTCCTTGAATCATTCGTGGGGTTTTTAGGATGATTGTGTTATGTAAGAGATATTTAACGTAAAAATCCGACTTCTCACACAACCAGTTCGATAAATTTTTAATTGAGAATGTGAATAAATATTAAACTATATATTCTTAAGCTATATGATATCTGTAAGTAAAATGGTGTATAAAATAATTATTTTATGCAATATATAGTTGGATTAAACACATTTAATATTAGATAAAATCACATACATATCGCCAAAAACGGTATATAAGTTTATTTATTTATATGGCATTTTTCTAGCTAAGGTAGAAAATATTAATGAACCCTCAAAGTGAAGAAAATCTAAAGGAGTATCACCTCCAGAAGCTAGTCACAGAAATTGATTCGGACTCAATAGAAGTTGCCTGCTCAACAATTTTACCAACGTCTAAATTGAATCATACTAGTGTTCCTTACTACATAATCAAAACTATCGGTTGGTTTTGGCATTTACCAAATTTGGCAAAGTTAATAGTTTTGGCTGTAGGATTTTTAATGGGGTTTGCTATCTTACAAGCAGCGTTGAAACTAATTGCTTCTGTTATAAGTATGGCATTACTGGCAGGATTAGTTTACCTTGGATACAATTTTTTCGTAGCTGGCAACAGTCCTCAAGTAAAAGAATAGTAAAAGAATAATTTATTTCTACCTACGCAAACTTTTTTGCGTAGAAATTAATTTATAGGGAACAAGGTAAATGACAACTCCAACAGTGAGGAGAAGTGGGAATCAATTGAGACAGCCAAAGCAACCCCGAAAAACCAGTACGCTTTCGCTTTCTTCGCGGCGGGTTGCGGCTTGGGTAGCGGAAATCACGCTTTGTGTCGTTAGTGGTGCAGTACCTTTTGGGATTGGTGGGTATATCAACACTAAAACTAATATCGAGCGGGTACCACTCAATCCTGTATTGGTTGCGGCTGAAAGAACAGTAGCCTATCCTTTGGCTTTACCCATAAGTTATGGTACTCGGAATGTCGCATGGCCGACTAATTTTTTGTGGACGGTAGCAATATTAGCGCCCTTGTCACTTACTTGTTGGCAATGGTATTTGCTAGGGAAAACAGGGAGTACCATTCCCAAGGGTTGGTTTGGCATTAAGGTTGTGAATCAAAAAGGTCAACCCCCAGGTTTTGGAGCCGTTTTGCTGCGAGAAGGTAGTCGCTGGGGTGTGCCGATGTCCGTTACTTATATGTTATGGCGCTATACCTTATTATTTCCTCATCTGAGTATTTTTACGCTATTAGCATTGTTGATGTTGTTTGCAGAAGCAATGGGTTTCCCCTGGTTGCGCCAAGGTCGCTCAATTCACGATAGAATTGCGGATACTTATACGATAGATGCCACTATTCCTTTTGAACCTTCAGTTTTAGCCAATCCAAGGAATCTTTCTGGGTGGATGCACAGAGATGAAGAAGCAGCAATCGAATCAATTGTAGTTACACCCCAGCAACAGCAAAAAAAGGATTTATGGGCTTGGATGCGACGAAACCCCAGCCTGACTTTACTGGGAGTAGCACTGTTGAGCATGGCTGGTGTATTGACAACTTTGGTCGGTACTCAAGTTTATCTTCAAAATAGGCAAAATCAAAAAGCAGTTAACCAAAACAACAGCAAGCAGTTTTTAGCACTCAAGCAGCAGTTGGATGATAACTCTGGAGCTACTAAACAACAACGTCAGCGGACAATTGTAGCTTTAGGGACGCTCAAAGATTCCCAGGCTACTAAATTTTTAGTTGGTTTGTTGGGTAAAGAAAACGACCCAGTTTTATTAGAAACTATTCAGCAAGCTTTGGTGAGTATTGGTCCGTCCGCTATTTCCGAACTCAAGCACATGAATATTTTACTTGAAGGTGAGTTGGATTCTACAGCTAGCAATGCGACTCAAGAAAAGGAATTGCGACAAAAAAGTTTGTATGCAAATCAGCAGGCAATTAATAAGATTTTATTGGTTTATAACGGCAAAACCAATGGTATTGACTTAAGCCGTGCCAAATTGTCTCAATATGAAGGTTCTGGGAATAATTCTATATTCAGCTTGTCATTAGACAAAGTTGATTTATGGGGAATTGATTTCAAGTATGCAAATTTGGATCGAGCTAGTTTCAGCGGTAGTCGTTTCCGGGGACCTGGTGAAGATGGTCGTTGGGATACTTATGATGATTGGATTACCGATTTGAGTCAAGCTGAGCTAAAACAAGCCAATTTAAGTCGTGCTAATCTGAGTCGTGTCTTGATGGTTCGTACCAATTTGAGCGGTGCAAATTTGAATGAAGCTAACCTATTAGCGGCACGTTTGGTTGGTGCAAATCTGAGTAGCGCCAGACTCGGAAGAGCCGATTTGCGCGGTGCTGTGTTAGAAAATGCCAGCCTTACAGGAGCAGATTTAGGTGAAGCTAAGTTGAATGATGCCGATTTATACGGCGCTCGTTTAGGTCGGACGATCGCGATCGGGACACAGTTATCTAATGCGAATTTAATCAAAACTGAATGGCAAGGAGCAGACTTGTCATCAGCTTATCTTGACCGCGCTAATCTCAGTAATGCTAATCTAAGTGCTGCACGACTTACTGGTGCTATTTTAAGCTCTACCAACCTCTCGTATGCCAATCTAAGTAATGCTGACCTGAGTCTTGCAGATTTACGGGGTGCGAATTTAACAGGAGCAGATTTTCAAGGAACAATACTTTCCCCAGCACAGCAAAATCCAGCAGACCAATTTGTTGACACTCCTGCTGCTAGAACTCAATCCGCAGTAGTCAAAGGAGTTGATTTTAGTCAAGTGAAAAATTTAGATGAGAAACAAAAAGCTTATATTTGTACTCAGGGAGGTATCCACAATCGTTTTTGTCCGTAGGGCAGAATGGGGAGATAGGGAGATGGGGAGATAACTCCTAACTCCTAACTCCTAACTTTGGTAGTCCTAACTCTAGACAAATGCATCCGTTGTTAAAATCCAAAATTTAAAATCTAAAATCTAAAATTGTTTGGGAAGTAAGAAAATGAAATGTGTTAAGTGTTTATCTTCCGTATTTTTATTTACTTCAGGTTTGAGTGTAGCTCTATTGGCTAAACCTGCACAAGCTCAAGTTGCATACGGTAGTTATGTAGGTGTTGGACCTACTGTTGGTATCTCTGATGGAGCGCAAATAGGAGGAGTTCTTGCTGTCCGCTATAAACTTTTAGAGACACCCATCTCTTTCCGTACTCAAGCTTTAGTCGGTGAGAGTACCGCAGTTGTACCTATGGTTTCTTATGATGTCCCCCTTAACTGGCAAACTGATGCTTATTTAGGGGCTGGATTAGTTTTGGCTGGTGGTGATACGCCTTCCCCTGTGGGTAACAAAATTAGTTTTGCTTTACAGCCCGGTGTTGATTATATGGTACCTAATAGCAACACTGTAATTTTTGGTAATGCGATTATTGCTTTTGATGCTTATCGTGATAAGAGTGGTACTGCTGTTTCAGTTCAGGGTGGTGTGGGTTTAAGGTTTTAAATCTGTAGAGACGTTGGAAGGGCAAGAAGTCGGGTTTTGATGAGTGTTATTAGCGTGTTAGGGATATTTATTTATCTAAAAAACCCGACTTCTGTGATTTTTGTCGTAGTTTAGGTAATTGAACGGGTACTGTCCGCCCGATTTTTACCAATTTTATTGGTATTGACCTAATTGAAAAGCGCTATAGTGAAATATGACACTTTAATATTCAATAAATACTAAATTTTACTGTTGAAAAAAATATAATTATTGATGATATAAAAAGCTTCGATATCAAATAAAATAGATTTTTTGATTTTTTTTAAATTAATCATAATTTCAGGGTAAACGCAAGAAAATTTAGATATTATATCAGCTAGAATGTAAGGGAATAG
>JACYMD010000040.1 GCA_015272215.1 Rivularia sp. T60_A2020_040 | reverse complement strand
CCCCAGTTTTTCTTCCTATACATAGTTTACATCTACTTGTGTGTACACCGTAGCCGTATATTAGGAGAGGGAAGTCGGAGGCAGGGTGAGGTTTTATCTTATATTGAATTACGCCTACCTCTTAATACTAAAGTTTAAAATTCATTTATCTGGGGTGAGAAGTCGGGTTTTTATGTTACTCCTATCCCGCTGGAAAATTACCTATTTCTCTTTATCTCTTTCCTTTGTGTTCTCTGCGTCTAGTAAGGTTTTTTTTAATCGGTAATCTTCTGCCGGGAAGGGAGTAAATATCTGAACATACAAGGAAATCATCCTAAAAACCCGACTTCTGGTTATTGTTTCTGTTCTCTAATAATAAGATCAAATCGAATAATAAAGCGGAAAAGATTTTGCATCTTTGGGTTTTACATACACCTTTTGTTGGGGTTCTAAATGTAATTCATCAAATCGATCTCGTGTTAAATGAGCGCTTACAACTTGTCCATCATCTAAGGTTAACTCTGCTTGAATTTCCCAACCTAAATGTATTAATCTACTGACTCTAGCTGGAACTGTAGTTCCGTTGGGGGAAGTTTCAATAATTACATCTTGGGGACGCAAAAACATTTCTGATTGGGGTGAATCGAACCCATTACTTTGAAATATTCCCGAACTACTTGGTAAAATATTCACAGGACCAATAAAACTCATCACAAAGGCTGTAGCAGGATGGTCATAAATTTCTGCTGGTGTACCAACTTGTTCTACCTGACCTTTATTCATTACCACAACTTGGTCAGAAACTTCCATCGCTTCTTCTTGGTCGTGAGTCACAAATACTGTGGTAACATGGACTTCATCGTGCAATCGTCGTAACCAAGCCCGTAAATCTTTACGTACTTTTGCATCCAGCGCTCCGAAGGGTTCGTCTAATAACAACACTTTTGGTTCCACCGCTAAAGCTCTCGCTAATGCAACCCTTTGTCTTTGTCCCCCAGAAAGTTGGGATGGATATCTGTCTCCGAGTCCACTTAATTGTACTAAATCTAACAACTGCTCGACTCGTGCTTTAATTTTTGCTTTCGGTGCTTTATTAATTTCTAAGCCAAAAGCAATATTTTTCCGTACCGTCATATGCTTAAACAAAGCATAGTGTTGAAACACAAACCCGATATTTCGCTCTTGTACGCTTTGATATGTGGCATCTTTACCAGTTAACCAGATTTTGCCGCTGTCTGGCATTTCCAAACCCGCAATTAGTCGCAATAGAGTAGATTTTCCCGAACCCGAAGGACCTAACAATGCTACTAGTGAACCGCTTTTGATTTCCAAGCTGACATTATCCACGGCTTTGAAACTATCAAACTGCTTGCACACATTTTCAACTAATATGCCCACTGTTCAAACATCCTTTCTAACTAATCTACGGTTTACTGGTAGAGATGCAGTGTTTTATATATACCATAAAATTTCTAGTTTTAAATTTTAGATTATTAGATTACTACTCTTTTTTTTTGCCGCTCTGGTACGCTTCATCTCTATGAAATCTCCTTCCTCTCTCTTGAAAAGTTGCTCATGGGGGAGACCCCCAAGACCGCACTTTCCGCTGTGTTCTCTGCGTCTAGAAGGGTTTTTTTTTAACAAGTAATCGCCGGGAAAAAGCAGAATTATTGAATGCCCTGCTTTGTCAGAGAACATTAAACGAATAGTAATATAACATTCAAAATGATTAGAACAGCTAAAAGTAAGCCATTTACAACAAAATCCTGCTGATGCTGTTTAAATTTTCTTTCAAATAAAGCACCTCCTTTTGCAAACAAAAAAACTTTTATAGACTTGGGTATTTTGTCGTAATAAGGCTTATATCGCAGTAGATTTTTGATTAATTGCAAGCTTCCGTAAACAGTAATTCCAAAAAGTGTTAACCGGAAGATAGTGTATAAATTAAAATAGTTCTCCATTAGATATGTTTGAGGATGATTTTTACGGCGATCGCCAAAATAGCAGCGATAATACTACCAGTCAAAGTAATTTTGACAATACGGTTATATTTCCGCACTTCGATATCGGCTAATTCTTCTGCGACTTCAATTCCTTTACTAGCTGATTGTTTAGCATATTTACTTAACTCAAAAGCTAAAGTTGAGACAACGGAAATAATTACTGCGGCATCATCAGCGAGTCCAATAAAAGGAATTATATCGGGAATTGCATCGAAAGGCGAAATCAGATAAAGTAAGGAACCAATTGCTAATGCTTTCGATTTCCAAGCGACTTTTGGATCTACAGCCATTTGGAATAATGATTGAATTTTCGGCCAAATTTCCTTAATTTGACCTCGATTCATCGACGGTAATTTTGCTGTGATTTTCTGAATATCTTGGGAGCTTGCTGATTTTACCAGTTGATGAAATATGTTTTTGATTTTATTACTATTACTAGCAGTTTCTAACTTTTTATCGACTTCTTGAATAGCTTCTACTGTTTGAATTTCTTCTTCTTCTTGTTCTTTTTTAGTTAACTGATTAAAAAGTTTTTTTAATTTATTTGGATTTGGATTTGGATTTGTTTTTACTGTTTGTTCCTTAATTTGGGGTTTATTTTGTTCAATAACATCTTCTGAATTTTGCAATTCAGTGGGAACATCAGCATCTTTTTTGAAAACATTCTGTATAAATGATTTCAATTTACTTTTTATATTGCTTTTTTGATGATTTTTTTGATGACTTTCTATTTCTTGATTGATTTGTTGAGTATCTGCGGCAATTTCTGTTTTTGCTTCTGTTTCGACTTCTGCTGTTGGTATTTGATCAAAATGGGAGTTTTTATTCAACTTATTCCATGCTTGTTTAATAAAGTTCTTATTTGTTCGTGACGATATTTCAGTTTCCGATTCTTTTTGTGAGTTTCCAAAAAATCTATCTTTGATTCCCATACCCATCACCTGTTATTTTCCATCTCTTTTTAAATATAAGCAAATATTTTGTCTGGTTGAAAAGTCGAGTTTTTGATCAAGTTTGAAACCTGTTAGATTGATATCTTGTACAGAGCCGCATAATCAACTACATAATAAAAAATATAAATAAAAATAGTACTAATATAAAAATGCAACATTTTATTCCATTTTAATGGAATGAGGGCTATCAGACTCTTACTTGCAGTCCCAGGCAGGAAATAACTTAGTCAAATAATTAGTAATTATTTTAAGGATAGGTTTCTATGGTGCAAGACGTAAATAGAGATAGTTATCCTAAAAACCCGACTTCTGTGAGTATCCAGGGGGTTTTCTATTCCCTATTCCCTATTACCTATTACCTATTACCTATTACCTATTACCTATTACCTATTACCTATTGCCTATTACCTATTACCTATTCCCTATTCCCTATTACCTATTCCCTATTCCCTATTTTAACTAACTAACGACAAAAACATACATTCCCATACTAAACGAGGTTGTGCATAAGATAGTAAGGATTTACGAGTCTTTTCAAGTTGTTGAATAATATTTGGTTGTCGTAAGTTTTGCCAATATACCTGTTGTAAATAATCAACTAACCATAATTGTGCTTCGTTATCTAAAGCCTTGTCAACTTGTTTAGCTAATTCTAATGCAGAACGATAATTTTTAGGTACTTGAGTACAGGATTTTAATAAATCTAAAGGAATATTTTGCATTTGTTCATAAGCTTCAATAGCTTTTCCTGGGCTACCTGCTGCAAGACTTAACACTGTGGGATGATTTAATATTTCACCATTTCCTGATAATGTTAAAATTTGAGACATTGAGGCTATATCTAAACAGTAAAAAGGAACTTTTTGACATCTAGAAACTAACGTTGTTAAAAGAGAATCCGGTGTTGGTGCAATTAAAATTAAAGTTGCTTTTCCCGGTTCTTCTAAAGTTTTGAGTAAAGCATTAGCAGCAGATTCTGCCATTGTTTCGGCTTGTTCTAAGACTACTAAATTCCGAGATGCTTCTAAAGGTGGACGACTCAGAAATTCAGTAATTTCGCGAATTTGTTCTAAGCGAATAATTGGCGGTGCTTTGCGTTTTAATCCTTTTTCAGCGGCTTCTGATGCACTGAATAACTTTCCTTGATGTTGGTAACTTGGTTGTACCCAAAGTAAATCAGGATGGTTTCTTTTTGCTATTTTACTTTTAATAATGGTGCTATCTTGATGATTTTGAGTAAATAGCAATTCTAAAAAACATTGTGCAGTTAAACTTCGTCCCACCCCAGAAGAACCTACAAATAAATATGCTGGTGCAATTCTATTTTTAGCAACAGCTTGCTTGAGTAATTCTACAGCTTGAGTTTGTCCTACAACTGGTGCAAAAAAATCCATTTTTAACCATCAACCATCAACTGTCCACTGTCAACTGTCCACTGTCAACTGTCAACTATCAACTATCAACCATCAACTTTCCACTCTTTCAATTTAGCAGTTAATATTTGTTTAATTTGTTTTTGTACATCTTGTTGATTTAAACTAGCTTCTATACGAATAGTTCTAGTTGGAAAAGTGTGTAATAATTCTTTGTATCCCTTTTGAACACGACGATGAAAGTCGATTTTTTCTTGTTCAATGCGGTCAACTATATCACCATTTTTTCGTTTTCGTGCTAATCCTAATTCAACATCTAAATCTAACCATAAAGTTAAATCGCTTTTTAATCCTGATGTTGCTATAGAATTAAGTTGATCGATGATATTCATGTCTAAACTACGACCGTAACCTTGATAAGCAATTGTCGAATCAATATAGCGATCGCACAATATAATCTTCCCCAATTTTAAATTCGGTAATAGTTCTTCTTCTACGTGTTGACAGCGGTCTGCGGCGTATAAAAGTAATTCTGTAGTAGCAGTTATTGGTTTATCTTTGGTATGTAATAATAGTTCGCGCAGATGTAATCCTAATTGAGTTCCACCAGGTTCGCGAGTTGTTAACACGGGTATATTAAGACTTTGCAGCCATTGATAACAAAACTGCATTTGCGTAGTTTTACCGCAACCTTCCACCCCTTCAAAGACAATTAATTTACCATTCATTATGTTTAAGATATCTAAATCTGCTACCACCAACTCTATAAGATATCATTTTACAGAAGGCAAAAATAATTAGTAATTATCCGCTTCAAATCCTATTCCCGATTCAATGTATCAACCAACCATTTGAGAAACTACTCAAAAGCTGATACCGTCTGAAGATTAATAGAAAATTAATTAATATACATGGGAATTTCAGCTTGAGTAAGTCTAACTATTGGCAACTTTTACCTTATATTCGTCCCCAATGGCAAACTATCGCTAAGGGTTTTGTAGGGATTATCGGATATGTAATCGCAACATTAGGATTAATTAAGCTTGTAGAAGAGTTAGCAACTCCCTTTGGAGAAGGAAATGTTGTAGAAATAGCGAAACTTGCCCTTATATTAGCAGGAGTTTTTCTTGTTAGAGGCTTTTTTCAGTCAGTACAAGATATTTACATGGCAAAAGCTGCTTTAAGAGTAGCTTATAACCTCCGCAAACAGGTTTATACTCATCTACAAAAGTTGAACCTCAGCTACTTTGAAACCGCAAAAGCAGGGGATTTATCTTACCGACTCACCGAAGATGTTGACAGAGTTGGGGAAGTTGTTCACAAAATGTTTCATGACTTTATCCCTTCGGCGCTACAGTTGGTGACAATTCCCATATACATGATTTACCTCAGTTGGCAACTAACTTTAGCAACATTAATTATCGCTCCGTTAATGGGTGTATTAATTGCTTGGTTTGGCAATCGCCTACAAAAATTATCTCGTCGCAGCCAAAATCATGTATCGGATTTATCCGCGATTTTAACTGAGGTATTTGGCGGAATCCGCATTATTCAAGCGTTTGCGGCAGAGGTTTACGAAATTACTCGCTTTAGTAAAGAAGCCGAAAGCACTTTTAAATCAAAATACTATACGGAACGATTAAAAGCAATTCAAATTCCGATTATTGGATTTTTACAAGCATTAAGCTTTTTATTATTACTTTTCTTTGCTGCTTGGCAGATTTCTAGAGAAAATCTGACAGTGGGAACCTTTTTTAGTTATCTTTCCGCAGCAGCTTTATTAATTGATCCTGTAGGTCACACTACTAATAATTATAATTTATTTAAAGAAGGCGAATCTTCTGTAGACCGAGTTTTTGAATTATTCGCAATCAAACCAGCAGTAGTAGAAAAACCAGACGCGATTTCTCTGCCTTCAGTTATGGGTAAAGTCGAATATCGTAATGTCACCTTTGCCTATCAACCAGATAAACCCGTAATCAAAGATATCAGTTTATTAGCAATGCCGGGGGAAGCAATTGCCCTTGTAGGTGCTTCCGGTGCTGGTAAAACTAGTTTTGTAAATCTTTTACCGCGTTTTTACGATATCCAAAAAGGTGAAATATTAATCGATGGAGTTGATATTAAAGATGTGACTTTACATAGTTTGCGGCGACAAATTGGTATAGTACCCCAAGAAACCGTGATGTTTTCCGGTACAATTGCCCAAAATATCGCTTTTGGACAAACTGATTTTGATATACAAGCTGTTAAAGAAGCAGCAAAAATCGCCAATGCTGATGATTTTATCAGTCAAATGCCCGATGGTTATTATACCGTAGTCGGGGAACGCGGCGCGAGCTTATCCGGTGGACAACGACAAAGAATTGCGATTGCTCGTGCTGTGTTATTAAATCCAAGAATTTTGATTTTAGATGAAGCAACATCTGCACTAGATTCAGAATCAGAAGCATTAGTACAAGAAGCATTGGAAAGATTGATGGTAAATCGTACCGTATTTATTATCGCTCACCGTTTGAGTACCGTCAGGAAATGCCACAGAATTTTAGTAATGGAACATGGGGAAGTAGTAGAATCAGGAACTCATGAGCAATTGTTAGCCTTTGAGCGTCGTTATGCCAGGTTTTATGCGAGGCAGTTTAGTTAATTGATATTCTTTACTATCGTTTAATATTATTTTTCATTTTAACTAGCATAAAAAATGAAGCAAAAAGGTTAACTAATAATATAAAATTCAATTGTATATAAAATACCTCTTTTGACCTCTTTCTCTGTGTCCTCAGCGTCTCTGCGGTTTTTATAATTCAGACATTACCCGACATAACCCAAGTTTTTAGTAACTAACTTAAAGTGTAACGGAGCATAACTTAATATGATTGTTGGGTTACACTCCGTTAACCCAACCTACTAATCACCCAACTACGAAACGCTTTCATAATTTTATTTCTCCCCTCGCTTTTACTGCGCTCTAAATACTGGGGAATTACCTCAGTCAAAAGGAAAACCGGGAAAATGAGGACTTTCACTCACTTGCACCTAATATTGTAAGAATTATTTCCAACTTTACCTACGAGTCATAGCCATAACAGCATTAACCGTAAGTGGCAAGTTACCCAAAGTCGGTAAAGTATCCTCTGCTGAAAAAACAAGGGGTAGCTCATCACCAACCCATACCCAAATTTGTTGACGAGCTATATCTATTAACCAAGCTAATTGGGTTCCATTGCTCAAACAGTGGAGAATTTTGTTCTGTAAATCTATAGTACTTTGCCCCGGAGAACGAATTTCAATTAACCAATCCGGCGCACCTTCAAAGGCTCCATCTTCATCAGAAATTCTTTGACAAGCAATTACAGAAATATCTGGTACAGGAGATAATGGAGGTACAATACACCGCAATTCTTGTATGGCTTCAAACTGCTCGGTATTATTATTGATGTAATTTACAAGATTGCGTTGCAACCGCGAATGAAAAAGGGTTGGCATTGGTTTTTGTCGCACTTCCCCATTAATTAATTCCCATGCCGGGGAAGCCTCAATATTAGGTTGAGCAAGAAATTCAGTTAAAGATATTTTTGCAACCGACTTGATCATGAATCGTTAATTAAGCTTCCTCGAATTTTACCATTTTTAAATTTGTATTTATCTACCAAGTCACTCAAAATAATATGCTAGTTAATAGGGTAGTTTATATTAATCAAAAAGATGGTACAGACACCTATTAATCCCGATACTGAAACCCTATCGCTTGAATTGCCTACAAACATTGGATTATACGTCACCCAAGAACAGTTTGCAGCTTTAAGTGTAGCCAACCGAGACTTGAAACTTGAAAGAAATGCTCAAGGAGAATTAATTGTGAATCCACCAACTGGTTGGGAAACTGGACAATTTAATTCGAGTATTTCTGGAGAATTCTATTTGTGGTGGCGCAATTCTGGAGAATTAGGGTTAGCCTTTGACTCTTCTACTGGCTTTATTTTACCTAATGGTGCAACTCGCTCTCCCGATGCTTCTTGGGTTTCTCAAAAACGATGGGATGCACTTACAACCGAACAAAAAGGAACTTTTGCTAATATCTCTCCCGATTTTGTGGTTGAGTTACGCTCTAGTTCCGATAGAATTGAGCCAATGCAAGCTAAAATGAAAGAATACATTGACAATGGTGCAAGCCTTGGCTGGTTGCTTGACCCTCAAAATCGCAGAGTAGAAATTTATCAACCAGGTTCACAAGTAAAAGTATTAGAAAATCCTGCTCAGTTATTCGGTGAGGATATTTTACCCGGTTTTGTGCTGAATTTGAGTAGGGTGTGGAATTGAATATTTTTGAAAACTTTTCTTAAATCAGTCAACAGTGTTAGCTTTACTCGTGAGGCGGTAGCGTCATACAGTAAACACGGCGGCGTATGGTTGGTGTTCTATTTAAACCAATACTCCAACGGCAATCACCTTAATACGGCTCCCAACTTAAACTCGCTTGTATAAACGTGACTGATAACTGATAACTGATAACTGATAAAATACTTGTGCCTTGGAAGGAAGAATTTATTCCAAAACCATACAAGGATAGATAATTATCCTTAGTTTTCTCCGAATGAACTAAATTATGGTAAGCTGTATATTACGATAATCTTGCCGGATTATCGCAAAGACGAAACCCCTAGACTGGATACGGGGAACATCTACCATTTCTTTTTCGGAACTCAAATTTATCAGCGGCAAATCACTGCTTCATCAATAGTTAAGATGAAGATTTTCTGTTTTAACTTTCTGTATGCAACCCTATAACTCTAGCTAAATTAGAAGTTCAACATCAAAATCAGAAATTGCTATCAGCCATCTAACTTCTCTGTTTCAACTTCTCCTCTAAACTTCTGTGATTTTAACTCTTCAGCAATTAAGATTACTGATACAAATAATACCAAATAAAAGTAACATTTAGTCATATATAAACGGATACATTAATTTTAATTATAGAAAATTAATTCATAATAATAAAAACTTTACTATTATTGGAAACGTTTGTCCCAAAATAATATGGGCTGTCAAACCCAAAAATTAAACTATGGAAAAAAATATGCAGCAGTCCAAAACTACTTCTGGAGATATTCTACGGCAGCTTGTTACCTTCGCAGCTGTGATTATTGCTTTTATCGTCAACGTCATATCAAATATTTTCCCACTTAACGGACTAACTATCGGTGAAATCTCGAATACTCTATTCAAAAACGTTTTAATAATTCCCGCTAGCTATGCTTTTGCGATTTGGGGGCTAATTTACCTGGGATTATTTGCTTTTGCAATTTATCAAGTCTTACCTTCCCAGCGAGACAATCCGAATTTACGCAAAACCGGATACCTCTTAGTAATCGCATCCGTCGCTCAAAGTATTTGGGTATATCTATTTTTATCACGGCTGTTTGTGCTTTCAGTTGTCGCGATGCTGTTAATTTTACTACCCTTAATTATGATGTATCTCCGTTTAGGTATTGGAAATACAGCCGTATCACGTGCCGAAAAATGGTTTATTCACTATCCGATTAGCATTTATCTGGGTTGGATAAGCGTTGCTACCATTGTTAATATCGCAAGTGCATTATATATCAATAATTGGAACGGTTTCGGTATTTCCCCCGAAATCTGGACTGTAATCATGATGATTATTGCCACAATTATCGCCCTCTTCGCACTTTTTCAACGTCGAGATATAGCTTACAGTGGAGTAACAGTATGGGCATTAATTGCGATCGCAATCAAACATCAGTTTAAATAAAGGTCAACTATCAACTGTCAACTGTCAACTGTCAACTGTCACTTCCCCACTTCTCCACAGCTCGCTTCAAGGCTCCATCTGGTAAACTTTGCAACTCAAAAGACTCTTTGTTTTCTACTCTTGCCAAAGCTTCAAAAAAGGCTTTGACTCCAGATGCTGCACCCGAAGGATGATCCATAATTCCGGTACCGGCATTTAAAATTACATCATTACCATAATCAGCGATTGCTTTTGGTACAATACCGGGATGAATTCCCGCAGAAGGTACTGGAAAAACATTGCGCGAGCGCAAACTATCTTTAATTTTCGCTTCTTCTACTGCATCAAAGGGCAAACTACCATAATGTGCTGGATATAACACCGCGTCAGCACCTCCATGAGCCATGAAAGTCCCTAGTATCACTGAATACGCCATACCGTGGTCGGGAGCGGCACATAAGGCACCTGCGAGGGCTGGATGAGTAAAAATAGGTACATTTATATCCGCGTCGGCGGCTAAAGCTTGTAGTACTGAGAACCCGTAGGGAAGTACGTTAAGTAACAATGCATTAGCACCTTCTCGCACTAATAACCGGGCTTTTTCGATTAATTTATCTGCATTTCCGGTAACATTGACAGCATATAATACAGTGCGTCCAGTTTCTTGCTTGACCTGATCAATTACTTGCCGACAAGCTTTGAGACGTTGTAAAGTAGGGGCTGTATCTAAATCACCAAGAATTTCATCGTCTTTAATAATATCTAGACCAGCATAGGCGACTTCTTTTAAAATACCAGCATGATCTGCTGCTGAAAGTCCCAAAGCAGGTTTGAATATTGCCATGACTAAAGGACGGTTAAATATTCCCAATTTTTCCCTAATTCCAGAAATACCGAATTTGGGAGACAAACCATAACTTTGAGGTAAACGCACCGCTACAACTTTTGCGGCACCAGCCATAGAATATTTGCCAAATATCATGGTTAGCAAGCTAGAAATATCATTTTCTACATTCGTCTCTGGAAATCGAACTGTAGCGATACTATAGCCTGTGTTAGTTTGTGTTTCTACTCCAATTACTTTTCCGAGATGTTCGCTTAACGCTGTTTCTCGATGAGCAAAACGAGCATCCCAAGTACCAACAGTTTGCCCAACAGCAATCACTTTAGCTTGCTTTTGGGCATCTACACCTGGCGGAAAACGATAATCAACTTCAATCATCAGTTATCAGGGAATTGGGAATAGGGAAAAGGGAATAGAGCCTACATTTGTTTATCGGAACAATCTAAAATCTAAAATCTAAAATCCAAAATTGTTTACCCATTACCAATTTTTAAAGCGTTTCTAAATAACTTAATAAATCGGCCATTTCCTTAGCACTAGGCTGAAATTTGGGCATTGGTGGGGTTTCTCCACTGACTACTTGATGAATCATTCCATAACGAGATTTGCGTTTGGATACTGCTTTTAAAGAAGGGCCGACACTTCCCGTTGCTTCCAAGCCATGACACCCAGCGCAGTTAATCTGGAAAATTGCGTGACCTTGGACGGGGTTTCCTTCTAAAGATAGTACATTTTGTATGTAGGGGTCAGCAGACTTTACCATATCTACAGCAAAAATGCCAGCGAGGATTGCTAGCAGAATCGCTAACGTAAAGAATGCGATTCGCCCTATTAGAGTGTCCGGTTTGGTAATCTGGTTATCCAAAAGGTTTGCTGTCAAGGTCAGTTTCTACAAAAATATTTCATTTCATACACATAGCTTAAAAGTTCTTGACTATCTCCGCAAGCACCAATCGGCATTTTTTTCATTTAAATCTGGCTCTAGTTCTCTCTAGAAGGGCTGTTACCCTGCTTATTTGATAAAATCAAAGACAGTAAAAGTAAACAAATTATCAAAGCGATCGCTTTTGGGGAGAATTTAATGGTTGAACCTTTACTTGATGGGATGGTCTTAGGTTTAGTTTTCGTTACTTTAGCTGGTTTGTTTTATAAAGCCTACGAGCAATACAAACGCGGTAATCAACTCGGATTGTAAGAGTTAAAGTAAATTTGGTGTGGTGATTCCATATGCTGGAGACGTAGCATTGCTACGTCTCTACAAGGGTTTCATGTTTAATTTAATAATTACTGATTGCAGTAAAAGCTTACAGTTGTGTTTCCATAAATTTTTTGACGGCAGATTTCCAACTCTGGAATTTGTGGTGGTGTCCATAATTTGGGATTATGCTCTACTGCTATTTCTCCATTGATGTCCAAAAGTCTATTTATTGTAATAATTTGTAAAACTGGCTCGTACAACTCGCTTGCATAAGGTGGGTCAAAATAAATTCTGTCAAACTGCTGTTCACTAAGTTTAGACAACTGCTGTAATATATCTCCTTGCAAAAGTTTCCATTCTTGTTCGGAACCTGCAACAGCAGACCAATTTTGCTTGATAATACCGCAAGCACTTCTAGATTTTTCTATCCCAACGACAAAACTAGCTCCTCGACACAAAGCTTCCGCACCCATGGAACCCGTTCCGGTGCATAAATCCAACCAGCGACAACCGGCAATTCTTCCTTGCCAAATATTAAATATTGCTTCCCTTACCCGTGCGCTTGTGGGTCTGGTTTGCTTCCCTGGTAATGTTTTTAATTGACGATTCCCGTAGATTCTTAGCAAAATGATTTTCGCGTCGTTATTGAAGCAAGCGACATAAGTATCCTTCTCTGCCATTATTTTATAGCAGAAAACACGAATTTGATTACAACATCAAATTAGAATTGTTTGTATATGGCTTGTCAATTTAGATATTAAACAGCGATTAAACAGCAATTTTTTCGCGCACCTGAGAAACAAAATTAGACAAAATTTGTAGTCCGACATTAGAAGATTTTTCGGGGTGAAACTGAACTGCGGTTAAATTATCGTAAGCAATAGCGGCAGTTACAGTTTGACTTCCGTGGGTAACAGTTGCAGCATTAATTTTTTGTTCTACAGGTTCAACATAAAAAGAATGAACAAAATATACCCAAGGATTCGGGGGTAAATGCTCCCATAAAAGTGACATTGGCTGAGTTATTTCCAATTGATTCCAACCCATATGAGGAATTCTAATGTCAGAAGACTTACGAAAACGCTTCACTTTTCCTTTGATAATTCCTAATCCTTTTTCACTACCTTCCTCCGATGATTCAAACAGAATTTGCATTCCCAGACATATTCCTAAAAAAGGTTTCCCATCTGCGATCATATTTTTGATTGGTTCAACCAAATTTCGCGATCGCAAATTTTGCATTGCTGGGTCAAATGCACCAACTCCAGGTAATACAATTGCCATAGCTTTTTGCAAATCTTTTGGAGAACTTGTAACTTTAGGAGTTGCACCAGCTTTTTCTAAAGCTTTACAAACTGAGTGCAAATTCCCCATGTCATAATCAACTACTGCAATTACTGCCATTAAACTACTCCTGATACATTTCTAAATGGAGGGTGTTCCTATTCTAAATAATAAATTTTATGACGCAAAGATTGCTATTAACTTACGAACAAATTTTGGCTTATCCACTACAAATCAAATTTTTCTGATGATTTACTCCTTAAAATTGCTTTACATCACAGGATGCATGGTCGTTTTTACAAAGTCCAGTCAACATACTACTTATAGATTAGCAAGTTATTAGTTTAAGGATAATTTAAAAAAACCTCTAACTTCAACTTTATGCTATTCCCTATTGCCCAAAAATGCTCTTGTCATCCACCATTGATTTCAAAAATATTAGTCATAATCACAACTGAATTTATGGTTTGCTCTGCTTTTTTCGGGTGTTCTGAGATATAAATATTGCTCAACATAATCCGATTGCGGAGGTTTTCAATCAACACTTCGCAATCCCTATAGTACATTTATATTGCAAAAAACTAAATAATATAGATTTCGTAGAAACTGTATTGAATAGAACTATTGGTTGGGAATATTAAATAAACCAAGAGTGAGATAGATGATATCAAAGATGATTGAGGTGATTTATTGAGGTGATTTTATAAAAAATGATTGGATGATTCAGTTTTAGACAATCTGCTGCAACAGCTAATTACGAGTTGTGATTGTGACTTCAAAAGCTGTTCGGAAGTTATTGTCAACATCTAATTAATGATTTACAGGCTGGCACTTTCATAGATATAGGTGCGTCTTTAATCAAACAAAAAACTAAGGATATATGTTCTCTTTCTTACTAAATTTTCCGATTGCTCAAACAATTGCATCTACACCTGCACCTGTAGAAGTAGTACAAGCACAACAAGTACGTTCTTTGCCGGGTAAACTTGATAATATTCCGGTTTTTAATAGTAACAGTCCGGAATTAGTTCTCGAAGAAGGAATTCTGCTTTCAACTTTTCCAGCACGAGGAAAAAAAGTCCCATCAGCTCATCTGAATTTTGCTTTTAAAGGACGATTTGATGTATTTGCACATCATGTGGCTAAAGCATCTCAACCAGATGATTTAAGGACACTATATTTGGGGATAATTCTCCATAACCCGACTGCACAAACTGTAACGGTAGATGTATTACACGCAGCAAGTTATTTAAGTCAACCGGATGCACCATTTATTGATTTACCATCTCAAATCACCAATTATTTTGGTGAAGTTTTTGCAGGTCCCGGAAGTCGGGTGATGAGTGATATTCTGAGGAAACAACGTCAATCGATATTACCCGCTCAATTGATCATTCCACCAGGGGAAAGTCGAATGCTGTTAAATACACCCATTCCTGTTAAAGAATTAGAACCACCAATTAATGGACGTTCTGCTTTGATGCGGTTGCGGAGCAGTGGTAAAATATATGCTGCTTCTTTAGCAATGTTTGCACCCACTGATGCTTTGGGAAACGAACGTGCGCCATATGTAAAAGAATGGCAAAATTTACTTGATAATGGTAATTTAGCAGGACCTAGAGATAAAACACCAACTCCACCAGAAGACATGGAAAAACCGATAATTTACGGTAGAGTTGCAGGAGTTGCAAAAGGTTCTCAATGGAATTCTTTAGTTGTCGATCGCCCTAAAAAAACTTATCTGACAATTCCTCAATCGGGTGAAGCTTTTTCTTATGGTATCGCTACTTTGCATCGCGGAACTTTGGGAACCAATCAAATTCAAAGTGCGCCCATGTTGGTACGCTATCCTGATACGGCATATTATGCTCACGGTAATTATGGGATTTTGTATAGTTTGCAGTTACCTTTATTAAATAAATCTCAGACACCACAAACTGTGAAAGTATCATTGCAAACACCTATTAAAGAAGATAAATTAACTAAAGATGGGTTACGCTTCTTTGACAACCCAGATCAAAGAGTTTTCTTTCGCGGTACGGTAAGAGTACGTTATACAGATGATCGAGGAATGCCTCGCATTACTTACTTGCATTTGGTACAAAATCGAGGTGAGAAAGGCGAAGCTTTGGTAATGATGAATATGAAACCAGGTAGTAAAAGACTTGTAGAAGTTGATTTATTGTATCCTCCAGATGCCACACCACCCCAGGTACTTACGGTTGAAACTATGAATTGAGGGGAATAGGGTTGGGGGGAATTGGGGATAGGGGATAGGGAATTGGGAATAGGGAATTGGGAATTGGGAATTGGGAATAATAACAAATTGGTGATTCGTCGGGTTTTTACGATGATTGTTTTGTCTTTGGAGATATTTAAGCTAAAAACCCGACTTCTATCGCAGACTACTTAGTTAAATTAGCCCAAATAAAGAATATACATTCCGCCAATATATAAAACAATTATGCCTAAAACATCATAAGTAAGATATAATCTCGAAGGACGTGTAGCGCGATAAATTAATCCTACAATCGCCAAAGAAGTCATCATCATGGCAATAATTGCGCTGAAAATATGGATGCTACCAATTTTTGTCCATAAATCACCTTTGATGTAAACAATGTCGTAAACTCCCAAAATTGCGATGTTAAAAATATTGGAACCAAAAACGTTAGAAATTGCTAAATCCACAGCATTCAATCGTACCGCAGCAATTCCAGCCACAACTTCGGGAAGGGATGTAGTAATTGCGAGTAATAACGAACCAATAAAACTTTCTCCTAATCCTGTCGCTTCGACTACTCTATCTCCCAACCAAGCTAACCATACTCCAAGTATTACAATCGCAAGTGAGGATAAAGCAAATATTAAATAGGCTGTTCGCGGTTTAACGTGTGCGTATTCATAAGCTTCACCTTCTTGTTCCAATACTTGATTACGTCGTCTCATTTCAAATTTGGCAATCAAACGAGCGCTAATTAGATAAAGTACAATTAGCACAATACTCGGAATACCAACCCAACCCACTATCTGATCTAAGCCTTTACCCGCTAAAAATATTCCAGTCGCAGCAACACCCAACATTAAAGAACCCAACCCAGCCGCTAACCCGTGACTAATCTGTGCTTGTTGGAAAAGTGGCCCTCCTCCGGTTATAATGTCCAATATTGCCAAAATCGTTAAATTAAATAAACAGCTACCAAATATACCTCCTGCAGCTAAATCTGGAGCATCGAGATAATTAACTGCACTTATTCCAGTAGCCAATTCTGGTAAAGAAGTACTTCCCGCAAGTAAAATCGCCCCTACCCAATTTCGTCCCAAACCACTCTTCTCAGCCACCATATCGGCGCTTTGCGAAAGTTTTGTACTTACTGCTATCACCAGCGCTATACATATAATGACTTGAATCCAAAGCATTTAGGACTTCCCCCGGTTACGTTGCTTGTAAAATGATATGTTATTACTTAATGATGGAATTTGTATGTATTTTTGTTCGCTATTTAAAGGTCAAAGGTGGAAGGCAATAGGCAATAGGCAAGAGGCAATAGGTTAAAGGTATTAACCAACTTTCCCTTGTCCCCCCATCCCCCTTTAATATACATATCAATTTTTTTTGATTTATTTTTTGAGAATTGTGGTATTGTTTACTTAAAACATCAAGTTTTTTTGAAATGATATAAATGTCCCTCTAACTATGTCAATAAATATAATGAAAGACACAGTAAAGAAAATAGGTATTTAACAGCTAAGTATAGAATTTTTCAGGGTTAGACAAAATGAGTACGAATAGCGCACCAGTAAAGGCTGGAAGTAATCTGAGTTTTTTTGAAAAATACCTGACAGTTTGGGTATTTTTATGTATCATTGCGGGGATTGTATTAGGAAGAACATTTCCTGGGATAGCAACAACATTAGATGCGATGAGCGTGTTTCAAGTATCTATTCCCATAGCGGTGTGTTTGTTTTTCATGATGTATCCCATCATGGTGAAAATTGACTTCACCCAAGCTGTGAATGCAATCCGCGCTCCCAAACCTGTAATTCTCACCTTGGTAATCAACTGGCTGATTAAACCATTTACGATGGTGGCTTTTGCTCAGTTTTTCTTAGGATGGTTATTTCGTCCTTTAATTGAGGGAAGTGAAATAATTCGCGGTACCGAAGTTACACTGTCAAATTCCTACATTGCTGGAGCGATTTTATTAGGAATTGCTCCTTGTACTGCCATGGTGTTGATGTGGGGATATCTTTCTTACGCCAATCAAGGACACACCTTGGTGATGGTAGCGGTAAATTCCTTGGCAATGCTGTTTTTATACGCACCTTTGGGTAGATGGTTGTTAGCAGCGAACGATTTAACTGTTCCTTGGCAAACTATCGTCTTATCGGTGCTGATTTATGTAGGCTTGCCGTTAGTTGCCGGGATATTCAGCCGTTACTGGATAATGAAATATAAAGGTAGAGAATGGTTTGAGAGGCGATTTTTAAAGTATCTGACTCCAATTTCGATCACTGCTTTACTGTTAACTTTGGTGCTGCTGTTTGCGTTTAAAGGCGAATTAATTGTAGAGAATCCCCTGCATATCTTATTAATAGCCGTACCGTTGTTTATTCAAACCAATTTCATTTTCTTGATTACATACGTAGTAGCACTGAAAATGAATTTATCTTATGAAGATGCTGCACCAGCGGCTTTAATTGGTGCTAGTAATCATTTTGAAGTCGCTATTGCTACAGCTGTGATGCTGTTTGGTTTGAATTCCGGTGCTGCTTTGGCAACAGTTGTGGGTGTTTTAATTGAAGTACCAGTAATGTTGATGTTGGTGGAATTTTGTAAACGCACTGCGGCTTGGTTTCCACGGGAACTAGAAAAAGCTACTTTACGCGATCCAAGAACAGCTTTAATGATACCAACAAATGATGATAATTCTTCTAGATGAGTATTAATCAAATTGATTCCAGTCTATGTGCATCTCTAGTAGCCTATGAATATTAAAAGGTTTGTGACTTCAATAGATTTGCGTTGATTAAAAATTATAAATTATGACAGATTTCAATCATCCACCCAGGATTTTATTTTTATACGGCTCTTTACGAGAGCGTTCCTACAGTCGTCTTGCAGCAGAAGAAGCAGCAAAAATCATTACCGAATTTGGTGCAGAAGTCAAGTTTTTTCATCCCCACGAATTACCGATTCGGGGTAGTGTGGACGAATCCCATCCTAAAGTTCAAGAATTATGGGAATTGAGTGAATGGTCGGAAGGTCAAGTTTGGTCATCTCCAGAAATGCACGGTAATATTACTGGGATTCTCAAAAACCAAATTGACTGGATTCCTTTGAGTATCGGAGCCGTTAGACCAACTCAAGGTAGAACTTTGGCTGTAATGCAAGTCAGTGGTGGTTCTCAGTCTTTTAATGCCGTAAATTCGATGCGGCTTTTAGGACGTTGGATGCGGATGTTTACCATTCCTAATCAATCTTCTGTTGCTAAAGCTTATCAAGAGTTTAACGAAGACGGAACCATGAAGGATTCGCCTTATCGCGATCGCATTATTGATGTCATGGAAGAATTGTATAAATTTACCTTGTTATTACGCTCTCAAGTAGATTATCTTACCGACCGTTACAGCGAACGTAAAGAACAAGCAATCAAAGCTGGTATTAGTGTAGATGATTGTCTGCCTAAATTTTAATCGTAAATAGTAATCAAATTTATTAGTTTCACAATCGAAAATATCATGAAAAAAGTCATGTTTGTTTGTAAGAAAAATTCTCGTCGTTCCCAAATGGCTGAAGCTTTCACTCGTACTTTGGGAGAAGGGAAAGTTACTGTTACTAGTTCGGGTTTAGAATCAAGTTTTGTAGACCCCAAAGTTATAGAAATCATGGCTGAAATTGGTATTGATATCAGCAATCAAACATCAAAGCCTTTAAAAGATTTTAATTCTGAAGATTATGATGTTGTGATTTCTTTGTGCGGTTGCGGTGTAAATTTACCTCCAGAATGGGTGACAAGAGAGATATTTGAAGATTGGCAATTAGATGATCCACAAGATGGAGATGTTGAGACATATCGGCGTATCCGCGACGATATTAAACAACGTGTTGTAAAGTTAATTGAAAGTTTGAGTTAGTTGTTAAGAAAAGAAGTCGGGTTTTTTTAAATAAATACTCGTAATAACAGAAAATCATCCTAAAAACCCGACTTCTGTAATTGCGAGTACGTCCATTTTAATTATCTCGATATGCTGCAAGTGCGTCTTGTTTGACTTGTTCGGAAACGATGGGAAAGGTTGTGAGGATATATGCAAATTCTGATCGGGTTAAACCGTAGAGATGAGCGATGATTCCGTCGATTTCAGCGCGCAGTTTTGCTCTTTCGGTTACGTCTGTGACACCACATTCTAGAGAGGTTAATTTTAATGTCTCTATCGCGAGTTCGTCAAATTCTGGGGTGGTACAAATCAGTTTGGCTACGCGATGGACTATTTCGTTGAAGTATTTATCTCCTTCTGTTAATCGGGGGATTGGTAACTGGTATATGTAAAACATATTTAATGTTGTAGTTACCTTTTGTCGAATCATCCAATCAAGAGTAAAGCTATTAGTCATAGCACAAATAAACAGCATTTCTTTGTTGGAGATTCCTGTTTCAACTACTTTTAATGTTGTGCTATTAACTTCTGTAAATACATTTTTAGGTGTAATGGAACAAATTAATGTCCGAGAATCGGTATTACGGGCTATACGTCTGTGAACCCAACGATACCCTTGATAATTCATCAATTGATTTGTATCTTCTTTTCGACCTAAAAGTGTTTTTCTTCCTTCTTTCTCATCAATCCAATAAATAACTTCTTCTTTGGTTCTATCAAATTGATGAAATAGTTTACCAGTAAATAATGGAAGTCTTCCTGGTTTATATTCTTTATGATAAAGATGACTATCATTAGTCATGTCAAATTCACGAGTTAAACGTAAATTCCATTTATGATTAATCTTTTCACCTAACAGAGGAAACTTGAGCATTTTCTCAGCAATGCGAATATCAAGCTGATTTTTAAACTCCATTACGGAGAGAGAATCAGGTGAAAGTTTCCGTACCATATCAACAGTAATTGGCAAACTATGAGAATTTGGAAATTTTTCAAGTTCCTTTACATCATGACGCATAAAAGCTGATGGAAATTCTGTTGTTTTTCCACCTTTCGCAAAGGTAAGGACAACAAATTTAAAACGACTATCAACTTCTTCAAAAATTGTCTTGCGATTCTCGAAACAAAATAATCCAGTAACCTTAGTTTGATTAAATAACATTTCTCGCAGTTGTTTAGCACCCAAATCGGTGTAAATTCCACTGGGAATGACAATTCCACACTCACCATTGTGACGTAAAAGATTAAAACACTGCTCTAAAAACAACTTATAGAGATTAATATCCGTTCCTGCTTTCTTACCATTGACAATAGAAATCTGATTTTTATACTGTTCTGATGAACGAAAATAAGCACTAACATAGGGATATTGATTTTGATATTCTAACCATGCTGCGGCAATTTCCGGATTTTGCAAAAGTCGTTTCTGTTCTTTTTCAAAAACCTTAATATCCATCTTATTTTTCGTCACCAGTTCATTATGCTGGGCGAAAAATTCCTTTGCTTGTGGTTTGAATATTTCCCAAGGTGGATTAGTAATAATCGCATCAAATCCACCTCTTTCTAAAATATTGTCGAAATGATAACCCCAATGGAAAGGCTTTAATCTATCAATATCCTGAATCGTTAAAACCCGTTTTTTCGCTTTCCCTTTTTTAGAGACATTGCAGTGTAATGTCTCTACATATTTAATCCCTAAATGCTGACTAAATTCATCCAATAACAATAAATTTAACTTTTGTTGAGATTCCCTATTCAACTTTTCAATATCACTCTTTAACATCTGCAAACGCTGCTGTTGTGATGTTCCTTCTAAATCTATCGGATTAAAAGCATGATTTTTATATTGTGCGATTGATTTATTTTTATGTTCTAATATTTGACGATAATTGTTAGCAGCAAGAATCTGTAATAAATTTCCTTGTTGATAAACCGCGCTCTTCGAGCCATGAGAAGTTTGGTTTTGAGAATCCCGACTTCTAGAAAATGCATCTGCATCGACATTAATTAAACCAATCAAGGAATTACCAGCCATGATATTAAAATCAATATTCGGTAACGGTTCCAATTCATCGACATTATCAGCAGAAGCAACCAAGGCTAAGAAAAGACGTAATTTAGCAATTTCTGTGGCTTCCTCCATAATATCCACACCATAAAGATTATCTGTAACAATTCGTTTTTTAATATAGTAATCTATGGATTTATGAACATTTTCTAGTTCTTGTAATTCATCTTTTAAATTTGCATCTCCGATTAACTTAATCGAACCAATTGCAGCACTATAAACTTGAATTAAAGTTTTCATTGCTGCAATCAAAAATGCTCCCGAACCACAAGCAGGGTCGAGAATTGATAATTTTGGTAAAATATCTTTAAATAATAAGTGATAAATATTTGGTTCTTTACTTAAAAGAATTTGGTTAATATCTTCAAATTGATTGTATTTATCCGAGATAGTTTCATTTACCCTATCGACAATTAATTTATGAATCGTTCTGTCACATAAATATTCGGTAATTTGTGGACGAGTATAGTAAGCACCAAAAGCTTTTTGGTTAATATATTTCTCGAAAATATATCCTAAAACATCGGGATTTATCTCGTCGTCTTTTCCTTCTGGAGTATCATCTAAATTCCAAGAATAACGGGAGAATAACTCTAAAACTTGCTCAAAAGCAACATTGGCAATAGTAATATTATATTCCTGCTCAATGCGATGTCTTAAAAATAAACCACCATTGAGATATTTAACATTTCCTACTAAAAATTTGACCGCAGAATCACGGTCATTTTCCGGTTTTGCAAAAGTATCAAAAAATAAAACTTTGAGAAATTCACTATAAAATAAATCCTTTCCCCGCTGCTGACTTTCCTTTAATTTATTTTGCAAATATTCCAAATCCCCATTTGGTTTTTCCCTTGTTTTATCAATAAAACCCTTACGCTGGAGAAAATAAACAAACATCAAACGATTCAGAATTACAGAAGTATACCAACGTCTGTCACTCTCGTGATTAATTCCTTTCACATAACTCAAAAATCGCTTGTGTTGTTCTTGAAAATCCTGATAAAACTGCTTCGTAACTCGCTCAACATCAAAAGCTTGTTGTAATCTCTGAGCAATTTTTACTACCGATAAACTATCACCCGTAGGGTGCGGTTCATCATCCTCGTATTCAGTAATGTCAATTACTAAAGATGCTAACTTACTTAAAAATAAATCTCCCGATTGACCTTTAAAATATAAATTATCGCGAATAAAATGTTTATTCCCATCTCGTTTTACCCAATACCACAAACTACGAGTCCGACTTTCATCGATAAAAATCAGTAGATTTTCTGCTTTTAATTTCGTAATCTCTTGATGAATAGCAGTACGAATTTTTGCTTGAGGGATGATTCCATTTGTTGCTGTCACCTCAAATACAGAAACACCAGATGCTTCTGCAATACGTTGATACTCATAAGTATTTTCCTCAATTTTCAACTGTATAGATTTTATACCGCTAGGTTGTGACCAGCCCAATTGCTCGATAAATAAATCTTCAAATTGAAATTTCCGTAATAAATCCCGTGTACGTTGAAAATTGAGTGCCATACAAGAGTAATAGCTAAGATGACACTACTGTGGTAACACTTAGTATTTTCAATCGCCTCAGTCATTATTCTGACAGTATTACGGAAAATAAGCAGATTATTTATCAATTCAATTAAGTATAAATAACTACGTAATTAGAGTAAATAAGTCGGGTTTTTTTATAAATACCCGTAACAACAGAAAATCATCGTAAAAGACTTCTGTAATTGCACACTAGAACCTCACCCCGCCCTCCGGGCACCCCTCTCCTTAGCAAGGGATGGGGGTGAGGTTGTATTCTATTCAACAGAAAATCATCGTCAAAACCCGACTTTTGTAATTCTTGTCGTAGTTTACTAATTACCTAATTCCCAATCGGTGGTGCAAGCTCTGCACGGGGAATTCCGCCACCACCAATACTATTTTTACTATTATTATCAACAATATATAATGCCTCAAATAATTTCATAAAATCATCGTAAAATTTGCCTTTTCTAGTCTCGAAGTCATACCCGTATTTGTCACTAAATTCTTTGGGAACCCCTTTTTCTGCTGCAAAATAGTGAGCATCTCCGTAGGAATCTTCTACAACATAAGCACCGTAATTTTGCAATGCATCAAATAACTTTTTAGCTGCTGGTGTTTCTAAATTCAAACTTTTTTTGGTAATTTCTGGTGGAATGGCTAACAATGAACCTTGTACTAAAGCATGATTGCTACCACCATAACGTTCTGCTGCATAATCATCGGCACGATTTGCTGGCCAGCGATATCCGCGTATTTTATCGTCGTAAAATAAATATTTTTCCGCCCAAATTACAACTTTTAATGCGTGACGAATCGGTTTATCGTTTATAAGTTCGCCTTTACGAATTGAACCACCAATAGCAGATAACCCAGAACCGAAATGCGCTCCTCCTTTGCCTTCTCCGTAAATATCTACGTTGTCATATCGCCAACCGTATACTGAACCTTTTTCCTCACAACGAGCTAAGGGTGAAAGCTGTACTAATGTTCTACCATCTGGCATTAAAAAGGCTGAAGCGTTGTTTGGTGTATGGTATGGTTCTTTGGTTGCGTCTGGAATAATCAAATCGTCGGGAATCGGTAGGGAAATATCCATATCTTTTGTACCCGTACAGCGCCCTTCTCCCCAAGCTCCCGGAGCGTAAACCCGACGATAAGGATATTTATCTTTTAACTGGAAAAAATACTCTTCGTCTGCTGCTGCTTGTTTGGATTTATCAATATTTGCCTTGACGTAAACTGCATCGGAACCGATAGGCATATTCCAAATTGATGTCGCTAAAAAAGGCCATAAAAACTTATCCCGACTGGGGGTTTTAGCAAAGGTACTTGCACAGCTAAATGCCAAAGCCATATTCATACCAATCAAAAACACAACTAAAATACGCAGCCAAAAACGGCTTGTCAAAATTTGAAAGTTTTTCATTTGCATGACAAATCATTAAGAAATCATAAAATTATTTGTTAGATGTAGGTTGTTATGCTACCTGTGTCAACCTAAATTCTATATAGTAATAATTAGGATTATCTATTGATAATTTCTTGGTTTTCCCCAATAAAGCTAAATAAAAATTATCGATTCTATGTATTTATTCACTTTGCAATTGAGGATATAAAAGGACATAATTTTTGTTGAATGAAGATAGTTTACTCAGATTTAAGTAAGTGACAAAAATTAATCAATATCAATAAGTACATTGTAGTTAAGAATATTGTAGCAAGAGGTGGCAAACTCTCGGTAACTCTTGTTAACCATTTTAAGACATATATTCGTTTATAATTGAGACCGCTACAATCTCAATGCTAAACATTCCCCCGCCAATCTTATTTTAATTCAATTGTTAATATTATACGTCTGATGCAACAATTTGCGCTTAATTGATTTTTTCAGATTTTTTGTCACAAAATATACTTATTTCTAATTATGCTGGAAAACTGCATTTTGATTTATATTCCTGATATTTGGTAATTAGAAACATATTATTGATTTACTTCTTTAAAAGATAATATGTTAGCTAGTCTTTTTTGTTACTCTTGGCTTAAGTGTTATTAACTAAAATGCGTTTTCTAATCGTTTTGTTAAGTATTTATACTTTTATGTAGTAATATAAAATAATAAAAGATAAAAAGTAACTTTTAATAAACTTTGGCTAAAAAATGCGAAGCATAACAAAAGGATTATTTAAAAAAGTTCGTTGAACTAATGGGTGTTTTTAACTGGTTTTAAAGATTGAGTCTAATTTCAACTATCAATAGGTAAAGAGGTAAAAAGGGAGTGAATTCACAAGCCCTCACAGAAAGTAACCGTAAGTACGACGCACATCAGATAGCGCGGTACTATAATTTGCGTCCTTGGCTGGGTTGGGGACGGGCGATCGCAATTTTTGGGAATTTTGCCTGGTTTATTCTGGGTTTAAAATTGGATGAATGGCGGGGAGTATCGGAACGCAATAAGTTGAGACGAGCTGTTCATCTACGAAAAATGCTCGTTGCTTTAGGTCCGACATTTATTAAAGTCGGGCAAGCGTTATCAACACGACCGGATTTGATCCGCAAAGATTTTCTCGACGAACTGATCAAATTACAAGACCAATTGCCACCGTTTGACAACGCTTTGGCTTTGAGACAGATTCAAAGCGAATTAGGTCATCCCATCAAAGAAATGTTTAGCGAACTTACAAGCGCTCCGGTAGCTGCTGCGAGTTTGGGTCAAGTTTACCGGGGTCGTTTGCTAACGGGTGAAGAAGTCGCAGTCAAGGTACAGCGTCCGAATTTACGTCCGATTCTTTCCTTGGACTTGTATTTGATGCGCTGGGCTGCTGGTTGGTTGGCTCCTTGGCTACCTTTAAATTTAGGTCACGACCTGACCTTAATTGTAGATGAATTCGGCACCAAATTATTTGAGGAAATTGATTATTTAAACGAAGGGCGTAACGCTGAAAGGTTTGCAACAAACTTTCGTAATGACCCCAATGTCAAGGTTCCAGCGATTTATTGGCGTTATACTTCAACTCACGTTTTAACTTTAGAATGGCTCAATGGCTTCAAGCTGACTGACACCAAAAGGATTATTGCCGCAGGTTTAGACCCCCAAGCCATAATTGAAATTGCAGTCACATCAGGTTTACAGCAGTTGTTAGAACATGGTTTCTTTCACGCTGATCCCCATCCGGGTAATTTATTCGCCATGCCAGATGGTAGAATGGGTTACATCGATTTTGGCATGATGGATCAACTCGATGAAACTACCAAAGAAACTCTTGTTGATGCGATAGTTCATCTGATTAATAAAGATTATACCGACCTAGCCCACGATTACGTAAAACTGGGTTTTCTCACCCCAGATGTAGACATTCGTCCGATTGTCCCGGCTTTAGAATCGTTGCTCGGAGATGCAATTAATCGTAACGTCGGTGACTTTAACTTCAAAACAATCACCGATGAGTTTTCCAAACTCATGTACGACTTCCCTTTCCGAGTCCCCGCTAAATTCGCTTTAATTATTCGTTCCTTGGTGACTCAAGAAGGAATTGCCCTCTCCTTAAATCCCAACTTCAAAATTGTCGAAGTAGCTTATCCTTATGTAGCGCGACGCTTGCTCATGGGTGAATCTCCTCAACTACGGCGAAGATTGCTCAACGTGCTATTTAAAGATGGTAAATTCCAATGGGAACGATTGGAAAATATGATTGCGATCGCCCGCACTGACAACAATTTCGATCTGTTGCCGACAGCACAAATGGGGTTACAGTATTTACTGAGTGATGAAGGTAAGTTTCTGCAACAGCAGTTGGTAATTGCACTCACCGAAGATGACCGTTTGCACGCTCAAGAAGTGCAGCGCTTATGGACTCTAGTCAAAGACGATTTAAATCCATCTCGCTTACTTGGTGCAGCGATTGGAATTTTGACTCAGTTTTCTAGAGAGAGAGTAGCAGCAATATTACCCGCATTTACGATTTCAAACTCAGTAAAGAACAGTTAGCTAAACGCCATACAAATAACCAGGAGATGTAATGTACTATTACCCCACACAACCGCCCTACTTAGTGTTATTTATCGGATTTTTTATCGCCATAACTTCTGGTGCAGCATTAGCTGGAACTTTGAAAGTAATTACACAAACATGGCAGAAAAACGGTGCTGAAGCTAGCGCTCCTCGTTTTTCATACAAGCAATTAGTTATACCATTTACTGGGATTACATTGGGAATTGGTTTATTTCTGTGTTCAGGTTTAGCAATATTTGGTTTTCCAAATTGGTTAGCTTGTGCGGTAGGTTTACCAATTACTTTATTGACTTGTATCTTAACTGGATTTCAATTGGGAAGCATGATGACTTATGCTGAAAGTCGGGGATTTCAATCATTTGATTTAGATTCTTTCAACTAAAATCAGCATTTTGAAATTAAACTATTCGTTGTTTGTAAATTGTTTTTCACAAAAAGCAATTTATGAATGACGAATTATTTTTTTGCTTACATCATAACTCTGCATGAGGGGCAGTGGAAAGTGGGCAGTCGGCAGTGGTACCCCATCAATAAATTGAGGGGTTTCAAGGAACCCTGACACATTTTTCCCGACTGCCGACTGCCGACTGCCTGTTTTGGTAACGAGTGCGTTTACCTCGGCGCTCCTTTGCGTTTCAAATGTAAATTATCTAAGGGTTGACGTGCCAAACATCACCTAAAGTGCGATTGCGAAGCCTGCCCTTGGCGATCGCAAAGATTAATTTTTGTAAATATCCTTGTTAATAAAAAATATTATCAATAAACTAAGCATTAAGTCAAAAGACAAAAATATAGTAGTGTTAACGAGAAGTCCGTTAACAAGCTGTGTTTGTCTAACTACAGTGGTTTAGCTGTAGCGATTGTCTGAACCATAAAGATTGCGGTCTTTAATTTAGCTGCTTCTGGCAAATACAAGCAGTAAATTAAAGTCAGATTACTGAGCAAGTATAGCAACAAGGAGAAAGCATTAACAATGCAAACTTACGATAATCCCAAGGTTAAATATGATTGGTGGGCTGGTAATGCACGCTTCGCCAAATTATCGGGTTTATTTATCGGCGCTCATGCAGCGCAAGCAGCTTTAATTACTTTGTGGGCTGGTTCATTCACTCTATTTGAACTATCTCGATATAACCCTGATATCCCCATGGGTGAACAAGGATTGATTCTATTACCTCATTTAGCGACTTTGGGTTTTGGTGTCGGAGATGGTGGAATTGTAGTTGATACATATGCTTACTTTGCGATTGGAGCTATACATTTAATCTCATCTGCTGTCTTAGGTGCAGGTGCGCTGTTCCATACCTTCAAAGGTCCGAGAAACTTGAAAGATGCCACCGGACAAGCTCGTAAGTTTCACTTTGAATGGGATGATCCCAAACAATTGGGAATTATTTTAGGACATCACTTGTTGTTCTTAGGAGCCGGAGCCTTGTTATTGGTAGCTAAGGCAATGTATTTTGGTGGACTCTATGATGCTGCATCTGAGACTGTCCGCACAGTTACTAATCCGACTCTTAACCCACTAGTTATATATGGTTATCAGACTCATTTTGCTAGTGTGGATAATCTCGAAGACTTAGTAGGAGGACATATCTATGTCGGCGTAATGCTGATTGGGGGCGGAGTGTGGCATATTATCCAAGAACCATTACCTTGGGCGAAAAGGTTGTTAATCTTCTCTGGTGAAGCAATTCTTTCTTATTCTTTAGGAGGAATAGCCTTAGCTGGATTTGTTGCATCTTACTACTGTGCGGTTAATACCTTAGCTTATCCTGTTGAGTTTTACGGACCAGTTTTGGAACTCAAGTTCGGCATTTGCCCTTATTTTGCTGACACTGTAGATTTACCATACGGCGCTCATACAGCTAGAGCATGGTTAGCAAACACTCATTTCTTCCTAGCTTTCTTCTTTTTGCAAGGACATCTTTGGCACGCGCTACGAGCTATTGGTGTTGACTTCAAACAGTTTGGTAAGGCATTGGATTCTGTAGCTAGTGCTGGTAGTCAGTCTTAATTTTCTAGAGACGTTGTTCTATGCAGCGTCTCTAAATTGAAATTTTGTGAAATTTTGCAAAAGGTAAAGATTATGGCTGTCTCAACAGATAAAACTTTCGCATCAGGTACAGACTCACCTTGGTTAATCGGTAATGCTCGTTTAACCGATTTATCTGGTCAATTACTCGGCGCTCATATCGCTCATGCAGGTTTAATTATGTTTTGGGCGGGAAGTATTACCATAATTGAGGTATTACGTTTTGTCCCGGAAGTACCAATGTATCAACAGGTGATGACTCTATTACCACATCTAGCAACTTTGGGCTGGGGTATTGGTGCTAATGGTCAAGTAGTAGATACTTATCCCTATTTTGTGATTGGTATTGTGCATTTAATCGCTTCAGCAGTTTTAGGTGCAGGTGGACTTTTTCATGTATTTCGCGGTCCGGCTGTGTTGTATAGTCCTGGTGGAATTGTGGCGAAGTTTCACTATGAATGGAATGACCCCAGACAATTAGGTTTTATTTTGGGTAATCATTTGATTGTTCTGGGTTTTGGAGCATTTCTTTTAGTATTAAAAGCGATGTTTTTTGGGGGAATTTATGATAGTAATATCGGTGAAGTCCGATTAATTAGTAACCCAACTCTTGAGCCAAGTATTATATTTGGTTACTTAGTTGGTTTAAAAAATGGCAGTTGGACTCTTTTAGGAATGGCAAGCGTTGACAATTTAGAAGATGTCATCGGCGGTCATATTTGGGTCGGTTTAATGTTGATTTTCGGTGGAGTTTGGCATATTTTAGTACCACCGTTCAGATGGGTAAGGCGAATTTTACCAATTGAAAATGGGGAGGAAATTCTTTCTTATAGTCTGCTTGGTTTAGCTTTGATGGCTTTTATTTCTATTCCTTTTGTGGCTTACAATCAACTAGTATTTCCTCGCGAGTTTTATGGTTATGACCGCTTGGGAACAGCTAATGTACAGCTTTTTCTGGGAATTATTGCTTTTTGTGGTTATATTTGGCATTCTTGGCGTTCCCGTCAAATAAACCTTTAATTATCCATAGTTTTTGATTCTTCTGATTTGACAGAGCCTACGTTCCTCAAATGCCTGTAGCTGACAAACTTAATCTGCGGGCATTTTTTTAGAAAATTCTCTTGAGGATAAATTATCTAGGGAATAGGGAATAGGGAATAGGGAATTGGGAATAGGGAATAGGAAATAATAACTAATCATCTGGACTTGATATTATGCTATCTACACTTTTTTGTGCTTTCTGTGCTTGGACAATAGTCATTTTATCTATTGTTAGTTTTTGGTTGATGTTAAGTAAAGGAACAAATCAGTTGAAAAAGCTGCATGACATTCCTTGTTCTGGATGTGATTTTTTTACTAATGACTACCGTTTGAAATGTACGATTCATCCTTGTAAAGCTTGTTCGGAAGAAGCTATTGGTTGCATTGATTTTGAAGCAAAAACTGTTAATTCTAATGCTTCTCAAAAAGGTAAACGCAAGTTGTATTAAGTTTATTAGTAGCAATGGGAATTGGGAATTGGCAATAGGGAATAGGGAATAGGGAATAGGGAATTGGCAATAGGGAATTGGGAATAGAAAAATATCCTAATAATTCTGGCTACTACCATAAATAAGTTGACCATAAGTAAATTGGTGTCAATAAACAAAACTATGCAATAAAATATACACTGCTATATGATAAAACTCTTGTGGGATGGGCATCCCTGCCCGTCCGAATCTGCCTCATAAAGATCAAATATACTGTAAATTAACTTCAAAACCTTTCCCATACTTCCTATTGCCTACTCCCTGACTACAAACAACTAATATCTTTACAAAACTTCACAAAAAAAATGCTAAGAATTTGCAAAATCTTGGTATGCTAAAAAAAATAATTATTGAGATAAATATGCATTAAGTAGGATGTTTGAAAAAAATTATCTTTGCCTTTACAGGATAGGAGGATGTATTTTCGTACAATCGATGAATAACGCTGTATCCTGTGGAATGATTGATTTTTAGCTTGATGTTGTATTATCTCAAAGGTGAGTGCATCTAATAATAAATAGTTGCAAGAATTGGATTTTGATTGGTTAATTAATTATCAATAACGAGTAGTCTTAAAATGTCGAAACAAATTGGTCTTTTTTACGGTACTACAACTGGTAAAACCGAATCTGCGGCAGAAACGATTCGTGATGCTTTAGGTGGGGATGTCACCATGCATGACATTGCAGATGCAGAAGCGGCTGATTTTGAACAGTATGAATGTCTGATTATTGGCTGTCCGACTTGGAATATCGGCGAGCTGCAAAGCGATTGGGAAGGCTTTTTTGAAGAACTTGACGAGATTGATTTTAGTGGTAAAACGGTTGCTTATTTCGGTACTGGAGACCAAATTGGCTATGGAGATAACTTCCAAGATGCGATGGGGATGTTAGAAGAAAAGATTTCCGAAAGAGGAGGAAAAACCGTTGGTTACACTACAACGGAGGGCTATGATTTTAACGAATCTAGAGCTTTGAGAGATGGGAAATTCTGTGGACTCGCTCTTGATGAAGATAATCAATCAGATTTAACCGACGCAAGAATCAAGACTTGGACTGCTCAAGTTAAGTCAGCTTTTGGATTGTAAATTAATATGCTCAGAGGGAGTAGGGAGTAGTAAATTGCATCAACCCCAGGCAAAGTTCACGTGAGGGACCACTAGTAGTCCTTTTCATTAGTTTTAATGGGTTGATTAATATAACCTTACTAGTAGTCAGATTTTACCAGAAATCTTGTAAAGACGTTATATATAACGTCTCTACAGCATATCGGTAGACAAACAAAACCCATCAAAATTAATGCAATAGACCACTAGGACTTCACCATATTAATTATGAATGGTTAGTTTTTCCCCAAATTGTCTAGAGACGTTATATATAACGTCTCTACAGCATATCGGTAGACAAACAAAACCCATCAAAATTAATGCAATAGACCACTAGGACATAATCCAAAATCCAAAATCTAAAATCTAAAATCTAAAATCGAATGACTCTATCCAATCAAAGATATAACTTTACTGACGTTGACTGGTATCGTGGTAATGCTCGGTTGCTGAATTTATCGGGTAAATTACTGGGCGCTCATGTAGCTCATGCCGGTTTGATAGTCTTTTGGGCTGGTGCAATCACATTGTTTGAATTGTCACACTTTAATCCAGCTTTACCAATGTACGAACAAGGTTTAATTTTACTTCCACATTTAGCAAGCCTCGGTTTAGGTGTGGGTAGTGGAGGTGCAGTAAATGATATTGAACCTTATTACCTAATTGGGGTACTGCACTTAATTTCCTCAGCGGTATTAGGCGCGGGTGGTATATTTCACTCCTTAAAAGGACCAAGTGTATTACCGGAAAACTCCACTTTTGCAGGCTTTTTTGGCTACAACTGGAAAGATAAAAATAAGATGACGACTATCTTAGGAATTCATCTGATCCTTTTGGGTGTCGGAGCTTGGTTATTAGTCGCCAAAGCAATGTTATGGGGTGGATTATTTGATCCGAATCTGGGAATCGATGGAGACGTGCGAGTAATTAGCAATCCTACACTTAACCCATTGAGAATTTTTAGTTACTTATTTCCCGTTCATGGTGCTACAGGTATGGCTGCTGTAGACAACTTGGAAGATGTTATTGGCGGTCATATTTGGGTTGGTTTAATGTGCATTGGTGGTGGTATTTGGCACATTATCAGCAAGCCATTTGCTTGGACAGAGAAAGTTTTAGTTTGGTCTGGAGAGGCTTATTTATCCTATAGTTTAGGTGCCATAGCATATATGGGCTTTCTGGCTGCAACTTTTGCCTTTTTCAATGACACCGTTTATCCAGAAGTCTTTTACGGTCCGGCAAGGATGATAGAATCTTCTCCAGATTTAGTATCATCTCGCGGATGGTTGGTAAGTTTTCATATTGTCCTTGCAACCTTATTTCTCTGCGGACATATATGGCACGCTAGCCGCGCTCGTTTAACCGAAGCCGGATTTGACTTTAAAAACAACGATATGGTTAATCCTCCAAGGATTGCTAGTTAAAACTGGTAGCGACAAACGATAATCTAATATCCCTCTCTGCAAGTTTCGGGGAGGGAAATTTCTGTGTTATTTTATTCGTATCGTATTAATTAACAATTTATTCTTACCCTAGCAGCTTCTTCCCAAGACTTAAGCTAATCTAATAAAAGTAGAGTTTGGAAGAATAGAAATATCTGGAAAACTAGGCTGGATAAATTTGATAATTAATAATTGATCAAATAAATATATGATTAAATATGAATAAAATAGATTATCTACGTATCAGTCTTATAGACCGTTGTAACTTTCGTTGTCATTATTGCGTACCAGAAGGCGCAGAACTTGATTATATTTTACAACAGGAATTATTAAGTTACGAAGAGTTATTAACTTTACTCAAAGAAGTGTTTATTCCGTTAGGATTTACTAAATTTCGTTTGACTGGAGGGGAACCATTATTACGTCCGGGAATAGTTGATTTTGTTGGAGAAATTGCAGCATTACCTCAATGTGATGATTTAGCAATGACAACTAATGGTTTTTTGTTAGAAAAGCTCGCTAAACCGCTTTTTAATGCTGGTTTAAGACGAATTAATATTAGTTTTGATTCCCTTAATCCAGAAATTTTTGACAAAATGATTGGTAATAGGGGAAAATCACACTGGCAGAAAATTTGGCAAGGAATTCAAACAGCTTATGATGTTGGTTTCAATCCTTTAAAATTAAATGTAGTAATTATTAAAGGCATAAATGATTCAGAAATTCTTGATTTAGCTGCTTTAACTATTAATTATAATTGGCACGTTCGTTTTATTGAATTTATGCCCATTGGTAATCATAAATTATTTGATGACAGTGCTTGGATTCCTTCTTCCCAATTACGTCAAATTATTTCCCAAAAGTTTGGTTTAATTGAGTCGAGTATTAAAGGAAATGGTCCAGCAGATGTTTTTCAAATTCCCGGTGCAAAAGGTACTTTAGGATTTATCTCGCAAATGTCAGAATGTTTTTGCGATAAATGCAACCGTATTCGTTTATCTGCTGATGGTTTATTGCGTCCTTGTTTGTTAAATGAAACTGGTCAAATTAATTTGAAAAATGCTTTAAGAAATGGAATTGATTGCGAGCAATTAAAAGAACAAGTGAGAAATTTGTTGTTTATTAAAGAGGAAATTAATTTTAAAGAACGAGATAAAGGAACAGTGGATACTTACAGTCGCACTATGTCACAAATTGGTGGTTGATTAAAAAAAATTAGGGTGCGGAAGTCGGGTTTTTAATATAACTACTCCCTTTAAAAAACCGCAGAGACGCGGAGAACACAGAGGAAAGAGTTAAGGAGAGATGGGTTATTTTAGAGTGGGGTAGGAGTGTCTGTAACTCACTTACAAGTTTTTAAAAACCCGACTTCTTACCCCAGAAAGCTTTATCTCTACTTATTCAGTAAAAATTTTGATGGCATCATCTATTACGGATATTTTTACAGGTGTTCCTACAGGTAATGCTGTATCGACTATTGTTCTTGCATGAATTTCTTTACCAGAAGCAGTTTCTAAACAATAGCGGTATTCTCTTCCTAAAAATCGCCGTTTAGTAATTTTTACCCGACTATTGGTATCTGGTTGCAAAATTAAATCTTCTTGACGAACCATTATTTCTGCTTCATGGCGTGAGCGATTATCTTTGATTTCAAAATCACCAATTTCGGTTTGCCAAACATTACCTTGACGACGAGCGGGTAAAAAGTTGGCTTGAGTGACAAATTCGGCGACAAATCTTGATTCAGGATAACTATAAATTTGTTCTGGTGTACCAATTTGTTCTAAGCATCCTTGACGCATTACGCCTACTATATCAGCAATTGCGAGGGCTTCTTCTTGGTCGTGAGTAATAAAAATTGCCGAAGTCCCAGCAATTTTAAGGATATCTCGGATTTCTTCTCGTAATTGTAATCTTACTTGAATATCCAAATTAGACAATGGTTCGTCTAAAAGCATCAGTTTTGGTTCGGGTGCTAAAGCACGAGCTAAAGCAACTCGTTGCTGCTGCCCTCCGGAAAGTTCGTAAGGATAACGTTTTTCTAAAGTGTCGAGTCTTACTAAGTTTAAAATTTGCGAAACTCTTTGTTTTGTTTGACGTTTATCTGAATTTTTTAATCCGAAAGCAACGTTTTCTGCGACTGTGAGATGGGGAAAAAGAGCGTAATCTTGAAAGACAATGCCAATATCGCGTTTTTCTGGAGGTATCCAACTAACAGGACTACAAACTTTATCTTTACCAATTTTAACTTCCCCCGTTTGCGGATATTCAAAACCGCCAATTATTCTTAAGAGAGTTGTTTTACCGCAACCTGATGGACCTAATAAAGCTAAGATATCTCCTTCTTGTAATGTCAAAGAAACATTATTAACCGCAGGAATCTGACTTTCTGCAAATAATTTAGTTATATTTTGTAAGCTGAGAATTTCTGTTTTCATAGTGATTTATAGCAATATTTTTATTACTGTAGTTCAAATAATTTTCTTGATTTAGATAGCAGGAGTAACTTGCTTCCCACTATCTAAATTTCTTCATACTTGATGGAGAGATAGAAGGGGATGGGGAGATGGGGGGATGGGGAGAAATAAATATCAACCATCAACCATCAACTATCAACTAATTCCTAATCCCCCATCAAAAAACTCCAGCTTCTTGTAATAACTTCAAGGTTTCGTCTAAACTTGATAATTTAGATAAGTCAATTTTGGGAGCATTTAGCTGACTCAAAGGTGTTAATTCGCTTGATGTTTCTACTCCACTTACCAAAGGATATTCATTAGTCTCCGAAGCAAAATATTTTTGGGCTGCGGGACTAAGCATATATTTGACAAATGCTTGAGCATCTTCTTTTTGATCGGTAGTTTTGAGAATTGCAAGCCCTGCAACGTTAATCATTGCACCTATATCACCATTGGTGAAATGATGAGCAACTGGGAAGTTAGCATTGTCTTTGGTGAAGCGGGGTAGATAATAGTGATTTACTAATCCTAAATGAACTTCACCCCTTCCTAAAGCTTCAACTATTGCGGTATTATTCCCGTATTTTTTGACATCGTTGGCTTTCATCGCTTTGAGCCATTCCAATGTCCTTTCTTCACCTTCTACTACCCGCATTCCTGTAATGAATGACTGAAATGAACCATTTGTAGGAGCCCAAGCAACTTTACCGCGCCATTTTGGCTCAGTCAATTCCCAAACTGTTTTTGGTAATTCGTTCTCTTTAACTAAGTTGGTATTGTAGTCAACTACACGAGCGCGTCCGGAAACTCCTACCCAATTACCCGTAGGTGAATTAAAACGAGAATCTACTTGATTAATTACTTCTGAAGGAATTTCTAAGGTTTGTTGGTTCTGCTCCAAACTACCCAAAGCACCCGCATCTTGTCCAAAAAACACATCAGCGTTACTATTTTCTCCTTCCTCCAACAGCGCGATCGCTAGTTCAGAGGTGTCACCATAACGCACGTCAATATCCAGTTTTAAGTCTTTCTCCGCTTGTTCAATCAAAGAGGAAATTAGCTTTTCGTTTCTACCGGAATATACAACCAAAGTCTTAGGATCATTATTCGGTGCTTCACACCCCGCGCTGATGACTAAAGAAGCAATCAATCCAGTTAATACAAATTTTTCTCGCATTTCCAATCTTTTTCTCCAGTAAAACAATTCGCTGTTTCCAGTTAAGTAATTAAGATATCATGTATCAAATAAATGTACTACTCGATACATTTAAACGTAAAAACCCCCACTATCAGCCCTACAGAAGTATCAATCAAAGTTAATTTAACTACAATCGTAATTTGCCCTACTTGATGAAAAGCATTTAGGCTTTTTCAATAAAGAGCGATTAACTCTATATAATTTCTCTGTAGCTTTACTTAATAGCTATACTTAACGATAACATTTATCAAGTATTATGTAATGTATAGTAAGTACATTTGAATGTAAAGCCGTATTCATAGTAGTTGATTAAATTTAAATGTTTGTAGTTGGGCTTGGCCCCTCAATTGGAGGGATAAATCCCTCACTACGAACCCTTCAGAACTAATGAAAAGGACTACTAGTAGAAAATTAAATTTATAATTTTGGCAAATGCGCCGGAAGTACGCTGATAGCAGCTACTGCAATATAAAACAGAGCAAAACGAGTCTCAAGTAGAGCTACAGAATGAAATTTGGCTTGGGTATACCATTTACGAAAAACAATCACTACAGCAAATTTAATTAGAACGATCGCAAATGCTAAAGCGGTAACTAATTTTAACCAGCCTAAAGCAAAAAAAACGATGGCGATCGCGCTAGCAATAGAATGATAAATTATACCCGGTTTCAGGGAACTAGTTTTCTTGCGTCGCAGTTTAATCGTGAAAATAGCACTACCAAAAAATAATGTATTCAATATCCACATAGCGAGAGCTTCTAGAGAAAGATTCCCGGTTGTTGCTGCATAAACTAGAGGAGTCGATAAACAGATAGCTGCAAAAATAATTAATTCATTGAGAATCGATTTATGCTTACGTCTAAATACTGCGATGACATCAATCATCAATCCACAAAGTACTAGGGCATAAATCCATACTAAAATCGGAGACTGAATCCACAACCAAACAGCCAGGGAAAACGCGATTGTTCCATAGATTCCAGCCCAAATTAAATATCTCGGTTTCCAGGTACTGCGTTGCTTTAACTGCACAATTAGGGGATGTTCTGTTTGTAATGCAAAAAAAGCAGAAATTAATGCTAGATTTGTGCAATAATTCCAAGTCTGAGCTAAAGCTGCTCCTGTCAGGAAAGAACCAAATAAAACAATTAGCACACCATGCTCTGGAGAAAAAGTCGGTTTAAACCAGCCCCGGAAATCAACTTGCTTCTCCTGCTGCTCAGCCGATAATACTGTTATCCCTAACTCATTATTCATTGAAAGTGGTTCGTTCATCTACTTTACTCCTAATGATTTGCAGCTTAAAACCAGCGTTTAATCATATTGCTCGTTACTCGAAAAATAATTTGATAAATAATCTGATAAATAATTTGATAAATAAAATGTGATGAAGTTTCAATTGCTATTAGCTATGATTATAACTTGGATTAGATTTTTTTGATAATTATTTGCAATAAATCTAGATAAATAAATACTTGATTTTTCCGGACTGGTTTGATGCAATACATTTAAAATCTGTATAATTATTTATAATTATTTGCAATAATTTAGAAATTACTTGCATATTCTGAGTTTCAAACGAAAATACAGAATCAAGAAAATTTAGAGGTGAGGTATTATACATTGGGAAATAATCTAGAAAGAGCAAAAGCTGCATACGCTTTACTCATGAGTAATATGAGAACTGTAGTTTTAGGAACAGTTAGTAATCAAGGGATTCCGAACGTCAGTTATGCACCATTTGTGATAGATGAAGCCAAAAATATTTATATATTCGTGAGTAAAGTTTCGATTCACACTTCCAATCTTCGAGCAAATGGTAAAGCGAGTGTGATGTTAATTGAAGATGAAGCTAAAAGTAAACAAATTTTTGCTCGTAAACGTTTGACATATTCCTGTCATGGAACTGTTGTAGAGAAGAATAATCCACAGTGGGAGTATATTGCTAATCAATTCGATCAAAGATTCGGAAATATTATTTATATTTTTCGTAATTTACCAGATTTTGATATTTTTAAATTTACTCCTTATGAAGGACTTTTTGTCATGGACTTTGGTGCAGCTTATCAGATTAATGCTGATGATTTAAATCATCTTGTTCATATTACACAACAAGGTGACGGTGAAACAGAAAATTGAAGAAGGCAGGAGGCAGGAGGCAGAGGGCAGAAGGTTCAATTTAGAAGGGGAATAATTTAGTTAGATAATAAAATATTAATTAAATAATCAGGTGAATTGAGATATTTAGATAATAGCAAGACATTCTTCTAATTGACTTTTTATTTTTACAGCATCTAAATTTTGTCCAATAAAAACTAGTTGATTACAGGGAACAGTAGTCCATTCATCTCTTTGAAAATTACAGCGTTTACCACTAAGTTGAAAAATATGCCGTAATTTACTTCCTTGATACCAAATAATTCCTTTTCCTCGAAATACTGTTTTTGGTAATTGTTCGTCCAAAAATTTACTAAATTTCTCAACAATTAAAGGTCGATTACTTTGGAAAGGAACTGACATAAAATTTTCTTCTGCCAATTTATTAATTGTAGATGAATCAATTTTATGTTGTAAAGACGAAGAAGAAAGCGTTTTAAAATGAGAATTACCCACATCTAAAATCAAAGGTAAAGAGACTTTGCCGTATTCAGAACGTATAATTTTTGCTTGTAATTTAACTGAATTGAGAAATTCTTCAATTTCTTTAATTTTTGTTTTTGATACTAAATCTATTTTATTGAGGATAATAATATCTCCATATATAACTTGTTCTAAAGCAATTTTACTCTGAAATTTTTGCGGGTTGAAGTTTTCTGCATCAACAACTGTCAAAATCGAATCTAAACGAGTCGTATCTCTTAAAGAACTACTGCTAAAAGTCATCATTAAAGGTACAGGTTCCGCTAAACCAGTAGTTTCGATAACTATATAATCGATATTTTGACGTTCTAAAACTTGATTAACGGCATCAATTAAACCGGCATTAATAGTACAACATATACAACCATTACTTAATAGCATCATATCTCGATCAATAGATACTAAAAGTTGACTATCAATATTAATTTCGCCAAATTCATTGACTAAAACAGCTATTTTCAAATTATCACGATTAGTCAAAATATGATTTAATAAAGTAGTTTTACCACTTCCAAGAAATCCTGTAATGATTGTGACAGGTATTTTGTTCTGAAATTTAAATATTTGGTTCATAACTATTAGGTTTAAGCCGTACAAGTTACTCTCTTTCCGCCAGAAGTTACTGATTTTAAAAACCGCAGAGACGCTCTTAGCGCAGAGGAAAGAGGTAGCGGAAAGTGTGGTCTTGGGGGTTTCCCCCATGTTGGCGAAGCCTTCCCGTAGGGTAAAACTTTGGCTAGACAAAAGAGACAGGTAATCTTAAAGTGGTTCGGGGGAGTAATCATGAATGAAAAATTTTAAATCAGTGAACACTTTACAGTAACTCACTAAAAGTTACAAAAAAATATCCTCGATATCCTACGTATATTTGAACAAGTAAATATCTTATATAGTAAAACATTTTACAGTGTTTCCAGGGGGATAATTTCTGGCAAAATTTCGCAAAAAACGGGTATTATCTCCAACAAATGTGTATTATTTGACTGAAAACTACGAGAATTAAAAAATTAAAAAAATTAAACATAAAAAAACCTTCCTAGTAACTGTTTTTCGAGATTAAACAAAATATGATGGGGTTTTAGATGTAGTGGATATAAAACATCTATAAAAATAAATTGTAATAGCAATCGGCTTCACAAGGAGACAGCGATAGATGCTTCGCCATTTTTTCCGCAAAACCCCTATAGCCTTAAGACAGTTGATGAAAGATAAAACTCGTCTGGCAATTGCTATGGCTGGGATTGCTTTTGCAAATATTCTTATTTTTGCCCAAATGGGTTTTGAAGCTTCACTATTTAACAGTTCAACAGCACCACACCGAAGCTTAAATGCCGATTTAGTGGTAGTTAATCGCCATTTTGAATCAGTATATTCAGTCAAAAACTTTTCTCGACGACGGTTGCATCAAGTATTAGGATTTGAAGGAGTAGAGTCCGTTAGTCCCCTCTACATTGGTTTAGGAAGTTGGAAAAATCCGCAAACCCATCGTACCCAAACTATTTTAGTATTAGGTACAGATCCACGTACAACAGCATTTAAATTTCCTCAAATTAATCAAAATATTTCTGAATTACAAAAACCCGATACGGTATTATTTGATCAAGCATCATTACCGGCTTTTGGTCCGATAGCCAGTTTATTTGAACAACAATCCAGAGTTGAAACTGAACTTAATGGTATCAAAATACGAGTTGGTGGTTTGTTTAGTTTGGGTGCATCCTTTGCAGCATATGGGAATGTAATTACCAGCGATACAACCTTTTTAAGTTTATTTCCCTATACTCCTATTTCTCAAATTCAAGTTGGTTTAATTAAACTTAAAAGTAATGCCGATATCAAGCAAGTTAGCGAAAACTTAGAAACTGGTTTACCAGACGACGTGATGATTTTCACAGCTGCTGATTTTCAAACCGCAGAAAAAACTTATTGGCAAAAATCTACACCTATTGGTTTTATATTTGGTTTGGGTGTAATTGTTTCCTTTATTGTCGGGATTATGGTTGTGTATCAAATTATGTATTCCGATGTCGCCAACCATCTACCGCAATACGCTACCCTCAAAGCAATGGGATATCGCGATCGTTATTTAGTAGGAGTGCTATTACAAGAGTCATTAATTTTAGCTATATTAGGCTACATTCCAGGATTTACAATGACTTTAGGAATTTATCAACTAGCATCAGAATCTACTATGTTACCTATTTTTATGACTCCTCAAAGAAGTATTGCAGTATTTGTGTTGACAGTAATCATGTGTTTGATTTCCGGTACAACCGCAATTAAAAAATTACAATCTGCCAACCCCGTAGATATTTTTTAGTATTTTCGCAAATTTTCTGAAATTGTGTCGCATAAACTATTGTAAAAAGTACTCTGTTAGTCTAAGTTTGCTTTGTTGAGGAGCATTAAGAGTAATTACGATTCGCCTATGGAACTTACAAATTTGTTGACAGCGGGTGGGATAGTAATGATACCGCTGCTGTTTTTTTCAATGTTGGTGGTAGCATTAATTATCGAACGCATTCGCTTTTGGACAAAAATCAACAGCCGTCAAAGTCGTATAGTTGAGCAAGTACTCAAACTTTATCGTCAAAATAATGTTGTTGGTGCTTTAGATAAACTCAGGCAAAATACCGATTTACCCATTGCTCGGATATTTCTAGCAGCTTTAGAATTAGAAGAAGCCAACCCAGAAGAATTTCGTCTAGCTTTAGAAAGTGAAGCACAAGCCGAGATACCTTTACTCAAACGTTTTCAAAACATTTTTGATACAGTTATTTCTCTTTCACCCTTGCTGGGGCTTTTAGGAACAGTTTTAGGATTAATTACTTCTTTCGCTTCACTCAACCTTGGTAATGTGGGAGGAAGCGAAACAACCAACGTTACAGGTGGAATCAGCGAAGCATTAATTTCCACAGCCGCAGGATTAATAGTTGCTATTTTTACATTATTATTCGCCAACACCTTCCGGGGATTATATCAGCGACAAATTGCATTAATTCAAGAATATGGTGGACAATTAGAACTACTTTACCGTCGTCATTATGAAGGAGGAAACAGTTGACAGTTGACAGTTGACAGTTGACAGTTGACAGTTGAGAGTTATTAGTTGTTTATTACCAACCTTTAAGCTTTAACCTTTAATCTCTAACTTTTTACTTTTATAAGGAAGGAAATAAAAAAATGACTATTTGGGTAAACGAGCAAATAGATCCCTCTGGATTAATTCATGCTTGTATTGCTTGCTGTAACGAATCTCAAGCACAAGATTGTCATGAATCTTTCAAGAATAATTTAAGCCAAAAACAGCTAGCAGCCGGTTGGATAGCTCGAATCAGAACAGTAAATTCTTGGGATGAAGTTCCAGTTAATTCTTTAAAGCTGAATTAATAATAGGGAATGGGGAATGGGGAATAGGGAATAGGGAAAAGTAGAACACTAAAGAAATCAACAATTATAATTTTTTCAATATTCGTTGATAAATGTTCTGTGATAATTGATAATTAATAATTGATGATATTTATCCTAAATTATAGTTACTATCTATAACAAAGGATAAAAAATTGGAAAAACCTATTTAATTAGTGAACTATCCAAAAATTTTCTCTTCTAAACAAGACTATAAAATCGACTTGGTTAGTCAAAGGGGAGAAGAGATTCAAATTTCAATTCACCCCCCCAGCCGGTATATTTTTAATAATTGCGAACGAATATTACCGGATTGGAAAAACAAGTTAGAAATGTCTGTGGTAATTGTTTTACAGCAATCTCGGTTTGCACTTACAGAAAGTTCACCCCAAATAGAAACGGAAAAGCAACGTTTACGAGCAAGATTCATGAGATTTGCTTGTGATGTTGCATTTGACTTACGAGATAAAAACCATCTCACAGATTTAATCGATCCTCGTACCGGCTATCCATTGCTATCTCATCCCGGACAAATTCCCCACGATGACACAGCAGTTGTCAAAGCTCTACTTAAATATCCCATAATTTGCAATCAATGCCGCGTATTAATTCATCCGAAATGGGGTGCGGCAGTTTATCCCAGTATTCTAGTATCAGCAGCACCACAAATTATCATTATCCCCACAATCCAAAGTATTGCTACCTTACATGGTTGGGAACAAGTCAACAATCAGTGAACAATTATCAAGTACTTTTAAATTCGTAACTCTGGTGGTTTTAACTCTTTTAATCTAAAATCTAAAATCTAAAATCCAAAATTGATTAACTCTTCTTCGGCTTCCGTAGTGGTTTAGAATCTATTGGTCCAAGTATTTTGTTAAGAGCGCGTAACTGTTCAGCTGTCCCCATACTTATCATCACATCTCCTGACATTAAAATAGTATCAGCTGTCGGACCGCCAATCAACTCGCCATTTGCACGACGAATAGCCAGAACTAATGCTCCAGTTTGCCCTCGCAATCTTGCTTGTCCTAAACTTTGACCAACAAAGGGACAAGTATTGTGATCAATTAAAACTTCTTCCATATACAATTCGCGACCTCTTCCTGATATAATACCATCCACAAAATCCATTACTTGGGGTCTTAAAGCCGCAGCCGCCATTCTTCTACCGCCGGTGATGTAAGGTGAAACTACTGCGTCTGCACCGGCTCTTTGTAATTTTTGCACCGCTTCTTCCGTACTGGCGCGGGCGATCGCCCTAATGTCTGGATTCAGTGCTTTTGCTGAAAGTACTATGTACAAATTTTCTGCATCTGATGGTAATGCAGCGACAATACAAATAGCTCGTTCTATTCCTACAAGTACCAAAGCTTCATCTGAAGTTGCATCACCTTGATATATGGTATAACCTTCTTCTTGTGCTTTTCTGACAGTTTCTAACCCTAAATCAAGAATTACAAAAGGTACATCTTCTGCCTCAAACTCTTGGGCGATTTGCCGACCTGTACGACTAAATCCGCAAATAATATAATGTTTAGATAAAGATTCCATTGTTCGCCGTTGTTGTCTAAGTCGAATTCCTTCTTGAAAATATCCTTGAATTACAGCTTCTGTAAATCGATTAACAATATAAGCAATGGTAATTACACCCATTAAAATTAGGACAACAGTAAATATTCTTCCTCGGCTTCCTAAAGTTTGAGTTTCCCCATAACCAACGGTTGACAAGGTAATCACCGTCATATAAGTAGCGTCTTCCCACGTCCACTTTTCTACAAATCTGTACCATAAAGTTCCCGTCAACAACACGCCGCAAAGAGCGAGTGTTCCAATCATTAATTCTTTTTGGATGCGACGATATTTTTGTTCTAATACTGAATAAACAGGTTTTTTCATCGCTTTCCAATTTTACAGGTCATTCGCAATCACGGCCCCAAAGTTCTTGGCGATGGGGAATAACTTACGAATTGCAATACGCAGAGCGTTACGGCAAAGGCTTGTTGTCGCTATTGTATAGTTGATTCGTTTGGTTCTAGTATGGCTTTAATATCATATGCGGATCATTAGTTGTTATTCCTTGTTAACTGTTAACAGTTCCCTACCCCCGCTATCATCTCTTTTTCTACAAGTCGTTACTCACCTTAATTAGATATTTATATTCGACAAGGGCAATATTTTTTACATCAAGCAACTATATAACAGCGGTTTTTTCTCAATATAAATACGGTTTTATCGTTTATAGCGTGATATAAAATACTTTTAATTGATATTTAATACTATGTCCGGTTAAATACTTGTAATCAAATTGTTTAGGTAAAAATTACCGATTACCGATTACCGATTACCAATTACCAACTACCCATTACCAAATAATAAATAAAGACGTTGCACTGCAACGTCTCTACATGAATTATGCGATTTTCTTAAACATCATTTAATTCTTATTTCAAAGCTCCTAAAACTGGTAGATTTTCTGCTTCTGCAATTTCCGCTGTCAAACCTTTCGCGTAAATACCGGGATTAGTTTGGGAAATTTGAGTATAGGATTGACGCACATGAGCATTCACCGCTACTGTCTTCACGTCATACATCTGCATTGCTACTTTGGGATAAAATCCAATTCCGATAATTACCACTAAGAAACAAGCTGCAATAAACACTTCACGGGGGCTAGCATCTCTGTAAATTGATTCATCAGGTAAGGCACAATCGGTACCAAAACAAGCTGTACCCTCTGCTTCTAAATTCTCAAATTTCTCATTCCCAATATCGCAGATAACCTTCCCTTCACCGTAAAATACCTGTTTCAACAAGTCAAGTAGATAAATCGGAGTCAGGATAATTCCTACGGAAGCGAGAAAAACCGTTACAGTACAGAAAGTGGAACTGTAAATATCGCTAGTGGTGACACCGACTAATACCGAAAGTTCGCTGATAAATCCGCTCATTCCCGGAAGTGCTAAGGAAGCCATTGCAGCTATCGTACATAAAGCGAAAACTTTCGGCATTACTTGCCCGATACCGCCCATTTCATCCATTTTCATTGTATGGGTGCGGTCGTAAGTTACACCAGCTAAGAAGAATAATACCGATGCAATTAAACCATGGGAAATCATCTGCAACATTGCACCGTTGATTCCCAAATCGGTGAAGGAAGCGATACCCAGCAGCACAAACCCCATGTGAGAAACTGAGGAGTAAGCCAAACGTCGCTTCATATGAGTTTGAGCAAAGGAATTTAAAGCACCATAGATAATGTTAATTACCCCAAGAGTTGCTAAAACTGGTGCAAAGTAAATATGTGCGTCGGAAAGAATTTCTAAATTCAGCCGAATTAATCCGTATCCCCCCATTTTCAGCAATACACCCGCCAAAATCATCGATACGGGAGCAGAAGCTTCACCATGTGCATCTGGTAGCCAAGTATGTAAGGGGAAAATCGCTAATTTGACACCAAATGCAATCAATAATCCTGCATATAATAATAGTTCCAAACCCAGGGAATAATTCTTTGTTGCCAAAGTCGCGATATCAAAAGTTACATTGTCGCCGCCATAAAGCGCCATTGCGATCGCGGCGACTAAAATAAAGATGGAAGCGGCTGCGGTATAGAGTATAAACTTGGTTGCTGCATAACGTCGTTTTTTGCCGCCCCAGATATTCACTAGTAAATATACGGGAACCAGTTCTACTTCCCACATAATAAAGAACAAGAGTAAGTCTTGGGCGACAAATACCCCCACCTGTGCCGAATACAGCACCAACATGAGAAAATAAAATAAACGCGGTCTGCGGTCAACCTGCCAAGCCGAAAACATCGCCAGCGTCGTGACAAATCCCGCCAAAAGTACCAAAGGAACAGACAAACCATCGACGGAAACAGCCCAGTTGAAACCCAACTGAGGCACCCAAGCATAACTTTCCGCTAGTTGAAAACTTGCATTGCTTGTATCATAATGCCGCCAAAAGGTAAAACACATCAAGAAAAAGTCTGCCATACCCACACCAACGGCATACCATCGGATAAACTTACCATCTTTATCCGGCAATACGGGGATGAGAAAAGAAGCAAGGAGTGGGAATAAAACTATTGCGGTTAGCCAAGGAAAATGTTCCGCCATGATGTCAATGAGGATAAATACTTATTTTATGATTAATGACATTTTACTAGAGTTTGTAACATTTTATTTATCAGTTTTTATCGAAGGTAATCATAGAAAGGGAGCAAGGGTAAGAAGTCGGGTTTTTATTAATGTTTTCTGATGTTACCGATATTTATCCTCAAAACCCGGCTTCTGTGATTATTGTCGTAGTTTACTTCCCCTTCGGAGCTACTCACATTGTATTATTTAATTTCTCTGTAGTATTAAAGAAGGCGATCGCCATCTTCAATACTTCAACATCAAGTTAGGTGAATTTTTCTCAATTATCTTTTCTGACATTGCAAGCCAAAAGGAATACCGCTCCAGGTAGTATAACCACTAGCATATTTCCGGTTGAAAGTATGCATCATTAGCAACCAGTTATCTCTGTTGTTATATTTTAAAGGTAAAATATGGTCGCGTCGTCTTGTAGAAGGGTCATTACTAGTCAATGTTCTTTGTTCTAAATTTACCCAACTACCGCCATTATCACTGATGCGCCCGTATATCTTTGTACCCACAGTCACGCTGGAAGTTCCATTCCCATTATCTGTAACTGTATTACCTAAACTTAGTTCTAAAACGGCTCTACGTCCATCCAAATTACAGTTCCAAGTTCCTACCCAGTCCGGAAGAATCACATCTGTCGGGTTTCTTCGTCCATAAGTAGTTGCGCTGGCAACTGGTGTTATCATTAAGGAACCTGCGGTCATCACTACTGCACTCAAAGCAAAAACGGTTATTAGAAAAATATTGTTCATTTTATTACTCAATATATACTTAACTTGGCTATAAATATATACGTTTGAGCAAGTAGTTTTATGCAGTCTCCAAGTATATTTAGTTAAATATTTATCTAAATTTATCTAAAAAATCTCCTTCACTTTTCTTCATAATTTGAGACAATATAAATATCACTTTTATGCATAACTTTTATAAACCAACTTAAATTCTTATGTCTTCACCAAGCAACACCGTAAACAATTCCAACCAAAGCCTCAACCAACCGACTTGGGAAATCAAGCTACTCTACGACGGTGAATGTCCCTTGTGTTTACGCGAAGTCAACTTTTTACAAAAGCGGGATGCGGGGAGAGGTAAAGTTATGTTTGTCGATATCGCAGCGGATGATTACAACCCAGAAGAAAATGGTGGAATTGACTTTGAAACAGCAATGGGAAGGATTCACGGAGTTTTACCCGACGGTACGGTAATTAAAAACGTCGAAGTTTTCCGTCGAGTTTACGAAGCCTTGGGAATGGGTTGGGTTTATGCAATTACCAAGTTACCGATTTTGGGTAGTTTAGCTAACTTTATCTACGGTATTTGGGCGGATTTGCGGTTAAAGTTGACGGGAAGACCTGATTTAGAAACTGTTATTAAAGAACGTCAGGAGAGACTTGGGTGTGATGATGAAGGGCGTTGTCGGGTGGATTGATAAAATACTACTCAATTCGTATTACCGCACTCCTACGGACGGACACCACTACAGTTACAAATATTAAAACTGCTTAACATTTCGTTACTATAAAACTATCGAGGGGCAAAGAAAAGCCTCTCAATGTAAAAAACAAAGGTAAACGCCATGAATAACACAATTCGTGTTGGCAACCTGTTTGGGATTCCCTTCTATATTCACCCATCCTGGTTTTTAGTACTGGGTTTGGTGACTTGGACTTATGGCACCGGACTAGCGAGTGCATTTCCTTATTTAGGAAATGGGTCTGCTTTATTGTTGGGTTTAATGACAGCTTTGATGCTTTTTGGCTCTGTTGTTGCCCATGAACTAGGACATAGTTTTGTTGCCATTCGTCAAGGAATTGATGTTAAATCTATCACCCTGTTTATATTTGGTGGTTTGGCAAGTTTAGAAAAAGAATCAAATACTCCAGCATCTGCTTTTTGGGTAGCGATCGCAGGTCCCTTAGTCAGTTTGTTGTTATTTGGTGTATTTGCAGCGATTGGTTTTGGTACTGGAGCTTCCGGGGTATTCTCAGCAATCTTAGGGGTGTTGGCTTCGGTTAATTTGGCACTATGCTTGTTCAACTTAATTCCTGGCTTACCCTTAGATGGTGGAAATATACTTAAAGCGATAGTTTGGAAAATCACTGGTAATCCTAATAAAGGAGTGGTTTTTGCAAGTCGAGTTGGACAATTTTTTGGTTGGATTGCTGTTGCAAGTGGTTTAATTCCATTGTTGTTAACGGGCAGTTTTGCTAACTTCTGGAACTTGCTAATTGGTTTCTTCTTATTGAGAAATGCAGGGAACGCAGCCCAAGCTGCTAGGGTGCAAGAACAGTTTACGGGTTTAACTGCTGGTGATGCTGTGAGTAGCGATAGTCCGATTGTTGCCGATAACCTTACAATTCGAGAGTTTGCCGACGAGCAGATAGTAAGCGGACAGAAATGGCAGCGGTTTTTAGTCACCAACAGCGATGGACAATTGGTAGGAGCAATATCTGCTGACAATTTTCGTACCGTTTCACCGCAATTGTGGTCAGAAACTCAAGTTAAAGATGTCATGAAACCAATTGCCGAATCTACCACAGTAAAAGCCGACCAACCTTTATTGGAAGTAGTGCAGTTAATCGAACAACAAAAGCTATCTGCGCTGACTGTGATTAGTGATAATAACGTGTTGGTAGGAATTTTAGAAAAAGCTGCAATTATTAATTTGCTACAGAAACGGATGCTAACGAATCCTGCCTAATTCCCGCTTGTTGAATAATTAATAGTAATTGATGTATGAAGCGATTGGGCTATGTCGCTTCATTCGTCGTTTAAAGATTGCGATAGCGTTCGCGTAAGCGTGTCCCCTTGGGACTCAGCGCTGCTGCAAGCAGATCGCTTCAATGGTGTCCTTCAGGCGTATCGCTCCGTCAGGTTTCATAGCATCGGCGATAGCGAGTAAGGAGTAAGGCGATCGCTGTGGCTGGATGATTCAGTATAGAGCGATGGTCGTTCCCTTCCGCGACTTCCTAGGGCAATTTAGATTTGCTTGGGATAGGTTCATGGCATTGTCAAGGGAATAGGAGTAAGGGCGTTGCCCAAGTCCTGAGAGGAAGCATATCTGGGGACTACATTGGATAATTCCTGAATGAGATTATCCTAAATGCTTATGCATTTTCCATCAGGCAGCGCTTTATTTGCGACCCATTTGTAAACAGCTTCGCCAATACCCAAAGTTCTACTCAAATCAACATCAGTTACTTTGGCATTTTTATAGCATAGTCGTTTACTCGCTAAGTTGAAATCAGTAATATCTGCACGAATTTTTACGTTTCCATGTGCATCACGGCGTACTTTGCGTTTCAAAGTTACCTTAGTATTAGCTTTAATGCGACATCCATCAAAGGAAACTGATTCTACGCTATGAATTACTAGGCTTTTGCGTTTATTTATTTTATAACTTTGCCCTGCTACTTCCTTATTAATTTCTGACAAAATTTGTGACTGAAAATTATTCCCAAATGATTCAAATGCGTTACAGTCAATTGCAGCAGTTGATGGCTTATTAGCTAGAGGAAGACTACTGAGAACAATAAAACTTCCCAAAACAATTTTGGATTTCAGATTTTGTAATTTCATACCTTAAAGTTTATAGATTATGTAGATTTTTCGTCCGTCTTATTCTTGTATACGTATGACTCTGATAATTTATGCAATTTAATTAAATTAGTGAACAGTGTTAGCTTTACTCGTGACGCGGTAGCGTCATACAGTAAACATGGGCGTATGGTGTTCTATTTAAACCAATACCTCTATACGCGCTCCCACAGAAATGCAGTAGGGGACTAGCCCTTTTATTGTATAAACGTGACTGATAACTGATAACTGATAACTGTTAAACTTATATACAAGTCAATTCGCTTTGCTCCAAGTCAAAAATAAAAAGTCACGCATTCAAAAGTAAGAATTCCATGATTTTTTTTGACTTTTGACTTTTACTGTTCGTTATTAACGACAAACAAATTGTATGAATAAATTTGGGTTAATTCTCGAATAAGTTAACACCCTAGTCACACACCAATAAAATTATATATGGTGCGTTAGACAAACATTTAATTAATCTGTTAAACCAATATATAGTCGTGCGTCTAACACACCCTACAAATATTACAATTTCTCTCCTTAACCTCTTCCCTCAGCGCTCTGTGCGTCTAGTAAGGTTTATAATCCAGCCCTTTCAATGCGAACAAATGAACTAGTTAAGATATAACTGAAAAGCTTACCCAGTATAGGTTATGGAAAATGAATTCAAGGTATTCTTGGTAATACAAGTATCAGGGGGCTTGAAAATGCTATCTTCCATATTTGAGCAATTTATAAAAGAAAGTCCAGTAAGCGTGATGATGCTCCCGCGTTAATGTCGCATATATTTGCACCAGAACGGATGGATAGGTTATTTACGAAACATGCTCAATTGCAATATCAACAAGATTTGCTATTTTCTTCTCAAGTAGATTTGATGAGTTTGGTAGTATGTGGAGCGCACAAATCAGTTCATGCAGCTTATAAAGCAAGAGCAGCAAATTTAAGTGTAAGTACAACAGCGTTGTATAACAAGCTTTGTGGTATTGAGTTAAGCGTAAGTCAAGCATTAGTAAGAGAAACAGCGCAGGATTTAGCAGAATTAGTAAAATTAGTAGGTGGAGAGCAAACAAGTGTATTACCAGGTTATTGCATAAAAATAGTTGATGGAACTTGTTTAAAAGGAACAGATCATAGACTAAAAGCAATCCGAAACTTAGCAGCATCAGCGCTACCAGGAAAAGCGATAGTAGTACTAGAACCACAATTAAAACTAGTTACAGATATTGTTCTAATCGAAGACGGTCATGCACAAGAACGCTCTGAGTTTGATTCAGGATTAAATATTGTAGAGGCACAAGATTTATGGTGTGGAGACAGAAATTTTTGTACATTAAAATTTTTATTTACGATTCAAAATAAAAAAGCATTTTTCGTAATTAGACAACATAGAGGGATGGGATTAAAAGAACTAGAAGAGTTAAAATCAATAGGAGTAACAGAAACAGGAGAATTATTTGAACAAAAGGTAGAAATAAATTACGGAGGAGAAACCTTAACATTAAGACGTATTGTATTAAAGTTATTCACTCCAACGCGAGATAAAGAATGGGAAATCGCGATTTTTAGCAATTTACCAGAATCTATACCAGCAGAAAAAATAGCTGAAATATATCGTAATCGCTGGAATTTAGAAAGCCTATTTCAAACAGTAACTAAGAATTTTAACGGAGAAATTCAGACTCTAGCTTATCCAAAAGCAGCTTTATTTTCATTTTCAATGGCATTAGTTTCCTACAATATACTTGCAACCATAAAAGGAGCTTTAGGGGGTATACATGGAGTAGGGAAAATCGAGGCTAGTTTATCGGATTTTTATTTAGTTGATGAAATTCAAGGTACATATAGAGGGATGATGATTGCAATTCCCGCTTTAGAATGGGAGGTATTCCAAACTTTTCCAAGAGATAAAATTGCACAAATTCTACAGCAATTGTCAGTTGGTGTTAATCTCAAACAATTTTTAAAAGCAACTAGAGGAGCAAAGAAACCTAAAGTTCCAATAATTTATGATAGTAAACAAGGGCATATTTCAACCAGGGTAAACGCAAGAAAATTTAGATATTATATCAGCTAGAATGTAAGGGAATAG
>JACYMD010000125.1 GCA_015272215.1 Rivularia sp. T60_A2020_040 | reverse complement strand
TTATACATAGTACCGAGAGAATTTGTTTGTGTCAACTCTTTTTTCAAAGTTTTTTTGATTTTTTTTGTTTCAAAGCTTTAAACCTATACACACCAACGGTTGTAAGGTTAAAAAAATTTTCTTCGGTGGTGCTTGTGATTCCGATTTTGCCTCCAAGGGGTTGGAATTAACTTTAAAAATAAATTGAAACTGATTGGAAGCTGGGCGCGATTTAAGCAGAACAATCGAAAAAGTCTTCTTGACGCTTCAAGTTTGAGCAACAATAGTTTATGCATTGTTGGCTTAAAGGAGAATAATGATGAATTTTCAATCTGCGATCGCGGTATTGCATGAATTTTGGAGCAGTCAAGGTTGTTTGATTGCTCAACCCTACGATATTGAGAAAGGAGCTGGAACTAAAAATCCGCACACTTTTTTAAGGGCTTTGGGACCGGAACCGTGGTCAGTAGCATATGTAGAGCCTTGTCGTCGTCCTACAGATGGACGCTATGGAGAAAATCCCAACCGCTTTCAATACTATTATCAGTACCAAGTTTTGATCAAACCTTCACCGGATAACATCCAAGAAATTTATTTAGATTCATTAAAGGCTTTGGGAATTCGACCAGGAGAACACGATATCCGCTTTGTGGAAGATAACTGGGAAGATGCAACAGTTGGTGCATGGGGAACTGGTTGGGAAGTTTGGCTTGATGGGATGGAAGTTACTCAATTTACTTACTTCCAACAATGTGGGGGGATTGATTGTCGTCCGGTGTCGATCGAAATGACTTATGGATTGGAACGATTGGTGATGTACCTCCAAGAAGTAGAAGCAATTACCAAGATTGATTGGACGGACACTATTAAATATGGTGACGTTCATCTAATCGGAGAGATTGAACAATGTACCTATAATTTTGAAGCTTCAAATCCGACTATGCTGCTGACACTATTTAATATGTATGAGGAAGAAGCCAAGCAATTAACCGAAAAAGGTTTGGTTTTACCTAGCTTGGACTACATTATGAAGTGTTCTCATACTTTTAATTTATTGGACGCGAGGGGTGTAATTGCAGTTACAGAAAGAACTCGCTACATTGGTCGAATTAGAAGTTTAGCAAGAAAGGTAGCACAACTTTATGTAGAACAGCGAGAAAAGTTAGGTTTTCCCTTGTTGAATAAAGTTGCTGCGTGAAGAAATACTAGGTTTAGAAATAGTCCAATTATTATGTATGCTGTCTCGCTAACTTGAGATTAGTGGTTCATCTCATTAGTTTTAAATGTTTGTAGTTGGGATGCACGCCCTTGGTTTGAGCGATAAATCGCAACTACGAACTCATTAAAACTAATTACACAGACCACTAGTACTCCGCCACATTAATTTTAAAGGTTTGTAGTCAAAACCTTAGTCCTCAAATCAAAGATATTGTCTTTGCTACGAATATTTATTAATACGCATAATAAACTTGGTGGAATATTACTACAACATGACGGAGATAAAGTATAAAATCCTCTTGTAAAGCTTGCTGTATAAGGATTTATAGATTATATTCCCGGCATTTTTTCCAGGCTTCATGAACTAATACTATAAATAGCTAAATCCTCTGCAATAATTTTAATATTGCCAAAATACTAATTTATTCAAAAAAATGACTAATCTGACTGAAATATTAGAACCTATTGCCGCTTGGTTTCGTTCTTTAGGTGTTCCCGAACCAATAGTACATTGGGGACATCCGGCTATGATGGCAATTGTAATCTTTGTAATGGGTACCTTTGTGGGAGTAACAGGTTGGCAGGCTCGACTTACCGAAGATAAAGAAGTTGCCGTTAAAAGTCGCAGTGGTCATCGTAAACTAGCACCGTGGATGTTTCTATTTATGATGCTGGGTTCGGTTGGTGGAGTTTTATCTTTGGTGATGCAACACCAACCGATTTTAGAAAGCTCTCATTTTTGGACTGGCTCAATTGTATTAATACTATTAGCAATCAATGCCGGAATTTCTTTAACAAAATTTGGAGGTAATCAACCGGGTTTACGAGCGCTTCATGCTTATTTAGGTAGTACTGCACTTTGTGTGATGATTTTACACGCTGTACTTGGTTTTAGATTAGGTATATCTATTTAATTTAATTTATCTGGCGGCTAACCGTTATCTTTAATAATTTCGTACCCTTTCTTGGTGAGGAAGGGATAAAATTTTTATAAATTATTTTTCAAATATTGATCAAATATTTCTTAAAACCTAATGATTCAAGCGAATGGTGTAATTATCTGTCTTGGCTATATTCTAGGGTTGCTTTTGAGTGCAACTACTTGGGGTGGAATATTAATATTATCTGTAAGTGTCGTTGCGGCAGTTATTTTTCAGAGACAGCGTGTTGTTTCTAAAAAAATTGCTTTACAAAAAACTAAATCTCCACAAGCAAAGAAAGCAGCGCATAGTTTAAAAACTACTGTTCATCCTAGAATATTGTTAATTGCTGGCTTATTAGGTTTTTTAGCAACACTATATTTTCAACTGCGTCTTCCAGAACCCGAAACTAAAGATATCAGTAATTTTGTTCCTGTTGGAAATAGCAAAAATCAAGAACAACTTGTGATTGTTCGAGGCGATGTAATAACTATACCCCGGTTAACTCGTTCTGGAAGAGGTCAATTTTGGTTACAAGCAACTCAACTTTCCGAAGTTACAAATAAACAGGAAGAACAAAAAACTAGTAGAGGAGTTTCGGGAAGGTTATACGTAACAGTACCGATACTAAAATCCACTGGTTTATACCCTAATCAGCAAATTGAAGTGACTGGAGTTTTGTATAAACCTAACTCAGCATTCAATCCTGGTGGTTTTGACTTTGAAAAGTATTTACAAAAACAAGGTGCTTTTGCGGGTTTAAGTGGAAGACAATTAAAATATTTTGACAAGGAACATCAATGGGGATGGTGGAAGTTACGACAGCGAATAATCATCTCGCAAGTTAGATGGCTGGGTGTTCCCGAAGGTCCCCTTGTTAGTGCTATGGTTTTAGGAAGCAAAGCAGTTGATTTACCATATTCGACACGGGATTTATTTGTACAAACAGGATTAGCTCATTCGATAGCTGCTTCGGGATTTCATACTTCGTTAATTTTAGGTTTAGTTTTAGGTTTAACGAGACGTTTTACGAGAAAAACTCAATTTATTTGCGGTTGTTTAGCATTAATTGTGTTTTTAAGTTTGACTGGTTTTCAACCTTCGGTTTTGAGAGCTGTAATTATGGGATTTGCAGCTTTAATTGGTATCGGTTTGAAACGAAAGGTTAAACAATTAGGTTCATTGATAGTTGCAGCAACTCTACTATTATTAATTAATCCGCTTTGGATTGGAGATTTAGGGTTTCAACTGAGTTTTTTAGCAACTTTGGGTTTAATTACCACGGTACCATCAATCACAAAACGCTTGGGATGGCTACCTCCAACTATTGCATCTTTAATTGCAGTTCCAATATCTGCAACCATTTGGACTTTACCTTTACAACTTTATGTATTTGGAGTTGTACCATCCTACGGAATATTACTGAATATTATCAGCACACCTTTAATATCTATTATTAGTATTGGTGGGATTCTCAGCGCTGTCGCGGCATTAATTTTTCCTTTTGCAGGAAGTGTTTTGGCTAGTGTTTTACATTACCCAACCGATTTATTAATCAAAATAGTAGAACTTTTCCGCAACTTACCAGGAAATTCAGTTGCAATTGGTACGATCGCAATTTGGCAGGTAATAACGATTTACGGACTAATTTTCTTGACTTGGCAGATACGTTGGTGGCAAAAACGCTGGTTTATTGCAGCTTTAATTTCGATTAGTTTAGTGTTGATTCCTGCTTGGCATTCGGCAAATAATTTGTTTCGCATCACCTTATTAGCAGCCGAGAGAGAACCAGTTTTAGTGATTCAAGACCGAGGCAAGGTAACGGTGATCAACAGCGCAGATGAAGATATAGGGCGCTTTACAATAGTACCATTTTTACAGCAGCAAGGTATAAATCTAATTAACTGGGCAATTGCAGCGGATTTTCAAAACGACGGTAGTAACGGTTGGTTAGAAATAATCGCACGTTTATCCATACAAAACTTTTATGAATATTCTCCCAGCCCAAATAGTGCTTTGACTCAAAAAGCCATTCAAGGAAAAATACAGCAAAATAAAGGAATATACCAAGTTATATCTTTAGGTCAAGCAGTAAATACTGGTTCGGCAAACATACAGTTAATTAACAATAAATTGCCCATAATACAAATGCAAATAGGCAATCGCTCTTGGTTATTTGTCGGGAATACCGAACCAAACGAGCTACGTCAGTTAATCGAAAGCCAAAGTTTACCTCGTCCACAAGTTCTTTGGTGTCCGACTAAATCCTTAAAAGAACTAGTGATTGCCCTACAGCCAGAAGTTGCGATCGCACCCGATGCTAATCTTGAACCCAAGGATATTTCGGTACTCAATCAAAGTAAAACACAATTGTTCTTCACCGGGCGCGATGGTGCAATTCAATGGACACCCGAACGATTATTTGAAACATTCGTTCAAAATACAGAAAACACTACGTCGTTACTCTAATACTTCCTTTAATTTGTTGATAAATTCGATCAACATATGATATTTTATCAAGATAGGCAAAATATGCCTTGTGGAGAGGTGGCAGAGCGGTTGAATGCGGCGCACTCGAAATGCGTTATACCCTCACAGGTATCGGGGGTTCGAATCCCCCCCTCTCCGTTTAATTAGGAATTATGAAGGTATTATAAATTAATCTATTTAGACTGCGGGGAATATACTTAATTTAGAAGTTAAACAGTATATTGAAAAGCAAAGCAAGGAAGTGAGTCAGGTTAAAACCGTCTCTTTTCGCTTTGATTCCTGCTCACAAAAATGGGGATTTATATTGTTTACCTGATAAAAAAAGAAAAATAAGATGAAAAAAGCATTTGCAGCCGCAGGATGTGTTTTATTTTCGTTTATGCTCTCGCCGAAAGCAATGGCTGGGAATTTCAGTCAATTTAGTCAATTTTATGTATTTGGCGATAGTCTATCAGATACAGGTAATGTTTTTGCGGCTACAGAAGGTTTAACAAATCCGGAAACTGCAATTCCTCCTAACCCTCCTTACGCTCCAGGACGTTTTTCTAATGGAGATATATGGGTAGATTTTGTTGGAAAGGAGATCGGTTTAACTCCAACTACATTTATTCCACCACAAGTCAATATTCCCACAGAAGGTATTAACTTTGCTATTGGTGGTTCTTCAAGTGGTTTAAACAATGCTTTGTTTCCCGATGCACCTTTACCAGGAGTTTTAGGACAAGTTGGTTTATTTACTCAAAATTTAATCGCAAATAATCAAAAAGCAGATCCAAATGCACTTTATACTGTATGGGGAGGTGCGAATGATTATATATTTGGTAATGTTACAGACCCCAATCAAACAGTCGGCAATTTATCACAAGCAATAAACTCATTAGCTCAAGCAGGTGCGAAAAATATCGCAGTTTTCAATTTACCAGATTTAGGTCAACTTCCATTTGCGATCGCCACAAATACTTCTGCTCAATTAAGTCAACTCACCCTTAGTCATAATGCAGCATTAGAGCAGGTTTTGAATAGTTTGAGTGGAAATTCAGATATTAATATCATTCCCATTGATGTCAATTCTCCCTTTAAAAGAGTAGTAGCCAATCCCGGAGAGTTTGGTTTTACACAAAATCCAGCTATTCCTTGCGTGGTGGGAGATATTGGTAGTATTACTAGCGTATGTGATAACCCTGATGAATTTGTCTTTTTTGATGCTTTTCATCCTAGTTCAAAAAGTCATCGCTTAGTAGCAGATGTAACGCTGAGTGCAATTAAGCATGAAACTGTCCCCGAACCTTCTACATTGTTAAGTAGTTTAGTAGTTGGTGCTATGGGTACAGCAGGAATTTTAAAACGCAAACAAAAATGTCTCTATAAGTAGGGAATACTCCCTTCCCGGCAGAAGATTACCTAATTAAAAACCGCAGAGACGCAGAGAGCGCGGAGGAAAGAGGTAAAAAGAGATAGGTAATCTTTGAGCGGAATAGGAGTAGTTGTGAGTATAGGTAATCGGTAATCGGTAATCGGTAATAAAAACAGGAATAGCTGCAAGTGTTACTATGAGTAGTTGGTGCGTGACACCACAATTCTTATGACTAGGTTCAGAATTCTATAAGTGTCACAGCACCCTACAAGAAAATATGCCAGTCCTAAAAAAATTACTAATATTTTCAGACTATCGTAAATAATTAGCCGAACCTGGTATTGTAGCAAATTTCAGTTGAGTCCAATACACTAAAACCTCACCCCCCTTCCCCTCTCCTTAGCAAGGAGAGGGGTGCCCGGAGGGCGGGGTGAGGTAAAATTTGTATTGCACCCAAGT
>JACYMD010000012.1 GCA_015272215.1 Rivularia sp. T60_A2020_040 | reverse complement strand
TTGCTTACAAAGCCAGTTTAGGGTTTATTTGGGCTTAATTTTTGTTTAAGTCCCGTTAATCAGATTAATGAATATTAAGTCAATATGGGATATTTATATGGCTACAAAAAAAGTTGGTAGCTAACAAAATTTTGTTACCAATTTAAATTGGAGACTGCGTGCATCGCTGAGAAATAAGCATTTGAATGAATGATTACACGCAATCATTTTTTGATTCAGCTTCCAACTATTAAAGTGCTTCTGGTGGAGCAATATCGGAACCGATACTAATACCGGCATTATCGGACTTAATACCTGGTTTGGCTGTGTTCTCTTTGTACTTGGATGATTCGGAGACTTCTGAAGCCGGAGGTATTTCTGTATTTATGGCTTTCTCCGCATTGCTTTGTTGCTGGGATATTAAAGATAATCCTCCAACTGCACCAGCAACCAGCGCTGTGTAACCAACATACAAATGCATCGGGCTTATATCCAGTCCAATTCTGGGAGTTTTATCCGATTCAAACAATGAAGGAACAAGGGATTCTTTTGTTTCTGATGTTGGTAAAGATGCAGCTAAAACAGTACCGTTAAATCCTAAAGCATTTCCCATCACTCGGATAAAACCCCGAACATACACATCTGCTGGTAAGGATTCCATATCACCCCTTTCCACAGCTTCCATCTGATGTATGGGAATATGAGTGTACATATGCAAGTCACTCAAACAAAAACCTCGCGATTCTCTAGCTTGTTTTAATTGTTGACCGATTTCGCGAAACTTTTCTAGACGCTGCTCAACTCTAGTTTGCTTGGCGATTTGTGCTTTAGAAGGTTTTCCAGATTTGAACCAGTTAAAAGCAGTTGTATTTTTGGAGCTATCGACTACTGTTGTTGGCTTTGATGGCTGTTCCTTTACAATACTAGTAGTTGGGGATGGATTGACAATTGTCAAGCACTCAGATAAGTCGTTAGTTGATTGAACGGGTGATGTTTCAGTTTTGGGTTCAACCTTCTGTTCAACTTCTGGGGTGGTATCCGCAATCGCTTGATTGTGTAATGAAAGCTGACGAAATGCTACACCAATCGCTTCTCTTCCAACCGCTTTAAATAACAGCTTCGCTTGTTCCGATGAAGGACCTAACAATTTTTGTACTGTTGCCAAAGCACGACGATACACTTTACTTTTGTGTAGTTCTGTTTCTATTTCACTTAATAGCGATCGCAATTCGTCTTGAGAAATTTCAATCGCGGGTTGTCCGGGAACTGATAATGAGTACATTGATGACATGACCATAATTACGGGATGATGAAGGGTAGTTAAGCAAGAAAGTACATTTACCTGTGTAATTTCTTCTAACCTTTCTTGACATTTCCGGATTGTTGCGTATAAACCCTATATTCTTTTCGGAAAATAATCATCAAGTTTTTTAAACTCAGCTTCTGGCTGGTTAATCTAGTTTTTATAAGTATTTATTTGTTCCTGATTTCTACAAAGTTATTGGTATTACTACCTTTGAAAGTAATTTATCAATCTTTTGTTGATTAATTAAATGTATAAAAATCAGCTTTTAATATACTTAACAAAAAATCAATCCCTTGATTTGAACTATTAATTATTAATTTATACTAACCCGTCAACTGAAATACTAATTTAAATTGTGTATTGAATAGAATTGTTTTATACTATCCATAAATGTTACCTAGGAAGGATGACAAGTTATGATATAAATTATCTTAGTTTGATTTTCGTTTCGATTATTTGAATCACATATTTAAACAGCTAACAATAATCGTAATAACATCTACCATTGGTAGTAATCTGGTATTGTGAGTTAGAATATGACGTTAGATTTTCACTTATGAAGCCATAGATAAAAATCCATAATAAATTGTAACCATGTAGAAGAATAGATGTTTGCTTACTCCTAACTAAAGATAAAGTTAAAGTAATGCTGAGGTTCTATAGCTACTGTATCAACTCCCTAATGCTTGAGAATTTGATTATAGAGTTGCCTTATGGTTTAGTAAAACATAAAGCCTAGATGGATAAATAAGGTGTTTGAGATTACAAGATAGTTGTTTCTATGGACATAAATACATTTTTGATGCACTGTGGTTCGATTAAATAGCCTTGCAATAAAAATGTATTATCATCAAATAATTTTTCATTATTTTGTCTGAAAAGTTGTATAAAATACATCTTTTACAGTAATTTCTCTGTTGAATGTAATACATCAAAAATTATCGGGAGATGACAGTGAAGCCTTTAAATGAAGAGCAAAGGGAGAAACTTAAAGAAATAACTCACAAACTAAGACAAGTACGAGAAGAAAAATCTATACATATAGAAGAAATAGCAGCGAAAATACTTGTCCGACCTGTTTTTTTAAGTGCTTTAGAGGAAGGGAGATTTGAGGAATTACCCGAAGCAGTTTACATTCAAGGATTTATCCGTCGTTATGGGGATACTTTAGGACTTGATGGTACCGCATTAGGGCAGGAGTTTGGCAGTATTGCTTGCCCTCCCCCCATACCCCAGGAAAATAGTAACTTAAGCAATAAACCAAATATATATATACCTCTAGCCGTACCCTATATTTTATTGATAATTGGTGCTTCTTTAGGGCTATTTTATTTACTTAGTCCCAAACCAGCAGAGCAAGCTGTTAGTCAAAGTCAATATTCATCAAATATTTCGGAATCAAAAACTCTACCAGAATCGGAAGCTGCATCCTCGGCAGCAGTTCCCAAACCAACACCGACACCAACACCAACACCGATTGAAGGTGTGAAAGTTAGTTTAGATGCACAAGCTGAATCGTGGGTAAGAGTAACAACCGACGAGAAAAAAGTATTTGAAGGAACTTTACAAAAAGGAGACAAAAAAAGCTTTACTGCCAAAGAAAAATTAACTATACGTTCGGGTAATCCGGCTGCGGTAATGATTGCAGTAAATCAAAATCAACCCGTTCCCCTTGGTTCTGATAATAATCCAAAAACTGCTACCTATACATCTGAGGGTGTAGAGTAGGGGATGGGGTTTGGGAGGATGGGGAAACAAGGGGAGATGGGGACAAGGAGATGGGGAGAAATAAATAAGAACTGTCAACTGTCAACTGTCAACTGTCAATTGTCAACTAACTCCTAACTCCTCATTCCTAACTAATTAAACTTGGTGTACGTAAATGCCAATCTGTAGCTTGTTCGTATGCGTAGGCGACTTGAAATAGCTGATCTTCTCGGAGTACTTTACCAATTAATTGCAGCCCAATCGGTATTCCTTCATCGTTGAAGCCGCAGGGAATGCTGATACCGGGTAATCCTGCGAGGTTGACGGGAATCGTCATTAAGTCAGTTAAATACATATTTAGGGGATCTTGAGATTTTTCCCCTGCTTTAAATGCGGCTATTGGTGCGGTGGGACAAACTAAGACATCAACTTGCTTAAAGGCTTTGTCAAAATCTTCTTTGATTAATGTCCGAACTTTTTGAGCTTTGAGATAATAAGCGTCGTAATAACCCGCGCTCAGAACATAAGTTCCAATCATGATCCGACGTTTTACTTCTGCACCAAAACCTGTAGAGCGGGTACGGGTATACATTGATAAAAGGTTGTCTGCTTCTTCTGCTCGATAGCCGTATTTAACGCCATCGTAACGAGCAAGGTTTGCTGATGCTTCGGATGGAGCAATTATATAGTAACTGGGTAAACCGTAGCGGAACCGAGGACAGGAAATAATATGAATTTCTGCACCTAATTCTTGTAGTAGATCGATGGCTTTGGTAACTGCTTCTTCTACTTGAGAGTCTAAACCTTCACCAAAGGTCTCCTTAATTATACCGATTCTGAGTTTGCCTCTAGGTTTTAAATCTGGTTTTAAACTATCGGTGTACTTAGGTATATCAACTTTTAAACTTGTAGAATCCTTGGGATCATATCCAGCAATTTCATTTAAAAGTATGGCTGCATCTTCTACTGTGCGAGAAAATGGTCCAATTTGGTCTAGGGAAGAAGCAAAGGCTACTAAACCGTAACGGGAAACTAGTCCGTAAGTTGGTTTCATTCCCACTACACCGCAAAAGGATGCGGGTAAACGGATTGAGCCTCCTGTATCGGAGCCTAGAGAAACGGTACATTCTTGGGCTGCTACTGCTGCCGCTGAACCACCAGAGGAACCGCCGGGAATCCGCGATAAGTCCCAAGGATTAGCTGTAACATGATAAGCAGAATTCTCCGTGGAACTACCCATAGCAAATTCATCTAAGTTGGTTTTACCCACCATGACAGCACCTGCATCGGCAAGTTTTTGCGTTACAGTCGATTCATAAGGTGGTATAAAATTTTCGAGAAATTTCGAGGCGCAGGTAGTGCGAATACCTTTGGTACACATATTATCTTTGATACCGATGGGAATTCCTGCGAGCAAACCAATTTCTTCTCCAGCGGCGATTTTGGCATCCACTTTTCGCGCTTGTTGTAAAGCTTGTTCTTGGGTAACCTGTAAGAAGCTACGAACTTTCGGTTCTAACTGTTCGATGCGGTTTAAAGCTTCTTGGGTAATTTCAACCGCAGAGCGTTTTTTCTCAATTAATTGTTGGTGCAATTCGCGTATGGATGCCATGCATTACTTCTCCCAAAATACAAACTAGCTCAAATGATTGATTTTAGTACATCTTGTTGAAGTCTGGTAATTTTAAATAAAAAATGGGTAATGGGTAATGGGTGATGGGTAATGGGTGATGGGTGATGGGTGATGGGGAAAATAATTAATTATGAAGGAGTTTTGATGGACACGCTAGGCGATCGCCCTTTAAATTATATACTTCAATTACCAATTACCAATTACCAATTCCCAATTCCCAATTACCTTCCTTAGAATAGTTTCATAAATTAAAATATATAGATTAAATAACTTTACAGATTTTCTGGGGGTGGGAATTATGGTCAAAATCGTATCTCGAAAAGCTTTAAATACTCAGATTGTATATGATATCGGTTTAGAGCGCGACCATAATTTTGCGATCAAAAATGGTTTGATTGCTTCTAACTGTTTTAATAAATCTCATTCTACAGCTTATGGGTATGTGACATATCAAACTGCCTACTTAAAAGCTAATTATCCATTAGAGTACATGACGGCGCTGTTAACAGCCAACAGTGGTGATAAAGATAAAATACAAAAATATATTGCTACCTGTATGAATATGGGTATTCAAATAGAATCACCGGATATTAACTCTTCAGAAGTTGATTTTACACCTGCTGATGGAAAAATTCTATTTGGATTGTCTGCTATACGCAATGTGGGAGAAAATGCGATAAATAACATTTTGCAAGCAAGAGAAGCAGGAGTGTTTAAGTCACTTGCAGATTTTTGCGATCGCGTTGATTTGGGTACGGTAAATCGTCGCGCTTTACAATCTTTGATTAATTGTGGATCTTTTGACAAAATTAACTTTAATCGCAATCAGTTAACTCAAGATTTAGAGTTAGTATACGATTGGGCGCAGTCTCGCGCTAAGGATAGAGCAAGTGGACAAGGAAATTTATTCGATTTATTTGGTGGTGCTTGGAGCGGTGATTCTGCTGCCAAGAATCCACCAATGAATGCGGTATTAAGTCCTCCGAAAGCTAAGGAAGTTCCTGATTTACCTCCTCACGAAAAGCTGCGAATGGAGAAAGAACTTTTAGGCTTTTACGTGTCCGATCATCCGCTAAAGTCAATACGTAAATCAACACGGATTCTTTCTCCGATAAATATGACGCAGTTGAAATCTCAGGGAGAAGAAGCAAAGGTTTGTGTGGTTGTCATTTTGAATAATGTGAAAAAGGTGGTCACTAAAAAAGGTGATCCGATGGCAATTTTGCAAATTGAAGATTTAACTACAACAGGGGAAGCGGTGGTTTTTCCGAAGATTTATGAACGAATTCATCAAATTTTACAAGTAGATGCAAAGTTAATTATTTGGGGAAAAGTTGATAAAAAAGATGACCAAGCTCAATTATTAGTTGACAATGCAGAAGCAGTAGAAAATGTAGAATTAGTCATCGTTGAAATGACTCCTCAACAAGCAGCTACTATTGAAGAACATCATCGCCTCAGAACAATTTTAAAAGATTTACAAGACCAATCAAATGAAAAAGAAAAAGAAAAAGGAAAAGTACCTGTTATCGGTATTATTCAAGGTGAAAATTCGCGTCAAATGGTTCGTTTTGGCAGACAATATTGGGTGCAAGATTCAACAACCGCGATTATGGCTTTACATAATGGCAGATTTTTCGCCCGCATTCAACCGTTGATGGCAAAAAGTTGACAGTTGACAGTTGACAGTTAATTTCCCCCCATCCCCTTGTCCCCTTGTCCCCCCTCTCCCCATCCCTCATCTACACTTTTTATTTTAATTGTTCTACTTTGCTATCGCAAAATCGTCAACAGTAAATTACCTCATCAAACAACGGAGATTCATTGGTTTTTGGTTATTTTTGCTGATGATATATTTATCTAAAAAATAGTATATTTTGATGCCATAACGTTGTTGGTGGCAAGCAGGGTGAGGAGTAAAAATTTGATAATGGTTGAAGGGTTAGATCAATTTGTTTCATACTGCAAAAGGATTCAACCCCAAAGTCAAGAAGATATAAAAAGGTTTTTTGAAGGTGTAATCGGATTTCCCTATGATAAGGAACTTCTACTACAGGCTTATTTGTATTTGAATATCCAAAACTTATTTCCTAATTGTTCTGAGTTGTTGCTGTTTGAAAAGTCTCCTATTGCTGATTATACGGATTTAGGTAAATGCGATTTTGTCTATTTAACTTCCTATAGAACACTGTTTTTAATTGAGACTAAATTTATTGATACGACTGCATCGGGAGCAACGGAAAGAAAAAGAAGAAATAAGCATCGAAATAAAGTTTTTGAACAGGTGATAACTTTAAAAAATAGGTTTGGTCAATATTGGAATATTCAGGTGGACGAATTAGAATGCGGTGTTTTTACTACAGATCCTGAAATTAATTGGCGCGGGAATGATATGAATGTGACGACAAAATCGGTTTCAATACGCAAATTAGAGGAATGGAGAGCTTCAAGAAACTATTAAGCAATCTTTCAAAAATTATTAAAATTGAACTAAAATTTATGGTTCTGACGATTAGAGCTATGCTGTTTCTAATGGAGTGTGTTTATTCTTAGAGTAAACCTTCCGCATTCAGCGGCAAAATCCCATGTTCAGTAAGCTTTGCAGATTCGGAGGTAAAAATAAGGTGCTAAAAACACTTTTGGTAATTGCCATTGGTTTCTTACCGTCTCTATTCTCCCTGTGGTTGATACGTAAAAATAAGGCTAGAACACGCACGCTTTTGCAACGGGCTGCGGTTACAACCTTTCCCAGATACCCCAGAAATCAAAATTCTCGAATCGATCATCGGGTTCAGCATAACTGTACCCAAAGCGATCGCTATTATTTGGAAGGAGTTGGTTATCTTGTCGGGGACATTAGCTGTGAGTATAATGCTCGTTCTGGTTATCTAAGGTGTGCTGTCAATCCAACTGGTCCTTGTGATGGTTGCCGTTTTTATCAAGAAAGGAAGGAAGTTAGTCTCACGAAACATCATTTTTCAAATTTTACACCATTCCTAACAAGAGCAGAAGACTCTTGCTCTGGTTCCCACTGAGCCGGGAAGCTAAGGTAGAAGGTGTAAATGTACTTCACATCACAATGTCTGCAAACTGGACGCAAGAACAAATTTTGGCACTAGCACCAGATGCAAGTTCAGCCCAAAATGGTAAAGCTTTGGCTACTTATAGTAAGTGGTCATCATTAGGACGAGTATATCTTTTAATTAAGGCTTTCAATAATTTGGAGAATTTAAGTAATCCAGTACAAGTAGACATTAGACAAGCGTCAACGTCCCCCAAATTGGAAATTGTCGCCTTGGGCGGTGATGACTTATTTGATGGGTGGTAAGTTAGAAAGTGGATTTGAGGTGTCGCCAAAGTATATCGGTGAGAGAAGAGTAATTGAAATTGCGAGGGAGCATCGCAACTTTGACGACTGACAGGGATTGTTGTTAATTGGGGTACCGGGTACTGCAAAGTCTTGGGTGTCGGAACATTTAGCGGCGGCGATTTCGGGTGATTCTAAACTGTTATAAAAAATCAATAATATGCAGACTAAAGATTAATATCTATAATAGACATCTCCGCAAATTAAATATGCGTCATCCAGAAACCTTGTAGAGACGCGATATTATGCCCTTCAGGCACCCTGAGCCGCACGCGTTAGCGTGAACGCTAACGCGTCTCTACATTATTTTTCGGAGATGTCTAAAAATGGGTTTATCTTTCCTCTGTAGTGCGAGCATCTTGCTATATATAACCACTACTCGCTATGGAGGTGCCAGAAAAATTACGATAAGGAATAAAATGGAATAAAATGATTAATTTATCTATGTATTTGTCGGTAAAAATAAACTTACTAAGCCAATAAAACAAGCAATAATCATTAAAGCAAATATATTAAAGCTAATACCAGAACCATCGGGATTATTCTTCCAACGTAAAACCCAAAAATAACTTTCTCCAATTTCAAATGATGGAACCCTCAACAAAAGAAAAAGCCCCGCCATTCCTAAACATATTACAACTAAAAGCAAGAATGCACTAATAGTTATACCTAACCAAGTTTTCAATTTTGAGTTGATGTTTCTCATCTTTTTAACTTGAAAGATAAATTATCTGTTTAGATTTGCTTTTTCATTTTAGCTAATTTTTCATTGTCATAATTTGGATCATGAGTACCTAGGAGTTTATCCCAAAATGTAAAATACAATCCGTAATGTAGGGTATATTTACGATGATGTATTAAGTGATGTTTTGAGCCAATAAACCATTTTCCCAACCAGTTGGAATAAAAGGATGATGGAAATAACTCGAATCCAATGTGATTAAATAATGCCCATACTGTCATTACCAATAATGCTGTAAGTAAGGTTATATAATGAAGTGGCAAGACAAAAACTATACATACAAAGAATATAGCTTGTATCACTGCTTCACCTGGATCAAATGCAAAGGATGTCCAAGGTGTAGGCTCTCCAGAACGATGATGACCGTAATGCAGCTTTTTAAAAAGTAAGGGATGGTGAAAAACTCTATGCATAAAATAAAAATATGCATCTTGAAGCACTAGTAATACTATAAAACTAATGCCTAAATACCACAATCCATATTTATTTACAGAAGTGTATAAACGGGTAAATCCTAAGTCATACCCTGTGACAATTAATGCTGCAAAAAAAGCAAAAATTATCGCGCATAATAACGATAATTCCATATCTTTTTTAATGGTTTTCCACAACGGAGGCTGACGACCTAAATTACGTTTGTCAACAGGTTTTGGAAAAATAGAATAGAAGAGTAAATGGGTTCCCCCACAAATTAAAAAGTATCGACTAATAATAATGCCGAATAGAGCAAGCCAATCTAAGCACAGCTTGTTTATGATCGAAAATAAATTTTGTTGCAAAATAACTCCCTAATTGAATAAATAAATAAATAAATAAATAAATAAATAAATAAATAAATAAGAGTTTTCTTTATTATCGATTAATTCTTATTTTACAACAGATTACTGTAATGATGATTTATTTAATTATCAAATATTATTATTTAATTATCAAATTCTGGCTGCATCTCTAGGATAACCTTTCACGTCAACCAGTGCAGAAGCTGAAGACCTTTTGATTTTCTCGATGACACTAAAACTACCATCTGTTTCTAAAATTACAGCTTCTACATCTTCTATTACCGCGATTCCCTTGGCACGTAAAGCGGCTAATACTTCACCTTCAGTTACTCTTTGATGTCGCAAAGCATTATGCTGTAGTTCACCTTGAAAAAGCAATAAAGTTGGTTCTGATTTAATCCATCCTTGGAATATTTTAGAGCGCACGGAAAGCCAAGTGATAATAAGTTGAAAAAATACCAACATTGCAATTCCTAATGTTCCCTGTACCAAGGAAGTATCAGTTGATAGCATTAGATTTGCTAGTATCGAACCTAATGCAATCGTCACAATAAAATCAAAAGAATTCCATTTTGATAAAGTCCGCTTTCCCGAAATACGCAATATAAAAATTACGGCTACATAGCCGAGGGTTCCAACTATCAAAGTGTTGAGTAGATTATCCCAACTATTAAACATTTTTTCCTATTACTAATATTTAATTTAAACAAAATAAGTTAGGCAGAATTATTCTAATATTGATACTTTCTGCCTGGTAACAAATATATTTAGGTAATCCTAAATATAAACATTTCCGAAAATGTTTTGAGAAGGTAACTAATTAGCAGGTGGAACAACCTTCACATCTGTCTTCACAGATTTTACTCCTAGAATCTCTTTTGCTAGCGGTTCAATTGTTTCATATTCCTTTTGATCGGGAACTGTACCTGCAATTGATACTATACCGTCTTCAGCTTCAACAACCAATTGTCCACGAGGAATATTAGCTTCTAATTTAGAACGAACTTCACTTGCTAAATCAGAATCTGCTCTATCAGTTTGATCTCCAACTATATCGTTACGCTGTTCCCTAGCTCTAATATCCGAATTTAACTGATCTTGACGAATTTGGCTTTGAGCATCTTCTTTTGTTTCCTCAACGTTCTGAGCATTGTCTACATTACCATCGACAGAAGTCGGAGCATCAGAACTTGTTCTCGCGGTATCGCAAGCAGCTGCACCAAATATTAAAATACTACTTAATACAAATGTTGCTAATTTTTTCATTTTATCCTCACTGTTTGAATTTAATTTAATCAAATATTTCAATTTGATTAATTTGACAATTTTGATTTTGCGTAGAACATTTAAAACAGAGTATTTGCTATTTTAAATCAATACTCTGTTTGAAAGTTTAAATGCTTCCACTTAACTTTTATCGGTCTCTACGAATTGTGGAGTTACCATCAACATCAATGTCTAATTCTTCACGACGAATTGTTTCTTGTGCTTCTACAGTATCATGTTCAACTTCTTTACGAACTCTGACTTCTTCGCGAACAAAAGCTTCTTTATCAATATCAGCAGATTCTTCGTAAATATCCATACGCGCAACTTCTCCACCAGAGAAATCAGCCGCACCTGGAGATACTACTCTTTCATTTGTAGGAGTAGTACGCTCAATTACTACTCTTTCTTTCTCAACGGGAACCGCAACTCTCGCTGTTTCTGTTTCAACGTGCTTACCTACAGAAACCTCACCAGTTTTTTGGCGTTGTTTATCTGCTACTAAACGTTCTTCGTACAGCTTCACGTTATCATTATTTGCAACTTTTGCTGTTGGAGCAGGTTCAGGAGTTTTTGCTACAGGTTTTGCAGTTTGTGTTGGTGCATTGTAAATGCCGAATTCTTCAACACCACAACGACGCATAATCGATTCTGCACGTTGTACTTCAGCTTCCGTACCAGTTACCATTACTAAGAAGCTACCACCAGAAACTCGATCGTTGTAAATTTTGGCTTTTTCTTCAGGAATACCCAATCCGATTAAAGCACCAACTAAACCACCAGTCGCTGCACCAATTGCACCACCAGCTAAAGTAGTTGCGATCGCAGTTGCTTCTGCACCAGCAAACATAATTGGACCGATACCAGGAATTGCTAATGTTCCTAAACCTACAAGCAAACCAGTAATTCCACCTAAAGCGCCACCAGTCAAAGCTCCAGCAGCAGCACCTTCGTCAGCTTTATTGCCAACATCTTGCCTTGTTTCAACACCATCTAGTTTATCAGCATCCCGCGCTATCACGGAGATTCTATCTTCATGGAAACCAGCATCTTTTAATCCACGAACGGCAGCTTCTGCTTCTTCGCGACTATAAAATAAACCAGCAGCTCTTTTATATTCGATATTATTTCTATTTGTATAAGCCGTCATTATTGACCTCCTAATTAACAATAAATACTAGTGTTATAGCTGTATCTAAAAGTTAAGATTCACACTAGCCTGTACGCAAAAAAATTTTGTTTGCTTACATTCAAATCATCTCAAGCTTTTGCGAATATCGCTTCTATCAAAAGAACAGTGAGTAAGTTAATCGAAAGATAGAAGAATTCTCAATACCCTAACCAAAACAAGGCTTTTGCAATGATTTTATGCAAATTATTTTTTTGAAGTGAGAAATTTATTGAAAGTAAATTACTCGATTAATCAAACTAATATTGGTTTTTAAAGCATTAGCTGTAAAGGATTTGCTCAATTACAAGTTACTTTTTTATATTTATCTTTCAAAATGCATAATTATCAAATAGTTTATTTATCCGCATTTTTTTGAGATAAAGTTATTTAAATATAGCTTTAATATCATATTTGAAAATAATCAATCTAGCTGAAGATAGATTCAGAAGTAAAATTGATATAACTTGCGATGGAATTTGACCTTTATAAATTTTCACTCCCAGGCTCAGCCTAGGAAGCAGAAATACCTATATTTTCAAAAATCTGCGGAGGATTCCTATAAGTACCTGTGTTGATATCTTGCACCATAGAAACCTCTGGTCAAAATAATTACTAATTGTTTGATTTCGTTCTTACCCGCAACCGTCGTTCCCTCACGAAATTGATTGGAACCGCACCATTCAATAGCATAGCAGAAGAATTCGCCCTTATGGGTAGTCCGGCTTTCGCTTGCAGCCCCGATAAATTTCCCGATTTAATGGCAACGGCGATTCAAAGACAGGATATTGCTCAATGGGCTGCGGCTAATGATATTGTGACTACACGGGATTGACAGTGGACAGTTGATGGTAAGTTGATGGTGGTTAGTTATTTCACCCCATCCCCCCATCTCCCCGAAGATGTCAATTTTCCTTTCTTTCTACGCTTTCATCGCCATCGGTATTGCTGAAGGTGGTTTGGGTGTTCTGATTCCCTCAATCGGCGAAACTTATAATCTAAATTCTGCAAATATTACTCTACTTTTTCTTAGTCAAGTTACGGGTTACATTTTTGCCGCTTTAGCTAGCAGTATTTTAAGTAGTCGAATTGGACTCGCAAGGATGTTATTACTAGCATCCATGAGCTTAACATTTGCTTTAATAATCTACGCTTTTAGCCCTTATTGGTGGCTGATGGTTGCTGCTGGAAGTTTGCTGGGTTTAGGAATTGGCTTTATCGATGCCGGTATTAACAGCTACATTGCCAATCAACAAAGCCAAGCCGATTTGATGGGTTTGCTGCACGGATTTTATGGAATTGGGGCGTTATTAGGACCGGCGATCGCCACTACCCTATTAGCAGTAAAATTACCTTGGCGGGGTGTTTATCTGGTTTTCGCTAACGAATACCCACTGCAATTGTACCAGCAGCCATTGGTTTTATTACAAGTGTAGCGAGTTTAGGTGCAGCAGCAATTCCTTCCTTAGCTGGCTTTTTTGCTTCCCGTTTTGGTTTAGAAATTATTCCGATTTTGATGATTCCTTTAGCTGCAATAATAGTGATTTTACATCGCTCGATGGTAAGAAATTAATTCAACACTTGCTCCGCGTTACTTTGCGAATACCTCCGGTTTCCTTTGCGTTAAAAAAACATATCCACGCAGCTTAAAACACATAATACAAACACTGATATAGAATTATTATAGTTTTAGTAACAAATCAAACTTGTTATTTAAAATTTACTCTGTAATAAATTAATAGTCGATTTGGAATAATACCCTGACACCAGGGTATTTAAATGAATTATTTGGAGAAATGGGAATTAATTTAAAATTCCCAACTTTCCGTAGTTCATACTTAATTTACTGGATAATATCTAAAATCTAAAATTTTATGAATTCAGACCTACCTTTAGATTTAAACTTAGAAAGCTTACCCCACCATGTAGCTGTAATCATGGATGGTAACGGTAGATGGGCTACCAAACAGAAGCTACCACGTATTGCTGGACATCGCCAAGGTGCGAAGACACTAAAAGAGCTATTGCGATGTAGTAAGAATTGGGGAATTAAGATATTAACAGCTTACGCTTTTTCTACGGAGAATTGGCGACGGCCAACTGAAGAAGTTGATTTTCTGATGATTTTATTTGAAAAAATGTTGCGTCGTGAATTAGAAGAAATGCATCGGGAAGGAGTCAAAATTAATTTTGTTGGTGATTTATCAGAATTACCAAAATCATTGCAAAATGAAATACACCGTTCAATGTTAGAAACATCAAATAATCAAGATATTCAGTTTAATGTTGCAGTAAATTATGGCAGTCGGAAAGAAATTGTTAATGCTTGTCGTCAAATAGCAGAATTAGTTCAAAAAGGAGAAATAAACTTAGAAGATATCAATGAAAATTTAATAGAACAGAATTTATATACAGCAGATATTCCCGCACCAGATTTACTGATTCGGACTAGTGGAGAGAAGCGATTAAGTAACTTTCTTTTATGGCAAATGGCTTATACGGAAATGTATTTTACCGATATTTTATGGCCCGATTTTGACCAAACAGCTTTCCAAAATGCATTATTAAGTTATCAAAATAGAGAACGACGTTTTGGAAAAGTAAAAGCTGTGTTATCAGCTTAATAATTAATATTGTAGGGCGGGTATTTTGCCCGCTGATTATTAAAAATACTTATTTTTAAGTCTTCTAATTTTTAAAAATACTAATTATAAAACCAATAATTTTAAAAAATTAGTTATCTATATAAATATTTGAGACGTAGCATTGCTACGTCTCTACATGAATACCAATAATTATATGTATTACTATTCTTGGTAAATAATTATTTAAAAATCAAATCTAACCTCTGCTGTGATTCCTTCAAAGCGTCTTTCGGATTACTTTTACCCAACAAAACTGCTTCCAACGCTCTACCAATGCTTTCCGAAACTCTACTATAACCTGTAAAAACGGGACGACTCCGCCCATATTGCGCTTGTTCTAAAAAGACTTTTGCTGTTTTTTGTTTCTCAATATAAGCTTGATACTTTTCACTTTGACGCGAGTTTAAATTTGTTGGTAAATAACCAGTTCCTAATGCCCATTCTGTTTGAAATTCTTCACTTATTACATATTCAGCAAATTCAAAAGCAGCTTTTTGTCTTGCCGGTATAGTTTTAAATAAAAACAGATTTTCGCCGCCAATACTAGTAGCTTGACTTTCATTTTTAGGAATCGGAAATACGCCAAAATCACCATTTTTAATATCATTATTAATATAAGTCAAAGTCCAAGGTCCTGTTACCTGCATTGCGACTTTACCAGCGACAAAAGCATCAGTTTCAAAACCTCTTTCCGGTGCAGATAATATTACAGAACCATCTTTAACTAAATCTTGCCATAATTGCAAAGCTGAGATTGCTCCTTGATTATTTACTAAATCCACCTTTGCGGCTTCCATAGCTAATTCACCACCAGCACTCCACATAAAAGGTAGCCATATAAATACGCTAAATTCTCCTTTTCCTAAAGGTAAAAAGATACCGTGCTGGTCAATTTTATTATCTCCATTAGTATCACGAGTTAACGTTTTTGCTACTTGACGAAACTCCTCCCAGTTAACAGGTAATTTGTTAATTCCCGCCGCTTTAAACAAACTTGGACGATAAAAAATTCCCACATTATTAGTTGCAAAAGGTACTGACCAAATCTGATTTTGATACTTCATTGAATCAAACAAAGTGGGGTCAATTTCATCTTTCACCGGGGATTGATTGAGCATTTCATCTAATGGTACTAAAGCATCTAATTCTACTAATTGACCGGCAATTGTCGGATTAAACCATAATAAATCTGGTGGTGCATTTCCGACTACAGCCGCCAAAATCTTCGGCATTTGTTGGTCTGGTTGTCCTACATACAGCGACTCTACCTGAATATACGGATGATTTTGATTAAATTTATCGACTAACTTTTGCAACACATCGCGATTAGAAGGTGGATTTACTCCTTGCCATAAAGTAAGATGGGTTACATTATTTTGCTGCGAAGTCAAAGAACTTTGGCATCCAGTGGTGAATAATATACAAACTATTAATAGAATGAATAACTTTTTATAAGACATATTTTTTGGGTATATTAGATTTATATATTCCGTTATTTTAAGGATTAAAGTCCCGATTACCAACAAAAAATTAAAATTAAAATTAAAATTAAAATTAAAATTAAAATTTTGCGTTTGTACAAAGCTCTAGGTAAAATGCTTTGCTAAAGTAAATTTTAGAGAAAAAATAAATATATTCTAGTTATTTGAGTTATTTAATCGATTTTATAGGTTGGGATTATGGCAGGACACAGTAAATGGGCAAATATTAAACGTCAGAAAGCCCGTGTAGACGCGAAAAGGGGTAAAACTTTTACTCAGCTATCTCGTGCAATTATTGTCGCAGCTAGAAATGGTATACCAGATCCCAACGGTAACTTTCAACTCCGTACCGCAATTGAAAAAGCCAAAGCAGCAGGTATTCCGTCGGATAATATCGAACGGGCGATCGCCAAGGGTGCGGGTACATTTACGGATGATGAGGCAGCATTTGAGGAAATACGCTACGAAGGTTACGGACCAGGTGGTGTAGCAATTTTAATTGAAGCTTTGACAGATAATCGCAATCGTACAGCAGCTGATTTACGAGCTGCTTTTAGCAAAAATGGCGGTAATCTTGGGGAAACTGGTTGCGTTAGCTGGATGTTTGATCAAAAAGGTGTTTGTATTATTCAAAATGTCACCAATGAAGAAAAACTTCTCGAAGCTTCTTTAGAAGGTGGTGCAGAATTTTACGAAATGACTGACGATGATATGGCTGAAGTTTTAGCAGAAGTCACAGATTTAGAAAACCTTAATCAAACACTCCAAGAAGAAGGTTTTGATGTTACAGATGTAGAATTACGTTGGATTCCCAGCAATAACATAGATGTCACCGACTCCGAACAAGCGCGGATGCTTATTAAATTAATTGATACTTTAGAATCTTTAGATGATGTGCAAAATGTTACAGCTAACTTTGATATGGCTGAGGATTTAATGGCTGCAAGTTTTCATTGAAGGTTAAAGGTTAGGAGTTAGGGATTTTTTTCGGATATTTGATCAAAATTCTAATAGGTAGTGCGAGCTTCTAGCTCGCTTTTGTTTTCAAGCGAGCTAGAAGCTCGCACTACTGAGATTATTCTCTTTTTTTACCTAAAATGCTCTTAAAAGTTAAGAGTAAATAATTATTCCCCCTATCCCCTTGTCTCCCCATCCCCTCTTCCCCTCATCTTCCCCTCCCCTTGCCTAAATCCTTCAAAATACGTCACAATATATGAAAATGCTGTGATTAATCTTAACAATGGCGCAAGCGCAGCTTCCTACAACTATTTCACCTTCCCAATCCCTTGCCGAAAAACGAGGGTATGATTACGATTTGGTAATTGTCGGTGGCGGAATTATCGGCTTAACTCTAGCCGCTGCCTTAAATAATTCGGGGCTAAAAATACTTTTAATCGAGGCAAAAGCCCAATCTGCATCGGTAGCCAAGGGACAAGCCTATGCAATACATATGCTGTCGGCGTTGATTTATCAAGGAATTGGCATTTGGGACAAGATATTACCCCAAATCGAAACTTACAACCGTGTGCGTCTTTCTGATGCCGATTATCCGCGTGTAGTAGAATTTAATACTTCGGATATCGGTAGTCAAGATTTAGGTTATGTAGCCGAACATCAAGCACTGTTGTATCCCTTGCAAGAATTTGTCAAAGCCTGTCCGAATATCACTTATTTATGTCCAGCTTCTGTAATAAATACAGAGTACCTGGAAAAAGTAGCGACGGTAGAAGTTAAAGTCGCAGGAGAAATTTGCACGATTCGTAGCCATTTAGTAGTAGCTGCTGACGGTGGAAATTCCCGCATTCGTGAAGCTGCGGGAATTAAAACCAGAGGTTGGAAATATTGGCAATCTTGTATTGTAGCATTTGTCAAGCCAGAAAAACCCCACAATCATACAGCTTACGAAAAATTTCAATCCAGCGGACCATTTGCGATATTACCGCTACCGGGAAACCGTTGTCGGATTGTGTGGACAGCACCCCACGCAGAAGCAAAAGCCTTGTGTGAACTCGATGACGAGCAATTTTTGGCGGAATTGCAACAGCGTTTTGGCGAGCATTTGGGTAAATTGGAATTACTCGGCTCGCGCTTCGTTTTTCAAGTACAGTTAATGCAAAGCGATCGCTATACTTTGCATCGACTTGCCTTAATCGGCGATGCAGCACACAAATGTCATCCCGTAGGTGGACAAGGTTTAAACTTAGGAATCCGCGATGCAGCAGCCTTAGCGGAGGTAATTCAAGAAGCCCATTCTACGGGTAAAGATATTGGAGACATTAAAATACTCAAAAAGTACGAACGTTGGCGTAAACGAGAGAATGTAGCGATTTTAGCCTTTACAGATTTGTTAGATAGAGTATTTTCCAATCAGTTCTTACCCGTAGTCATCGCCAGACGCTTTGGTTTATGGATAATGCAGCGCGTACCTTTGATCAGAATATTTAACCTGAAGTTAATGATTGGCTTAAAAGGTAGAATCCCGAAATTATCACGGATTAATTGATGATTTCACGGATTTCACGGATTTAATTACCCATTACCCATTACCAATTACCAATTTTGTCAAAAAAAATCAAAATTGCTCACTCAGATCGGTTCATTTACCCGCTAGTGATGTTAAAGTGCAAAATATTCTTGTGAAATTCTCAGCGGGTATCAATGCTGAAGAAGCTACAGAAAAAACAAATTTCTCTGATTGCTGGTGCGGGAATCTGTGCCTTCCTGGTTGGAGCTATGGTTTCAGCCCCCCAAATTGGCAAAAATTTGGGGCAGTTATTTAATGGTAATGATCAGTCTGAGCCGATATCTGAGGCGAATATAGCCAAATCTGTTGTTTTACCTTTGGTAAATCAATCTCCCGAAGAGCGTGCGACTAAATTGGCTGAAATTGCCAAAAGTTCAGCCTCTGTTGAACAATATCGCGCTCGCTATCTTTTGGCTGATGATTTATTACAAAAAGACAAAGCAACGGAGGCTCTGAAGTTGCTTGATGGTCTCGAAAAAGATTATAAAGCTCTTGCACCCTATGTTTTATTACAACAAGCTCGTGCATATGACATTTTAGGTGAAAATGGTAAAGCTTCCGATCAAAGGCAAGCTGTTATTAGAGATTATTCTCAAGATCCAGTTGCTGCTAAGGCTTTGTATTTAATTGGAGTCGAAGAATATCAAAATAAAGCGATCGCCTTATTTCCTTCTAACCCGTTGACTTGGGAAATTATTAAAGGACGTTTGCAAAATAATCCCAATCAGCCAGAATTACAATTAATTCTTGCCAAACAAGCTTTTGAACAACCGGGAATTGTTCCGGTGTTAGATGCCCTAGTTAAAGAACCAACCCTTAAACCAGAGGATTGGCAAGTAATTGGGAATGCCTATTGGGAAAATAAGCAATTCGGTAAAGCAGCCGCAGCTTATGCAAAAGCAACTCCTACTGCTGCAAATTTTTACCGTCATGGTAGAGGATTACAAATTGGTGGGGAAAGAGAAAAGGCTCAAATTGTTTATCAACAAATGCTTAACAAATTTCCCGAACAACCGGAAACAGGAAAAGCTTTGTTAGGTTTGGCAGATTTAACGAGAACAGGTAGCGAAAGTTTACCTTTTCTTGACCAAATTATTGCTAAATTCCCAGAGCAAGCAGGGGAAGCATTAATTCGTAAATCTAAAATCCTGCAATCCCAAAATAATGATTCCGGTGCTAGGGAAGCTTTAAAGCTACTAATTACTCAGTTTGCCAAAAGCGAAGAAGCCGCAGAATACCGCTGGAAAGTCGCCCAAGAAAAAGCTAAAGCTAAAGATTATCAAGCTGCATGGGAATGGGCTCAACCGATTCCACTGCAAAATCCTACTAGTATTTTGGCTCCTAGAGCCGGTTTTTGGGCTGGTAAATGGGCTACAAAACTTGGTAAAGAAGCTGAAGCCAAACAAACTTACGAGTATGTACTGAGTAATTTTCCTTACTCTTATTACTCATGGCGTTCCGCAGCAACTTTAGGCTTAGACGTTGGTAATTTTAATACCCTGCGTGACATGAGTCCGGAAATGGTAGAGCGGATACCTCCTTTACCACCCGCAGGTACCGATACTTTTAAAGAGTTGTATTTATTAGGACAAGAGCGAGACGCTTGGCTGCAATGGGAAACTGAATTCCAGAATAAGCAACAGCCAACTGTCGCCGAACAGTTTACTGAAGGTTTGATGCAATTGGCAAGGGGAAATTACGTCGGGGGAATTTCTACGGTAAGCAAATTAGAAGATAGGGAAAAGCCTGAAGAAAAAGCACAATATCAGGAATTGAGCCGAACAAATATGTATTGGCAGGCTCGTTATCCATTTCCTTATTTTGATTTAATTAACAAGTGGTCTAAAGAACGTCAACTTAATCCTTTCTTGGTAGTTGCACTGATACGTCAGGAGTCGAGATTTCAAGAAAAAATTAAATCTGTGGCTGATGCTACTGGTTTGATGCAGGTACTGCCGAGTACAGCAAAATGGATTGCACCACAAATTAATGTAGATTATGCTACCACTGATATAACAGACCCCAACGACAATATTATGTACGGTACATGGTATTTAGACAGTACTCACAAGCAATACCAAGATAACTCATTGTTGGCGATCGCCAGTTACAATGCAGGTCCGGGAAATGTTTCTAAGTGGTTGACAACTTTACCAAAAGATGATCCGGATGAGTTTGTTGAAGCGATTCCTTTTCCCGAAACTAAAGATTATGTTCGTCAAGTATTGGGAAATTACTGGAATTATCTGCGAATTTACAACCCCCAGATATCTCAGTTAGTCGCTCAATATTCTGCAAAACAACCCCAGGTTGCTGGGCAAGAAACCGAGAAACCAGCAGTAAATAGCAATTAGTTCGGTTAAAGGTTTTAGGGGGTAAGAAGTCGGGTTTTTACGATGATTGTCTTTTCTCACAGACATTTAAGCTAAAAACCCGACTTCTGATTGTGATGTGGGATTAGTTTTATCCTATTTTGCTTACCAGATACTTCAAGTAACGGGGTAATCACATTTGATTAATATCGAAATTCAGTATAATTAAAACCTTATCAATCAATTTAATCAGTACTTATTTCCTCATTTTGTGCGTAGCATTACTGAGATAACTCGATGCACATAGTATAAATAAAGTTATTGATTAAGTTTATGTCAAATATAAGGTGTTTCTATGAATGAAGATTTTTTATTTGTACTACTTAAAGTTATTTGGCAGGATTTAATACAGGATGTAGCTTATGATTCAACAAAACAAAATTGGCAAGTTCTTCAAGCGGTTATTGATGAAAACAAGCATAATAAACAGGTTAACCAAAGTTTAATTATTGCATTAAACAAGTGTTTTTACTCTTCGAGCAAAATTATTGCCGAAAAATGTCGAGAAGAATTGATTAAAAAGTCTACTTTTATTCAGTATCGTGGAGCAAAAATTTACAGTTATGAAATTTTCGCCAAATCCAAAATTCCGGACAGTTGCCGATGGGGGCAGACACTCAATGCACTGTCGTCAAAATCCAAACTCCAAAGCTTGTACTGAGCAAAGCGAATGTATCTAAAATCTAAAATTCTTTAACATGACTAGTTCTCCAAAAGCAGAAACCACTACAACAACAGATATTGACTTGGAAACGACTTCACAAGATATTCTCGATGAATTACCTGGTGAAGTTGAAATGTCGCTGTTCGATCATTTAGAAGAATTACGACAACGGATTTTTTATTCCTTGATAGTCGTGGTGCTAAGCGCGATAGCTTGTTTTGTTTTCGTCAAACAAATTGTCCAACTGTTAGAAATACCAGCCCAAGGAGTAAAATTTCTTCAACTCGCTCCTGGAGAATATTTTTTCGTATCCATTAAAATTGCGGGTTATACGGGTTTAGTTTTAGCTAGCCCATTTGTTTTATACCAAATCGCTCAATTTGTTTTACCGGGATTAACTCGACGAGAACGTCGTTTACTCATACCCGTATTTATGGGTTCTACTGTACTGTTTCTATCCGGATTAGTATTTGCTTATTTCGCATTAATTCCCGCAGCTTTGAATTTTTTCATCACCTATGGTGCGGATGTAGTCGAGCAAAGTTGGTCAATTGATAAATATTTTGAATTTGTTTTATTATTACTATTTAGTACTGGTTTAGCCTTTCAAATTCCTGTTATTCAACTGTTACTTGGTGCTTTAGGAATTGTCTCTTCTAAAATGATGCTTTCAGGATGGCGTTTGGTAATTATGGGAGCGGTAGTTTTGGGAGCAGTTCTCACACCTTCCACAGATCCACTAACCCAAAGTCTTTTAGCAGGAGCAGTTTTAGGATTATACTTTGGTGGAATTGGGTTAGTTAAGTTAATCGGTAAATAATGCAAATTACCTATGAAGATTTTGAAAAAGTAGAAATTCGTGTGGGGACAGTTGACAGTTGACAGTTGACAGTTGACAGTTACCAATTACCAATTACCTAAGAATAACGACAATTTATTGAGAAAAGTGGTAAAAGTTGACAGTTGACAATTACCAATTACCTATTACCAATTCCCTATTCCCAATTACCAAAGAATAACGACAATTTATTGAGAAAATATGCTCTAGCTGATGCTTGAACTTAAAAGTTATAATATCCATTCAGAAGTGCGCTCGCCTAAATCCAAAGGCACACTCACAGCTTTGCCAAGTCGCGGACGTTCTCGTGTATCCTGAATAAACTCTCGTACCTGTTGGCTTCCACCCATCCCATCAAGATAACTGCCAATACTATCCAAATGTTCTAGGTACTCAGTTTCAGTTAAGGGAAACGAAGCTTGTTCCAAATATTTCCACATCACCTGTAGAAATAGTTTGCCCATAGTTCGTCGCAACTGGACATCATAAGAACGTCCCCACTTATCAAGTAATATTTGACGTAGTTCTTGTCCTGTCATTGCTTTACTTTTTGGAGATTTTACATTTAGTAATGATGTGAAGTTCCGTAACTCCAGTATGATAGAAACATAAAGAAATGTAATGCTAGAAAACAGAATGTAAGAAAATCCTCAAAAAAGATGATCTGACATTTATATGGGGCATGGGCATACTAGACAAGAGTTTCTCAATTTACAGAACTCAAGTCAAAAAAATTAACAAAAACAACCTTGAAGTAGATTATGGCTCAATTCTCTGAATCAACTGATGTACCCGATATGGGTCGTCGTCAATTCATGAATCTTCTGACTTTCGGAACTGTTACCGGAGTCGCTCTGGGAGTATTGTATCCCGTTATCAAGTATTTTATTCCTCCTTCGAGTGGTGGTGCTGGTGGTGGTACTACCGCCAAAAACGAACTAGGTGATACTGTTGTAGTCTCTGAGTTTTTAGACAAACATAATGTTGGCGATCGCGTTTTGGTACAGGGGTTAAAGGGCGATCCTACCTATATTGTGGTAGACAGCAAGGAATCAGTTCAAGATTATGGCATCAACGCAATCTGTACTCACTTGGGTTGCGTCGTACCTTGGAACATTGCTGAAAATAAATTTAAGTGTCCCTGTCACGGTTCCCAGTATGATGCTACTGGTAAGGTAGTGCGCGGTCCAGCACCACTGTCTTTAGCATTAAGTCATGTAGCAGTACAAGACGACAAAATGGTGCTGACTCCTTGGACTGAAACTGACTTCCGCACCGACGAAGAACCTTGGTGGGCTTAAACAGTTATCAATTATCAATTATCAGTCGTTGATTTATCTTTGATACGCAATACAAACTGATAAAGATTATTTTTGATAACTAGTCGTTGTTTGCTGCGATCTAACTTACCTGGTCATTCTTCTTTAGCTAGAACTGATGACTAATTACCCATGAATTCCTAATAGAGATGAGAAATACTTGTACCACAAGGTTAAATCGCGCATTTAAGGCGATTTCCAGAACATTGCTGGTGGCGATAGCCACGGTGACATTTTTCTTCACCAGTGATTTAGCACTTCCTCAAGCAGCAGCAGCTTACCCTTTTTGGGCGCAAGCAAGCTATCCAGAAACTCCTAGAGAACCTACAGGAAGGATTGTCTGTGCCAATTGTCATTTGGCTGCCAAGATTGCTGAAGTAGAAGTTCCTCAGTCAGTTCTACCAGATACCGTATTTAAAGCGGTTGTTAAAATTCCTTACGATACCAGCGTCCAACAAGTAGGTGCTGACGGTTCTAAGGTAGGCTTAAATGTTGGAGCCGTCCTGATGTTACCCGAAGGCTTTAAAATTGCTCCTCCGGAACGTATTTCCGAAGAATTGAAAGAAGAAGTCGGAGATGTTTATTTCCAGCCTTACAGCGAAGAACAGGATAATATTCTTTTAGTCGGTCCGCTTCCTGGTGAACAGTATCAAGAGATTGTTTTTCCAGTTCTTTCACCCAACCCCGCAACGGATAAAAATATCCAGTTCGGTAAATACGCCGTTCACGTTGGTGGAAATAGAGGACGCGGACAAGTTTACCCTACCGGCGAAAATAGCAATAATAACATTTTCGTAACTAAAGCTGCTGGTACAATTACCAAAATTGCTCAAGAAGAAGATGATTTTGGTGGCGTAAAATATGCTGTAGAGATTCAAACCCCAGCGGGTGAAACCGTCACTACTACTATTCCCGCAGGACCACAATTAATTGTTTCTGAAGGACAAACAGTAGAAGCTGGTGAAGCTTTAACCAACAATCCCAATGTGGGTGGTTTTGGTCAAGACGATACAGAGATAGTACTGCAAAGTGCTGGCAGAGTTAGATGGTTGATGGCATTTATCGCTCTGGTAATGCTAGCTCAAATCATGCTTGTTCTTAAGAAGAAACAGGTTGAGAAAGTTCAAGCCGCTGAAATGAATTTTTAATACTACTCGTCAATTTGAGTTGCTAATTTGAACACAAGTTTAGGACAGGTTAAACACCTGTCTTTTTTTTCGACAAAACAATTTATTAAATATTGGTTAACTAAACATTATGTTAATACCAAGTAAAATCATTTCAATACCATAATTATGAGCAAAATCAAAAAAATAACCCAAAATCTTATATAAGTTACTTTTGTTTCAACAATTATAAACACCCAATTTATTTAATTAAAGTTTAATTAAACCCCGATAGTCTAATCACAAATCATTTTGTATATTTATCTACATATAAAAAATCACATAAAAATCAGTCTAAAGTATTATATAATCTATACTTAAGAGGGTTGTAATAGTTTAATTAAACTGATTTTGCCTCGGTAATTCAAAAATATTTTCTGATTACAACAAAAAATTGAAAAATTTAATCCAATTTTTGATAAAGTGAAAATTAACAACATAAATTAACAAACAACCTATCTTGAGAAATTTTTTATTTTTGGGGTCAACTTTAGCGTATGGTATTTTTGCGAAGAATTGCGGTAGTATACAGAATGTCGAGCATTGCTCCCAGTTATGCGAAGCGGGTAAAAATTATAGGTTTTCAGTTATGAGCTAGTTATTGATTGTAGTAATTTATTTGCAAGAAAACAAAGTATTTTTTTCTGAATCATGCTTATTTAACCAGCAGATGGTATTATCCGATCGAACCTTCTGATGGGAGTTATATTTTTTTGCAAAAGTGGTTAGTTCAAGCATTCAAGATAACTTTTATTGATGTCTAGCTTCAAGGTTGAAAAGGAATGTCCAAGTCTGCAATAATTAACAACTCATCAGACCCTTCCTTAGATGTAAATCTCGGTTGCAATCTCAAGCATAAGCCTGGAGACTGCCGAGAGGAACTTTTTGCCACGATAGAAATTTTCCGATATTTGAAGCGGGAGAAAACTTCGGAGGATTAAATAATTAGTCTCAGTGGTGGATAAATTAAACTATCGTCATAGCAATGAGCTTGCATTAGGCGATCGCCACTATAATTTTGAGAATTGTGAATATTGTAGTTGAGTAAAAACGAGTTAATTTGTCTTTTGGCATTAGTAAAATTCAGTTTTCAGATGTATTTGGCGACTTAAGAATGGTAAAGCCCGATATTAATAATGGTTATTCAACTAAGTGGAAGCCAAGCTTCTTTACTTGAGATAGCTATTTATTTTAGTACTTATATACTAAAATAAAGCATAAACCTCTTATTTAAATTAATTAGAGGTAATTGACTATTGCCGATTGCAAGCAATAAATCTCTGCACAATCTACTGCTCCAGGTAGATAAGAGAACGCACATTTACAAGTCAAAATTTTTTATCACCATTAGGTCAACAACCATGAGTATCGTTCAGTCAAAGTTAGAAGCTACTGAATCCGCTTTTCATATCGAAGCTTATGAAAAGATTGAGTATAGCCTCGTCTATGTAGATGGAGTTTTTAACACGGAAAATGCAGAATTAGCAGAATGTTATCAAAAATTTGGTCGCTGCTTAGCCGTAGTAGATTCTAACGTTTACAAGCACTACGGCAACAAAATGAAACAGTATTTCGAGTATTACGATATCGACGTAACTGTTTTTCCCGTAACTATCACCGAACCGAATAAAACAATTCAAACTTTCGAGAAGATTGTCGATGCATTCGCTGACTTCAAACTAGTTCGTAAAGAGCCTGTTTTGGTAATTGGTGGTGGATTGGTAACAGATGTTGCGGGTTTTGCTTGTTCTGCTTACCGTCGTAAAAGTAACTATATTCGCATTCCTACCACATTGATTGGTTTGATTGACGCTAGTGTTGCCATCAAAGTAGCGGTAAACCATAAAAAACTGAAAAATCGTTTAGGTGCTTACCATGCTTCATCCAAAGTATTTTTGGATTTTTCATTTTTGGGAACCTTACCTACCCCTCAAGTACGCAACGGCATGGCAGAATTGGTCAAAATTGCCGTAGTCGGTCATAAAGAAGTATTTGATTTACTCGATAAATACGGAGAAGAACTGCTTCGTACTCACTTCGGTAACATTGATGCAACAGAGGAAATCAAAGAAGTTGCTCGTGTGGTGACTTATAAAGCCATCAAAAAAATGTTGGAGTATGAAGTACCCAACCTCCACGAGTTAGACCTAGACAGAGTTATAGCTTACGGTCACAGTTGGAGTCCGACTCTGGAATTGGCACCCCGCGTACCGATTTTCCACGGTCATGCAGTCAATATCGATATGGCTTTATCGGCAACAATTGCTGGGATTAGGGGCTATATAAGTGAGTCAGATCGAGACCGTATTTTAGGAACAATGAGCCGGATTGGACTTTCTCTCGATCATCCTTTATTGCAAGAAGACTTGCTGTGGGAAGCTACAGAATCTATTTCTCTGACAAGAGATGGTAAGCAAAGAGCTGCAATGCCTAAACCAATCGGTGAATGCTTCTTTGTCAATGACCTAACTCGTAAACAATTGGCTGAAGCTTTAGCAGAACATAAAAAGATTTGTCAGAAATTCCCTCGTGGTGGTGATGGTGTAGATGTTTACCCCGTTTATTCCGAATCAGAAGCGGAACTTGTAGGGAGCGAAAATTAATGAAAAGCCTTGTTGATAAACCAATAGCTAGACCTGTTACACCTTTAGGAATATTGGCTCAGGAATTAGAAACACTTGTACAAGTGTTGAATAAACAAGCATTATCAGCAGAAATTAAGCAAAAACTTGACTTTGTTGCTCGTTTAGCATCCGGTTTAGACCCTTATTTAGAAGAATGCACAACTTCTGAATCGGCAGCTTTAAAAGCTCTTGCTGACAAAACAGCCCGTGAGGAATGGAGTAACCGATTTGACAAAGGGGAAACCGTAGTTCCACTAGAACAAGAAATGCTTTCCGGTCATATTGAAGGACAAACCTTGAAAATGTTCATCCACATGACCAAAGCGAAGCGAGTACTAGAAATCGGGATGTTTACGGGTTATTCTGCCCTAGCAATGGCAGAAGGATTACCCGCAGACGGCAAACTGATTGCTTGTGAAGTTGATTCTTATACAGCAGAGTTCGGGAAAGCAGCTTTTCAAGAATCTCCCCACGGAGAGAAAATTCAAGTTGAAATTGGTCCAGCACAAGAAACTTTGGATAAATTAGCGGCAGCAGGAGAGTTCTTTGACTTCGTGTTTATTGATGCAGATAAAGCTGGCTACGTAGATTATTACAACACCCTGTTAGACAAAAACTTGCTAGCCCCATCGGGGTTTATCTGTGTTGATAATACATTGCTTCAGGGACAGCCTTATTTGAGTGAAGCAGAACGTACAGCTAACGGAAAGGCGATCGCCAATTTTAACCGTACTGTTGCTGCCGATAAACGTGTTGAACAGGTACTTCTACCAGTAAGAGACGGTTTAAGCATCATCCGGAGGTTATAAAATTAGGATTTCAAAAAACTTAAACTACAGAAGTGGGGTTTTTTGCATATGAAATGATGATTTCATATTGTTTGAGACGTTGCAATGCAACGTCTCTACAAAATTTTTATATTTAGGACAAAATGTAAGGTTGATAATTTATTCTTCGACAATGACACAATCTATTTCTGTTTCTTCTTCTCAAATTGCGAATTATCCAGTTTCTTTAAAAATGCGTTTTGTTGCATTATTTAAAAGCCTGGGTACTCTAACTTTACTTTTATTAGTACTACCAATTAATGCCACGATTGTTTTAATATCGCTATTAATAAATATATTAATCAGTCCTTTTCAAATAAAACAGAGAAAAGTCAAAACTGCTGAAAAGAAAAATATTCTAATTAGTGGTGGAAAAATGACTAAAGCATTACAATTAGCTCGTTTTTTTCATGCCGCAGGACATAGAGTAGTATTAACAGAAACTGATAAATATTGGTTATCTGGTCATCGTTTTTCTCAGGCTGTAGATAAGTTTTATACAACTCCCGTTCCCCAAGTAAATTCACAAGTTTATACTCAAGCTTTAATGGATATTGTTAATAGAGAAAATATTGATATTTATATTCCGGTAACAAGTCCAGTTGCTAGCTATTATGATGCTTTAGCAAAACCTGCTCTATCTGAATATTGTGAAGTATTCCATCTAGATGCTGCTACTTGTGAAATGCTCGATGATAAATTTGCTTTTAGTGAGAAAGCTAGAAGTTTTGGTTTATCGGTTCCTAAATCTTTTAAAATTACTTCTCCCGAACAGGTTTTAAATTTTGACTTTTCTGGGGAATCACGTAAATATATCATAAAAAGCATTCCTTATGACTCAGTGAGACGTTTGGATTTAACCAAGCTTCCTTGTGATACTCCAGAACAAACCGCAGCTTTCGTGAGAAGTTTACCAATTAGTCCCCAAAAGCCTTGGATAATGCAGGAATTTATTCCTGGTAAAGAATACTGTACTCATAGTACTGTAAGGGATGGTGTAGTCAGACTGCATTGTTGTTGTGAATCTTCAGCTTTTCAAGTCAATTACGAAAACGTAGAACATCCAAAAATTCGCGAATGGGTAACGCATTTTATCAAAGAATTGGGAGTTACCGGACAACTTTCTTTTGATTTTATTGAAGCTGAAGATGGTACAGTATATGCAATAGAATGTAATCCCCGGACTCATTCTGCAATTACCATATTTCATGACCAATTGCCACAAGCAGCCGATGCTTATTTGAGTAAAGAACCAATAACAGAACCTTTACAAGCACTACCTCATAGTAAACCGACTTATTGGACTTATCATGAAGTTTGGCGACTAAATGAAATCCGTTCTTTTGATCAATTGAAGAATTGGATTAAGAATATATTTAGAGGTACTGACGCAATTTATAAATTTGACGATTCTCTACCATTTATAATGGTGCATCATTGGCAAATTCCTTTACTTTTGTTGAAAAACTTGTTTCAATTGAAAAATTGGACAAGAATAGATTTCAACATTGGCAAACTCGTACAAATGGGTGGAGATTAATTATTTTTCATTTAATTTCTCCAAACAACATTTACATAACACAAATTATCAATGATTTCTATTTATTTATAGTTGAAAAATTTTAATAGTTGAATCTAATTTTATCCATATTTAGAAACATCTAAATTATTTGTCTTGTGTAAATCTTGAACATATTACGCATAACTTGAAATGCAAATTTTACCTAACAAACCATTACTAGATAATTCCACTTCATTGCCGAATTCAACCGGGATAACCCGATTACGAGTGTTGCACCTCGCGGGTTCTCCTGTCTCCGAGTTTTACTACAACTTGTCAATAATATACGTAAAGGAAGTCATACAACCCATTGGTGTCAGTAGTCATTATGCTATCGTACATCTCGACGGTCTTTGGCAATTAGGAAAATCCTTAGAATCCATGTCAGAGAAGATGTCACTCCAGGATATGATTTCCCAACTACCTGATATCGATGTAGTAGTCCCCCATATGTTCTGTTTTCCTGGGATGACAAGTTTCCGGGCATTCTTTGAGGATATCCTTGGTTTACCTGTGGTGGGTTCACCATCCTGCTGTACCGCACTCGCAACTAATAAAGCTCACACAAGAAGCATTGTCGCTGCATCTGGTGTGCGGGTAGCTAAGGCGCAGCAACTTCGCCGAGGAAACACCTTAACAATGAAACCCCCATTCATCGTGAAACCAAACTCAGAAGACAACTCTTTGGGGATGAGCTTAGTTTGGAATGAAGATCAAATCGCCGAAGCATTGCAAATTGGGTTTGAATTTGACGAGACTATTTTGATTGAAGATTACATCCCTGGAAGAGAACTGCGTGTGGCTGTAGTCGAGCGTGGAGGTAAGTTATGGGTACCGCCCATGGTAGAGTATTTGTTCACTGAAGAACATTCCATCAGGACTGTACACGATAAACTCGATCTTCAATCGGACGGAACACCCAGCAAGCAAAATCAAAATACAGCAACGAAGCGAATATGTCCAGCCAATGTCACACCAGAGTTATTTGAGAAACTCGCAGATGCAGCCAAACGGGCGCATATCGCTTTAGGTTGTCGTGATTACTCTTTATACGATTTCCGCATACACGCAGAAACCAACGAGCCATATCTACTTGAAGCGGGTTTGTTTTGGTCTTTTAGTAAGATTAGTGTAATTTCCCTGATGATTGAAGCTGATGGGCAAAACTTAGAAAATTTTGCATTGGAATTATGGATTGGGGCTGCGGTTGCCAACACTTAGGAACGATTGCACTTGTGCTTTTTCGCAAATTTACATCAAAAATATGCTCTCCCCATTACCCAAATGTTGCTATTCTAAAAATAAAACAACGCCCAGGTCAGATATAATGCATCAGGTTGACATAACTGAAGCTCAAGCCAAAATTAAACAACTTTTACAATCAGCTTTACAAGGTGAGGAAATAATCATTACTCGTGATAATCAACCCATCTTAAAATTGATTCAATTTTCCCCTCATCCTCAACGAAGACAAAGAGGAAGCGCTAAAGCACAAATTTGGATGGCTCCAGATTTTGACGAGCCATTAGAGGATTTTAAAGAGTATATGTAATGAAAATACTCCTCGATACTCACACTTTTCTCTGGTTTATCAACGACAGTCAGGAACTTAGCCGTAATGCTGTTGAAGTATTAGAATCTGATGTCGATTTATTGCTTAGTATTGCCAGTCTGTGGGAAATTGCCATTAAAGTCAACCTAAAAAAACTTACCCTACCAGATACTTATGAAACATTTATTCCCCAACAAATCATACTCAATAGTATTGAAATTCTTCCTGTGAAACTCAAGCATCTTGCAGTAGTTGCTAATTTAGCTTTAAATCATCGCGATCCTTTTGATCGGCTATTGATTGCTCAAGCGATCGCAGAATAAATTAAAATCGTCAGTGCTGATACAAAATTCGATTTGTATGATATTGAGCGACAATGGTAACTGATAGTTTTTTCCTCGGAAAAATTTAACTTTACTCCTTCTTCTTCTAGTTACCGTTGGACGATTGACATTTGGGTCTTTTTCTGTTAATTAACAAACCCTAAATATAAGGTGGACAATGCCCACCCTACAACTTTTACCCATTAAATCATGGGATTACAAAGGACGGTAAGCTCGATAGTTAATGCTGGGAAAAATATTGTCCATATATTCAACTTTCTCCAACCATCCGCTGTCAATTTTTCCGATATTAATATCTTCGTAAAGCTTGTTAAATCGCATCAAATGAGAACGAGTTCTTCTCACAGCATAAGGAACCATCGTTCCGGTTCGCATAATAAACGCCCAGTCAGAAGATTGTGCTAAAAGTAACTCCCGTGCCGCTTGATTGAGAGCTTTGGATTCCAACTCATCTTCTGCTTCTCGATTTGATAGCTCAATCATCCGTTCCGCAGCTTTATGTAAATGTGGGTAAATCCACGTATTAGTCTCATTTAACCAATACTCGTGAAAACCCTTGTATCCCCAACTTGATTGAGAAGGACGACAAACTTGTTGAACCGGATTGCCTCGCAAGTAATCCGATAAATGAGTCATATTGTAAGTTCCTTGATCAAACCAAGACTTGCGGTAGAGATAATCAATAAACCAAGGACCTTCATACCACCAATGTCCAAACAACTCCGCATCATAAGGAGAAACCACAATCGGAGGACGTTGCATCATATCGTGGAGATGTTGAACTTGACGCTCGCGGTTGAACATAAAGTTAGAAGCGTGTTCTGCGGTTTTTTCCCTTGCCCAGTAAGGATCGTAAAGCTGCTTATCTCCAAGTCCTAAACCGCGACCAGTAATTTTATGATATTTAATCCCCGTATTTTTACGCTGACCATTAGGCATAATAAAAGGCTTGATATACTCATATTCCGCCTCCCAACCTAAATCCTTATAAAATTCCCGATATTCCGCAGCACCGGGATAACCAACCTCAGAAGACCAAACTTGCTGAGAAGATTCATGATCGCGTCCAAAGGCTGCAACACCAGTTTCCGTAAAAATCGGGGCATAAGTACCAAATCGAGGACGAGGACGAGCATACAAAATACCGTGACCGTCAGTAAGGAAATAACGCAATCCAGCATCCGCCAGCATCCGCTCCAAACCTTCAAAGTAAGCGCATTCCGGTAACCAAATACCTTTGGGTGGACGACCAAAATTTTCTTCATAATGCTCCACCGCTACCTGAATTTGCGCCCAAACCGCTTGGGGATACATTTTCATTAACGGTAAATAACCGTGAGTCGCACCACAGGTAATGATATCAATATTATTAGAATCTTGGAATTGCTTGAAAGCAGTTACCAAATCACCTTTATACCGTTCCCAATATTCTCTAGTAGCCTTAAATTCGCCTTGATAATACTCAGCTAAATATTTAACGTGACCATTCTGAGCATTATGTTCGATTTCTAACTCTATTAGTTCTTGTAGTTTCGCTAAGTGTTCATCATAGCGTTCTTGCAGTAATGAGTCGCGCAGCATTGAAACCAGGGGTGGTGTCATACTCATGGTGATTTTGAAATCAACACCATCCTGCTTCAAGCCTTCAAAGACTCGTAATAAAGGAATGTAAGTTTCCGTGATTGCTTCATAAAGCCATTCTTCCTCTAGTACATAGTCACTTTCCGGGTGACGAACGAAAGGCAAATGTGCGTGAAGTACAAGTGCAACGTAGCCAGTAGACATAATATTAATTCCGAGCGGGACTTATAAATCGATAGTTTTGATTAGACAGAAGCATCCCTCCGGAAGGCAGAAAGTTTTTGTCCGACAACCTTATCAGGTATGGCTCAAGAAACAAAGCCTGCAAGGGTTTTTACCCGCAGAAGAAATACTTCCGGTTAGTCAGAAGTTAACAATATTTTAAGACTTTATGGTTATTTCTTAGCTATTGTCACTAATTAGATTTTAAATTTAAGGTTGGTTGTTGGTTGTTAGTTGTTAGCTGTTGGTGGTTAGTTGTTGGTGGTTACGAGTTTTTAACCTTTAACCTTTAACCTAATCTTCACTTTCTTTATACAATTCCTGTAATGTCTGCTGCTGCTTCTTGCGAGAAACGCGGCGATATTTCTTACTTTCTAACATTGGCTCGTATTGTTGCCGCCCTTTTCCTTTAGTTTTTAACTTAAGATTAGATTCTGGATCGGCTTGCTGTTTGAGCCAAGTTTGAAGCTCGATTGCTTCTTCTAAAAACTGTAAATAATCTTCGTAGCGTTCCCAATCTCCCCGCACTACGCAATCGGGTTCATCTCGATGCAAACAGTTACTAAACTTACAACTACCGTTTTTTAATCTTTCTCTTGCTTCTGGAAAGTAATTTACTAGTTCTTCGGGAGTACAATCTAAATCTGGTTGATTGAAACCCGGAGTATCTGCGAGTAAACCACCTCCGGGAAGTTGAAATAGTTCTACATGACGAGTGGTGTGTCTGCCGCGTGCCAATTTACCCGAAACCGATGCTACCCGTAAATTAGCTGTTGGAATCAAAGTATTAATTAAGCTTGATTTACCAACGCCGGAAGCTCCCGCAACCACAGTAATTTTACCACTTAAAATCTTTTCGAGAAAGTTAATATTTATACCTTGCTCAACGCTGATAAATATGGGTTGATAACCCCAACTATTCAGACGTTGCTCGATTTCTGCCTGCTCTTGAGAGCTAATTAAATCGCTTTTATTCAAGCATAAAACTACATCTAAACCCGTTGACTCAGCTTTGATTAAAAAGCGACTAAGTTGGTAAGGTTCCAAAGGAGGGTCTGTAACAGCAAACACCAGTAATATTTGATTGACATTGGCGATCGCCGGACGGTCGAGTTGACTTTTTCGGGGTAAAACATCCGCGATCGCCCCACTACCATCAGTCCAATCTGGCTCTTCTACAACAACGCGATCGCCAACTGTGACTTGCTGACCAATTTTTTTTAAACGGGTTCTGCGGGTACACAAAAGCAACAGGGGATTAGAAGAAAATTCTTCTATATCCTTGCCCTCTTGATCGAGTTGCACTCGGTAAAAATTAGCTTGTACAGCAACGACTGTACCTAACAACTGTTGGGAATTTGTTAATGATGCTTCACCGTTCATTTTGCATTCAGTGGACGGCGTACTAATAAAGAAAAATACCCAGAACAGTCGGAAATTTGTTCGATTTGATAACCCGCCATTGTCAAACTATCGGGAACCTGCTCAATCGGTTCTCCTGGATCTAACCAAACCTCTAATAAGGCTCCCGGTAACATTTGCTGCAAACGAATTTTTGTCCGCACAAAGTTAATCGGACAAGGAGTTCCCCGTAAATCAAGCTGAGCATCAGGAGTTGAAAGTGAAGATACACTCATTATTAATTAAATAATTTTCCCAAGAATCCTTCTAAACCACCCTTTCCGGTACGGTCTCCCTTAATTTTAGCTAGTTTTTCTAGCAATTCTCTTTCATCGGGTGTGACTTTTGTCGGAATATCAATCAATATTGTAATCATATGGTCGCCCCTGCTAACGGGATTTCCCAAACGCGGAACACCACGATTTTCCAATTTCATCACTGTATTGGGCTGAGTTCCCGGCGGAATAATCATTTCTACCGGACCATCTACAGTACTGACTTCTAAACGGCACCCTAAAATTGCTTGCAAATAGCTAACTTTTAGTTCCGAAAGTACATTAATACCATCGCGCTGGAATTCTTCATCTTCATTTACAAACAAGTAAACATATAAATCTCCCGGCGCACCACCCCGCGTTCCAGCATCTCCCTCGTTGGATATGCGTAAACGAGTACCGTTGTCAACCCCCGGAGGAATGGTAATTTTCAGTTTTTTGGTAACTTGATTTGCACCCTTACCTTCACAAGCGTCGCATTTATCTTCCACGACCATCCCCTGTCCGTTACAGGTGGGACAAGTAGAGACTTGGGTAAAGCTGCCAAAAGGAGTTCGAGTGACGCGGCGAACTTGACCAGAACCGCTACAGGTCGAACAAGTCCGAGGACGAGTACCGGGTTTAGCACCAGAACCGCTACAAACGTCGCAAGTTTCTAGGTGGGAAATGCGAATTTCTTTTTCACCCCCGAATACCGCTTCGCGAAAATCTAACTTTAAGTCTAAACGCAGGTCATCACCCCTAACTGGTCCGCTGCGTCGTCGTTGGGACTGACCAGTACCTCCAGCGAAGCCACTGAAAATGCTTTCAAAGATATCCGCAAAACCACCCATATCCCCGAAGTCTTGATAGCCAGCAGCACCAGCACCGGATACTCCTTGTTCTCCAAAACGGTCGTAACGAGCGCGGGTTTCTGGTTCTGAAAGCACTTCATAAGCGCGGTTAATTTCCTTAAACCGCTCTTCGGCTCCCGCCTCTTTGTTCACATCTGGGTGATATTTCCGGGCTAAGCGGCGGTAAGCACTTTTCATTTCTTCTTTGTCGGCGTCACGAGAGACACCCAGAATTTCATAATAGTCGCGAGCCATATAGCAAAGGTAAAAGTTAAAATGTTGGAAATTAATATGCAGTCATTGGTCGGGCAGAAGGCAGAAAGTTAAGTTTTATGATTAATTATTGATTTTAGCCTTTACTATTGATAAAAATCACCAGCAAACATGAAAATGCGGGTGTTGTCATCATTTCGACGACATTGATCAAATAGCCATTGGGACTGACTCTCTTACAATTGTGCTACTTGGAGATGCAATCAGCAGACCAAAATGTGAAGGGCTAGCCGCACCTAATTAGTGTGGAAAACCCGCCATTTACTTTTTTTACGGTATCTCAACTATTCTAATACGATGTAGCAATGCTGAAATTAGCTTCTACAATTTAACAAATCATCGGTGTCTAAAACCATCTTTGATGGTAACAAGAAATTCTAATATTTAAAATGAGGTCGAGATTAGAAGTCGGGTTTTTGAACAGAATTATCAACTTTTTAGAGATATTTAGCTGAAAAAACCCGACTTCTTAGAGTCAGGTCAAGATCAGAAGTCGGGTTTTCAATCCAAAATCTAAAATTTAAAATCTAAAATGGGATTACAGATATTTACCTTAATCTATAGCCTCATAATCAGTTTGGAATGTATTATCGTCTTCAAAATCGAAATTGAATTGTGGTGCGAAAGCTTCTTTTGATGCTTCGTTATCTTCAGTAATTTCGCGATTATCGACTGATTCAACTGTTTCTTGATTGGTTCCAGTATTGGCGCGATTGTATACTTCTGCACCAATAGCGAATAGAGTTTCTTGGAACTCATCCAAGCTTTGTTTGAATTCTGCCACAGAAATGCCGCTATTTCCCATTACAGCTTGTAATTTTACTAACTTTTGCTCAATAGAAACTTTGAGCTGTTCGTCGATCAGCTTAGCATTACAGGATAAATTCAATTCATAACTGTGTAAAAGAGTGTTAGCTTGGTTTGTTAATTCAATTAACTCTAAGCGTTTTCGATCTTGTTCGGCATAAATTTCAGCTTCTTGACGCATTCGTTCCACTTCGCTCTGACTCAAACCCCCCGTATTCGTAATCCGAATGCTTTGTTCTCTACCAGTACCTTTATCTTGAGCGCCGACTTTCAGGATACCGTTAACATCAATTTCAAAAGATACTTCAATTTGTGGTACACCCCTCGGAGCCGGAGGAATTCCATTTAAAAGGAATTTACCCAGACTTTTATTATCCCGCGCCATGGCTCTTTCACCTTGCAGGACATGAATTTCTACCGAGTTTTGTCCATCAACGGCTGTAGAAAATATCTGGGATTTACTGGTAGGAATAGTGGTATTGCGTTCGATGATTTTGGTAAATACTTCTCCTAAAGTTTCCAGTCCCAAAGATAAAGGAGTCACATCCAGAAGTAGTAAATTATCAACTTCACCACCCAAAACCCCGGCTTGAATTGCAGCACCAAGGGCTACCGCTTCATCGGGGTTAATCGAACGGTCGGGGGCTTTACCACCAAAAAACTTAATTAAAGCATTTTGAACCGCCGGAATGCGAGTAGAACCACCCACCAGAATAATTTTGTCAATCTGATCTGGCTTGAGTTCTGCATCTTTGAGCGACTGAGCCATTGGTTCGACAATAGTTTCAATCAAATGACTGCTGAGTTCTTCAAACTTAGAGCGACTAAGTTCCATTTCCAAATGTTTCGGTCCGCTTTCATTGGCAGTAATAAACGGTAAATTGATTGAAGTATTCGCCGTAGTTGAAAGTTCAATCTTGGCTTTTTCCGCAGCTTCCCGCAAACGTTGCAGCGCCATTTTGTCTTCGGAAATATCAATTTTTTCTTGTTGGTAAAAAAGCTCCATCATCCATTGGACGATACAGTTATCAAAGTCGTCTCCACCAAGATGATTGTTACCACAAGTAGCTTTTACTTCAAAAACTCCATCACCGAGTTGCAGGATTGAAACATCAAAAGTTCCACCTCCCAAGTCAAACACCAGAATCAACTGTTCTTCATCTTGTTTATCCAAACCAAATGCTAAAGCCGCAGCAGTTGGCTCATTGATAATTCGCAGTACTTCCAATCCAGCAATTGTTCCAGCGTCTTTAGTGGCTTGTCTTTGAGCATCAGTAAAATACGCCGGAACAGTAATTACAACTTGGTTAACTTCTTCCCCCAAAAAACTTTCCGCATCCTGCTTTAACTTGTGTAAAATCATCGCGGAGACTTCTTGAGGTGTGTAGTTACGTCCGCGAATTTGCACATCAACAGTATCGTCTCTACCTTTAACACAGGTATAGGGTACGCGAGCGCGTTCCTCTTGAGTATCATCCCAACGACGACCGATAAACCGTTTAATACTGAATATAGTGTTTTCCGCATTAGTTACTGCTTGGCGCTTTGCCAGAGGACCGACCAAGCGCTCGCCACCTTTGCCAAACCCAACAATTGACGGAGTGGTACGTCCACCTTCTGAATTAGCAATCACCAAGGGTTGCCCACCTTCCAAAACTGCGACACAACTATTGGTAGTGCCTAAGTCGATCCCAATAACTTTTCCCATAACTATCGATTTTTTACTGATTAATTCTCAAAAACTGCGATTTTCACAACGACGTATGGAGAACAGTTTCCGCAACTTAAATATGTTGCCTAGGGAAAACTGTCCGTTCCCTTCATGAAATTATTCCTTTAAAAAAGAAATTTGTTTTCACGATCGTTGCCCACAAAAAGCACGGATAAGTTACTAGATCAATTGGGATGCGATGCTCGCCTATTAGGATTAACTGCAAGCAGTTTTGGTCGTCGGTACTCTGCCGATTCTCGGCGGAGTCTGCGACGACCGGCGTTCCCCGGTTGGTTTAAATGGCTACAGCTTAACTACTTGCTTCCCCAAGTTGATTTTCTTCTGAAGAAGACGTATCTTCTTGCGGAGCAGCCACTTTTACCATTGCATGACGTAGCACGCGATCGCCAATAAAGTATCCGCGTACTAACTCTTCTAACACTGTTCCTTCCGGATATTCATCCGTAGGTTCGCGCATTACTGCTTCATGTTCTTTGGGGTCGAACTGCTGACCTTCTGGACGCATTGGGGAAACACCTAAGCGTTTGAGGCTGTCTACTAACTGCTTGTAAACGCCTTGATAACTTTTGTGAATCCCCATTTCTCCATCATTTTGGGGTTTAATTTGGGCTCGCGCTCGCTCAAAATTATCAACTATGGGCAATAATTCTGTAATCGTATTGCGCTTCACCTGTATTTCTAAATCTTCTTTTTCTTTGAGGGTGCGTTTACGGAAATTTTCAAAATCCGCCGCAATTCTCATATACTGACTGCTACGGTCATCTAACTGCGCTTTTAATGACTCAATTTGAGCCATTTCTGCTGTACGAGCATTTGATTGCTCTGTCGCTGGGGTTGCTTGGGTAGCATCTTCTATGTTGACGGCAGACTGATCTGCTGCTAAGTTTGCCTCAGTTGTGACTTGCTCGTTAACATCACTGTTGGAAATATTGGAATTTTGTAGGGAGTCGCTGTTCATTACTTGATTTACCTCTGTTTGTTCGCCGAATAGCACTGCTGTTAATATTCAGTCATTATTCTCTAACCATTTGGGAATAGTTTACAGGGTAGTTTTCACCACCTCATAAAATACCAGCTTAAACATTCAATGACTCTGGGGGATAAAAACGGCGTACTTGTTTGCCAGAATATTCTGTCCTATGTGGTATCACCGTCATGTATGATCACAAATGCTCAACCGGGATGATGACTTTCTTACTGGTTGTTTATTTTTAAGAATTTATCACCTATAAATTGGCTGCCTGTATTAGAAAAATCCACTTAAATCTATCCATATTTAAATTTAAATTTAAATTTAAATTTAAAACTATCGCTACTGCTTTTTTTTTAAAAACACCATTTAGATCCAAAATTACTACTACTATCTATGGGCGGTAGTTCATCAGCAATAACTACTTATAGGACAATACAGTTCAGTTAAAGATATAAATTAATTACCGCAAACAAAACAGATCGACTTTTTTGCAGGGGGCTTGGGGGACGCAACCGTCCCTCAATCGGGGGTTTGGGGGAGAATCCCCCAAATCTTGGTTCTCAATAAATTGATTGATGGACAACCTTAACTGAACCGTATTGACCTATACGGAGCATAAGTCATCAAAAAACTCAATTAGAAACCCTTCACCTTTTGCCAAGAAGGTGATTTTTGAGCTTAAAAAAAATTTTAGCTAAGTTTTCTTGGTTTGGATGAAAATTCTGCACCCCTGCTTGGGAATACTTGAACCATAGGTTTGTGCAGCATCCATTATCTCAATATATGACTTATTCGTCACAACAAAGGCGCAGTACTGCTCTGAGTGTCAGATCGGAATTTTCGCCTTTTGGTAACAAACTGGTTCAATCTGGCTTTGTGGATAACAGCCAGATGAAGCAAGCACTCATAGAAAGCCGCAAATCCGGTAGACCTTTAACTGAGGTTATCGAATCAATTGCAGGGCGACAACTGTCCCCAGAGCTACTTAGAGAATATAAAAAGCAACAGCTATTTGAACTTAAAATTCTTTACGGTGTTGAATTTCTCGATCCGGAAGTTAACCAAGTTGGCGCGACTTCGGTAGGAAGTTTGATTGAAACTCTTATCCCAGTAGATATTTGTCGTCGTCATCGTCTAATTCCATTATCAAAACACGAAGACCAAAACCCACCTTACGTTTTGGTAGCAATGGTAGATCCAGATAATCTTGAGGCTTCCGATGATCTGAATCGGATTTTGCGTCCCCAAGGCTTCGGATTACAAAGGATGGTAATCACTCAAGAAGACTATCAACAGCTAATTAACCAATTTTTGGATGAAATGGCTGTTAAACAAAAGCATATAGAAAAGGAACAATTTACCGATATTAATCAAGATTTAGAAAATCTGGATAATCTTGATCTAGAAGATGCTCCTGAAGAGTCAGAAGCTGATTTAGGTTCTGCTATGAAGGGTGCTGAGGATGCCCCTATTATCAATTTGGTCAATAGAATCCTCGCGAAAGCTTTGCACGAAGGGGTTTCTGATATTCACATCGAACCCCAGGAAGAAAACTTACGTATTCGCTTTCGTAAGGATGGTGTACTTAGTCAAGCTTTTGACCCCTTACCGAAGAAAATCATTCCCGCAATTACAGCCCGTTTTAAAATTATTGCTAACTTAGATATCGCTGAACGTCGTCTTCCCCAAGATGGACGTATCCGGCGTTTGTTTGAAGGACGCAAAGTTGACTTTCGGGTAAATACTTTACCTAGTCGTTACGGAGAAAAAGTAGTTTTACGGATTCTCGATAATTCCTCAACTCAATTGGGGCTGGATAAATTAATTACCGACCCGGAGACGTTGCAGATTGTTCAGGAGATGGTTAGTCGTCCTTTTGGGTTGATTCTAGTTACAGGTCCCACTGGTTCTGGTAAAACAACATCTCTGTATTCCGCACTTGCCGAAAGAAATTCCCCCGATATTAATATCAGTACAGTAGAAGACCCGGTGGAATATAGTTTACCGGGAATTACGCAGGTGCAAGTAATTCGGGAAAAAGGACTGGATTTCGGTACTGCTTTACGGGCATTTTTACGACAAGATCCTGATGTACTACTCGTAGGTGAAACCAGAGATAAAGAAACTGCAAAAACAGCTATTGAAGCGGCATTAACAGGTCACTTAGTATTAACCACTCTGCATACCAATGATGCTCCCGGTGCGATCGCCCGTTTGGGAGAAATGGGTATTGAATCTTTCATGATTTCCAGTTCTTTAATTGGAGTTCTAGCACAGCGTCTGATGCGTCGTGTATGTTCTGAGTGTCGTATTGAGTACAAACCAACTCAGCAAGAACTCGCACGTTATGGTTTATCGGCATCCCAAGAAGCAGATGTCACCTTTTACAAAGCCAATACTCTAAGCATCGAACAAATTCAAGAAGCCAAAGCCAATAATACCCTTTGTGAAAAATGTCACGGTATTGGTTACAAAGGACGCTCCGGTGTTTACGAAGTCATGAGAATTACCGAACGCATCCAAACTTTAATCAATGAAGAAGCACCCACAGAATTAATTAAGGAAGCAGCAGTAGAAGAAGGAATGAAAACTCTACTTGCTTACAGCTTAGATTTAGTACGTCAAGGGGCTACCACCCTGGAAGAAGTGGAGCGAGTAACCTTTACCGATACAGGTTTAGAAGCAGAGTTGAAAGCTAAGCGTAAGAGTGGTTTAACCTGTCGAAATTGCGATGCTCAGTTGCAGCCAGAATGGTTGGATTGTCCTTACTGTATGACATCACGCTTTCAAGATTAACGGAGTTAGTTTTGTAGAGACGGGGCGTATTGCTACGTCTGTACGGGAGTGAGGAGTTAGTACCACCGGAGTTAGTAATTTGATAAATCACAACTGTCAACTGTCAACTATAAAAGGATAAAAAAAATGGAAATAATGATTGAAGATTTGATGGAACAAATGATTGAACTGGGAGGTTCGGATATGCATTTATCCGCTGGTTTACCTCCTTATTTTCGGATTAGTGGTAAACTAACACCCTTCGGTGATGAAGCTTTAAGTGCTGATCAATGTCAAAGATTAATTTTTAGTATGTTGAATAATTCCCAACGTAAAATCCTCGAACAAACTTGGGAATTAGACTGTTCTTACGGTGTCAAAGGATTAGCACGTTTTCGGGTCAATGTTTATAAAGAACGCGGTACCTATGCTGCTTGTTTACGAGCATTAAGTTCTAAAATTCCTAATTTTGACAAACTGGGTTTACCTGATGTTGTTCGAGAAATGTGCGACAAACCCAAAGGAATGATATTAGTAACAGGTCCCACAGGCTCTGGTAAAACAACTACTTTGGCGGCAATGATTGATTTAATTAATCGTACAAAAGCAGAACATATTTTAACAATTGAAGACCCGATTGAATTTGTTTACGAGCCTGTTAAAAGCCTGATTCATCAACGTCAACTTGGTGAAGATACAAAAAGTTTTGCTAATGCTTTAAAAGGTTCTTTACGTGAAGATCCAGATATTATTTTAATTGGAGAAATGCGCGATTTAGACACAATTTCCCTCGCTATTTCCGCAGCAGAAACTGGTCACTTAGTATTTGGTACTTTGCACACTTCTTCCGCAGCACAAACCGTTGATAGAATTATCGACGTTTTTCCCGCAGACAGACAAACTCAGGTGCGTGTACAGTTATCTAACTCTTTAGTTGCAGTATTTAGCCAAACTTTAGTATCGAAGAAAAACCCCAAACCTAATGAATTTGGTCGAGTAATGGCTCAAGAAATCATGGTGATTACTCCTGCTATTTCTAATATGATTCGCGAAGGTAAAACATCTCAAATTTATTCCGCAATTCAAACTGGAGCAAAATTAGGAATGCAAACCTTAGAGAAAGTTCTTGCCGATTATGTGAAAGCAGGAGTTATTTCCTTTGAAGCTGCAATGTCAAAAACCACTAAACCAGATGAAATTCAACGTTTAATTGGTGCAGCACCCACTAATGGAAAAGCGGCTATGAGACATTAATTACCCACAAAATTACTAGTAGTTAGTTGTCATTTTTTACTAACTACTAAGTATGTTTTATCAAACAAATTAATTTTTTGTTATTTTGATTTTTGGAATTTTAAACTATATAAATTATGCCAACTTTTGTCGCTCGCATTCGCGATTCAGCAGGAAAATCCAAACAAGAAAAAATTGTTGCTGACTCAATGGCACAAGCTCGTAGTCAGTTAAGACAACAAGGTTTCGTAATTCAAGACTTACAACAATTTAAAGGTTTTGATATCGCTGATGCTCTTGATGTCACAAAATTACAAAGTAAGCTTGCTACAGTCTCTGTTAAAGATAAAGCCATATTTTCCCGTCAATTTGCGGCTTTGACAAATGCAGGAGTCGCAATTGTCAGAAGCTTAGGAGTACTTTCTGAACAATGTAGCAATCCTAAACTCAAAGAAGCACTTTTAGATATTAGTAGCGAAGTACAAAATGGTGTTAATCTTTCCGATGCAATGCGGAAACATCCTCAATGTTTTGATGCTTTGTATGTCAGCATGATTCAAGCTGGTGAAGTCGGTGGTGTTTTGGATGATGTTCTCAATCGCTTAGCTAAATTATTAGAAGATGTGGCTCGATTACAAAACCAAATAAAATCGGCAATGTCTTATCCGACTGTTGTGGGATTTTTAGCAGTCACAATCTTTGTTGCGATGACAGTTTTTCTTATCCCAATTTTTGCCGCTATTTTTAAAGATTTGGGAACGGAATTACCGGCTTTAACGCAGTTTATGTTGTGGATAAGTGGTATTCTCACAAGTTATTGGCTTTTCGTGATTATTGCTGGTTGTGTAGGATTAAAAATAGCTTTTGACCAGTATTATAAAACTCCCGTTGGTAAATTAAATATCGACGCTTTTTCTCTAAAATTGCCTTTGTTCGGTGATTTAATTCAAAAATCCTCTATTGCTCGATTCAGCCGTACTTTTGGTTCTTTAACTCGTTCTGGAGTACCCATTTTAACCTCTTTAGAAATTGTTCGAGATACATCAGGAAACCAAATAATTGCCAACGCTATTGATGCCGCAAGAAATGAAGTTCAACAAGGAGGTATGATTAGTATTGCTTTACAAAAAGAAAATGTATTTCCGATTATGGCAATTCAAATGATGAGCATCGGAGAAGAAACCGGAGAATTAGATGCAATGTTAATGAAAGTTGCCGATTTTTATGAAGATGAAGTTGAACAAGCAGTAAAAGCTCTTACTAGTGTTTTAGAACCAGTAATGATTGTGGTTATTGGTGGTATGGTTGCTGTAATTTTGCTGTCGATGTATTTACCGATGTTTAAAGTCTTTGAAGACTTGGGTTAATAATCAGTTATCAGTTATCAAATAAACCAGTTAATTGATAACTTTTCGTGGTGCAATAAGTCGGGTTTTTATGATAATTTTGTGATGTTTCGGATATTTATATCCTAAAAACTCGACTTCTGTGATTATGGTCAAACTGACATTACCTTATTAATCCAAAATCTAAAATTTAAAATCCAAAATTAATTATGTCTGTAACAAAATCTGATTACGAAATTAGCTTAACTGAATATAGCGATCGCTCTGCTGCTGTCACTCTTTTAAAACAGCACCGTCCTTATTTAGAAATGATTCCTAGTTTACGTCGTCCGGACGAAAGTTTAATTACTATTCCTCTACCAATTATCCGCATTCGTAAAACTGAAACAAATTTACCACAAACAACTTGTCTACCTTGTGATTTAGCAATTTTAATGTGCGATCCAGAATGGAAAATAAAAACAGGGGTGGAAATTATTGTTTTTATTCATCATCCCGACGAGGATTTTTCTGATCTTTTAACAAGATGGCGACAAACTCAAGTATGGTTGGATAAAGATTACGAATGGTTGATGCCTTTGCGTCACAGTCATATTTTAACTGAAGGAACTAATGCCATATATCCTTTGTTCGTAGTTTTTTCAGAAACACCAGAGCGAATTAAGCGTGGTTTAGTTGCATCCGATCTTCCTTTTATAGTTCAAACGGAAGAATTTGTTTTGGATGAAGAAAGGAAACAAGAGGAGGGAATAGGTAATTGGTAATGGGTAATGGGTAATTGGTAATTGGTAATTGGTAATGGGTAATGGGTAATAAAATCCGTGAAATCCGTAAAATCCCTTGAAATCCGTGTTCGGGAATGGGTCATAAAATCGGTGAAATCCGTGTAATCCCTTATCCGTGTTCGATCCTTCACCCTAAAGACATATTTTAAACATCGAAGACAAATAATCCAAATTCGACTTTTTATGACTTTCTCAGACAAAAAATAGTGATAATTATGAGTTTTATATCTATTTAAGCTTAATTTTAACCTCCCACTTTAGGTTATACCTTTGCTCTATGCCTTGGGAGATAATTATGGTACAGTGTGATATTTTCAGCTTGACTAATGTTCTTGCTTAAGAGAAACTTACATATAATTGAAGCAAACACTTATAAAAGTAATAATTTTTGTAAAAAATATGAGACATATATTTCTGAAGATGGAACATTAGTTATTTAACGAGTGATTCTATAGATAGAGAAGAAATGTTGTTGCTTAGACCAAAAGCTTTATTTTTGGTAGAAGGACAGCAGACTAAAACCCCAATTAACATGGTTGGTCAAAAGCATGGAGACATTAGAATTTATAATTTATCCAGACGGTCGAGTACAAGAAAAAGTCACTGGAATAGTAGGTAATTCTTGCGCTGAAGTTACGGCAGCTATTGAAGCGCAACTAGGGATTGTACTTACCCACGAGCCAACCTCAGAATATTTTGCTGCCAACGTGCTTTCTCAGAATAATGTTGCGAATACTCAAGCAACGTTTAGCGATTGGTAACTTTCAACTCAACTTAATTCATTTACTATCACTGCCAAAGAAAGAGATATTTATTATGTCACACTTTAGCCAGATTAAAACTCAAATTCGTAATATTGAATCTTTGAAAGATGCCCTCACCGACTTAGGTGTAGCTTGGAAGGATGGTTCCCATTCTTTACGCGGCTATCAAGGTATTACCCACACTGCCGAAATTGCGATCGAGCAAGACAATGGCTACGATATTGGTTTTAAATGGAACGGTAAAGAATATGAGTTAGTCGCCGATTTCCAATATTGGGCGCAAAATCTTTCTGTTGAAGGATTTTTACGTCAAGTAACACAGCGTTACGCTTACCGCACGGTAGTTAAAGAGACTGCAAAAGCTGGGTTTCAAGTTAGCGAACAAAAACAAAATCAAGATGGTTCAATTCGCTTGTTAGTGCAGCGTTGGAGTGCGTAATGTCTGATTTTTTGCCACCAGAAAACGAGCAAGAAAATCGTTCTGGTTGCGAACCGGAATTAGGGGGTTTTTTGCGAGATAGCCCCCAACGTTCTGGCTTGGAGCCGGAATTGGGCGGTGTTTTGCGTCAACGGGGCGTATATGTCGATGAAATTACTTGCATTGGCTGTAAACACTGCGCCCATGTTGCTCGTAATACTTTTTATATAGAACCTGATTATGGGCGATCGCGGGTGATGCGTCAAGATGGTGATTCAGAGGAAGTAATTCAAGAAGCGATTGATACTTGTCCTGTGGATTGCATTCACTGGCTTGATTATACTGAAGTGAAAAATCTTGAAGAAGAACGTAAATATCAGGTGATTCCCGTAGTCGGTTATCCGCTAGAAAGTGCAGTTATTGCTGCTCAAAGTCGTCGAAAAAAGCAAAAATTAAATAACAAAAAGTCTCGATTTTAGAAGCTTTAAAAGCTGATATTTTTGGTGAGTTCAGAAGTCGGGTTTTGATGATGTTTATCTTGTTATGGGAATATTTCAGTTAAAAAATCCGACTTCTTAAATTCTTAAAGGTGGTTTTTGAAGGAATCATCCCAAATATGTAAATTCATTTTTTGTAGTGCGGGCTAGAAGCCCGCTTCATCGACATTAGGGAGCGAGCAAGATGCTCCCACTACAAATTTTATTTTTGCCTTCACTGGGATGCTCCCGTTTTTGAATTTGATTGAATTTGATTAAAAAGGGCTGCATTTGCAGCCCTTTATTTTTGTTAATAAACAATAATCAAAAAATCCAACCGTCTATTACTGCCTTAGAAAGCTGAGGATAGACGGATGGAAGACAGCTAAAATTTAAAGATACTTCTCCAAAGTATTAGCTAATGTAGTTTTTGGAACCGCACCAACAACCATATCAACCTTTTGCCCACCTTTAAAAATCATTAATGTGGGAATACTGCGGATGCCGTACTGAGAAGCAACATTGGGATTCTCATCGGTATTAACTTTAACTACCTTAATTTGACCTTCATACTGAGAGGAAATTTCATCTACAACGGGCGCTACCATGCGACAGGGACCACACCAGGGTGCCCAAAAGTCAACTAACACGGGAACATCGCTATCGAGTACTTCCTGCTTAAAGGTGGAGTCTGTAACTTGTGTAGCTGATGACATACCTTAAAACCTTTTAATCGGATGTTTTTGATTTTTGTGAAAATTCTACCACAGCAAAAACCACTGCCTTGGTATTTGGAATATAGATTTACAGTTTGAGCGTGAACCTATCGCAAAACATAAGGAACCGCCCGAACAATAGTCCGGGCGGAGTGTGGTGTGAGGAGTGAACGGAAACATGCGTCTCCGCTATCTCTATTGTAGGCGACATATGCAATTTTTCCAGCCATAGTTTAAAAGTAGGGAAAAATTTATTTAAGATTTGGTTGGACTGTTAGCTGTCTGGTGTTGAAATAGTTAATCATCGTTGGTTTTTTTTAATAATTGAGCATACACCTATCAATGATTAACTACTAGATATTTCTCATAGCTTATACAGTTAGGCATAATTCTGCTTACTTGCCCATGCCTAAATGTTGAGCTTTTTGGTAGACTTTACCTTCGGTTAATAGTGATGGAGCAATCACAACTTCAACCTGTTGCATTTCTTTGAGATTTTTTGCTCCCAGAGTACCCATACTTGTTTTTAGAGCGCCTAAAAGATTGTGAGTACCATCATCAAGTTGTGCTGGTCCTGTTAATATTTGCTCTAAAGTACCAGTAGTACCGACATTAATGCGAGTACCTCTAGGCAATACCGGAGATGGAGTTGCCATACCCCAATGATAACCACGTCCTGGAGCTTCGGCGCATCTAGCAAAGGGAGAACCAATCATTACACCGTCAGCACCGCAAGCAATACATTTACAAATATCGCCACCAGTGATTAAACCGCCATCGGCAATTACTGGGACATAATTTCCAGTTTCTTTGTAATAATCATCTCGTGCTGCTGCACAATCGGCGATCGCACTTGCTTGGGGAACACCTACACCCAATACTCCACGGGAAGTACATGCTGCACCCGGGCCGATTCCAACTAATACCGCAGCTGCACCAGCTTTCATTAAGTTAAGGGTAACTTCGTAACTGACGCAGTTACCTAAAACTACTGGGATAGGCATTTCTCGGCAAAATTCAGCTAAATCTAGAGGAGTAATCGATTCGGGTGATAAGTGTGCAGTAGAAACCACCGTAGCCTGGACAAAAAATAAATCAGCCCCTGCCTCTGCGACTACTGAACCGTATTTCATCGCTCCTACTGGAGTAGCGCTGACTGCGGCAATTCCACCCCTTGATTTAATTTCTTGAATTCGTTGTTTCACCAATTCAGCTTTAATTGGTTCGGCATAAAGTTCTTGCATCAAGGGTACAAATTCATCTTTGTTTACAAGAGCAATCCGGTCTAAAATTGGTTCTGGATTGTCATACCGGGTTTGGATTCCCTCTAAATTTAGTACTCCTAATGCTCCTAATTCCGATAAACGTACAGCCATCTCAACATCAATTACACCATCCATTGCACTGGCAATAATCGGGATTTTTCGCTCAATATTACCAATACGCCACGTAGTATCTGCCAAAGCAGGATCTAATGTTCTTGTACCTGGTACCAAGGCAATTTCGTCTATTCCGTAAGCCCTGCGGGCTGTTTTTCCCCGCCCAATTTGAATATCCACGTGCTTGTAATTATCCTCATGTATTTAAGCTAGGGTATCAAATTGTGGGGGTATTTTGAGCGGTTTTTTTCAAACTAATTGTTTTGAGTTTGAGAGACAAAAATCACATCAGATGCGTTAAGCACGACGGAACTGCTTACTCCGCTTGCTAGACTTGATATGAAATAATATCAAATAATATTAATAAAAGAAGCCAAAGTAATATAATTAAACTTTTATCTATGTATAATATTAAACTTATTAAATAATCAATAGAATTGAAATTGATTGATTTATATTACTTGTAATTCTAAGTAGCACTTAATACACTTTTTTTGATCTACTGCGAATTATCTCAGTAAGTTTTATCAAATAAATAATTTACCATGGTATTAAGTTTTATGCTAATTTCAGAGTTTAAAATCAAATAATTAAACAGAATATATATAATAACTAACAACTATATTTTTTTTGCTAATAGTGTATTCTACTGTCAAGTAAGTCACAAAAAAGATACGATCAATTTTTGATGATCAAGAAAAATTACTGAATACATGGAAAACTTGATCTTAATATATTTAAGTATAAATAGCTAGTCCGACATAAAAAAATAATAACATTGTGTCACTTGCGCTGAGAATCGCTAAGATTGTGTAAGATAACTTTAAAATTATGAATTTAAGTAAGCAGCCTTGATCCAATCCGAAACACTAGAATTATTGGAATGGTCTCGCCTGTGCCAGCATTTGTCTACTTTTGCAGCAACAAAGCTGGGGGCGATAGCCGCACGTAATATTGCTCTTCCTTCCTCTGTGGTTCAAAGCGAGTATTTATTAGCGCAAACGAAAGAAGTATACGAATTAGAAAATCGTTTAGATAATGGAATATCCTTTGAAGGAGTTCAAGATTTTGGCGATTCTTTAGAAAGGGCTGAATTAAAAGGTGTTTTGGCTGGGGAAGAATTATTGGCGATTGCGACAACTCTAGCAGGAATCAGAAATCTACGTCGTCTGATTGATAAGCATCCGGATTTAGAAATATTAAACGAATTAGTTGGGGATTTACGGACTTATCCAGAATTAGAGCAAGAAATTCATCGTTGTATTGATGAACGGGGACAAGTAACAGATCGTGCTAGCGAAAAACTCCGCGATATTCGTCATTCATTGCGTCAAACCCGTAGTCAAATTACCCAAAAGCTGCAAAATATTATCCAGGTAAAAGCGAATGCTCTGCAAGAAACGATTATAACTCAACGTGGCGATCGATATGTAATTCCAGTCAAAGCACCGCAAAAAGACGCAATACCGGGTATCGTACACGACACTTCAACCAGCGGAGCCACCCTGTATGTGGAACCTAATTCCGTAGTGCCGATGGGCAATCAACTGCGGCAATTATTGCGAAGAGAACAAGTAGAAGAAGAAGCGATTCGCCGTAATTTAACCGAGCAAGTAGCTGAAGTAAAGCCAGATTTAGAAAAATTACTCGCAGTTGCAATTACATTAGATTTAGCCACTGCTAAAGCGCGTTATAGCTATTGGTTAAAAGCAAATCCGCCTCGTTTTATTAATCCCCAAGAAAACGAAAATATCACCTTACGGGAATTACGACATCCCTTGTTAGTATGGCAGCAGCAACACGAACAAGGACATCCGGTAATTCCCGTAGACTTAGTTATAAATCCATACATTAGAGTAGTTACCATTACTGGACCAAACACCGGGGGTAAAACAGTAACTCTTAAAACCCTGGGTTTAGCAACATTAATGGCAAAAGTAGGTTTATTTATACCAGCCCGCGAGCCAGTGGAATTACCGTGGTTTGACCAAATATTGGCAGACATTGGTGACGAACAATCCTTAGAGCAGAGTTTATCGACATTTTCCGGACATATTCGGCGGATTAGTCGGATTTTAAATGCAATTTCCACAGTAGAAGAAGCAGAAGAAGAAAAAACAAATTCCCTCCCTCTCCCCATCCCTCCCTCTCGCCATCCCCTTCTTCCTCCCTCCTCCTTAGTACTTCTTGACGAAGTTGGTGCAGGTACAGATCCAGTAGAAGGTAGTGCTTTAGCCATTGCTTTGTTGCGTTATCTTGCAGATAATTCACTGTTGACCATTGCCACGACTCACTTCGGTGAACTTAAAGCATTAAAGTATCAAGACGAACGCTTTGAAAATGCTTCAGTAGAATTTAATGAAGCAACATTGTCACCAACTTACCGTTTACTCTGGGGAATTCCCGGACGTTCCAATGCTTTAGCGATTGCTTCTCGCTTGGGATTAAAAGCAGAAGTAATAGAAAAAGCCAAAGATGAAATGGGAGGTGCAACAGATGAAGTGAATCAAGTCATAGCGGGATTAGAAGCCCAACGTCGTCGTCAAGAAGAAAAAGCAGCACAAGCCCAGGATTTATTGCAGCAAGCAGAACGCTTTTATCAAGAAGTATCAACAAAAGCCAGAGACTTAGAAGAAAGGGAAAAATCTTTACGTGCTTCTCAGGAAATAGCAGTACAGCAAGCGATTGCAGCCGCTAAAGGAGAAATAGCAACGGTAATTAAGCGTTTGCAACAAGGTAAATCAACTGCCCAAGATGCTCAAAAAGCGACCGAAGATATCAATAAATTAGCAGATAAATTTATACCCAAAGCTGCACCAAAACAGAAAGTCGGCTTTATGCCTAAAGTCGGTGAAAGGATACGTATTCCGCGACTCGGACAAACCGCAGAAGTATTAACAGTTCCCGATGAAGATGGAGAATTTAACGTCCGTTTTGGCATCATGAAAATGACGGTCAAATTAGAAGACGTAGAATCTTTAAGTGGAGAAAAGGCGCAGTCGCCAGTTAAAGCTAAAATAGCAACGAAAGCATTGCCCGAAGCGACTCCTGTAGAGAAAGAGCCTTTAATTAGAACTTCTAAGAATACAGTAGATTTACGGGGTAGACGAGTAGCAGAAGCTGAATTAGTTTTAGATAGAGCGATTTCAGAAGCTGCAAGAGCGATATGGATAATTCACGGACACGGAACCGGAAAACTCCGCCAAGGAGTTCACGCTTATTTGAAACAGCATCCGAGAATTAGTCATCACGAACCAGCAGCGCAAAATGATGGTGGAACGGGTGTTACCATTGCTTACATTAAATAAAAGTTAGTTGACAGTTGACAGTGGACAGTTGACAGTTGACAGTTGACAGTGGACAGTTGACAGTTGACAGTTGACAGTTGACAGT
>JACYMD010000122.1 GCA_015272215.1 Rivularia sp. T60_A2020_040 | reverse complement strand
TCAACTGTCAACTGTCAACTGTCAACTGTCAACTGTCAACTATCAACTGTCAACTAACTCCCAACTTTAAAATCTCTTTAGCAGCACGCTCGCAAACTCCAACTTCGCCGACAAACTGCTGCATTTCTTGATAATCGGCTTGCATTTGCTGTTGACGTTGTTGGTTTAACAATAATTCCATTGCTGCTTGGACGATATTTTCAGAAGTCGCTCTTTCTTGAATAAATTCGGGTACAATTTCGCGCATGACTAATAAATTAGCCGGCGAAGCATAAGAAAACTTAATTTTGAGGATGTTTTTCGCAACCCAAAAAGTGAAGGGATTTAAACGATATAAAACTACTTGCGGTATATTTAATAAACCTAATTCCAAATTAACTGTACCAGACTTAGTAATTGCTAAATCCGCAGCAGCTAATACTTCTTGTTGTTGACTGGATATAACGGTTGCTTTTAATTGATACTTAATAATTGCTTTTTCTATTTGTTCTCTATATCTTTCCATAGATAAGGGAATCCAAAAATGAACTTCTGGTATTTTGGTTTGAATTTCCCTTGCTGCTGCAAACATTACCGGCACAATAAATTTGATCTCTTGAATGCGGGAAGCGGGTAGAAGTGCCACACAAGTTACATTATCATCAATTCCTAACTTAGCTCGCGCTGCTTCTCTATTAGGAAAAGTTTGCATTCTATCCACTAAAGGATGTCCCACCCAGGTTACATCAGCACCCTTCTTTTCAAAATAACGAGCTTCTTCGGGAAATATCGCTAATATCTTATTGCTAATATTTATTATTTGTTCCGTATCTCGCTCAGCAATAGAAGTAACCCAAACTTGAGGTGCAATATAGTAAACTGTGGGACAAGAGGGCATATGACGACGAATATACTTACCAATCGCCATATTCGGTCCGGCATAATCGATAAACACCACTAAATCTGGTGGATATTCTTGCAAAAACGCGATCGCCTTTCTTTGTATTTGTAAAGTTGGTAATATGAAAGGCAAAGATTCCAAAATTCCGATGGAACCAATAGAAGTAGTATTTCCGATTAAAGAGGCACCAGCAGCAGCCATTTTTTCACCGCCTAAAGCCACAATCTCTAATTCTAACCCGATTGCAGCAGCTTGATTTTTAAGTGCGGTAATTAGCATTGAACCTTGTAAATCACCTGAAACTTCGCCAGTACTAATAAATATTCTCATTAGGGAATGGGTAATGGGTAATAGGTAATGGGTAATAGTTGACTGATAACAACTGTCAACTGTCAACTGTCAACTGATAACTGATAACTGTCAACTAATACCACCTTTCCCAGGAGTTAAACCGCGCCTTCCAGGCATTTGGGAAAGCATTAAAAAGCGACGTAAATGTTGGAGATGTTCGGTATCGCCTAAAAACTCTAATTTTTCTATAGCTTCTTTAAATGTTATGTCGGAACGATAAAGAATACGGAAGGCTTTTTTAAGAATTTGTAACTCATCAGTAGAAAAACCGGCACGCTTGAGTCCGACTAAATTCAGCGTGCGAATCCGGGCTGGATTTCCTTCTACCAACATATATGGTGGAATATCTCGATCAATACGTGCCATACCTCCTACCATCGCTTGTCTACCAATATGCACAAATTGGTGAACGCCCAATACACCACTTAGTCTTGCTCGTGATTCTATATATACATGACCAGCTAACGCTACTGAATTAGCAATGACGACAGAATCTTCCAAAACACAATTATGACCGATATGAACGTAAGCCATCAGCAGATTGCCATTACCAATACGAGTTTCTTCACCTGCACCAGTAGCGCGATTGATAGTTACGTATTCTCTTATACTGTTGTCGTCACCAATCCTAACCTGACTAAATTCCCCAGCATATTTTAAATCTTGAGGTTCCGAACCGATAACAGCCCCTGAGAAAATCCGATTTCGCGCACCTATTTCCAGAGGTCCTTCAAGCACTGCATGAGAACCGATAATTGTCTCCGGACCGATTTTTACATTTCCTTCAATTGCAGCATAGGCACCAACTTGAACGGTAGGATGCAATTGGGCGTTAGGATGAATTACAGCAGTTGGGTGAATTAATGTCTTCAAAGGTTAATCTCCAGAACAATTTGCGCGGCACGAATAATTTAACTAATCAGTAGCCGAAAGCATTGATGATTCGCAACGATTATGATGAATTATGATATGAGGAAGGCGAAAATTACGAATATTTACGATACTATTGGTGGATTATTTTTACTAATCTTTTCATAGTTTCAAATACAGTAAAGACACATAATAATCGTGCCTTTACCAATTTCAGTTATTTCTCAATTAATTTCAATTAATTTCAATTAATTTCAATTAATCAGAGAAAACATCAGTTCGCCTTTGGCTGCGAGTTGACCGTCCACTTCAGCACGGCCTTGCATCTTACCAAAACGACGACGCTTCACCCACAACAGTTCCAAGTGCATTACCAGTTGGTCTCCTGGAACTACTTGACGGTGAAAACGTACTTTGTCAATGCCAGCAAACACAAAAAGTCCGCCTTCATACTCAGGTAATTGTGTCATTACGACACCACCGACTTGTGCCATAGCCTCAACAATTAGTACACCCGGCATAATCGGTTGTCCGGGAAAATGCCCTTGAAAATGGGGTTCGTTGAAAGTCACATTTTTGATGCCAACAGCTTGTTTTCCCGGAACGTAGTCGATAATTCGATCTACTAATGCAAAAGGATAGCGATGCGGTAACAGCTTCTGAATTTCTTCGACTGTAAAAATTGTTTTTCTCTCCGAATTGGTTGTACTAGAGTCACCCAATTTATTTTCGGTAGATGCTTGCGCGATCGCGTTATTAGAATTCACTTCGGTAACAGTTGACATTTGGCTTGTTTGGGTTAATTTATTCTGATAAATATTAACAGTAGGCGATTATTGTCTGGAATTCTCCTGCTCTAAAATTTTCTGTGCCAGTTGAACGTGTAAATTATGACTGGCTTTGTAAGCTAGAAAATGAGCGCAGGGGAAAATTCCCAATAAACTTAAATCTCCTACTAAATCCAAGATTTTATGACGTACAGGTTCATTTGCAAATCGTAGTGGTGGATTAACCCAGCCGGATGGACTACACACAAGGGCATTTTCCAAGCTTCCACCTTTGATTAAACCAGCTTTTTGCAAATGTTCGATTTGATGCATTAAACCAAAAGTCCGGGCAGGAGCAATCTCTAAAACAAAGCTTTCATCAGGGTTTTGCTGCTCATCAGAAGGCATCCAACTATGCCATTGATTACCAATTGCGGGTAATTCAAAATCAATCCCGTAGGTAAAACGGGTTTTTTCTGCTGGTAGCGCACAAACAAAAGCATCTTCCTGACGTACCCAAATTGGTTCCTTGATTGATTCCTTTAAAAATAAAGTTTTCTCAGGAACAGTTGAATTTTGCTCGACAGTACCAACTTGAGCAATACTTTCAGCCCATATTCGTGCCGAACCATCTAAAAGTGGTACTTCGGCACCATCAATTTCAATGCGAGCGTTATTTACCCCCATAGCAGCCAAAGCAGCCAATAAATGTTCTACAGTACGGACACTAGCTTCACCTTGCCTTAATTCAGTCGAGAGAACCGTCTGAGAGACTGCTGTTATATCTGCTGCAATAGTCGGTGCAGCAGGTAAATCTACTCGTACAAAATAGCGTCCACTTCCTGGCTCTGCTGGTAATATACGGACATTAGTATCAATACCGCTGTGTAATCCCGTTCCTGTTTGGCTAATTTGGCTGGCTATTGTACGCTGTTGCATAAGGCACGTTTTGTATTTTATTTTTATCTAATTTAGTTAGCCGGAATATTGTGTATTAAAAATATTTTCTGGTTTAAAATATTCGTTTTATTTATTAGTAGTGCAAGCTTCTAGCTCCCTTATTGAAAATAGAAAAAAATTCGTTTGATCGCAATAGGCAGAACTTCGTTTGATGACAACAGGGAGCGAGACGCTCCCACTACAAATATTTAACCGATCCAAATTAATCTGGTAGATTATTACTGGTTATTAGTAGTGCGAGCGTCCCGCTCGCTAATTGCGATCAAATAGCCTTTGGCTCGCTAATTGTTACCAGTTAAGCTTTAAGTAATAGTATTGAATTAAAGCTAAAAATTGGCAAGCTAACCGAGAAACATAAAGGTCAAAGGCAACTGTCAACTGCTTAAAACCGTTCCCCAATACCAAAATTAATTCGGCTGTCTCCATCATCATTGAGACCGTAATCAATCCGAATTGGTCCGAGGGGTGATTGTACTCTTAACCCAAGACCGTAACCGATACCAGTACCATTTTTATTCAGTAATTCTGCAGGTTCGGTTGTGGTACCTAAGTCACTACCAATATCAACAAATAAGGCACCACTAAGCACTGAAAACAGTGGGAAGCGATATTCTGCCGATGCTTCTACATAACTGCGTCCGCTACTTAATCCACCTTCGTCATAACCCCGCACTGAATTACTACCACCTAATGAAAAAGCTTCATAAGGAGGTAAATCACCAAGAATGGTTCCTGCTTGAAAGTTAAAAGCTAGGGTTTGAGGTCCTTTGCTAAAGTTGGTAAATTTAACAGGAATGTAATAACTGTAATTACCCTGTAACCTAGTTAGAAAAATATTACCTTGTCCGATAGGTACCGACTGATCCAAACCCAAACGCAAGAAGGAACCTTGAGTCGGTTGTAAAGGGTTATTTCGCATATCGCGAGATGCTCCCAGTTTGACTAATAGCAAATCGTCTCTACCTGTGCCAGATTCGCTGAGTTGAACCCTGCTAATTCCTTCATTAGTTACCAATGTACCATCGTCATTACGAATCCCTCCTTCACTTCTACGTTCACCATCGCTGTCGGTGATGCTAACTCTTTGATATTGCAAACCAGCAGAAGCGATCCATTCCGATTTTTCGTAGGGATTTTTATTGAGGGGACGAGTAAAGTTTACACCACCACCTGTACGGACAACACGAGGGCGATCGCCTTCATCAAATGTGCCATCCGCTCTTGGAGAACCTAAAGTTTCAATTTCAGTATCAATTGTTTCACTTGTTCCATCTGCGGCAACATTTTCACGCTTACCATTGTCAAAAATCAAAGAAATTGATCGACGACGGAAAGCGTTAACTGTATAGGAAGTACGATAAGGATCGCCTGCTATCCAAGGATCTGTGTAGCGGAAGTCAAACAAGAATTCTCGGACGCCTGCTTGTAATTCTGCTCCTAATTTTTGGTTTCTACCGTTGAGGTTCTGTTCTTGGTAACTAATAGTACCAAATAATCCACTTGCAGAACTAATACCAGCACCTGCGGCGATGGAACCGCTGTTTCGTTCTACTACATTGACAATTACATTTACTTTACTAGGGTCTTCACCTGGATCGAGGGAAACGTTAACATCTTCAAATAATCCCAATCCAAATACCCGTTGTAAATCTCTTTGGACTATGTTGCGGTTAAATACATTTCCTGGCTTGAGTTGTAGTTCTCGCTGCACAATATATGGTTGAGTTCTTCCTTTTATGGGTTTTCCGTCTTCGTTGGTAACTTCACCATCTTTATTACGAAATTGGACTCGAATATCTTCTACTAACCCTTCCGCCACTTGTAAAGTAACTACTCCGTTGGGTGATACTTGGGGAGCGCCTATTACATTCGCTAATACATAACCTTGGTCTTGATATTGTTTTACTAATAGCTTGATACCTTCTTGTAATTCGCGCAAATTGAGAATTTGACCGTATTGCTTGCCGAATATTTCATCTACAGTTTTCTCTGGTAGTACCGAAGGAACCTTCGCACCCGGATTCGCATCTATCTGCACTCTTTGTAAAACGGGGTTGGGTTGAACTACAAAGCTGACTCTAACCCCCAAAGGTGTATCTTCCGGAGCGACTTGTACATTAGAGAAAAAGCCGGTTCCAAAAATGGCATTTATATCTTGTTGTAATTGCGATCGCGTTGTGGTTCTTCCTGGTTGAGTACGAATAACTCGATAAACTTGGTCTTGTAATGTTTGTGGTAATTGTCCTGTTTCCGATCTAACTAAAACTTCTGATACTAATACACGGGTTTCATCTGCTGTCGGCTGATCTGTTTGCGGCGTTCCCGGTGTCTGAAATTCGGGTTGCTGTTGCGGTGCTGGTTGTTGATTGGGTTGCTGATTTTCTAATGCGGGAGTATTTTCCGGAGTGGGGCTTAGTACTGGTTCTTGATTACCACTGGGAAGATTATCCGGAGGGGGAATTTGTGGAGTATTTTGTGCAGTTGTGGAATTGGAAGTTGGTATTACTACTTGCAATTTGTTTGCAACTTTCGCAACTGATGTATCAGTATCAACTTGATTCGTACTTGCTGCCGGAAAAATATCTTGTGACTCTTCCGAACTCTTGACATTTTGGGCATTTGCACTTAAAGAAACTCCTAATGGAGTAGTAAGGGCAATTACCGTCACCAAAAAGGGAGATAAACGCATTTTATTTAGATTACTTTTCACGTCCACACACCATCGTTAAATAAATATGATAGTTATTTGTCATCTGTCAGCAGTTATTTGTCAAGGACAATGACAACCGATGAGATTAAACAGAATCTAGTTAATTACAGATTCGTCTCTACTGTTTTTAACACCCTTTCTAAAACTTCTTGGTAGGCATTTTCTACATTTCCCAAATCTTGCCGAAAACGGTCTTTATCTAAAATTCTATTTTTGGCATCATTGGTTGCTGTATCCCATAAACGACAGGTGTCGGGACTAATTTCATCTGCCAAAATTATTTGTTGTTGGGAATCCAAACCGAATTCTAGTTTGAAGTCCACCAAAATAATGCTGCATTTGCGAAAAAAATCCTTGAGAAACTCGTTGATTCGCAATGTTAGATGAATTATCTCCTCAACTTGTTCCTGGGTGGCTAGTTCTAACAATAGTAGACGCTCTCGTGTCAATAAAGGGTCTCCCAATTCGTCATTTTTGTAATAAAACTCTACTAAGGGTTGTTTTAACACGGTTCCCAATCCTATCCCTGTTTGCTTACAAAGGCTTCCGGCTGCAATATTCCTTACAACTACTTCTAAAGGGAAAATTTTCACTGCCTTTACCCGCATTTGATTTGGCTTGGGATTATCTAGATAATGGGTATTAATACCGTTTTGTTCTAGTTGTTGAAATATTTTACTAGAAATGCTACAATTGATAGTTCCCTTGTTGCTGATACTACCGCGCTTTTGGGCATTAAAAGCAGTCGCATCATCTTTAAAATCAGCGAGTAATATGGACGATACATCGGTTGCGTAAAGAATTTTAGCTTTTCCTTCGTAGAGTTTAGAGGTAACACTCATAATAAAACGATTATTTCTCAGAAAAATAAATTTATGCCGTGTTATGGCTTAACTATTTTATCTGAATGTCGTAATACCTTATTTGTTAATTTGTTATCGGTTAGAATTCCCTAAAAAAGTCAAGGGATAAAAGGATTTTGGATTGACCCTTTTAAAAAACGGACTTCTTTGTTGATAGACTAGAAGCAGAGGCTCTAAATATTGATTGCCTGTTCCCTGCTAACTTATTTTGAACAACTAGAGATAAAAAAATGGAAAAAGAAGATTTTCTTTACCCTCGTAGTCGTTACTACGGTGAAGTCAAACCAGAAAATTTAGTATTTAATTCTAACTTGCAAGAATTTGCTCAGAAAGTAGGCATAATATGTAGTTTAGAAACCGGAGGAAAAATCACTACCATAGAAGCTTATGAAGAAATAAAAGCTATATGGAAAGAATTGAAGCATTCCAAACGAGAACTTCATATCGGTGAACAGCCAGAAGAAGGAAATTAGGGAAACACTAAAAAAGCATTCAAAATCTACTTGAAAATTACAAAAATCAAATAAATAAATTGTCAAGATTGCTCGAACAACTTAATATTTTTTAATTAAAACAATCATGACGTAATTGATAAACCCATTGATTACTTGTTAATCATTGTCCAAACTCCATTCCAGGATTCTCCAGGAGGCTGTCTTAAATATTTATTACAGCGTTTGATATGAATATTAACAGCATTATCTGTAGGTCGGATTTTTCTTGCAGCTTGAAAACAAATCAAAGCTTGGGGAAAATTGCGTGACGAGTAAGCAACCCTTCCAGCATGATAGTAAGATAAGAATTCTTGAGTATTAGCGTCCAAACAAACATTGCGATCGCCAATTAATTCATAGATTTTTACCGCTTGATGTTTACCTTTAACTCGAATTTTATCAAGTTCACGGGCAACAATGTAATCGCTACACAGTTGGTAAGTAAATTCGCTCAAAACAATATCACAACCATACTCCTTAGTAGTCCCTTCCAAGCGCGAACTCAAATTAACTCCATCTCCAATCACGGTATAATCCATGCGTTTGCGAGAACCAATATTTCCCGAAACGACTTCCCCAGAACTAATACCAATACCAATATTAATTTGTGGTTGTTCTTGAACAATCCGTCGTTCGTTAAACTCCTTGAGGCGATGTCGCATATCTAAAGCCGACTGTACTGCTCGTAAAGCATGATTTTCCGTTAGTGGTAAGGGCGCTCCAAAAACCGCCATCAAAGCATCTCCAATAAACTTATCTAAGGTGCCTTCATAGTTAAAAACTGCTTCCACCATCGTTTCAAAATATTGATTGAGCAACGATACGACTTCGGCGGCTCCGAGATTTTCCGTAAGTGTTGTGTAGCCTCTAATATCAGAAAATAAGATGGTGACTTCTTTACGCTCTCCAATCATTAAAGCATCTTCCCCTAAAGCCATAACCTGCTCAGCAACATGAGGAGTTAAATAGCGGTACATGGTGGTTTTGAGACGTTTCTCTTGACTAATATCTTCCAATACTACCAACCCACCACGCACACCACCTTCTGGATTGGTTAGCGGATTGACTGTGAGATTAGTACTTCGCTCAATTGGTTCGACTTTATAAGAATCTATAAACTGCGATTGGGGAGTCAGGGGTTGATTCCAAGGAATAAAAACATCTGGATTACTAGAATTTGGTAGTACCAATATATATTTTTCCGACTCTTCCGAATCACCCGGTACGTAATATAGTCCTACCATTAAACTTTGTTCTGGGACATAATGTTTTGCCCCAGTCTTCAAACTATCTTCTAATCTAAATTGCAAATTTTCAATTGGTACAACTTCCCATAAAAGACGACCAATTAAGTTTTGTTCCCAAAGAATCTTGTTGTTTTTAATGCTGACATCTCCTGTCAGCGGACAACCTAATAGCTCTAAAGCCGCATCATTGATAGTGACGATTCTACCTTCCATATCTGTAGAGATTACAGCATCTGATAAACTTTGAAGAATGTCCTTTTGATATTGTTTTTCTAACAAGACACTTTCAAATAAACGGGCATTTTCTAAAGCAATTCCTGCTTGTATATTAAAAGCCCGCATAAACTCTTCATCTGATGCAGTAAAACTACCTTTTTGCTTGTTAATTAATTGAGTAACACCGATTAATTCATTCGCCGAATTAAACACCGGCATACATAAAATATTACGAGTAAAATAACCCGTCTTTCTATCTGTAGTTGGGTCAAAACGAGGGTCTTTATAAGCATCAGGAATATTCAAAGTTTCCCCAGTAGAAGCGACATAACCGACAATTCCGCGATTTCCGGGAATTCTGATTTCTATCATGGTTTTACCATCAGCAGCCGCAACTTTTGTCCACAATTCGCTCATTTCTTTACGATACAAAAATAATGTGCTGCGGTCTGCTTGCATCAAAATTCGGGCTTGTTCCATGACTATTTGTAAAGTCACTTCTAAGTCTAAACTTTGACCGAGTGTCTGAGTCGCTCGTAAAAGAGCAGTTGCACCTCTTTGATTGCGTGCAGCTACATAAAAAGATTGACAGCTTTCAAGTATAATTCCAATACTGGCAGCAAATTCCCGAAAACAGGTTTCATCTTCACCATTAAAAGGAATTCCCCCTGCTTTATTTGCTAATTGTACAACTGCCACAACTTGATTTTTGCTGCTGACAACCGGCATACATAGAATATTGCGAATCTTGTAACCTAACTGTTTTTCTAATTCTGGGCTAAATAAAGGATGGGTACTAGTTTCAGCAATATTTAAATATTGTCCCGTACTTGCAACACGACCGGGAATCCCCACATTGATCGGAGTCCGAATTTCTAATGGCTTATTTATATCATCCTGCGGCACTTTTGACCACAGCTGACCTTTATCGTGGTCAACTAAAAAAATAGTCGTGTGTTCTGCTTGCAGAATTTGACCGATTTTCAGCGTAATCGCTTCGAGTACCTTCTCTAGCATTGTTTCTAGAGCTTCATTATTTATCAGTTCTATTGCTCTGATAAACTGTTGGAATTCCGCAGTAATAAAATCCAACAAGCAAACAAATTCGTTTACAGAAAGGTCTTTGACACGCCGCAATAGAGCGTGTGTACGATTAACTTGAGTAAGTTCAGTTAAGGTCGCTAGTACGCTACCGGGATTCAAGAGTGTCATGGTAATTTTAAACTGAAGATTATCGATTCAGATTATAGGTACAATTTTATACTTACATCCAAATGATAATCTAATTTCTGTAATTTATGGCTGTACATCAATGCAGATGCTTAGCGGCTAATTTATCTAAACAATTCTTATTTATCTATTTTTAGATTATAAAATATATGATTAAAAGCATTAGCTAATGATTTAAATAAAGTTTTGTTATGATAAAAATCAATATATTTACTAATAACTTTTACTCTAAAATAGTATGGCAATTTAGCAGTTTTTAATTTAGATAAAATTAGTAATTTTTTAGCCATAAAGATTAACAAAAATAAAATAACTGTTTGAAAACTTTTGGGCGATTAGAATATGTTTGTAGTAGATATTTTAATCGCCGGGTTTAATATTAATAAAACTTACGCACAACACAATAAAAGTAGTGGTAATTCATGAATTAAGTGGGTAGGCATAAACGAATAAAGAATTGTAGTTGCGCTTCAGTGCTTATATATAGAGCGAAGAAAGCGCAATTACAAGGATTTAGATTAATTTATATAGTTCGGTTTTTCTGTACCGTCAAAACCCGACTTCTGAGATGAGCAAGGAGGTAATGGAGAATTACTTTAAGCTACTTTTGGCATTTGAGAATACACTACTCCTTGATAATAAGTTTGTAGCTGACGGGTAGCAGCTGACCATCCCCAACGTTCGGCTTCTTGACGAGCATTTTGACGGATAACTTCTCTTTGTTCTTTTTGCTCCAAAAGACGAAGGGTTGCAGCGATTGCGCTTGCATCATCAGATGTCGGCTCGAACAGATATCCATTAACTCCATCGGTAACAATATCTGGAATACCACCGGAACGTGCTGCAACTACTGGACATCCAGCAGCCATTGCTTCTAATAGTACTAATCCTAAAGTTTCGGTACGAGAAGGAAAAACGAAAGCATCAGCGCTAGCAAAGGCTGAACCTAAATCCGTCCCCGTAAGATAGCCGACAAAATAAGTATTCGTTCCGGCAAAATGTTTTTCTAAAGCTTCACGATGAGGTCCATCTCCGACTAAAGCCAATCTAGCTGCGGGAATAGCTTCTAAAATCGGCTTAATACGCTCAATTTCCTTCTCGGCAGATAAACGTCCAACATAAAGCAGCAAAGGACTCAAAGGATGATTTTGCGACAGACGCTGACGCATTTGGTCGCTCGCAAGGCTGGGATGAAATAATTCTGTATCAACTCCTCGCTGCCATAAATCTACACGTTCTATACCGTGATTCGTCAATTCTTTGACCATTGCCGTGGAAGTACATAAGTTCAAAGCAGCTTGATTATGACCGGCTTTAAGCAACTCCCAAAGCAATCCTTCGAGCATTCCCAAACCATAATGTTGCAGGTATTGCGGTAAATGAGTATGATAGGAAGCCACCAGGGGAATGTGATTTATTTTACTATGAATAATCCCAGCTAAACCTAGCACTGCGGGGTTAACTACATGAATAATATCTGGTTTAAATTCTTCCAAAATTTCACCAATCGCCGGACGAGGTAATGCTAATGTTAACTCCGGATACATTGGTAGAGGAAAGCCAGAAATTCCATAAATTTTAGCTCCCTTGTATTCTGTCATTCCGCCATCGGGACAAATAACTAATACTTGATCGCCGTGACGTTGTAAATGTTCGACGGTATGACGAAGGCGTGTTACGATACCATCAACTTTAGGTAAAAATGTTTCGGTAAATAAGGCAATTCTCATACAAGACTATTCAATACAGCATTTTGAGCGGATAATCGCCCCATCGTAATATTACGTAAATCATGATTGCTTTGATTACGAAATATACTTAAGACGAAGCGTTCGCGTTCGCGTCGGGAAATTGGTTAAAACTCATAGTGCCAAAATTCCCGACTATAAACTTCAACAAACTTCAATTTAAAGCTATTGTCGGACATTTGATCGTACTAAAAGCCGAAAAAAATTGGAAAAAAATTTAGTAGCTAGCGATTAGCTGTTAATTTTTGCAACAACCGGATTGCTAACTACTAAAAAGTTGATTAATCCTTACTTTCTATGCCAAGAGACTTTTGGCAAAATTTGTTTTTGATCAACTCTTTGCTGATATTTAACAGCAAAGTTCAATAAAGAATCCAACAAGGAATCGGAAAGCATATGGGGCTGTAAACCCAAATCCAAGAGCTTGGTATTTTTGGCATTAAAGTAATGTTGCTCCGACTCTACTCTGGGGTTTTCTAGGTGATTGATATCTACATTCAACCCTATGGCATTACCAGCTTTTTTCACCATCATGGCTAAGTCGCTGATGCTAAAAAGTTCTGTGAACTGGTTAAATACGCGGAATTCGCCAGATTGGGCAGGATTGGCGATCGCCAATTCAATACACCTCACAGTATCTCGGATATCCAGGAAGCCTCTAGTTTGTCCACCTTTACCGTAAACGGTGAGAGGATGGCCAATGGCGGCTTGGATACAAAAACGGTTTAATGCGGTACCAAATACACCATCGTAGTCAAGACGGTTGATTAACATTTCGTCCATGCCGGTTTCTTCGGTTAAGACACCGTAAACTACCCCTTGATTCAAGTCTGTTGCCCGCAATCCCCAAATTCGACAAGCAAAATGGATGTTGTGGCTGTCATGAACCTTGCTCAAGTGGTAAAAACTACCCGGTTGTTTGGGATAGGGTAATGTGTCTTTACGTCCGTTATGTTCGATGGTGATGTAACCTTCTTCGATATCGATGTTAGGCGTACCATATTCTCCCATTGTCCCCAACTTCACCAAATGACAGTCGGGAAAATCTTCGCGCATGGCATAAAGTATGTTCAATGTGCCAACGACGTTGTTTACTTGGGTTAAAACAGCGTGTTCGCGATCAATCATCGAAAAAGGAGCCGAGCGCTGTTCGCCAAAATGTACTATGGCTTCCGGCTCAAATTGATGTAGGGCTTTTTGAAGGAATTCGTAATTAGTAATATCGCCAATAAACAATTCGATTGAATTACCAGTCAAATCCTTCCACCGCTCGATACGTTGCCCAATGGGTGTAATCGGCGTTAGGGTTTGCACGCCTAATTCATTATCCCAGTGCCGTCGCACTAAATTATCTAAAATTCCAACTTCGTAACCACGATTGGAAAGGTAAAGCGCGGTTGCCCAACCGCAATAGCCATCGCCACCAATTACCAGGACTTTCATTTTCACGCTTTTTATACTCGCTGATAGCTAAATCTATCAGGTTTATGTCCCTTCTCAACCATTCTCAAGATACTTACTCCAACTTTTTTGATAAATAATGCATCAACTTGGGGGACAAAACCCTTTTAAACCTACATAATCCGCATATAAATTAAATAATTTGGAACTTTTTTTGTTTTTTTTCAACCCAGGCGATCGCCCACCGAGGACTTTACCATCTTCTGCTGTTTCCACCTCTTCAAAATAGTAGTTTCAGCTTTTAATATTAAGAAGTGTTACAAAAATGCCGTCAAAACGCTTTACCGTCTTGACAAGGAGAAGGGAAGCCGATATCGTGAGATACATACCCGGGTAAGAACGTAAAAGAGTTATATGCAAGCTAAGCAAAAAGTTACTTTGTATCTATCCCCAGAACTGCACAGAAGTTTAAAAATACGTTCAGCAGTCGAAAGCGAACCAATGTCAGAGCTTGCCGAACGCGCCCTGGTTTTTTATCTAGCAAATTCCGAGTTGGTGGATGAAGTCGAAGGGTCTTGCGGAAGAACTCACAGGGTTTATTCGTGTCCCACTTGCGAAAGTTCGCTTTTATTAAGGGAAGGAGAATTGGTTGCTCTAGGTAGCCAGCCAGGAATGATTGGTAAAGATGTTTCTATCGAAGATGAGATGAAGCAAGAGGAAGAAATTAATCAAAAAGATTCGTCCGAATTGGTTCCTTGTTAGCGAATTGGGATTATGAATAGTTGATTTATAATTAATTCTGTCTTTACCAAAACGATGTCTGTAGTGTTTTTAGGTCTCAAGTAGGTTGATAAATGAAAGAAGAGCTCAACATACTTATTCAAGCTCAATATCCCCTCATCTACCTTGTGACCTCCGAGGAAGAGCGGGCAGAGCAAGCAATTTATTCCATCGCTCAATCTTCAAAGCCGCAGCGTCGATTGTATGTATGGACGGTAACGCATGGTATTGTGGAGTACGGTCAAGCGAGGGGTACAGGTCAACACAATACTGTATCGCCAGAAGCAGCGATTGAGTGGATAATTCGGCAAAAAGAGCCGGGCATATTTGTTCTCAAAGATTTACATCCATTCATCGAAGCACCAGCGACAACGAGGTCATTACGAGATGCGATTGCTAGCTTTAAAGGCACACAAAAAAATATAATTTTGATGTCGCCAATGCAGCAAGTTCCCATCGAGTTAGAAAAAGAAGTTGTGGTACTTGACTTCCCATTGCCAGATATGTCAGACCTAAATAAAGTTTTGGATAGTCATTTAGGTCAACAAAATGCGCGGCGATTAACAACTGAAGCGCGGGAAAAACTACTCCGAGCGGCTTTGGGATTAACCAAAGATGAAGCAGAGAAAGTATATCGTAAAGCTCAAGTAACGACAAAGCGTTTAACAGAACAAGAAGTAGATATAATCTTATCTGAGAAGAAGCAGCTAATCCGACGCAATGGAATACTCGATTACATTGAAGAAGATGAAACTATTGATGCTGTTGGCGGATTAGAAGAGTTAAAGAAATGGTTAACGCAGCGCTCGGATGCTTTCACGGAGAAAGCAAGAGAGTATGGTTTGCCGCAACCGAAAGGAATGTTAATTTTGGGAGTTCCTGGCTGTGGAAAGTCTTTAATCGCGAAAACTACTTCTAGATTGTGGGGATTACCGCTGTTGCGCTTGGACATGGGGCGAGTGTATGATGGCTCAATGGTAGGACGAAGTGAAGCCAATTTGCGGAATGCTCTTAAAACAGCAGAATCTATTTCCCCAGCAATATTATTTATAGACGAACTGGATAAATCATTCGCTGGTAGCTCCGGCTCTGGTGATTCTGATGGAGGTACTTCCAGTCGAATATTTGGATCTTTCCTAACTTGGATGCAAGAGAAAAAGTCCCCCGTGTTTGTGATGGCAACTGCCAACCGGGTTGAACGCTTGCCAGGAGAGTTTTTAAGGAAAGGTCGATTTGATGAAATTTTCTTTGTGGATCTGCCTACATCTCAGGAAAGGCAAGATATTTATACGATCCACTTGAATAAGCGCCGTAAAGACATCTCCAGATTTGATCTGGAACAACTTTCAAAGATGTCTGATGGCTTTTCTGGGGCGGAAATTGAACAAGCGATTGTAGCAGCAATGTACGAAGCGTTTGCTCAAGACCGCGAGTTCACCCAGTTAGATATTATAGCTGCACTCAAAGCGACGTTACCGTTGTCTCGAACGATGCAAGAGCAGGTAACCGCGCTTCGGGACTGGGCGAGACAGAGAGCGCGTCCAGCAGCAGCCTCCGTCGCTGAATATCAGCGAATGGAGTTTTAAAAAGCTTTCTCCTGTGAATGCAGGAGCAAAGACTAGCAAACCCAAAGCTAGTAAATAAAAAAACCGCGTAATTATAAACGCGGCTTAGCCTAAAAAACCGTTGTCTTAATCTCAATCTTCTTTTTGGAGGAAACCCAAATGTCTCATTTTAGCACTCTACGTACCAAAATCACCGACGCTGAAATTCTCAAAGCTTCTTTAAGCGATTTAGGTATCACCGTTAAGTCTGAAGCTGATGTTCGTGGTTATAACGGTCAGCGCGTTCGTTCTGACATCGTTGCAGTTTTAGAAGGCGAGTATGATTTAGGTTGGTCTCGCAACAGCGACGGTTCCTTCGACTTGATTGCCGATTTATGGGGTGTTGCTAAGAAACACAATCAAACCGAGTTAATCAACTCCATCAATCAGAAGTACGCTGTTAACAAGACTTTGACTGAAGTTAAGCAGCGCGGTTTGCAAAATGCCAATGTTAAGTTGGTATTGCAATAGAATTTTTTCTGCGCGTTCCCAAAACTGCATGGGTTAACATGAATAACTAGCGGTTAACCCGCTTTCTTCGGGATTGGGACTTACCCAGTCCCTTTTGCTTTGACAACTTTAAATTTAGCATCTTTTGATGGTAGATTTAGTTGTTTAGAATTCAAATATGGAAAAGCTGGATTTATTAACTAGATAAACCCAGCTTTTTTGGTTTGGTTGGCTAAGACACCTGATTAATTCGCCAACAGCATCATTAATTTATGGGGAATTAATTACGAATTACAAATTATATTCACTAACGCAGTAGCTTGCCAATGTCCGATTGGCAGAATTCTTGCGGTTTACAATCTCTTCAAAGTGATTGCGGATGAATGTTTTATTCTGTTCGAGTGTTTGTTCCATAATGCTCCTTTGATGGTTAATTCAGGTTAACGCTTGCAGCAAAACTTCTCGATGTATTAAAGCCCTATCGGTGAGAAACTTAATTCTATCGTCCGAAAGCGCTTGTCCATTTGCGAAATGCTCAATCCAAGTTGTACTAATCACATTTGGATCTTCGGGTAATTCATTGATATCCCATCCCGGCATTTCTAATTCTTCCATCAACCGATTGATTTTGGGATCATAACTCAGCGCAAAACAGCGACAACCTTCACTTGCTGCCATAATCAAACTGTGCAAGCGCATTCCAATCGCCATTTCCACACCGCGATATATTCCTTTTAATATAGTTGGTTCTTCTAGGGTAATAATCTTACTGACATCTTTGAGTGCTGGTTCAATTGCTTGAGCGATACTTAAATCCTTGCTTTTTTGAAATGGTATTAGTATAATAAAAGATTGGGTTGCTTTTTGAAAATCGACTAAAGCCTTAGTCAAATTATCTATTCGCGCTGGTGTAAGTTCTGGATGAGCGCGTAAGGTAACAGCAATCCTTGGTGCGGGAGTATCCCAAATACCCGGTGTAGACTGAGATTCCAGCGCCCAAACTGGATCAGGTGCGAGGATATGGGGGATATCCCATTCTTGAAGTAAACTAGCAGAAACGCGATCGCGAACGCTAACCCCCGTACAGCCAGCAAAATTTTGACGTGCTAACCAGCGAGTAGCATTACGTTTCAAAGGACCAATTCCTTGTGCCCAAGCCACAGTTTTCATGCCTCTTTTTTGGGCGATTGTCATCAAACCTGTATAGTAAAATGGGCTAATAGCGCTGGTTGCATCTTGAATTAAACTACCACCACCCCAAATAAAAGCATCGCAAGAACGTAAAGCCTGCATCACCGCATTAAAATTCTTACGTTCACAAGCTTCCACATTGTAACGCCGTTGAGTTTCCTCCGGATTGCCAGAAAGAACCACAGGAGTCACCGACTCAGGAAGCATTTGTAACAGCGTTGCTAACAAAGCCTCATCACCACCATTTCCTTGACCGTAATACCCAGATAATAAAGCACGCATATCGATTTTGGATTTTGGATTTTAGATTTTGGATTCAAAAATAAAGAAATAAATAAAGAAATAAAGAAATAAATAAATAAATAATAAATAACAAATAATATATATATATATATTTATTTATCTCCATCCAGAAATGTATTTCCCACAAATCGCGACACACTACAAGATACTTTTGTGACAACTTCCGTAAAGTTTAAGGATAGGTTGGGATTTTTTAACTTAACTAATGAGGGGTTTGGAGAGCGGTAAGTCTTGCATTCTAGCAGAACATAGGCTACTAATTAAAACCTTAGTTATACCTCAAATGACATTTATCGAAACCACCCCCATAGGTTTTATACTATGGAAAGTCTTGTCACACAACGGCAATAACAATCTATAACCTGATAAATAATTCCTAACTCCTAACTCCTAACTTTACTTATGCACGCACTTTCAATTCCCACTTGGATAATTCACGTTTCCAGCGTTATTGAGTGGATTGCCGCAATATGGTTAATCTGGAAATACGGCGAAGTTATTGGTAATCGTGCTTGGTTTGCTTTATCTTTTGGGATGTTACCAGCATTAGTCAGCGCCATGTGTGCTTGTACCTGGCACTTTTTCGAGAATTCCGAATCTCTAGAATGGTTAGTAACATTGCAAGCAAGCATGACAGTAATTGGTAATTTTACCCTTTTCGCAGCAGCTTGGTGGATATATCGTTCTACAACAAAGAATAATAACCAAAGTAAACCCACGTCCCCAAACCTTGTAAAATCAGAATAATCTTTAAAGGTCAAAGGTCAAAGGTCTGCATGTTGAAGGTTAGAGTGTAATAAGTCTTAACAACTAACAACTAACTATTTCAATCCAAAATCTAAAATTTAAAATCTAAAATTGGATAATGATTTCCAAAGAAACTCTATTTGCATTATCGTTATTTCCCTACCTTGGTTTCTTGTGGTTTATAACTCGTACTCCTGAAACCCCGAAATTAGCTTTGTATGGATTTTACGGTACTTTAGTATTTGTCGCCGTTACTATTCCAGCAGGTATTTACTCCCAAGTACATTACGGTAAAACTCTCGCAAATGTCGATTGGTTACACGGAAGTGCAGAAGTATTTTTAACTTTGTCAAATATTTTAGTTGTAATCGGTTTCCGCCAAGCAATATTAAAAGGGAATAGGGAATAGGGAATAGGGAATAGGGAATAGGGAATAGGTTAAAGGTCAACTGTCAACTGTCAACTGTCAACTGTCAATTAAAATGCAAGTAATTCCAGCTATAGATTTATTAGAAAATCGTTGTGTACGACTTTATCAAGGAGATTATCAAAAATCTGAAGTATTCAGCGAAAATCCTGCTGATATTGCCAAAAAATGGGTTGAACAAGGTGCAACAAGATTACACGTTGTCGATTTAGATGGTGCCAAAGCTGGTAAAGTTGTCAATTTGTCCGCGATTGAAAACATTGTAAATGCAGTTTCGGTACCTGTAGAAGTGGGTGGCGGATTGCGTAGTCGGGAAAGTGTGCAACAATTATTTAATATTGGTGTACAGTGGGCAATTTTGGGAACCGTTGCTGTTGAACAACCCCAATTAGTGCAAGAACTTGCTCAAGAATTCACTAAAAAAATTATCGTTGGTATTGATGCTCGTAATGGTAAAGTTGCAACTCGCGGATGGCTGGAAACTTCAGAGGTTTTAGCAACGCAACTCGCGATACAAATGCAAGAATTAGGAGCAGCAGAAATAATTTACACTGATATTCAACGCGATGGGACTCTTAGTGGACCGAATTTAGACGCTTTACGTGAACTAGCTGCGGTTGTGGATATTCCGATTATTGCTTCTGGGGGAATTAGTTCGGTGACAGATTTATTAAGCTTATTAGCCTTAGAACCCCAAGGTGTAACTGGTGCAATTGTCGGACGTGCTTTATATACTGAAGATATTTCTCTTCGTGAAGCAGTACGAGCGGTAGGTTTAGGACGTATTCAAGATATACCTCCTCATGGTTTCTCTACTTTCGCTTAATAACTTAATAACTATATTGTTTTTAATTCAACAATTTTGATAATTCAGTTTTTGTTAAAAACTGGGTTTTCTAATTTTCTTTTAAGAGTTAAGAAAAATTAGTTTGGTATTTTTCCGGATTGTTAATCATTGCTACTGTATTCAAATGCGTAGGGAGTTACTTCTACAGAGCAAGTATTTTCTATAACTTATATTTAATTATAAATAAATATATCCCGGCATCGCTTTTATTGAAAAGTTTGTCTTGGGAATTTTTCCCTTGACATGAGTGTCTTCCTTTGCGAAAATGCCGGATTTTTCGGTTTTTAAAAACTTTGCATATAGATATTTCAGATATTTCAAATATTGGGTTTCCTACACAGAGATGCTGCAAATGCGTCTCTGTTTTTGTTTTAAAACGAGGTAAGAAGTCGGGTTTTTGAACGGAATTTTGTGGTGTTACCGATATTTATCTGAAAAAACCCGACTTCTATGATTATTTTCTGGAATCAACTAAAAGACAATGTAGATAAAGATATACAAACAAAATACTATACAAAATTTAAGGAGAATAACAATGAGTTGGACAACAACAACAAAAAGAAAAGTAAAAGTACCAGATTATGGTAGACCAAAAAGAAGAGAAATCGGATTTTCCCAATATGTTAGTGCTAGAAAACAAGCTACAAAACCCAATCAAATCAGATAGTTAAATTAAATTAAATATTCATATCAATAATGTAGAGACGTAATATATTACGTCTCTTCTTATTTTATAAATCAACCAGAAACCCAATATTTTGAAAATACTAGATTTATTTTCTCGCTGTTCCTACTTATTTTTCATGGGACTTTTAGCTTGTTCTAAAGCAATTTCTTTCATAGCTTGATATGAATTAACATTTGCAGAACCTTCAATAGCCTTAACAGCTAAATCTTGAACTTGTTTCAAAGCTGACTCAAGCTGTTTAGACAAGCTTTGAACTCTGGTTTCTTGATTGGTAATTGTTTGTTCTAAAGACTGTATTCTTTGTTCGTAGAAAGCTTTTTGTCCTTCTACTTCTTTTGCTAGTAAATTAGCTTTAACTTTGGCTTGATAATGAGCAATACCTTTACCTTCTTCTGTCGCTTTTCTAATAGCTGCTTCTTTTTCCTGAGAAAAACTCTCTACTTTAACTTTTAATTCTGCAAACTGTTTTTCTTTTTCAGCAGTTGTCTTTTCTCGTTGATTCCACTGTTTTTCTGTTTCTTGCTGAAATTCATCTAATTGTTTATATAATTCCTTCTGTTGCTGTTCGTATAAATCTACTTCTAAATTGCGTTGTAGTTCTAAATTGTATTTGTATTCAGAAGCATCTCGTTGACGATTTTTGAGGGAGTTTTCATTTCGTTCTTTAATATTCTGCCGAGATTCTTCTTGTTGTTTTTGCCACGCTTCTTTTAATTCTTCAATTTCTCGATTTAATCTTTCAGAAAGTTCGTTAAACTCTTGTTGATAAGCTGAGTTATTTTCTTCGTAGGTTTGAATCAAATTATCTAAAGTATCTTCAGCAATTTCTAAATTATGTAACTGCTGCAATTGCTGTAATTGTTCTTCTACAATTTGCTTTATTTCTGCTAATCTAGAAGCTTTTGTAGTCAATTGTTCGGATAATTCATTTGCAGCACTACCAAAACCTAACTGAATTTTTGCTAAGCTTTCAATGGTAAAATTCATTTTCTGCTGCACTTTAGAGTATTGATTAACTACAGTTTTTTCCGGTGTTTTTAAATTATCTGACTTAACAGAATTACTAGATTTGATAAGTTGATCTACTTGTTTTTTCAGTTCTAATCTTTCTTTTTTTAACTCATCATAAGCTTGCAAAATTTCATTTTTAGTGTTCTTTTGATTAATTTTATTTACAGACATAATAATCCTCTCGACTCAAGAAATTGTAAATTTGAATCCTCTATTGGAGTAATCGGAAAATTCCCTATTCCCTCCTACTCCCTATCCCCTACTTATTAGAACTATCAAAAGCTCTCATTGCTAAATCTTTAGCTTGTTTCAAAGTTTCTTGTAATTGATTGGAAATACTTTCAATTTGCTGATTTTGTCTTTCAATAGTCTGTTCTAAAGAGGTAATTTTTAATTCATAGCTTTGTTTGCTACCTTCCCACTCTTTCTCAAACAAATCTGCTTCCACCTTGGCTTTTTGAGAAGTGTCTTTTATCGCTTCTTCTCTGGCTTTTTTAACTTCTGTATCTAACTCGGTAGGAAAAGATGCAACTTTTTTTTGATATTCTTCTAATAAAGGTTGATGTTGTTTAAGAATTTTTTCTCTTTCTACCCAATCTTTTTCTTTCTGACGAGTAGCTGCTTGTATTTCTCTTTCTAATTGACGCTTTGTTTCTCGGTAACTATCTTCGTTAATTTTGCGGGAATTTTCTAACTTATATTGATATTCTTCTTGCTCTTTTTCACGATTCTTGGCTAATAATTCGTTGTAAGCTTGTTCTACTTCTGCAAACTTGGCTTGTTCTTTTTCTAATTCCTGAAGCGTTTGCTGTTTCTCTTTTTCTAATGCTTCTCTTTTTTTATTAGTATCTTCTTGTAATTTTCTTAAATTCTCTTGATGCTCTTGAGTTAAAACATCTAAAGTGTCTGCAACAACTCTGATTTTTTGTAATTGTTGTAAATATTGAGTTTCAACATCAATTGCACGATTTAACTCGTCTAATTTCGAGTTTTCTTTTGCCAGCTTTTCTGAAAGCTCGTTAACAATACTACCAAATTCTAACTGTAAATCTGCCAACCCTTTGACAATACTATCAACCGTATATGCTGAAGCTGCGGTTAAAATTTGCTTGTCTTTTTCTTTTTCAGCTTCTTCTTGTTTGGTGGCAATTTTTGAATCAAATTTTTGCTTTTCTGCAATAATTTGCTCAAATGCTCGCATCAATTGTTGTTTATTATCCTTGACTCCAACTGTATTCATTTTTTGATTCCTATTAATTATCTTTGTTTGATGATTTTCTTCTAAATAACCTCACAAAGACGTACTCCTTGCTATTTCAGAGTAGCCTTTGAAACATCCTTGTTAGCGCAGTGGAAACACCGAAATAGTTTAGTTACCTACAACTAATAAGATTGTTACTCTCTTGATGGTATTTTTGTACTATAAGTCTAGTCCAATTAAAATACTTTTGTCAAGAACTAATCTGACACCATTGCAAAATTACAAAAATAAGTAAAGCAACCACTAGTTTTTGACTGCTTTTTGCGGTAGTGTTTTATAATAAAGAAAATGCTGTTACATATGTTACACTTTTCATCAATTAAATGACTGTAAGCTACGTAAATTCGCTTATAAATCACGGCTAAATAGCTACGAGTAAAATCCTCATATTTTTGTAAGTCAATGTATACAAATGAGTCCACGAAGTACGCTTCGGCGGGGGATATCAGACAAAGAAATCGCGTTCTGGTGGTAGAGGATGAAGAATTAATCAGGGAAATGCTAGTTTTGGCTTTGGAGGAAGAAGGCTATGAGGTGCAAATTGCCACTGATGGACGTTTAGCCATAGAGCAACTCCAAAGTTTGGAGGCAAATAATCATGAGGCTGGTTTCGATTTAGTGCTTTTAGATTTAATGTTGCCTCAAATTAATGGATTAGATATTTGTCGGTTAGTGCGTCATCAAGGAAACCCAGTACCAATTTTAATGCTGAGTGCCAAAGGTAGCGAAACCGACCGAGTTTTAGGTTTGGAAGTGGGGGCTGATGACTATCTAACTAAGCCATTTAGTATGAGAGAGTTGGTAGCCCGTTGTCGAGCGCTGTTACGCCGTCAGCGTCTAAGTACTACTACTCAAGCTCCAGTATTAAATCATAAAGAAATTACTTTATATCCTCAAGAATGCCGCGTCTTGGTTCGTGGAGAAGAAGCGAACTTATCACCCAAAGAATTTCGTTTGCTGGAACTATTTATGAGTTATACTCGTCGCGTATGGTCGCGAGAACAGTTGCTTGACCAAGTATGGGGACCAGATTTTGTTGGCGATAGCAAAACTGTAGATGTTCATATCCGTTGGTTGCGGGAAAAAATCGAAATAGACCCTTCCCGTCCCGAATATATTGTTACAGTTAGGGGGTTCGGGTATAGATTTGGGTAATTGTTAGTTATTCTTGTCCCAACGCAAATAACCAATTGTGATGCTGTTACTGGGATTTATCTTAGGTTTAGGGCTAAGCATCTGCTTATGGGTGTGGCATACAATACAATTTCACCGCTACTTTGGACGTTTTGATTCTTCAAAAAAGAGTTTTTTCGCCGAGGTTGCGGTATCGTCATTTCGTGGATGGCAGCATAAGTTTGCTCGATTAAAAAAACAGCAGCAATGCTTAGAAGAACAACTACAAAGTTACCAAAATTTGTTAGAATACGCACCTTTAGGGTATTTACAAGTTGATGAAGAAAATCAATTACTCTGGTGTAACGAACAAGCTCGACAAATGTTGTCCTTAGAAAAATGGCAACCCGGACAAGTACGCTTGTTATTAGAGTTAGTGCGTTCCTACGAACTTGACCGTTTAATCGAAAAAACTCGCGATCGCCATTCTTCCCAAGAGAGGGAGTGGGTGTTTCACCCCTCTTGTGAGAATGCAGAAGCAATGTTACAACAGAAATCTGTGGTTTTGCGAGCTACCGGCTTGCCATTACCCCAGGGTCAAGTAGGAGTATTTCTGGAAAATCGTCAGCAGCTACTGGAAATGAGCCAAGCGCGGGATAGAACTTTGTCAGACCTAGCCCATGAACTCAGAACACCACTAACTTCTATTCGTTTAGTTGTGGAAACTTTACAAGATCGTGTAAGTCCACCTTTAAATCGCTGGATTAATCGTCTTCTCAAGGAAGTTGATCGACTGATTGATTTAGTACAAAGTTGGTTAGACCTGACTCGACTCGAAACTAATCCCGCAACTCAGTTAAATTGCCAACCTTTAGAAATAAAAGAGTTGATCAACTCGGTTTGGGAAAGTTTAGAACCGATAGCGCAGCGTCAAAAAGTGGCTCTTGCCTTTACTGGCATTGAAGATACGGTAATAAATGCCGATAAATCCCGGCTTTACCAAGTATTTTTTAACTTAATTCATAACAGTATAAAATACAGTCCTCCGGGTGGATTTATCCGAGTGGAAGGTAATGTTAATGTATATTTAGAAGAAAAGCATAAAACTGAATCTGAAAGTTCGCCATTTCTAGAAATAAATATCATAGATTCTGGCGTAGGTTTTGCCCAAGAGGATTTACCCCACATATTTCAGAGATTTTACCGAGGAGATAAAGCCCGTTCTCGCTCTATAAAAGAGGAGGAAGATTCAACTTTAGATGGAAGCGGCTTAGGATTAGCGATTGTTTATCAAATTGTAGCCGCTCACGGGGGTACTATTAAAGCTATGAATCATCCACAAACAGGTGGTGCTTGGCTACAAATTCATCTCCCCCAAGTCATGGCAAAATCCTTAACTCAAGATTATATTTAAGAAAATAACTTCATGTTTGAAACTACAAGCGTGAAAGCTCTCCTAAGTCGTCCAAATTTTGTAAAACCTCATCTAGTACGCGATATTAGGCGGCTAGAAAGAGATATATTGCGTATGGGTGCTTTGGTAGAACAATCATTTCGTCTGACACACCAAGCATTATTTGCTCGCGATTTATCAGTAGCCGAACAGCTGCCATTATTAGATAAAAAAATAGACAGATACTATAAACAAATAGAAGCCGAATGTACGGCGATTATGACATTACAATCGCCTTCTGAGCAAGATTTACGTTGCTTAAGTGCTTTTATGCAGTTAGTGCGCGATTTAGAACGTATTGGCGATTATGCCGAAGATTTAAGCGAAATAGCTGTAAAAATCTTTCCTTACGAGCCACATTCGTGCATCCCAGAAATTGCCGTGATGTCTCGTCACGCTCAAGCGATGTTAGCAACCAGTTTGGGAGCATTAGCGGATCTAGATGAAGTTGGTGCAAAAAGTATAAAAATACTAGATGACGCAGTAGACGAGGCTTACGAACGAGTTTACGAGACTTTAGCTAATCAAAAAGATATCCAAGGCTCTGTAGAACCAATTGTACTGTTAGCATTAGCAATTCGTTGTTTAGAACGGATGGCAGATCACGCAACCAATATTGGTCAAAGAGTTGCTTATATTGTTACAGGTCAGCGCTCTTAATTTTTTTTATGTCTTCGTGTAAAAATAAATTGAACAAGTAGTGTGGGCCGAAAAGCCCACCTTTGAGAAATAGCAAGCGAGACGCTTGCACTACTTATTTTTACATGATTCCTATATTTCATCCAATAGTAAATCCTCAACAGTCGAATTTGAATTCTCAATAATTGTTGTAAATAATCACCCAAAACACTTGCGATGGATAACCCACCTGTGCTATACACATCCTCTCCTTAATAAGGAGAGGTTTTTTTGTTTGCTTAGTCCGAGAACGCAGCTTGATCGAGAATTGGTGTAACATTGCTGTGGATATAGCGGTTTTGACTTGGGTGCAATACAAATTTTACCTCACCCCGCCCTGCGGGCACCCCTCTCCTTGGCAAGGAGAGGGGAAGGGGGTGAGGTTCTACTTAATAAGGAGAGGGGAAGGGGGTGAGGTTGTACTGAATAAGGAGAGGGCAAGGGGGTGAGGTTTTAGTGTATTGGACGCAACGGGTGTGTGACGCTCGAATAAATATTGTATGTAACCAATAATAAATAAGACTGGTAGCAGTTAGGCACCAGCCGGGACTTATGACAATAGATTGGAAAATTTCAATTACGTAAATATATACAGCAAAAATAAATACTAGTTGCCAATATTTTATAGCTTTCTAGCGCAAATAATAACGTTATTAAAAACACATATATGGACTTTGTATATAAGAATAAATACTAGTCATAATTGATTAAAAAAAACAGAAGTTACATTCAGGTTATGTTTTATAAAAACCTTACTATTACTAGATTATTTGTCTCCTAAAAAAACAAATACAATTTGAAAAATATTTGACACTTTCAATAATTATCTGTTTAAATGAACACAGATTTATCAGCAACAGTTAATCGGTAATTACTGATTTTTAACTGGTGATAAAGAAAAAAGACACAACCCAAAGGATTGTAAACTAACTTACTTTTTACTTAAAGCTTACCTATTCTTAAACTTTCACCATTAAAGTAACGAAGGCAAGATAAAATTGTTTTCTATCTAACTGAAAATGCTGGTGTAATAAAAAAAACTGATGAGTATCAAACGTCGTGATTTTTTGCTGTTGATGGGAGCAAGTGCGGGTGCAGTAGCGCTGAATTCGCTGTCAGGGTGCGATCAAAAAGTAACAGTGCAGCCCAATGGTTCACAAACAAAGGCTTTATCCGTATTTAAACCTGCAAAAGGTCCGATTCCATTACAAACTGCCGGGTTTAATCCCGAACAACAGCAAGAAGCTTATCGTAGCTACGAAGTAATTGATGATTTGGTATTACCCAATGGCTTTGCATACCAAGTTATTGCTGCTTGGGGCGATCAAGTCGGCGATTCTCGATTTGGTTACAACAACGATTATTTATCGTTTGTACCAACAGGAGAAAACGAAGGATATCTCTCAGTTAATTTTGAATACATTAGCGCTATCCCTTGGATGCAAACTTATGCCAAGGTAATCGGAAAATCATTGCCCTTCGATCAGGTAATTGCCAAAATAAACTCCGATTCCCAAGGGAAAAATCAGGTAGATGCTTACAGTTTGAATGAAAATGACCCGTTAAAAGCGGACATCAGCCAAATCTGTTCCGAAGCATTATTAGATCAGGGATTAGGTATTATCTCCATCCGTAAAAATGCCGATGGAAAATGGGAACGCACTAACAGCAATGCAGATAGACGCATCAGCGGAATATCCGGTTTAACAGACGGACATTATCTCAAAGCAACTGGCCCTGCCGTAAATATATTTCGTAAACAGCAAGGACTTGGTTACAACGATAAACTTGGCGATCGCATAATTGGAACCTTTGGCAATTGTGCAGGTGGAACCACACCTTGGGGAACAGTGCTGAGTGCGGAAGAGAATTTTCAAGCTCAGGTACCAGAACCAGTTTACGCAGATGGAACCTCCTTTGAACCAGACAAAGTTGGTTTTACCATAGCCAAAGGAGATTTATACGGACAAGGTAACGTTTTTGGACTTGCTGGTAATAAATACGGTTGGATAGTAGAAGTAGATCCAGCTAACCCCAATGATTATGGGACAAAACATAGTTGGTTGGGACGCTACCGTCATGAAGCCGTAGGAGTGCGTGTCGAATCAGGAAAGCCTCTAGCATTTTATTCGGGGTGCGATAGAAGAGGTGGACACGTTTATAAATTCGTTAGTAGCGCTAAAGTTTCCGATCCCAAAGACAAAGCTAATTCTCAGCTACTTTCTGAGGGAATGCTTTATGCAGCTAAGTTTGACGCTAACGGTACGGGTAAATGGATACCTTTAAATGCAGATACTGCTGTAAATCCAGATATTCCGAGCAATATTGCTGGAAATCTAATTAATTTACCATTAGGACCACAATCGTCAGGGGAAAAGCGCACGCTTTTTGAAGTTCCACAACCCATTCAAGGCAATTATTTAGTAGCGTCAAAAGATGAAGAAGTTACAAAGTATAAGCAAAAGTTTCAAAAACTCGGTGATTTATACACAGGTAACGATGAAGAAAAGCAGGGTGCAATATTGATTGACGCGCATTACGCTGCTAATGCAGTGGGTGCAACTTGTGCGGCTCGTCCGGAAGACACCGTAATTGCACCGAATGGAGACTTGTATATTTGTTTTACCTCTGGTACTCCTGGTAAAGACGGCGGTGCCGATAGCAGAGTTTTCCAAGGACCGAAAGGTGAAGTTGGTTACGAATATGGATGGGTAATGCGTCTCACAGAAGACGGCAATGAGCCAGCAGCCATGACTTTTAAATGGGAAATGATTGGTACTGGTGGCGAACCTGCGAGCGGCGGGATGGGTTTTGCAAACCCCGATAACCTGCTGATCGATAAAGGTGGTAATCTCTGGATGGTTACAGATAGTTCAACATCCAAACTAAATAGTGCTGTAAAAAATCGTACCGACGAAGAAGGTAAAGCTGCAAATATATCAGGATTATTTGGCAATAATACTATTTGGTATATTCCTACTTCTGGTGAAAATGCGGGTAAAGCCTTCTTATTTGGTATCGGACCGATGGAGTGCGAAATAACCGGACCTTGTTTTACTCCCGACGAGCAAACGATGTTTCTAGCCATCCAGCATCCCGGAGAAGCCAACGGTACTCGTTTAAATCAAGCTTCCGAAAACCGAGATTATCTTGTGTATAGTACTACTGGAGAAGAGTTCCCACAAAGCCGTAAAGTCCCTATTGGTTCCAACTGGCCCGACAACAGCTTAGATGCTCCTCCCAAGCCTGCTGTTATTTATGTCACTAAAACCTAATGAAATTAGTTGCTAATTATTATCAATTAGTTTAGAATTAATTCCATTGTGATTCTAAACACGGCAGATTTACTTTTTTTGAGATAAATTTGCAAGCAAAGATAAAAGAACTTTAACGTTCTCATAAACACAAAGTAGCGAATTTACGCAATAATGGTATTTGTCATGCCTAATTATTAGTGGCTAAATATACTTGAAACCCCTATTATTACTGCTAACAATTTATAGCTCTTTTAAGAGACTTGTCGAGCCAGCAGCAGTATGTCTTTTTCAAGGGATTTACTCTAGATGAATTATATAGTTACCAGCAATTCATCTATAGGATAGCAGAGTTCCTTGAAACACTTCATCTACCTTTTGGCTGAGCCAAAAAAACTAACTAGAGTTCTTTGCGAATACAAATCGCTAAGCGCCTGAGTTAAATCCTAAATTGATTTGACCATATTTACAGGGTGGTGGCAAATCGATGGAATACCTTTGAACGCTTTTAAATCAAGCCAACACAAATTAAACTAATTACGGAATCTTTGATAATGTATTCTACAAATCGCCCTGGCAACAGTAATTTTTCGCAAAACGCTAACAACAACGCCAATAGTACTAACAGCAGTTCTCTGCCACAAAGACTATTTACACGTCGCGAAGTGATTCCACCACGTAACGACGTATTATGGAGGATTGAGCGCGGTGCAATCCGGACATTAACCTGGAGTGAAGATGGGGCATTTATCACTCTAGGTTACTGGGGTCCGGGAGATTTGGTTGGCTATCCACTTTCGAGAGTTAAACCTTACCAAATCGAATGTCTGACCAGCGTTGAAGTCAGCGTTCTACCACCTCAAATGTGGCAGCAAGACGTTGAAGCCTTGATATCTCACATTCAACAGTCAGAAGAGTTATTAAGTATAGTACATCGCAAACCAATTTCGCTACGTTTGTGGCAATTTTTATGTTGGTTGGGTGAAAAATTTGGTCGTGAAGTAGAACAAGGTAAACTTATCGACCTAAACGTTACCCATCAAGAGATGGCTGAGGTGTTAAATACAACACGTGTTACAGTAACTCGTTTGTTGCAACAGTTTGAAGACGAACAGAATATAGTACGTCACAAACGTCGTATCATTCTACGTTTACCGAATAAAGACGGTAGAAAATAATCACAAATGTTAAGTGGTTTACACTGTTAACTACTTAACATTTGTTTGGTACAATTAGCTTGTTTATTCATAAGTAAAATCCCTTAAACTAATCTTAATTTAAGGGTACAACTTATGGTTTAATAAATAAATAAACATAATTGTATCGGTGTGTGTGGGAAGAAGATGAGAAAAACTATTTGGAATATTCTGAAGCTAAGTCCGGTTGTAATAGCAGCAACATTTTTTAGTGCTAATGGTGCAATAGCAGAAGAAATTAACGAACAAGTAACACCTGTAGCTGAGTTGTCTGAAGAAACAAGCTCCATGGGTCAGGTAACATCAGTATCGCAGTTTTCGGACGTACAGCCAACAGATTGGGCATTTCAAGCGCTGCAATCATTGGTAGAGCGTTACGGTTGTATTGCAGGTTATCCCAACGGTACTTATCGGGGAAATCGGGCTTTGACTCGTTATGAATTTGCCGCCGGTTTGAATGCTTGTTTGGATAGAGTTAACGAACTGATAGCAACAGCGACAGCGAATATTGTTACTAAAGAAGACTTAGCAACTTTACAACGTTTACAAGAAGAATTTAGTGCAGAACTAGCAACCTTACGAGGTAGGGTAGATGCACTTGAAGCACGTACTGCTGACATCGAAGCAAATCAATTTTCAACTACTGCTAAATTAAATGGTGAAGTAATATTTGCTGCATCTCAAGCTTTTGGCGACCAAGTAGCAGATAATGATAACGACTCGAATAATAACCCTGACTTAGACACGAATACTGTTTTTAGCGATCGCGTTCGTCTAAATATAGATTCGAGCTTCACGGGAAAGGATAAATTAAGAGTTCGTCTCGAAGCTCGGAATATAGCATCATATAATACAGGTGTTACTGGTACAAACATGACCCGTTTGGGCTTTGACGGAGACAATGGTAACGACTTTGACATTGGCGAATTATGGTACGAGTTTCCTCTCGGCGATGCTTTAAGAGTACATATTGATGCCGTCAGTGGTGAATTCAACGATAATATAAACAACTTTAACCCCGCTTTTGAAAGCAGTGGTGGTGGTGCTATTTCCCGCTACGGACGTTTTAATCCCATTTACCGCCAAGGTGATGGTGCAGGTATAACCTTAACCTTCGCTCCCAAGTCACCCATTAGCGCATCGATTGGTTATTTAGCAGAAGACAACAGCAACCCCGGATTGGGTACGGGAGTTTTTAATGGTTCCTACGCAGCCATCGGTCAAATTGGTTTTCAGCCGAGTAAATCCTTTGGTGTTGGTTTAACTTACGCTCGTACCTATCAGAACAATGAAGGTGGAGTTAACCTATTTGATTCAACAGGTAGCGCTCTTGCCAATCGTCCTTTTGGAAATGTTGCAACTACCGCAAATCACTATGGTGTCCAAGCTTCAGTTAGTCCTAGTTCTAAATTTGCTCTTTCCGGTTGGGCTGGTTTTTCAGACGCAAACGCCAAATCTGGAGCGGATGTCGGTTCTGATGCAGAAATGTTTTATTGGGCAGCTTCCTTGGCTCTCAGAGACCTTGGTACTAGAGGAAGTACCCTTGGTGTAATCTTTGGTCAACCGCCTAAAGTTACTGATAATAATGGTGTTCTCGGAGAAGATCAAAATACTTCTTATCACTTAGAAGCACTTTACAAGTTACCCATCAACGATAATATTGCTATCACTCCTGGAGTGTTGGTGATTTTCAACCCAGAACATAACGACCAAAATGACACCATTTATGTAGGTACACTGCGTACTACTTTCAAATTCTAAGATTGTGTCACAAGTAGAAGTCGGGTTTTTAACTGAAATATAGCAAATTTCCGTTGAGTCCAATACAACCTCACCCCCATCCCCTCTCCTTGATAAGGAGAGGGGTTAAGAGGGCGGGGTGAGGTAATAATTTGTATTGCACCCAAGTGAAAACCGCTATTTTCTCTGAGAAAACACAATTATCCAAAAAACCCGACTTCTCACTTAACCAAACCTATCCCAAAATTTAATCTAATTTGGCAAATAAAATTTAGATAGTGATAAAAAATACCAATTATTAAAGATAAATCTGCTATAAAACTGTAAAGAAACTTGTAAACGCTAATATACTTAAAAAAAATATTTTCCTGCACTTCATAGATTAACAAAAGGATAAATCTGGAAAAAGTGTGTTAGTTGACTTGTTTTAACTACTAGTATTGTCTTTTAATTTAATACAACAACCCCCAGCAAATATTCGTAAAAAAAACACGAGTAATTGAATGGTGGTTGAAACGGTAGGTGTGAGTGAGAGAGAAAAAAATGACAAAGCTTTTCTGGAACGTTTTCAAATTAAGTCCAATAGTTATTGCTGCAACATTTTTCGCTGCTAACAGCGCATTCGCTGGTGAAGTAAGTGAAAAATCCACTTCTGTTGCCGAGCTATCGGTGGAATCTAATAACATTGGTCAGGTAACATCCGTTTCCCAGTTTTCCGACGTACAGCCCACCGATTGGGCATTCCAAGCATTACAATCTTTGGTTGAGCGCTACGGTTGTATAGCAGGTTATCCTAACGGAACTTTCCGTGGAAACCGGGCTTTAACCCGTTATGAATTTGCCGCTGGTTTGAACGCTTGTTTAGATCGGATTAACGAATTGATTGCGATCGCAACCGAAAGAGTTGGTTCTGGTGACTTAGAAACCTTGAAGCGCTTGCAAGAAGAGTATGCTGCGGAATTGGCTACTCTACGCGGTCGTGTAGATGCGTTGGAGTCCCGTTCTGCTAAGTTGGAAGCTAATCAGTTTTCTACAACTGCTAAGTTGAAAGGTGAAGCTCTATTTGCTTTAACCGATACTTTTGGAAATGATACAGATTCTAATGCTACTTTCTCTCAGCGTACTCGTCTGTCAATAGAAAGCAGTTTCACTGGTAAAGACAAATTGCAAGCTCGTTTGCAAGCTCGTAACACCGGAGAATTTAAAACTAACGTCAGTACTGGTGCTGGTGCTACCAGAATGACTCGTTTGGGTTTTGATGGTAAAACTGATGGTATTCCAAACAACAGTGTTGAATTAGATAAGCTCAACTACGCTTTCAACTTGGGTCCTGCAAGAGTTCAAGTTGATGCTGTTAATGCTGAAATGCAGGAAAACATCAACGTTTTCAACCCTGTATTTAAGAGCAGCGGTGGTGGTGCTATCTCTCGTTACGGTCGTTTCAACCCCATCTATCGTGTTCCGGGTGGTTCTGGTGTGACAGCTACCATCGGTGATAAGAATTCTCCGATCAAATTGAGTGGAGCTTATACAACAAGCAATGCTAACAATTCAAGCAATGGTAACGGCATTTTCAATGGCGATAATGCTTTCTTAGGTCAGCTAGAATTTAGCCCTATCAAAGCTTTAGATTTAGGTGTAACCTATGTTCGCTCTTTCAGCGACGGTGACGAAGTAAACATCACTGGTAGCACAGGTAGTAGCTTGGCTGATAACTCTGCTAGAAGACCTTTTGGTAAAGATGCAACCACCTCTAACCACTACGGTGTACAAGCTGCTTTAAAACTCAACAAAACTACAACTCTTGCTGGTTGGTACGGTTTTGTTGATGCAGATCAAACCAATGGTGCTGGAGATTCAGAAATTCAGTACTGGGCTGCAACACTCGGTATGAAAGACTTTGGTGCTAAAGGTAATGTATTGGGTTTAATCTTCGGTCAGCCTCCTAAATTGACCCAAATCAGTGGTGTTGCAAATGCTACTAAAGACCAAGATACTTCTTACCACTTAGAAGGTCTTTACAATATGAAGGTTAACGACAGAATTTCTGTTACTCCTGGCTTGTTGGTAATCTTCAATCCTGAACACAACGAAAAGAACGACACCGTTTACGTTGGTACATTACGTACAACTTTCAAGTTCTAAATCGGTATCGATTAAAGACTTCAAAATATAGCCCTTTTCGGTTGAGTGCAATGCACTTCGTAGAACCTCACCCCGCCGTACTGCTCCCCTCTCCTAATATACGGAGAGGGGAAGGGGGTGAGGTTTTACTGTATTGGACTCAACTGAAATTTTCTATATACAAAGATTTACTTAATTGCGGTATCTTAAAATGCAGCAGCATTGAAAATCTGCTCTACAGTTAAATTTAATTCAGGAAATGCTTTTGATTGAATAGCTCCACTTTTTAGGGAATTTCTGACATATTGACCATTTACTAATTCACACTGAGTAAAAGTTGGTTTTTTAGGACTCCCAATAAACTCTTTACCACCAAGTCCTAAATAATCAATAATCCAGTATTCGGGTATGCCAATATCGCTGTATTCATCAAACTTTAATGCGTAATCGTCTTGCCAATTTGTGAGGCAGCGCGTTGCGGGGGTTCCCCCCGTTGTAGCGACTGCCGTGCTTACTACTTCTATAACTAATGGAATTGTTGCACTTTGAGAAATAGTAGATTCCTTTCTGTAAAATGGCTCGTTTGCTAAATTGCCTTTGTTTAATACTAGAACATCAGGTAAAAAACCAGAATCTTTACCGTATGGCTTGACTAAAACGTTTGAACCTAAAAAATAAGGTAATTTTAATCGGTCAAACTCTACAGTTATTTTTGTTGATAAAAACCCTGTAACATTTTCATGTTCCCCGATTGGTTGAGCCACTTCTACAAGTAACCCTGAATGCAGTTCATATCTTTTATCTCCCGTTTCTAATTTGACGAAATCTTCAAATGTTATCAACGTTTCTGTGAGTATTTTAGGTAGAGTTTGAGTCATTTTTCCTCTTTAAATTTAAATTTAAAATTAAAATTAAAATTAAAATTAATTATTCTGGCGTAATTGGTGAAATATCCACAGGTGGTCTATCATTACTCCAAGCCCACCATATATAACCGCAGTTACAATAGTAAAATTCCTGCCATTTGCGGCGATACTGTTCTGTGACTACAGGAGAACGTCTATTTATCCAAACCTTTTCGGCTTCCCGACTAGTTGAACCACATTTAGGACAGCAAAATCCTAAAGCATGAGTTGCCTCATTTGTCCATTGAGGAGGTAAAGGAGCAAAAGCATCCATAAAAATTAATGTTTTGTGGTAATTGGTAATGGGGAATTGGCTAGTAATTTTACTTTACAGAAAAACAACAAAATGGCGTTGCTGAATCCAAGTGCGGAATTTTAAGTTTAGAGACGTGATAGCGTTCACGCGACAGCGTGCCCGGAGGGCATTATATTACGTCTCCCAAAGTTTTCAAAATCACGCAAAATTATTTCCATAAACCAAATCAGTTTACCCCCAGAGGGTAATCCTGGGGAACCAACAAGCAAAGTCCACCGGATGCGGGCTAATTAAGCTTTATGGTGCGTGACGCTATAACTATGATTGTTATGTTCAAATTATGTCCTAGCGTCACACACCCTACAATCTTACCCAATTCCCAATTCCCAATTCCCAATTACCAATTACCCTTCTTTGAATATGGAGCCAAAGGTAGAAATTCGTCGTTTGTCAGATTTAATGCCTGCTTCAGCTAGAAGTTCAGTAAAAATTCTGAGTAAAGCGGAACAAGAAAAAGTAATTGATGCATTTTTACCCTTACCTTGGCATCGAGAAAGATTGGTATATATTAACTTTGATTTGTGGCGTAATCTGACAAAGGCACAAAGAGATTTACTTTTATTACGTACTGTTAGCTGGTTAATAGAGGTACGGTGGTTTAAGCCGGATATTTATCAAGGTGTTGTGCTAGTTGGATTATTTGGTGGGTTGATAGAAGCCGCTCAAGGTGATGCTGTGGGTATTATTACATCTGCTGGATTAAGCGCGATCGCCATACTAAAAATTTTACGTAACAATCGTTCTCAAGAATCAGAAATTGCTGCCGATTTAGCTGCTATTAGTTTAGTACAGCAACGAGGTTATAGTGAGCCTCAAGCAGCAGAACATTTATTAAAAGCGATTGAAGCTGTTGCTAAAGTTGAAAAACGTTCTACTTTAAGTTTTATTGAGTTAATTCGTACTCAACATTTGCGAACAATAGCAGGTTTTTTGGAGTTGGTTGATGGTTGATAGTTGATAGTTGTTGGTTGATAGTTACCTTTAACCTTTAACCTATAGACAATGATAAATTTTGTATTCATATCCGTTGATTCCTGGTAAAGCTTGAGTATCAGCAGTACAGGATGGTAGGGTTAATGGAGTCTTTTGAATTGTACGAAAGTTTGTTAACCAAAGGTCAAAAGGACGTGGTAATGTTTGGATTTGTTCGATTAAAGTTGTTGTAACAGTGTCGGATTTTTGGTTTTCGGGAATAATTAAAAATTGAGCGTTGATGGGTGAGTTAGTCTTTTTAATTTGTTTTGCTATACCCATGATTTCCCCAGTTTCTGCTAAGCTACGATGAGTATTAGCAATTAAAATGGGTTTGGTTTCAGATATGTTTTTAATAATAGGAAGCAATAAATCTGGTCGATAATATTTTTGATAACCAAGATTAGATACTACTGTAATTCCACTTAATAATCCCATAACCCACATGATAGTTACAGCGCTTTTACCATTAACTTTGAATTGAGGAAATGCTGGACTAATAAAGCTATTTTGATGCCAGCAAGCGGCGAGTATAGTTCCTAACAATAAGATTACAACCGGAAAATAAACAAAGTTGTAACGAGCGCCTCTGGTAATATCTATACCAAAGAAATAAGTAATGATAAAGAAGAGGGCAATTACTGATAATAAAATACCAGTAAATGTTTGAATCATCAGGTGATTGTCTGAGGATGAATACTGATTTTTGAAATTACGAAATAAAATTGGTATCGCCCAAACAAAGAATATGATCATTACTAATCCAGAAGCAATTACTATTGTAATTTGTGGTGATTCAACTGGTAGTAAAGAAATCATTGTAATCCAACCAGCTAATGATTGAAAAATCGGATTTAGTAAATCCAATAAATTGCGATATGCCAAAGGCATCAAGCTCTGCTTATCGCTATTTTTTATCCATTGGGTTAATTCTCCTGTATAACGATTAGATGTAAATAGATATAACCAAAATAAACCAGTAAATATAGTACCAATAACTGCGGTGTAAATAGTCCACCACAATCTTAAATTAGTAATTCTCGATTTGGGGTTAAGCCAATATTTCATCAACACTATCGCTTCACCACAAAGAATAAGACTGAAAAAGTAATGAGTTGAAATTCCCATTGCATTAATCACCAACCAAGCCAAAGCAATAGTAATAGGTAAAGGCTGTTGTTGTTGAATGCGACGTACAGCGACTACCAAGCAGCAGAGGGAAGCAATTACCCATAAAATACCTAAAGTGTAATGACGGGCTTCTTGAGCTAAAAAAATGCCGTAGGGAGACACAGCCATAAATGCAGCAGCTAATTGTGCGATTAAAACAGAACGAAAACTCAGTCGTGCTAACCAGTAAATTGCTGGAATTGAAGCAATACCAAATATTGCACTAATACTACGGGCTGCAAAAATTAAATGTTGTTCTGGCCATAAAGATATCCACCAATGAGACAAAATAAAATAAACTGGTGGATGAATATCTTCTGTAAGTATTTTTTGCAATACCTCTTGAACAGCAAAGTTTTCATTAATTTGTAGAGGTTGCAATAAAACATCAATACTTATGATTTGATTTAACGGTACTGTTTGAAAACTATTACCCAAGCTAAAAACTATTGTCGCGAATTCATCAATCCACACAGGTTTACTTGTCAAATTGGTGAAACGTAAAACAGTACCAACTAATATCCATGTTATTAAAAGTATTAACTGCATTAATATTAGTTTTTTTTTGAGAAAATTATCATTATTGTTTGAATTAAATCGCATACAAGTATTAATAAATATCAAGTAAATATCAAGTAAATTTTTGATTGAGTAAATTATTGAATTCTGGTGACTATAAGTCGCGACTACACAAACAAAATCCACCTGTGTGGACTTAATAAAAATTATCCATTACCAATTATCCATTACCAATTACCAATTACCCATTACTTTACCTGCGTTACTCGCCAACTAAGTTTCAGATTTACCCAAAAATTCCAAACAGTAGCTACAGCAATGGCAATTAAATTAGCTATATAACGATTGGAAATTACAAAATTAAATATTAAATTCAACACTAATACATTAATAACTAATCCTGCTAAACAAATAATGTTGAATTTCAAAAATCTTTTGAAACGTTGTTTGAGTCCTTTTTGTTGCATCGTAACATCGGCAAAAGTCCAAGCGTCATTCCACAAAAAATTATTAAAAATCGCAATTTCTCCCGCAATGATTTTACTGCGAGTTAAAGGCAAAGCTAAAGTATTAGGGTCGCTGAGTAAGTAAAGTATTGTCATATCTACAAACACCCCGCTTAAACCTACCAAACCAAAGCGAATAAATCTACCGATGGGAAAACCCCTGCTTTGACTCAATTTTTCTTCAGTTTCCACAGAAAAACGCAACCTCAGTAAGTGTCGGATATAGTCAAGATAATGTTTCCAACTCACTTTGCTTTCTCCATCTTGACGCTCACAAAAGACATAACCGATTTCAGCAATTTTGTCTACTCTTCCTCTTCCCAAAATTTCCAACAGAATTTTGTAGCCGATGGGGTTAAAAGTTATATTTTCTACGCAGTTACGACGTACCATAAAATAACCACTCATTGGGTCGGAAACTCTACCAATAACTCGTGGTAAAATTATTAAACCTAATAGTTGAGCGCCGCGTGATAACAAACGTCGAATAAAACTCCAACTGCTTACTCCACCACCTTCTACATGACGACTTGCCACTGCTAAATCATCTTTTTCAATAGCATTTAGTAGTTGCAACAGTATATGGGGTGGATGCTGCAAATCTCCATCGATTACTCCTAATACTCTTCCCCTAGCATTTTGCCATCCGCGAATTACCGCTGAAGAAAGTCCCCGTTCATTTTCGCGTCGCATTACCCGTAACTGCGGAAATTCTGACATCATAGAAGCAGCTACTTCCCAAGTACCATCCGGACTATTATCATCAACTACAATTAATTCGTAGTCTCCCGGTATACTTTTATCAAGTAAACTAGTCAAAGTCCTAACGATTTTATTGATATTACCAGCTTCCAGGTAGGTGGGAATCACCAATGAAAACAGAATACTTTGATTGGTAACATCTGCTGACAGTGGTAATCCAGGAATTCGTAAAGAACCGTTTGGTACTGATAAAAGCTTGTTCGGTTGGATGATACTCATTTAGTTGACAGTGAACAGTTGACAGTTGACAGTTGACAGTGGACAGTGGACAGTGGACAGTGGACAGTGCTTATTAGAAAAACCAACAACTATCAGTTATCAGTTATCAACTATCAACCAACAACTAACCACCAACAACTAACCACCATCAACCATCAACTATCTTCTCATTTTGATATTAGCTGTAAAAATAATACACGTGTCTTGATTTTTGATAAACGCTATTTTTTTAATACATTGCCGTGAAAAATCTTCTCAAAAATAAAGTTGATACAATTCTAGAACGTGCTTTGACGGGTTACGATTTATCTCCTGAACAAGGAATTATATTATTAAAGCAAACCGAACCCAGTATTATTGCTGCTATTCATACCACAGCCGACAAACTACGATTTTCTCAAGTCGGGGATACTGTTACCTATATAATCAACCGAAATATTAATTTTACTAACATCTGTGAGCAACATTGCAATTTTTGTGCTTTCCGCAGAGATGATGGTGATACAGGTGCTTACTCGTTGGATTGGACGCAAATTGTTGAAAAAACTACAGATGCAGTCAAACGCGGTGCGACGGAAATCTGTATGCAAGGTGGATTAAATCCCGAAGCCAAAATAGATGGTAAATCTTTGACTTACTATCTTAAGTTGGTAGAAACTATCAAACAAGAATTTCCCCATCTCCATCTTCATGCTTTTTCTCCCCAAGAAGTGCAATTTATCGCCAGACTTGATGGATTAAGTTATGCACAAGTAATAACAGCCTTACAAGCAGCGGGAGTGGGTTCCATGCCAGGAACAGCAGCAGAGGTATTAGATGATCAAGTCAGACGTATTCTTTGTCCAGAAAAAATTAACTCCGCAACTTGGTTAGAAATTGTCGGTACCGCCCATCAATTAGGTTTACCCACAACCAGCACCATGTTATCGGGACATATCGAAACCCCAGAACAGCAAATTGGACATCTAGAAAAATTGCGATCGCAACAACAAACTGCCATTAACAAAGCCTATCCGGCTCGGATAACTGAGTTTATTTTATTACCCTTTGTCGGTCAAGAAGCGCCAAAACCCTTACGCCGCCGTGTTGGACGCGACCAACCAGAGTTAGATTCGTCACTCTTACTCACCGCTGTAGCTCGAATTTACTTAGGAAATTGGATACCGAACCATCAACCAAGTTGGGTGAAATTAGGAATCGAAGGAGCAACCAAAGCTTTAAATTGTGGCTGTAACGACATTGGCGGTACCTTAATGGAGGAACATATTACCACAATGGCAGGTGCAATCGGAGGAACCTGTATGGAAGTAAAAACTCTACAAGCGAGCATAACTTCTTTAGGAAGACCATACCAACAACGGAATACACTTTATGAGAAAGTCTAACAATTGGTAATGGGTAATTGGTAATTGGTAATTGGTAATTGGTAATTGGTAACTGTCAACTGTCAACTGTCAACTCCTATACTTAACGGTTCTTCAAAAACGATCCCCATGATACAAATACAGGATACGATGGACGTTGATTTAAGTATTTGTTCACAAACCAAGAAAAATGAAGCGCTATTGGTCACGTTTACTTGCCCTAGTTTTGGTTGCAGTCATCAGTTTGACTGGATGTTCTGGTAGTCCAGACAATCTAACCGGGGATTATCAGCAAGATTCCTTAGCTATAGTTAATGTGTTGAGAAATGCCTTAGCTTTACCTGATGATGCAGCTGATAAAGCAGCAGTTCAAGGAGAAGCACGTAAAAAGATTAACGAGTTTGCAGCTCGCTATCAGCGAAATACATCTGTATCTGGTTTAAGTTCTTTTACCACTATGCGAACTGCTCTCAATTCCTTAGCTGGACATTACAGTTCCTATCCCAACCGTCCCGTGCCTGAAAAGCTGAAAAATCGTTTGGAACAAGAGTTCAAACAAGTGGAAGCAGCATTAAGACGTGGTGCTTAAATAGTTGCTGTATCGATGTATATTTTGACGGTTAGTAGGTCAAACAAACAACTACTAACCGTACAATCGTAATAGATTATTATATTAACTAATTTTTGATTATTTTTGATTTTTACACCACGAAAATAGCTAAATGTCAATATATATAAGTATATATAAAATAATCAACAATTAGCTATTAATAATAAACAAGATTTCAAGTTTTAAGAACCTAGGGCTTGAGCGCCACCTACAACCTCTAAAATTTCCTGGGTAATTGCAGCTTGTCGGGCTTTGTTGTAAGACAATGACAGGCTTTTAATCAGTTCTGCTGCGTTGTCGCTAGCGCTACTCATTGCTGTCATGCGTGCTGCTAGTTCGCTGGCTGCGGATTCTTGCAATGCTCGCAATAATTGATTGCTCAAATATAGTGGTAGCAATGAATCCAGAATTTGTACTGGATCTTGTTCAAAAATCATGTCGCGAGGAAAAGCTCGCATTTCGGTAGTGACTTTCTCTCTCTCGACTTCAAATTCACCACCACGGCTTGTCAGACGGAAAAATTCGTCGTCTGCTGCTAAACCTTTGGGGTCTAAGGGAAGTAGAGTTTGTACTACAGGTCGAGAACTAACTAAGGAGACGAATTTGGTGTAAACCAATTCAATTCTATCTACCTCTTCCGATAAAAATAAGGAAAGTAGTTCATCGGCGATATTAGAAGCTTCCGCTGCGGTGGGAATTTGTTCTAAGCCGGTATATGTACCCTCAATCGGTTGTTCACGACGTTGAAAATACTGGGTAGCTTTGCGTCCAACCAGTACAAATTTGTAATCCAACCCTTCAGCCTGTAATTCTTTGGCGCGAATTTCTCCACGTCTAATTACGTTGGTATTGTAGCCCCCGCATAAACCGCGATCGCCAGAAATTACCAGCAACCCGACTGTTTTCACTTCACGGTTTTTCATCAGCGGTAAATCTACATCTTCAAAGGTAAGACGGCTTTGTAAACCAAATAATACCTGTGCCAAACGGTCGGCAAACGGACGGGTTGAAGTTACCTGTTCCTGTGCGCGACGTACCCTTGCTGCTGCCACCAGTCGCATGGCTTCTGTAATTTTTTTGGTATTTTTAACTGATGATATGCGATCGCGTATTGTTTTTAGATTAGCCATAATTCGATTTGAGATTTTGGATTTTGGATTTTAGATTTTTAGATTATTAGGACTTGGCAAAAAGGCACATTTTTTCTCGTAGGGTGTGTGACACTTTGAGCAATTTTTAACCTAATAATAGGCTTCTTCTGTGTCACGCACTAACCCCCGCCCAAGAGACATTCACCCTTGTTGGTGCGGTTCCGAAGCGGCTATTCCTGTTTACGTCTAACGTCAATTTTATTCAGTTGTTTAGTAGTGTTGACCAAACATTTCTATTTCACATCCGACGTTTTGTGAGATTTTGGACTTTAGATTCAATCCAAAATCCAAAATCCCCAATCCAAAATTGTTAAATTGTTGCCATGAAGGTTTTCTTGAAGTCGATAATCGCTTCTTTAAGCGCTTTTTCTTCGTCTTCACCAAGGGCTTTCTTGTCTTGAACTCCTTGCTTGAATTCGGTTTTATTATTCTTCAAGTATTCTTGGAATCCTTCTACAAAGTCTGTAATTTTATCAACAGCAATATCGCTTAAATATCCGTTAATACCCGCATACAGAATTGCAACTTGCTCGTATACAGCACGTGGCTGGTTTTGCGGTTGCTTCAATAATTCCCGCAAGCGTACACCCTGCGCCAATTGGTCTTGGGTAGTTTTATCCAAGTCGGATGCAAACTGCGAGAAAGCCTGCAATTCGTCAAATTGTGCTAATTCCAACTTCAACTTCCCGGCAACTTTTTTCATTGCCTTGGTTTGAGCGGCGGAACCCACGCGGGATACGGAAATACCGGGGTTAATTGCCGGACGAATACCAGCGTTAAATAAGTCGGAAGATAAGAATATCTGACCGTCGGTAATCGAAATTACGTTGGTAGGAATATAAGCGGATACGTCACCAGCTTGGGTTTCAATGATTGGTAAAGCGGTCATGCTACCGGCACCGAGGTCATCACTGAGTTTAGCAGCGCGTTCCAACAAGCGGGAGTGCAGGTAAAATACGTCTCCAGGATATGCTTCACGACCGGGTGGACGACGTAGTAATAAGGACATTTGACGGTAAGCTTGCGCTTGCTTGGTCAAATCGTCGTAAATAATTAAAGTTGCTTTACCTTTGTACATAAAGTACTCAGCGAGGGCAGCACCAGTATAAGGAGCCAACCATTGTAATGGTGCGGGTTCGGAAGCGCTAGCTGCTACCACGATGGTATAATCCATGGCTCCCGTATCTTGCAGGGTTTGGACTACGTTAGCAACAGTGGAAGCTTTTTGACCGATAGCTACGTAAACGCAAACTACATCTTCTGACTTCTGGTTAATAATCGTGTCGATCGCGATCGCAGTTTTACCAGTTTGTCTGTCACCAATAATTAATTCTCGCTGTCCGCGACCTACAGGAATCATCGCGTCGATAGCGGTAATTCCGGTTTGCATCGGTTCGTGTACGGAACGACGAGCGATAATACCGGGAGCCATGGATTCAATCAAACGGCCTTCTGTAGTCTTGATTTCACCTTTACCATCAATTGGTTCACCCAAGGCATTAACAACTCTGCCAATCATGGCATCGCCCACGGGTACCTGAGCAATTTTACCAGTAGCTGTAACGGTACTACCTTCTTGAATTTGGCGACCATCACCCATCAATACCGCACCAACATTGTCTTCTTCTAAGTTGAGCGCAACACCCGTGGTACCATCTTCAAATTCCAACAACTCGCCAGCCATAGCTTTTTCCAAGCCATAGATGCGAGCGATACCATCACCTACTGACAACACGGTACCAACGTTAGCAACTTTAACCTCTTGGTCATATTGCTCGATTTGCTGTTGGATAATGTTACTAATTTCGTCTGGTCTAATGCTAATTGCCATCTTTTTATCTTCTTTGGATACGAAAAGAAATGATAATTCTAAATTTTAGATTACTCAATTGTGAATACTTAGCAGCTAGTTTCCATAATCCCAAATAAAAACTAACAACCAACTACATTCAATCCAAAATCAAAAATCTAAAATCCAAAATTGTTTTAGCCTTTATTCAAGCTTAAAGTTAAACGGCGTAACTGACCCCGTAAACTAGAGTCAATTACCTGAGAACCGACTTTAATAATTACGCCACCAATAATGTCGCTATCAATCTTACTGTCTAACTCGACTTCGCGAGCATTCGGCTCAATTGATTTGACTTTTTCTTTAATTGTCTGCTTTTGTTCGTCGGTGAGGGGAACAGCAGAAATCACGGAGGCTAATACGATTTGATTTAATTGCCGCAATAAGGCTAAGTATTCCTGAGCTATATCTTCCAGTAATATGATTCGCCGTCTATCTACCAACAACATCAAAAAGTTACGGAAGATGGGATTAGTGTCATCGCTCAGAATCTTGCTAATCACACCCTTTTTATCTTCAGCAGTAATAAAGGGATTGGCAAAAAAGGTTCGCAGGGCTTCACTTTCTTGTAGTAAGTTCAATAAAGAACGTACATCAGAGTCAAACTTATCTGCAACGTTGTTTGACTGCGCTACCGACATCAATGCCTCAGCATAAGGACGGGATATTTCAGCGTTTGCTATGTTACTTTTCATGGTTAACTCCCCAGTTGCGCGATACTGCGGTCAACTAATGTATGCTGAGCATCGTCGGCAATTCCACCACGGAGTTGCGACTCTACTTTTTCTAAAGCTTGAGCGACTACGCGCTGTCGCAGTTGGTTAATTGCTTTATCTGTTTCTGTATTCAATTCTGCGACTGCTGTTTGCTTCATTCTTTCCACATCAACAGCTGCTTGTGCGAGTATGGCTTCTTTTGCTTTCACAGCATTTTCTTGTGCTGCTTTTTTGATTCTTTCGGCTTCTGCTTGAGCTTGAGCCAACTTTTGTTGTTGTTCTGCTAAAGCACTAGCTGCATCTTGGGTGCGTTTTTCTGCACTTTTTATCGCAGCTTCGATCTTTTCGCGGCGTTCTTTGAGAGTACTACCCAGAATTTTCCGTCCAAAAACGAACAATACTGTGATAATAATCGCCAGGTTAATCAGGTTAGTATCTAAGATGTTGGTATTAAAACCAAAACCCTCATGACCTGCTTCTTCTATTAACTCACTTCCGACGGCGCTGGCTTGTGCCACTAATATTGAAAAAGTCCCCATTTTATTTCATCCACTATTGCGCTGCCTTCAGCTGAAAAAAATTACAATGCTCTACTATTCAAGCATCTATAAATCTAAATCTCTCAATAACCAAATCATTAGCAGTAATTTACAAGTTTCATAATTCGTAATTAATCAATTCTTATTTTGAGCAGTTTTATTTACAGAAAAATATTGCTATTTTCTATTTTTCTATTTTCACTGACCCTTCATTTATATATTGGTCAATAATTACGAATTAGAAAGTAGTAATTACCTTCATCTGAGCCAAACAAATTTACAAACCATTACCTCATTGAGTTACAGTTTGTTAACGCTCTGCTGCTAAATCCGCTCCTAAAAGCTTCTCTAATATTTGACGAGAGAGACCATCAACTTCTTTTTCTAAAGAAGCAAAAGCTTGTTGTTTTTGTTGCTCAATTTCTTGAGCCGCTTCGTCTCTTTGCCCTTGGGCTTCTTTTTGAGCTACTGCTACTTTTTCGGAAGCTATTTTCTCAGCTTCCTTTTGAGCATCAGCAATCACTTTTTGTGCTTGTCTTCTCGCACCTGCTAATTCCTCTTCATACTGCTGCGCTAATTTTTCCGCTTTTGTCAGTCGTTCTTTTGCTTCCAATTGATTATTACGGATATACTCGTTCCGTTCATCAATGGCTTTACCTAACGGCTTATAAAAAATTGCGTTCAGAATTAAAGCTAAAAGTAGAAACTGAATTGCCATCAAAGGTAGAGTCGCGTCTATGTCAAAAAGACCCCCCTCTTTGGCAACTTTTTCTACAGCTAATAAGGTCATCCAATGCATATTACTTGCTCCAACTTTTACCAGTTATGAGTTATGAGTTATGAGTTATGAGTTACTAATTAAAACTTATGAGTTATTAATTCAAAGTTATGAGTTATTAATTAACAACTCATTCCTTATTGCTAACTCTTTACTCTTAATTCCTCACTCCGGTACAGACGTAGCATTGCTACGTCTCTACTCCTAACTTTCTTCTCAGTATTTAAACTATGAGAAGGGGTTAGCAAACAATAGCACCAAGGATACAACTAAACCATAGATGGTTAGCGCTTCCATGAATGCCAAGCTCAAAAGCAAGGTACCGCGAATTTTGCCTTCTGCTTCTGGCTGACGAGCAATACCTTCTACCGCTTGTCCAGCAGCGTTACCTTGACCAATACCAGGTCCGATAGAAGCCAAACCAACAGCGAGAGCAGCAGATAATACGGAAGCAGCAGAAACTAATGGGTCCATGATAAATTTCCTTGGTTTACTAGAAAAGAATTGGTTTTCAATTGAAATGTGTTAGTTGAAATGTCTTAGTTGTTAGTTGAAATCTGTTAGTTATTAACTAACTATTTGACAACTTCATCTAATACTAAAAACTAACGGAATTATGGGGCTTTTTAATGTCACCCATGTTCTTCACCGTGGTGGTCTTCTAACGCTTCACCGATGTAAGCAGCCGCCAAGGTGGCAAAAATTAATGCCTGAATCGCGCTGGTAAATAAACCCAAAGCCATTACAGGTAGTGGCACAAATAGAGGTACTAGCAAAACTAATACTCCTACTACCAGTTCATCAGCCAAAATATTACCGAACAAACGGAAGCTCAGGGAAAGAGGCTTTGTAAAGTCTTCAATTATCTTGAAAGGTAACATGAATGATACCGGCTGAACATAGTTGCCAAAGTACCCTAAACCCTTCTTGCTGAACCCAGCGTAAAAATACGCTAAGGATGTCAACAATGCTAAAGCAATAGTTGTGTTGATGTCACTAGTCGGAGCAGTTAATTCCCCTTCAGGTAACTCTATTAACTTGAAAGGAACAAGTGCCCCTGACCAATTTGACACAAAAATGAACAAAAACAAAGTACCTACGAATGGCACCCAAGGGCGATATTCTTTTTCGCCAATCTGGTTTTTAGCCAAATCCCGAATGAATTCTAGGGCATACTCCATTAAGTTCTGTATACCGCTCGGAATCCGTTTAATATTACTACTTGCTAAGATGGAAACTATCACCAGCAGGGCAATTACAAACCAGGAGGTCAGAAACACCTGTCCGTGTAATTTTAAGTCCCCAATTTGCCAGTACAAATGTTTTCCTACTTCCAATTTTGCAAGAGTCACACAATTGAAAGCGTTCAGAAAATCTACCATTTACTTGACCATTACTTACGTTTCGACCATATTAACTGGAGAGATCGCTTTTTAAGTTACCCAGTTTTATGCTAATCAGGATTGAATGCCACACGAATTACGTAGATTATCAGCGTTGCTTTATAGGTTAAAAAGCCCAAAAATATAGGCAAGACTTGCAATTGATTCAACTTCCCTGCTAGTAAAATCAACAACACTATTAAAGCCAACCGAGTCTTACTCAGCTGTTGCTTTTCTCTACCTAAGCGCTCAACATCTTTTGCTAACATTCTTAGATAAAGTAACCCAGCACATGCTCCAATTAAATAATTTAGAGCAATGTTTAAGGAATAAAATATCCAGACGGACGCAAAAAAAATTCCCGTTAAAGCAAGAGTTATAGTTAACAACTCTTGATAAAGGTTGTAGAAATCTTGCATGGGATTCCCTGGCTCTGCGTCCTCAAAACCAGGTTGAGCATTTTCTATTGTCGAAGGCGCGGATTCAATCGTTTTGTCTGACAAGCTCACGGGACTTGAAACCAGTACAGAAGTTTGATGTTGACTGCAAATCCAGTCAGTTGAATCATATCATGGTTGGGTAACATTACTTTAGAAAAAAACAATTAACTTCTTGTTACCAAAAAACATCATTCAACTAAACGGTTACCTTAATTTTTCGACACATTTACAAACATAAACAACATTCACCGCATAATACAGTACTTTAAGTTACTTCAAAACACGGATGACAAACAGAGATAGATGTGTTTCCCAGAGGCTATCTATATTCGAGATTCTTGGAGAGAAGAAGATAGCGGAGCAGAAAAACTCTTATCCAGGATTTTACCCGTGACTCGACCGGGTTGTCATGAGTGATATTAGCATTTAGTAAAGCTCGAACTGTTCTCAGTTAACAGTTAATTGGGTAATTGGTAATTGGTAATTGGGAATGGGTAATTGGGAATCGAGAGTGGAAATATTAATTAGTGCGAGCATCTTGCTCGCTAGTTTCGAGCGAGCAAGATGCTCGCACTCCTAACTCCTTAAAATTATCAATTGCTGTTTCTGAAGTTCTTTGATTTTTTCTAGGTCTAATTGAACTTTATGCAAAATTTCTTTTACTGTTGAGCTTCCATCGCAGTTTCGCATAAAGGCGATCTCGTTTTCTGACAATCTAATTAGTTGATAGTCGTAATTAAATATACTTGATGCCGGAAATCCGTCTATACAAGGGTTTAATTCTGGAATCGCTGCAATAAGCTGATTTTCATCTGACCAGTCAACTTTATTTAGGGGTGGACGACTCAGAAAAAACTCGTAGTGACTGATATCTGGGTCTAATAATTCTATCAATCGGTAACGTTCTCGTTCTCCTAAATTTCCTGCTCGTTCGATTAATTCTGGGGCTTTTGCTAAAAGTCTTTCTAAATTCCAGTAACCGGGGTTGGAAAAACCAACGAAATCCAAACCGGAAGCGTCAATTAATTCAAATAAAGTTTCGATGTTGTAATCAATCTCTTGGGGATGAACATACATATCAGCAAAGTTTTCATCACGCTGATTTTCTAAAGCCCAACGCTCTTTCTCTCGCTTGACTATACGGTTATTTTCTGGTAATGAATCAAATATTTTTCTGCCGACACTAACACCATCGCGATAATCACCGCGTTTGTCTCCTTGGAGTAGTGCGATCGCCTTTTGCATCAAGCTAATTTCCCAGCGTCCTAATTCAGCATACACAAAGATGTGCATCAAACCGCCGTTCGCTAGTTTTTTCGCTAAAGCTTGAATGCCGCGAATCGGCTCTGATGTATGATGCAAAACACCGACGCAGTTAATTAAATCAAATTCACCGGGTAATTGTTCTACGTCAAACAAACTGAGATGATGGAATTCAACACGATTCGCACCTGAACGTTGACAGCGTTCTTTGGCAACATTTAGCGCACCTGCACTCAAATCAATTCCAACTACCGATGCTTGGGGGTTGAGATGAACTAAATATTCGGTTCCTACCCCTGTACCGCAACCAGCATCAAGAATTCGGATATCTTGTTTTAGGGGTTTTTGTCCTGTACAAAAGTTGTAAGCAGCCAACCAATTCCAGCGCCAGTTATAACCCGGTGGTGGTTCGTCGAGTAAAGGTTCTGGGGGAAAGGGATAGGTGTTGTAAAGATTGGCTACAGCGTTGCTTACTTGTTGAGTGTCGGACATGGGATTTTGGATTTTAGATTTGAGATTTTGGATTGATTTTGGAGTTTAATTTATTTTTTATATTTACTGTAGAGACGGGGCGTATTGCTGCGTCTTCTTATATTTCAATTTGTACCGAAAATTTGCTGAAATTTGATGAAGTATATCAATGTTTCCTACCACATTTTTAAGTCTTTGGGAAATACTGATTTTAATGATTTTTTATGAAGAGGCAATTATTATCTAAGAATAATTTAGTTTTTGCATCTACCTAAAGATATAATTTTAGTGTTGTAAAATAGTTTATTAGTTTGACGATAGGAACCTGAATAAAATTTGTGAAGTCTTATTTGTTGTTAACCTGTTGCTCAATTTTGATTTTTATACATTAATCAATTAATTCATTGATAATTTATGTTGAATTTGAAATCTTCATCTCGCTTGTTGTTAGGAATAGTTGGATTAAGTCTACCAATTTCTATCACTTTAAGTTTATCCCCTATACAGCCAGTTTATGCTTGTTCTCCAGCACCAGGAAGTAAACCAGCAACTATTTCTCAAAGAGTAAATAGGACACCGATTGTGTTTCAAGGAATTGTCAAAAGAGTTAAAGAAGACACGTTGACAATTAAAGTTAAACGATATTTTAAAGGTAATGGTCCAGAAATTGTAAATCTGAAAGGATTTAATCTAACTTCTTGTGATAATTTTATTCAGAAACCGGGTGGAAATTTGATATTTTTTGCAGAAAATCAAGGTACTCAACCTTGGAATGCAGTTTATGATGGTGCTTTTGGTTCAGTACGTGCTTGGAATCAAGAAACTCAGAAAGAATTGAGGGAATTGGGATTAATTGGGAGGAAGCAAGAAAATGTTTCTAAATGCGCTTTTGATAATCGAAAAACTGTAGAAACAGTAAAAAATCAAGTTGGTACAATCAAGCGTCTTCATGAGACACTTTATATCATTGTGACTGAAGATAATCGTAGTAGATTTGCTCCTTGTAATTTACCTGATAAATTTAAAAAAGATGGGTTGATGATTCGTTTTAGTGGAGATGTGAAAGAAATTTATCCTACGGAACGTTGGGCAGCTACGCTTTTTAAGTTAACTGATTATAAGGTTGTGAATACAGTGAAAAAATAAAAGATAATAAAAAATAAAATATAGCCCTTTTCGGTTGAGTGCAATACACTTCGTAAAACCTCACCCCCATCCCCTCTCCGTATATTAGGAGAGGGGAGCAGTACGGCGGGGTGAGGTTATGTTATGAGTGTTATTCTCTCTTCCCTCTTCCCTATTCCCTTTTTTCATTAATTTTCAAAACAATTTCCTCATGTTTAGAACGAGTAATTGGATAAAAATAAGCTAAAACTAAACCAATAATTAACATTAAAGTCGGCATTGGACCAATTATTAAACGAATTGCTAACAATGCTGAATCTGGTTGTATGGGAGGTGCTTGAGATGCAACAGTGGGTATTAATCCCGACCAATCTAATATTTTACCTACCAAAAATAACGCTCCTGCAACACCAAATTTTTGCAATTGTACTACAAATCCATAAAAAATTCCTTCTCGACGTTGCCCGGTATTTAACTCATCTAAATCCACTACATCCGGTAACATTGACCAAGGTACAAGATAAGCAACAGAAATACCAATTCCTGCCATAACTGCCAAGATATACATTAACAAAACTTGTCCTGGTTGAAGAAAGAAAAATCCAGCTTGAGCAATAATTGTTGCAGGTATACCCATACAATAAATAGCTTTTTTACCAAATTTCTGCCCCATTGCACTCCAGAAAAACATCATAATTAATGCCGTTCCTTGCACTGCTAAAGCCATTTGGGTAAAATGAGTTTTTGGTAATTTCATCCAGTCTACGACGTAATAAGGTAAGATTGCTGCCGTTACTTGTACCCCTAGCCAAGAACAAAGATAAATCCCAATCACATACAGAAAAGGTTTGTTGTTTAAAGCTATTTTGAATTGTTTAAAAATTGGGTCTGATGGCTTACGTTGAATTTTTTGGCGTTGATTATCAATTATTTTATAGCGTTTATAAGTACCCCAAACACAAAACAAAATCGCCAAAATTGATAGCAAAGCACTGATAGCACCTAAATATAAATAGCTCCGGGGTGCTTCTACAATATCTAAAATAATTTGAGCTAATATTAACGCGAAAATACTTCCACCAATCGCAAAAGAAGATTTGAAACTAACTAAATTTGTGCGTTCGTTGTAACCTTGAGTTAGTTCGGCTGCTAATGTCGAAAAAGGAACTAAAACTGAACTAATAGCGGCGTAATAAATAAGAGAAATAATACTATAATAAGCAAACAGTTGCCATTGGTTTCGAGTCGGTGGAACAATCCAAAATAATATAAAAGATATCCCCAAAGGAATTGCACCAGCAAGCATCCAAGGGTAACGTCTACCCAGAGGAGAGCGAGTTTTATCGCTTAACCAGCCAATCAAAGGGTCATTAAAGGCATCCCAGGCTTTACCAATCAATAAAAGGCTACCAGCAAAACTAGGATTTAATCCAGCAACATTGGTAAAAAAATACAGCGCAAAAAAAACCAAAATATTGTTAGGAATTGCTCCTGCTAACTCTCCAACACCATAAGCTAATTTTGTTTTAAAATCGAGGTTTTCTCTGTTAGTAGTAAAATCAACCGCTTGGGAATAATCATTCATTGTGGAAAAATTATAGTAAAATATGCTTTTTGCTCGCATACTATCTTAGATTTTCTTTGCTGTAAAGTAATTAGATAATGGCATTATATTTTTATCGCAATAATTCAAAAAATAGTTTCACTAATCCCCTCAATTTATTCATACACAAAAACCTCTACACTCACCCATAGAGTATAGAAGTTTTGATTAAATATTCGTGGCTATTTATTCTTTTTAAAGATTAATTATGACGTTGGAAGCGTAAGAGCAATAACTTGGTTTAGTTAGAATTATAAAATAGTGATGCAACCCTTTTGATTCTGGTAAATTCTTAAGAAGAGACTTTCTTTTTAGCGACTAATCCACCGATTCCAAAAATTGCGATCGCGACTATGCTTCCAGGCTCAGGAACTTTAACTTTTTCGGTGGGAGGTTCTTCTGCTAGAGCATAAGTATTTCTTCCTGGTTGTATGTCAGGTTCTTCTACAACTGGCGTTGGAGCAGGTTCTTGTACAACTGGGGTAGGAGCAGGTGCTTGTGCACTAGGCTGAATTTGAGAAACTTGTGAATATTGATAAGTTGTGTTAGCAGCACCCTTGGGTAAAGTGCTTTGTTGATTTAAAACGAACAAGTCACCTTCTCCAGGACCCATATCTGATTTATTATTCCCAGCTTTTACAGTGTAAGCTACTACTTGAGAATCCGGATAATATTTGTTTAAAAAATTTGTAGCATCGTAAGACTTTGTACCTGAAACGCTATCAATTTTTACTTTACTAATTGTTCCAGAATTATCTTGAAGATAGAGGACAATATTAGAAATATCTTGTGTTTGACCTTTGTTATTTACTGATGGAGAGTTAATTGTTAATGCAGCCATTGCTGAATTAACAGTACCAATAATTGCAGAAAATCCAATTACTGTACCAACGGCAGTGGAAACTAAAACCTTTTGCAATAAATTATTTATCATTTTAGATCTCGTTAGTTTTTAGAAAGTTTTGTTTTGCTTCAACTATCAAAATGTATCAAAAGCATTATTTAAACGTAAATCCGAGAAAAAACTGAATTCAATTATGAAGAAGCAATATTAACTTTAAGACAATTGATAAATAAAATATGAAGTATCAGTACAACAAATAATAATTCCCTTTACCTGGCTTTATTTCACTCAATATTGACTCCGGTATTAGTTCTTACTACATAGAATTAAAATGAAGTTAACAGCGGTAAAAATATTGTTTTATACTAAAAATCAGCGAAATAACTTTACTAAATGGATATATTATCAAAGTGAATTAATTTAGATGGCTCTCGAATCTTTGATTCCTGTTTGTCTGAGAGATAAATCAAACTCATCTTTCGGTTCGATAATAAGCGCACGGACAAGATACCTTTACTATAAGAGTTGTAAGATTATGAATGAATTGTTGACATTCTCATGTCACATTTGAGCATCAAAATCAAAATATCAAAAAAATATCAAAAATATCAAAAATTCTCCTTATTCTGCTAATAAATAGTTTAGGAAAACGAATTTATTGCTAACTATGTTTAATTAAACCTTTAACCTTTAACCTTCAACCTTTAACCTTTGACCTAAAATGTATTTCCCATCATATTTATCAAAGCGACTTTTATCCGGGATGGCATCAATCGCGTTTATTGCTGCTGGGTGTTCCTCAGCACAAAATCCCTCAAATGATTCATCAGCAATCGGTTCCGAGTCAAGCTATGAAGTCCCATCTTCAAAAAATGTTCCACAGGTTAGGAACTTTCAAAAAACAAAGATTTTAGAAGGTTTAGAAAATCCTTGGAGCATGACATGGTTGCCGGATGGAGCAATGTTAATTACCGAACGTCCCGGTAGATTGCGAATTGTTCGTAATGGAGTACTCGAAGCAACACCCATAACCGGAGTTCCCGAAGTCTTTGCCGTTAGTCAAGGTGGCTTGATGGAAATTTCGCTTCACCCCAACTTTGCCGAAAATCGTTTTGTGTATCTAAGTTATTCCCACGGTACCCAACAAGCGAACCGTACCAGAGTTGCCAGAGCTAAATTCGACGGTAAAGCATTAACCGACTTACAAGTAATCTTTGAAGCATCACCCAGCAAACCCGGTGGACAGCATTTTGGTTCCCGCATCGTTTGGCTACCGGATAATACGATGTTGTTCGCAATTGGTGACGGTGGGAATCCACCACTGAAAATTAATGGCGAACTTCCTCGCGAACAAGCTCAAAAGCTCGATAGTCAACTTGGTAAAATTGTCCGCTTAAATGATGATGGTTCTATCCCCAAAGATAATCCCTTTGTCACATCAAAAAATGCCAATCCAGCTATCTGGAGTTACGGACATCGTAATATACAAGGACTGACCATCGACCCGGAAAGTAAAAGAATATGGTCAACCGAACACGGTTCCCGTGGTGGTGATGAACTCAACCTGATAGAAGCAGGGGAAAATTATGGCTGGCCTGTTGTTACTCATAGTCGTGAATATAGTGGAGGGGAAATTTCTCAAGAACGCTCTCGTCCGGGTATGGTAGACCCCAAAGTCGTTTGGACACCAGCAATCGCGCCTTCTGGATTAGCATTTTATAACGGTGATTTATTTGCGGGGGGATTAGTTTCCCAAGATGTTCGCCATATCGAATTAGATGGAGAAGGTAGAATTGTCAGTCAAAAATCCATCGAAATCGGTCAGCGCGTGCGTGATGTGAAGGTAGCTCCCGATGGTAAATTATATGTGATTACAGATCAGAGCAATGGGCAGTTGATTCGATTGGATGCAACACTGTAGAGACGCAACATATCGCGTCTCTACATTATGTGTTTTCGACATACTTCTTAATAAACACCCCGATAAAACTCAAAACATTCTAATCTAAAAGCTAGTGGGTTAAAATTTTTGGCAGTCTTGAAGGCAACACGGTAAAAGTAAAAAACACGCCGCTCCTTGAAGCCTAAAGGCGACCCAATATACGCACACACGGCTTATATTTAGATGGGAGTTTTAATAATCAGATGAGTGTTAAGGCAAGTGGTGGAAGCTCGGTTGCACGTCCGCAACTATATCAAACTCTAGCTTTATCAACTATTATTCAAGCGGAACAACAAGACCGCTTTTTGGGTAATGGTGAATTAAAGGAATTAGAAAGTTATTTTGCTTCGGGTCAGAAGCGTTTGGATATTGCTCAGACTTTGACTGACAATTCCGAAATTATTGTTTCTCGCGCTGCAAACCGGATTTTCGTTGGTGGTTCACCAATGTCTTTCTTGGAAAAACCAAGAGAACCGCAACCAGAAATGGCAATGGCTATTGCTGGTGAACCAATCGATATGCGAAGACAAATGGAATTAGGAACCGTCACCTACGTGGAATCTCGTGGCGGATTTTTGGAGAATTTACGTTCCATTTTTAATTCTTCTCCTAGCGGTCCGACACCTCCAGGTTTTAGACCAATTAACGTTGCTCGCTACGGTCCGAGCAATATGTCTAAAAGTTTGCGAGATTTATCGTGGTTTTTACGTTACGCGACTTATGCAATTGTCGCAGGCGACCCGAACATTATTTCAGTAAACGTGCGGGGATTGCGAGAAATTATTGAAAGAGCTTGTTCTGGTGACGCAACAATTGTCGCTTTACAAGAAATCAAAATTGCTTCCCTTTCCTATTTCCGCAAAGACGCTGAAGCTACAGATATTGTCTCCCAGTACATGGATGTTTTGATCAACGAATTCAAAGCAGCCACACCTTCTACTAAGAAGCGTCAGCGACCGAGCGGCGACCAGCAGGGTTTACAATTACCGCAAATTTACTTTAATGCGGCAGAAAGACGACCCAAGTTTGTCATGAAGACTGGGTTGTCGGGAATGGAAAAAGATATGGTCGTGAAAGCGGCTTATCGACAAATCTTTGAACGCGATATTACCCGCGCTTATTCTCAGTCCATATCTTACCTGGAATCTCAGGTCAAAAATGGCGATATCTCGATGAAAGAGTTTACCCGTCGTTTGGGTAAGTCTCCTCTTTATCGCAAACAATTTTATGAACCATTTATTAATAGCCGTGCGCTAGAACTCGCTTTCCGTCACTTTTTAGGACGGGGACCAAGTAGCCGTGAAGAAGTACAAAAATACTTTGATATCATCTCCAGAGGCGGTTTACCAGCATTAATTGATGCTTTGGTAGATTCCAACGAATACGCCGATTATTTTGGAGAAGAAACGGTTCCTTACCTCAGAGGCTTGGGTCAAGAAGCTCAAGAATGTCGCAACTGGGGACCGCAACAAGATTTGTTGAAATACAGCGCTCCTTTCCGCAAGGTACCGCAGTTTATCACAACTTTCGCAGCCTACACCCAACCTTTACCAGACCAACATCCTTATGGTTCCGGTAACGACCCCTTGGAAATTCAATTCGGGGCAATTTTCGCCAAAGAAACTAGAAATCCCAGCAGCCGTCCCGCTCCTTTCAATAAAGATACTAAGCGCATCCTGATTCACCAAGGACCAGGGATAAATAACCAAAATAGCAATCCCAAAGCTCGTGGTGCTTTCCCCGGTTCTTTAGGTCCAAAAATCTTCCGTTTAGACCAAGTTCCCAGTACTTTGAGTAAACGAACTGGTAAAGGTGCTAGCGTTAAATTTTCCGAAAGTTCCACTCAAGCAGTGATTAAAGCTGCTTATCTACAGGTGTTCGGTCGCGATGTTTATGAAGGTCAGCGGTTGAAAGTTGCGGAAATTAAGTTAGAAAACGGTGAAATCACTGTCCGCGACTTCATCCGAATGCTGGCGAAGTCCGATTTATTCCGCAAAATGTATTGGACATCGCTCTACGTTTGTAAAGCTGTAGAATACATCCACCGTCGTTTATTGGGTCGTCCTACCTACGGTCGTCAGGAAAATAATAAATACTTCGACATCTGTGCTAAAAAAGGTTTCTACGCATTAGTAGACGCTTTTATTGATAGCCAAGAATATGTTGAAGCCTTCGGTGAAGATACCGTACCTTACGAACGTTATTTGACACCCCAAGGTGTAGCTTTACGACAACTGCGTACAGGTAGCATCCGCGAAGATGTTGGTACCCAGGTTCAGAAACAAGAAACACCAATGTTTGTCGAACTTGGTAGCGTTACTCAAACACGTACCGAACCAGATATTCAGTTTCGGATTAACCAAGGTGTTAGCAAGCAGCGCGAACAACGTAAAATCTTTAAGTTGGTTGCCAATACCAATAATAAAGTTGCTGTACAAACCGTTATCAGAGCAGCTTACCGTCAGATTTTCGAGCGCGATATTGAACCTTACATTACTAGTGCTAGCGAATTCAAGAACTTGGAAAGCAGATTGGGTAATAATGAAATCAACGTTAAAGAATTCATTGAAGGTTTGGGATGTTCGAGTCTATACCTCAAGGAGTTCTATACCCCTTACCCCAATACCAAGGTAATTGAACTAGGAACCAAGCACTTCCTGGGGCGCGCACCTCTAGACCAACAGGAAATTCGCAAGTATAACCAAATACTGGCTACTCAGGGATTGCGTGCTTTCATCAAGGCAATGGTGAGCAGTAACGATTATACAGAAGCATTTGGTGAAGATACGGTACCTTACAACCTCTATCAAACCTTACCAGCAGCGAACTTCCCCAACAGTCAAACACTCTACAACCGACTGACCAAGCAAACCAAGGACATTGTTGTCCCCAGTTTCGAGCCGGTTAAATCCAAAATGCAAGTTGCTCAAATGCCGATGATGGGTAAAGCAATTGCAGATATGGCGGCTAAAGCTCGCGAAATTGATAAAAGCAGACCGCTGTTTATTCAGTTGGGTCGTTCCTTTAATGATGGTCGGGGACAATCGGTAGAAGTAGGTGTCGGTACAAGCCGTCGCAAACCAGTGCGGATTCACCGTATGACTTCTATGGCTAATCAAGCTGAGAAGCAACAGGTAATTGATGCAATTTACGTCCAGGTAATGGATGTATTTAGCGGTCAAGTTCCTTCATATTTCCGCCGCAGCGATTTGGATAGTAAATTGCGAAATGGTGAAATTTCCGTGCGCGAATTTGTCCGCACCCTAGCAAGTTCGGAAATCTATCGCAAGCGCTTCTATACGCCTTATCCCAACACCAAAGTGATTGAGTTCCTATTCCGTCACATCTTGGGACGCGCACCAGCGACACAAGCCGAAATTCGTCAGTACAACAAACTGTTAGCTGATAATGGTTTAAAAGCTGCCGTAGAAACAATGGTCGGTACTGAAGAGTATTCTCGATTCTTCGGTGAGGACGTAGTACCTTATCCACGCTTCCCATCTTTACCTGCGGGTAACTACATCGGTAGCGTTAAAGCTGCTGCTGACTTAGTGAAACAGTCATGGTCTAGTTTGTCTCCTTCCGTACTTACTGGACGTTATAACGAACGGTAGATTCAGGTTAAAGGTCAAAGGTTGGGTATGGGGAATGGGTAATGGGTAATGGGTAAAAATTTTACTTTCCAATTACCAATTCTCAATCCTCACTCACCTTTTTGTGGGAGGTATATCAATTACCAATCCCCAATTACCAACTGCCAAAAACCGGCGAACATGAAAATTAATGTTACAAAGTGTTAAAAAGAGTCATAAATACTCAACAAAATGCCGGAGAATAATTTTTGAAGGTAATTGAGTTTCCTTTTTGCGTACTGGTGTTTACTCAAACAGGCTGGGAATCATGAAAAGTTCCGCAGTAACTGAACTCAGCTAACCGTTTTTCAGTCACACCACTTTCAAATCCACTCAGGTTTCATTCGTATTGGAGGAATCCTTATAATGAGTATCGTCACGAAGTCCATCGTGAATGCTGATGCAGAGGCTCGCTACCTTAGCCCCGGCGAACTAGATAGAATTAAGAGCTTTGCTACAAGTGGCGAACGCCGTTTGCGTGTTGCTCAAATGCTCACCGAAAACCGCGAGCGCATCGTTAAACAAGCTGGAGACCAACTGTTCCAAAAGCGTCCCGATGTTGTATCTCCTGGTGGTAACGCTTATGGTCAAGAAATGACCGCTACCTGCTTGCGCGATATGGATTATTATCTGCGCTTAGTTACCTACGGTATCGTTGCTGGTGATGTTACACCCATTGAAGAAATTGGGATTGTAGGCGTTCGCGAAATGTACAGGTCTTTGGGAACTCCTATTGACGCAGTTGCTGAAGGCGTTCGTGCAATGAAAAACGTTGCTACTGGCATGATGTCTGCTGAAGACTCTGGTGAAGCTGGTGCTTACTTCGACTATTTAGTAGGTGCAATGCAGTAGGGTGAGTTGATTCCCCTATTTACATAGATTTTGGTCAAATGTTGAAAGTCTCTCTATTTATAGCGGGGATGATAATAAACAAAAGCCTGATCTATTTGCCACATCACATCTCCCAGGTGTTGTAAAACAGTTGGAAATTAGGAAATAATAATCATGCAAGACGCAATTACTTCTGTTATCAATTCTTCGGACGTTCAAGGTAAGTACCTCGATACCAGCGCAATGGAAAAGCTCAAAGGCTACTTCCAAACTGGTGAGTTGAGAGTACGTGCTGCTACTTCTATTGCTGCTAATGCTGCTGCGATCGTCAAAGAAGCTGTAGCTAAATCCTTGTTGTACTCTGATATCACCCGTCCTGGTGGTAATATGTACACCACTCGCCGTTACGCTGCTTGTATCCGCGATTTGGATTACTACTTACGCTACTCCACCTACGCTATGTTGGCTGGCGATCCTTCCATCTTGGATGAGCGCGTACTAAACGGTTTGAAAGAAACCTACAACTCCTTGGGTGTACCCGTTGGAGCTACTGTACAAGCTATTCAGTCAATGAAAGAAGTTACCGCTAGCTTGGTTGGTCCCGACGCTGGTAAGGAAATGGGTGTATACTTCGACTACATTTGCTCTGGCTTAAGCTAGTAGCATTTTTATGATAGAGGTCTGGGAATCAGTTATGAGTGCTAGAAAGTCTGATTGCTCATCTTTTCAGCATTTGAACTGATATGTGTTAGCTGTCTAGTATTGATGATTGATTTCCAGCCTTGCAATAATTTGATAAAGATTTGCTCTTTTGAAATAAATAAAAAAGAATTCAGAATTCTGGTGTAGGAGTTTTAGACTGACACCGTAATGTAGATTTCTGATATTCAGCTTGTTAAAAAATTTTCAATTGTTACTATTAGGAGATTTAACCCCATGCGGATGTTTAAAGTTACTGCTTGCGTTCCCAGCCAAAGTAGAATTCGTACTCAGCGCGAACTACAAAATACCTACTTTACTAAACTAGTTCCTTACGAAAACTGGTTCCGCGAACAGCAACGCATTCAAAAAATGGGTGGCACAATTGTTAAAGTAGAATTAGCTACCGGAAAGCAAGGTATGAATACTGGTTTAGCGTAGATATTAAATTAAAATAATTCAAAAATAAACCATATATCATTTTAGGAAGTTGTGAAGAGGTCAAAAAAGACCTCTTTTTTGTATGTTATTTGAGAGTAGAAGCTTGCAAAGTGCTGTAACTACTAGTAGTCTGTCACACTAACTTTGACGGGTAATGCGTTTGTAGTGGGAGCGTCTCGCTCCCTGCTAGTCAAAGAGCGACCTTTTCGGGTCGCACTAAGTAAGTCGGTACAAAAAAACAGCGTTATGTAAAGAAATCTAAATCAATCTTAAACCCTCTTACCTCTTGCAAGAAAGCAAGACAGCCTTTTGCCTTGTCTCAATGATAATTTTCCGTGCTGACCTATTTACCTTCCCTCAAGTTGTGAATAACAGTTTTGTTAAAATACTGATAGCGCGGGAGATAAAAGCCATGAGTCAAAGCATTGAAGACCGAGTACGTTGGACAACAGCCGATATTGAATTACTGCCCGATAACGGCAATCGCTACGAAATTATTGATGGGGAGTTATTCGTGACTAAAGCACCTCATTGGAGACATCAAAAAGTTATCGGTTCAATTTTTACCGTTCTTGACGACTGGTCAGAACAAAACCAGTCGGGACAAGCGATTCCCACTCCGGGAGTTATCTTTACTGATGCCGATAACGTAATTCCCGATGTGGTTTGGGTTAGTTTTGAACGTCTCTCTACTTTGATTGATGACGCTGGACACCTAACCGGAGCGCCAGATTTGGCTGTTGAAGTACTTTCTGAGGGAGTTGTAAACCAACGCCGAGACAGAGAAGCAAAGTTAAAATTATACGCTTCTAGAGGAGTACAAGAATATTGGATTTTAGATTGGCGATCGCAGCAAGTTGAAGTTTATAGACGTGACAAAGCTCAACTCAAGCTGGTTGCAACTTTATTCAGTTCTGACGAGCTAACTTCGCCATTGCTTCCAAATTTTACCTGTGCTGTTGCGAGGTTGTTCCGTTAGCTTTAAAGGTAAGAATAAGTTTTCTTACATTTTTTAACGAGTGAATGGTTACTCCTGTGTCCTTTCAGGTACTGATGTCGTTTGCCGTTCCTGCGAGGCAGAGGATAAATGTTAAAACAAAGACAATTCGTTTCTATATAGTTATAAATTTTATACTTCCTTTTCCAATTTACTTTTTATTTTTCTTCCTAAAAAGGAACATCAGGAAGGAGAGAGTTTCAAAGCAATGAATATCCTCAGCAAGCAAGTACATTTCACGCCTCTACTACGTAAATTAATTTTCTTTGTGCTACTGATATCTACAGTCGCAATAGTTTTAATTGGGAACAACTTTAGTGTTATGTCCACCCCAAACAAAATTCCGCAATCCTTTAAATGGAGCAACGTTAATATTCAGGGCATGGGTTACGTTACGGGTATGGCGATTACCCCTGTAAAACTTTATGATGTCTATGTCCGTACTGATATTGGTGGTGCTTATCGCTTCGACCGTCAAAATCAGAAATGGATACCTTTAATGGATATGTTTAATACAAACTTTTCTAAGGGTGGTGTCGGTGTTGAGAGTATCGCGGTTGACTCCCAAAAGCCTATTCGTGTGTATGCTGCGGTAAATCATGGCAGTTCGATTATTACCGAAGATGGCAGAAAGAAGTATAAATATTCCGGTGAAATAATGGTTTCCAAGGATAGGGGAAATACTTGGAAACCGACAGACTTGGGTAAAAAAAATGTCTTTATGGGAGCTAACCAAGAATATCGTTCCGATACCGGAGAACGTTTAGCATTAGACCCGAATAAAAGTGAGATAATTTACTTTGCTTCTCGTCGAGATGGATTGTGGAGAAAAAGCGGAAACCAAGAATGGACGCAAGTTAGCGGCGGATTACCAGCAGCTAAAAGCTTACCGGAATACAAAAAATCCGATGGTAAAGAAAATAAAGATATACCCGGTTTTACCTTTGTCGCTTTCGATCAAAATTCTGGGAAAGCGAATCAAGCAAGTAAAACAATATATGTAGGAGTCCACGGAAAAGGGGTATGGAGTAGCAATGATGCTGGTCAAACATGGCTGAACATTGCAGGAGGAAAAGACCCCTTACGCGGAACAGTTGCCAAGGATGGTACACTTTACGTAAGCTTTGGAACCCATAGTAAAAACGGTGGTAAAAAATCCGGTGGGGTGCGTAAATATAAAAACGGAAAATGGACTGATATTACCCCAGATGGCACAACAAGAGTTTATTCATCTGTAGCAGTACAGGGAAATAATCCCACCATGGTAATCACGATTTCCGACAAATACCTTTACCGTTCTACGAATGCTGGTAAAACCTGGAACAAGCAAACAATGTATATGGGTGCCTATGATGCTAATTATCCTCAAGATCAGGTAAATTCATCTGCTCCCAAATATTATCAATCCTACTCAGGAACTGGTGCATCAGTGGTAGTTTTTGATCCAGCAAATCCCAAACAAGTGTGGTGGACAAATGGTTGGGGTGTAGCTTGTACTTCGGACATAACCGCTGCAAACCCCAAATTCAAATGGTTGATGAACAATTTAGAAGAACTTGACGTGAATATAGTAAGAGTTCCGCCCGTTCCCAAATCTCAGGGGGGAGCAGATTTAATTAGTGCGGTACAGGACATGATTGGTTTTCGTCACGTCAACCGTCACCAAGTACCTGGGGAAAAAATTAATCCCGTAAATATTGATATCAATCCAGATTTTAAATGGGCAAACCCCGACTGGAAAAAATACCCCGTACCATTCCCCCACGTAGCCGGAGCAACAGGTATGGATTATGCTTACAAGAAACCCAACTATGCAGCTTTTGTGGGTTTTCACCAATGGCAAGGGTTTTACCCGATACATGGATATACCAAAGATAATGGTAAAACTTGGCAGGCTTTTGAGTCCGTACCCACAGAAAATATGTGGAAAGAGGAAAAATCCAAGCGAGAGAAAACCATCGCCATGGGTGGTCAAATTGCCATGTCACCGACTAACCCAAATAACATGGTTTGGTCGCCGACTTGGGGACCTTTCACGCATTATACTATAGACGGCGGTAAAACCTGGAAGCTAGCGCGTAACTTAGACCACGAAACCAAACCCCAACCTTTTGATTCCAACAACGATAAACACACCCATTATGATGCGTTACCAAAATCCTGGGCAAACAGTATTAATCCCTGGTTGAGTTCGTATATTTTGGCAGCTGACCGTCAAGACCCCCAAGGTAAAACTTTTTATTATTATAATGGTTGGACATTCTATTACAGCAACGATGGCGGCGCAAATTGGAGAAAAGGAGCATCCGGAAAATTACCTACATGGATGGTACGTCCAGCGATAGTTCCTAACCCCACACAGCAGGGTGATGTGTGGATGAGTTTCGCTCGCAATCCCGAAGATGTCGAAGGAAATAAGCTATATCGTTCCACCGACGGAGGTAAAATATTTCATCCAATTGCATCAGTAGATACCTGCGAATTCGTCACCTTTGGTAAAGGTAACTCAGAAAAAAACCCCTATATTTATATATTTGGGCGCGTAGGTGGTGAGAAAAAAGATGCAATGTACATTTCGCAAAACATGGGAAATACCTGGAAACTCATTAGTAACCCCGAAAAACAGCAATTTCCCGGACTTACTTGGTTAGAAGGAGATATGCGATCGCCCTATTTAGTTTATGCAGCTTTGACAGGTCGTGGGATTATGGTTGGAGAAATGGATAATAGCTTTGATCCTAAACCGTCTACCTAGTTTTGCTAACCCTTAATAATATCATATTCGGTAGCATCTGAATAGATATTTTTGTGAGAAATATTTTGTTAGAAATATGAAAACAACCCTAAACCTGATTTTATCAATAGTTGTCGGATTGTGGATAATAGCGATCGCTATTATTTCAGTACAAAACGCCACACCAGTTTCGTTAAGATTTCTTACATTTGAATCAATTCAAATTCCTGTGGGCTTAGTACTGGCTTTTTGTGTTGCGGTGGGAATGATTGTAATGAGTGTACTGCAACCCTTATGGGGTATAGCTAATTCTCGACAAAGCAATCCTCGACGATATCAAGATGATGCCGAGTTTTTTGTTGATGAAGATTTTTAAAACAGAAGTCGGGTTTTTCAACTTAAATAATCATAAAACCAGATAACTACTTTCTTCCCGCTCTATAATTACCTTTCCGCTACCTCTTTCCTCTGCGCTCTCTGCGCCTAGAAGGGTTTTTTTATTTCTCCCTGGGGGAGACGCTGCGCGAACGGTAATCTTCTGCCAGGAAGGGAGTAGTAGAGACATTTATCCTAAAAACCCGACTTCTCACCTTACTTAGCTTCCATCCAATTATCACCCGCCCGTGCTTCTACCAATAAAGGAACAGTTAATTTGAGAGCATTTTCCATTACCGACTTAATTTTAATTTGCAACTCTTGCCATTCTTGGGGAGGAACTTCAAATACTAATTCATCATGAACTTGTAATAACAATCTTGCTTGATAATTCTGTAAAAGTTCGTGGATTTTTATCGTGGCAATTTTAATAATATCAGCACTGGAACCTTGAATTGGAGCATTAGCAGCAGCACGCAATAAACCAGCATCATAAGCACCTAAATTCTTTAATTGAGTTAAATCAATTTCTTCAGGTTTGGCATTTTTTAGCTTGATTAAACTGTTACTAGTAAAATCAAAATAACGTCTACGTCCTAAAATTGTTTCTACATAACCTTGAGAAATTGCTTGCTTTTTCAAACTTTCTAAAAATGCAAAAACTTGCGGATAACGAGTATAAAACCTCTTAATAAATTCATTAGCAAGATTTTTATCGATACCAGTTGAACGAGAAAATCTCAACGAACCCATTCCGTAAATTACACCAAAATTAATAGTCTTTGCTACCCGTCTTTCATCGGATGTAATATCGTCTTTTTCATATACTAACCGGGCTGTCACAGTATGAATATCTTGATTATTGTTATAAGCTTCCACTAAAACAGGTTCCTGACTCAAATGAGCCAAAATTCTTAACTCAATTTGCGAGTAATCAGCAGTGACTATTAACCATCCCGATTCTGGGATAAAAGCTTTACGAATTTGACGACTAAAAGCTGTCCGAATGGGAATATTTTGTAAGTTAGGATTAGAAGAAGATAGCCTTCCAGTTGATGTTACTGTTTGATTATAATCCGTATGCACGCGCTTAGTATCTTCCCTGACTAAATTTGGAAGTGCATCCACATAAGTAGACTTTAATTTAGATAAAGTCCGATATTCAATAATCCCATCAATAATTCCAGTTTCATCATCATCTCGCAGTTTTTCTAAAGTTGCTGCATCAGTAGAATATCCAGTTTTAATTTTACGAGAAGACTTCTTATTTAAATCCAATTTTTCAAATAATATTTGACTCAATTGTTTGGGAGAACCTAAATTAAATTGTTCTCCAGCTATTGCATATACTTGTGTTTCTAACTTAGCTAAATCAGTTTCTAATTGCTGTGAAAGCTCTTTTAAATAAGCTGTATTAACGCGAATTCCCTGATATTCCATTTCTGCCAAAACTGCTTCTAATGGCTGCTCTACTTCTAATAAAAGTTTTGATAAAGCTGGAATTTCATTTAATTCTTGCCGCAGTTTTCCTACTAATTGAAATGTGGTATAAACATCCATCCCGCAATAATCTGCGACTTCATGAATGCTAATATCTCCAATAGTTTGACCTTTCGGAACCAATTCAAGATAACTTTTAGCCATCAAACCCAAATACTTTTGAGAAAGTTCGCTTAAACCGTGACTACTGTCGGGATTAAGAACGTAACTTGCTAACATGGAGTCAAATATTACCCCAGCTAAATTAATTCCCTGACATCGTAAAATTAAACGGTCAAATTTTGTATTTTGAAAAGCTTTTGGATAATCTGTACTTTCTAAAATTGGACGTAAAGTTTGTAGCGCAATATCTTTATCGAGATTCTGACCGTTTTTATGTCCTAAAGGAATATAAGCAACTTCTGAAGCTTCAGTTCCCCAACAGCAACCAATTCCGACTAATTCTGCGTCTCGTGGTTCTAAATCGCTAGTTTCAGTATCCCAAGCAACGGGTATTTCTGGACTGGTAAATTGTCGGAGTATTTCAACTAATTCTTTTAACTTTGTTTCCGTATCAATAATGCGTGGTTTTATTGGTGAAGTATTTTGCTGTTGAAATTCTGCCGTTTGTTTAGAACTCCAAAACCACAAATCATTATCTTCTGTTTCTATAGTTTCAGTTTGGCTAATTTCTTGAATGTTATTACCACCAAACTTTTGTTGAAGTTCGTTAATTTGTTTCAGAAAAAAACTAAATTCTAATTTTTCTAAAATTGGTTTTAATTCACTTTCTTCAAAACCTTTTAATTTACACTTTTCTAAATCAACTTCTAAAGGAACATCTTCAACTATCTTCGCCAAAAACTTTGATTTTTCCGCATCCTCCTTACCACTTACAAGTCTTTTCTGAGTAGCACCTGTAATTTGATCTAAAGACTGATAAATTTGCTCAAGAGAACCATAAGTATCAAGCAACTTTACCGCTGTTTTCTCTCCAATTCCATCAACACCAGGAATATTATCCGACTTATCACCACAAAGCGCTTTATAATCAACAACCTGAGATGGTAAAACCCCTAACTTTTCTTTGACTTGTTCCGAGTAAAATTCTTTTAGTCCAGTACTTGAACGTTGTAGAGTTTCCTTACTCAAAAACAGAACACTTATTTGCTTATTTTGATCAATTAATTGAAATAAATCCTTGTCACCAGTGAGAATTTTAACTTGATAACCTTCCTGAGATGCAAGTTGAGCTAAAGTTCCTAAAACATCATCTGCTTCAAAACCCGGAGCAGTGACAATTGGTAAATTTAATCCCGTAAGTAATTCCTGGAGATTTTCCAAATCGGGAATAAAATCTTCCGGGGTTCCCGGACGGTCAGCTTTATAGGTATCATCAGCTTGATGGCGAAAAGTCGGTAAACCCAAATCAAAAGCAACCGCTATCGCTTCAGGTTGTTGCTTCTCCATAACTTCCAGCAAAGACTTAATAAAGCCAAAACACACACTGGTGGGTATACCCGTTTTGGTACGAAGTCCCCCATCTCGCCCTTTAGCAAAGGCATAATAAGAACGAAACGCCAGGGAATGTCCGTCAACTAAGACGAATGTGGGTTTTTTGTCAGAATTTATCTCGCAAGTCAACTGCTTAGAGCGTGTAATAAGGGACATCTATTTATTTTAATCAGTTGCTTTCCTTTTGGAACATTTGTTTTAGTCGGTATCTAAAATTTATTTTGAGTACTCTACCACCACCTTAATTTTAAGGTGTGTCTCGGAGTGCGAGCTTCTAGCTTGCTAATTGTAATTAGGGAGCGAGACGCTCCCACTACTGTGATTAGGAAGCGAGACGCTTTATTGTGCATTGTATTATAATGCGGTCTTCAAAGCTTTCCTGCGGACATAAATTTGAAAATATTGTATGTAGTGCGTACCCTCTGAGGGTTGTGCCACGCTGAACGTTTTTGTCTGGCTCTGACATACCGGAAAACTCACCCTTTTTTATACAAATTAAATGCATAACAAGTTAGCAGGCTCTAAATATATTCATTGAGTAGCAATATGAGAATTATATATTGTTTGATACTTAACTATCCAGAAGCAATTAAAGCTGGGTTCAGATTGCTTCGCAACTGTCGCAATCAGCACAACAAGATTGCTTTTGCTTAAACCCAGTGTTGCGATCAACAAAATATCTTTACCAAGTTTAATCAAATCTTTATCAAATTCATCCTGTTATTTCGGAGTGATTAATTTAAAAAAAGTACTTTTAAAAGTGTATTGTAACTCTGGCTTTTCTAAACTTTATAAATCATCCCAATATAACTAAGTTTTTATCAACAAACTTTAAATTTTAATCCGGATGTTTGCGGATGTCTTATCAAGGGCTGATAAAACAAAATTAAAAACGAAGAGCAATCCAAATTGCCTAAAAAAAAGAAAATTAAAGAGAAGGGAAGAAAATGAAATTTAATAAATTAATCACTTCGATCGGTTTAACAGTTGGTTCAGTTTTATTTGTTTCTAATTCTGCTCAAGCTGCAAGTTTTACATCTAATGTTAGCAAAAGCGAAAGTGATTATACTACAAAAGATATTTTATTACAATCTATTGAGCAAAAAGATAAAAACGGTATAGTCCAGACATTTAGTAACTTTTCCTTTGTTGAAAGAGTTGGAACATTCAGCAACGATAAGTATACAGGTGGTAATAGCGGTGCGGCAAGTACGGATAGAGGTGATAACGCTAGCGCTCCTGTAATTTCAAACGAAGACCCAACAGAAGTTCAACTTGCCAAATATTTAGGTAATAACAACTTGAACAATATTGTTGATACAGAAGACCGCGGTACCTTCATGATGGACGTTTTCTTTGATAGCTTTATTGAGGAAGATAATTCAGGATTAGATAACTTGTTTTTCTGGGAAAGGGGTATGAATAGTGACTTATCAGTTCAAGCTATCGATGATCAAGGAAATATCATTGGTAATGCAATTAAGTTACTCAGAAAAGAACAACAAAATGCTGGTTATCAAATAAATACAAAAGAAATCGGTGGCAATCAAAAGGTTGGTTCTTGGGGAGTCAGTTTAGAGCAATTAGGAGTTACTAATTTAAGTGGTATTCAAATCTATGCAGATAAAAGCTTTAACGGTCCTGATTTCAAAGTAATTGCCAGAAAAAGCTCCTCCAGCCCAAAATTTGCACAAGCCGCAAAAGTACCCGAACCCGGAACTATAATTGGTTTAGGAACAGTAGCAGCATTAGCCTTTTTCCGTCGTCGTAAATCGATGTAAAACATTGTTTGTCAACTCATTTAAACATTTACCTGGAATAATGATTTAAAAGACTTAAAAATCAAATATAAAAGATATTATTCCATTTATCTTAAAGCCACCTTTGTTTAAACTAAGCATTGGTGGCTTTAACTTTAATATTGATTTGAAAATACTTGATATTCTTGGCGCTTTGCCTGTTACGCTCTAACTGGGACTATTGAAACTAACATCAAATCTAATCGCATGGGAAATACAGCCACCCAAGACATCAAACTACTAGTTTTAGATATCGATGGTACTATCGCAGGAGAATCCAACAAAATAAACGATCGCGTTATTGAAGCTGTAAATGCAGCCCAAGCAAAAGGAATTCAAGTGGCGATCGCAACTGGTAGAATGTATTGTTCAGCTTTGCGCTTCCACGAACAAGTTGGTTCGACTCTACCGTTAATAGCGTATCAAGGAGCTTGGATTCAAGACCCAGTTTCCCAAAAAATTCACCAGCATTTATCAGTTCCCTCATCTATTGCTTTAAAGTTGTTGGACTATTTTGAACAACCACAACTACGTCAACTTTTATCCGTCCACTTTTATATAAATGACCAACTTTATGTGCGAGAATTAACCGAAGAAACGCAAATCTATGGAGAACGTTCTGGAATTACACCAATTCCGGTAGGGGACTTACGTTCTTGTTTGAACAACGAACCAACCAAAATCCTCGCTTTATGTGAAGACACCGAAATTATCGATCAACTGCTTGGCGATTTGCAACTTCAATACACCCCAGCAGAATTATATCTAACTAAATCCGTAGCCACCTTTTTTGAAGCAACCAATCCTTTGGTAAACAAAGGAGCTGCTGTACGTTATGTAGCGGAAGAATTATTAGGATTGCAAAGAAATAATGTAATGACTGTTGGGGACAACTTTAACGATGTCGAAATGCTCGAATACGCTGGTGTCAGTGTCGCAATGGGTAACGCACCAGTTCAAGTTCAATCTATAGCCAGTTGGGTAGCTCCCAATGTAGAACAAGATGGGGTAGCCGTAGCAATTGAAAAATTCTTATTGGCAAATAGCTAAAAACTTAAATTGCAATTAAACGCGAACAGATAATATTTAAATCAGAAAGGACACCGACGACTGGCCGTGTTTCGTCTCGGTGTCCTTACTGGTTCGCTCCTCACACAATTGAAAATATACCCGAAGTCCTTTGATTAGTCAATAGTTGTTACAAAAGTTTTTATACTTTTCATTAATTGCTTAATTGTCGCTCATAATTCCGAACAAGCAGATATACCTAATTTTTCTTCTAATAAAAACTGTAGTACTGACTGAGTAGCCATAACCAATCCGATTCTAGCAATGACTAGTTCTGGATTAGTCGTTCTTAAATCACTAAAAATCCGACAAGTAGACCAAAAATCTGCAAAAGACCGAACTAAACCCAGCGCTGCTGCTTCCCATTTTACCCGACGAGCTATTACTGGCTCTAACTCATCTACTAATCTAACTAAACTGGCGATTAAACAGCGTTCAGCTTGATGATTTAAACGAAATCTTCCGTCACTGTCAAGCCAAGGTATGGATTCAAATGAAAATTCGTTACAGTCAATTATTTTCTCTTGTTGAGCCAGTTTCAACAAAGAGCAGCAGCGTGCGTGAACATATTGAAGAGAAAACACCTTAGAAGGTAACTCGGATGTAACAATTTTCTGAGAAAGGTTAAAGTCACCTTTGTATTCGTTCCTACCATCAATCAAACATTGTAACCAAACCCCTAAAACTGAGTCGCTGACTTGTATACAAATCAATCCTGAAGGTAAAACTTCCACCAATAAATCTTCGCCCCAAATTGCTGATAAATAGGAAGTAATTGAGCTAGCTATCGAACAAGGCAGCGAATTATGAGATTTTGAAAGATGTAACGCTACCCCAGATACATAAGAAATTGTAATATCACTTTTGCCTTTTGATAGAGGAATATCTATTTTTTCTATATATTCAATTTTCTCTGACCGAGCATAAATGCTCACCGATCTAGTCAATTCACCGTATATTAGCTGGATGATTGCTGTGTATTTACTTACTAGTAGCTTTTTAGGCACATGATATACTGATGACAACAGTGCAAACCCAGGAACATTGATTTTCTGTCATCTATCTTTAGACATAACTTTATATTTGGTCAAAGAAAATTAGAATTAGATAAAATTTAATGAATTCTGGGTAAACTTTACTACAAACATTGTACAGTAAGAAGTATAACAAAAGAGTAGGAGCTTCGGCTTTCTACCTTTTGGATAGTTGACCAAACTTTCAAGCCTAGGAAGGCCTTTCACAAAGACACTCCTTGCACCTTTTTTATGTCGTCTTTGTCTTCAGCCGAACGCTCTTTGTTACCTATGCAATCTCAATCCTCTTTTTCTGAGGCATCACGTCCATTTTTAACCTGGCAACGTATTCTTGATTGGGCGCAAGAACACTATCGCTGCCGCACCTTTAGCAAAGATGAGCGAATTCCAGCTAGACCTGGATTGCTGTATTTGGTGCAAAGGGGTGCGATCCGCATGGTAGGAACCGCTCAAGTGAGCGCTACTGCTTCCCAACTAACGTCTCGCCGAATTAACAGAACACCAGAAGAAGCATTCTTGGGTTTTGTTGGTGCAGGACAGCCGTTTGAAATTGTTGCCCAATCGCCTTTTACGTTGCAGTCATACGCTCATGTTGATCAAACAGCAGTGTTGTGGATGTACTGGCATGATTTAGATAATTGGCCTCATTTTCGCCGCGAAGTTATGGATGCCTTTAGATACCAACACCAGCGTAAATTGCTGTGGTTGAGTGCTTTAGGACAACGACGCACCATTGACCGACTCCTAGGATTTCTCACATTATTAATTGAGGAATATGGAGAACCAGCGATGAGCGAAAATGACCCCGAAGTAATTCGTGGCTATTCTCTGCCCTTCCCCCTCACTCACGCCCAAATTGGTAGTGCAATTGGTTCGACTCGTGTTACCGTAACTCGCTTAATGGGTAAGTTACGTCAGCGCGGCTTAATCCTTACTCAAGGGGATAATCTAATTTGCTTGCCAGCAGAATCAATTAGCAGAGTCAGCTAAAACCGCGACAGTAGGAGTCAGCGAATTCTTACAACCCAGTTTGGGTAATTAATTCCTGTCCCTGCTGAGTGCGTAAAAAGTTGGCATAAGCAACACCTGCTTGTTGTTCGGTTTGCCCATTTTGTTTGACCACCACAAACAGACTGCGCGTAATCGGGTAATCGCCAGATTGGAAAGCCTCAATGTTCAATTTGTTCCGTGACTTAGGACATTCCGAAGGGAGGACGAATGTTTCTTGGTAAGGAGCAACATATTTCCCTTGCGTTCGCCCCAACGGCAAGGGTTTGATTGAACATTGAGGAATCACTTCTGGGGCATTGTTTATTAAATTGAAATAAATCATCGCCAATAAGTAATTATCAATGCTTTATAACTATTAGCTTTTAATGTTAGACATTATTCGACATTACTTAATTCTGATAAATCCTGTTTGAGAAATTAATTCTTGACCTTGCTCTGTAAGTAATAACTTAGCGTAAGCAACACCTGCTTGTTCGTCAATTTGACCATTTCTTTTGACGACTACAAATTGCCGTCGAGTAATTGGATATTCACCACTTTTAAAGACTTCAGCATTCAGTTGGTTGCGCTGTTGTGGACAATTACTAGGCTGAATCAATGGTTCTTGATATGGAGCAACAAATTTATTCGATGTTACTCCTATTGGTAAAGGTTTGATAGCACACTGTCCAACCACTTCAGGTGCAGAAGCATAATAAATACCAGCCTTATTTTGTGCCACTTTCCTTAAGCCATCAGTCGTATCGAGAGTGAATTCGACATTGCTACCAAATGTTTCACTTCCTAAGACATTATCACTAAAAAATCCGACAGTACCCCCTTCTGTTAAACGGCGAGAATAAGCTTTAATGGCTAAATTTTCTCCCCCAACTTGTTGCCAATTAGTTATTTTACCAGTGTAAATATCTTTGATTTGAGCTAAAGTAAGTCCGGGAATATTTAAATCAGGATTAACTGCGATCGCGATCCCATCAATAGCAACGGGAATTTCTTCAAGTTTAAAACCCCGTTGTTCTGCTTGTTGGTATTCTTGATCTTTCACACTTCGGGAAGATTGGGAGAAAGCCAACTGATTGTTCAACAGCATCCGAATACCAGTAGCAGAACCTGGATTCCCTGTAGTTGGGTTGGTATAACGGAGTTGAAATTGAGGAAAAGCGGTTTTGAGTTCAGAATCAACTTCTTTACGAATCGGAGCCCATGTAGTACTACCCCCATAGGTAAATAAACCAGAAGGAACTTCTTTTACGGAAGCAAAATTTTCTTGATTAGATTGTAGATTAGGTTGAGATTTGGGCTGAGGCTGAGATTGATTATTGCTAATAGAACCGAGTGTAATATCATAGTTTCTAGTTAACCACCAATAGACTCCACCGATTAAACCCAGTGTAATTGTTAGGGCTAAGACTAAAACCGCCGTCTCGTTTTTCTGTGACATATAAATATAGCTATTGATTTTCTAGAGAATAAGAATTTAATTTTAACTCTGTAAAATTTGCTTTGATTGCTATTAGTAGCAAAGTTTAGTTGTAATATGATTCGATAAGTAAAAAATCTGATTTGTTTACAGATAAAAACGATTTAGTAAGCATAATTTTAGTTAATCCTATGACCAAAAATTGAATTTTTGGCGATGAAAAATTCTGTTCAAAATGCAATATATTAGTCAATAATAATCTATCCCGATACCGTTTCGAGATTCAAGAGTATAGATTGCAAATCAATAAATCTTGCAGCCATTATCGATAGCCGACTTAACCGTTTCTTTAACAAAGATTAAATTTTATGTAATCTTTTTTAATTCAATTAAAACTGAATAATTTTTGAATGTTTATTACAAAAGTAGAGATAATATTTTATAGATCAGACGAAATAGTGAAGTGAAAGCAACAGCAACTAAGCTTGCTGCTAAAGAGATCAAAACTATTTCTTGAATAACAAGTCCACCTTGTAACAAGCGGACAAAAAATATAATTAATAAAGTTATAGCGGAAATAATTACTAAATCCCACTTTTCAATCCATCGTTTCGTTTGAGAAAATATTAATATTCCTAAAACAATAGCTGAAATCACAAAAGTAACAACAGGTGATTTGAGTAGACTTAACAATGCTATGGAGATTAAAGCCCCTTCAAATCCACTAAAAGCGGCACCAGCCAATAATTCCAATGTCGAGAATTGTGGTACTGGAGTACTAGGACGTGCTGATGGCTGAGGAAGTGGTGCCGGTGGTGGTTGTGATATTACTTGTGGTTGATTGTAATTGAGTGAAGTATCGGGTATTGGTTGTGTGGAAAAATCAAAAGCTTCTAAAACTTCTGTTGCCGATTGAAAACGTTGATTTGGCGCACTACGAAGCATTTTCTCGAAAATTTCGGCAACTTGAGAACTAACACTTACTTTATCTTGCCATTGCAACTGATTGCTGTAAGCATCAAATAGTTGGGTTGCATCCTTTTCTCCGGTTAACAGCAAAACAACAGTTACAGCCAAGGCATATAAATCCGTAGAAGGAAATACCTTTCCTCCAGACATTTGTTCTGGTGGTGCAAATCCCAAAGAATAAATACCAGTAGAAGAATTCCCAGACTCACTAAGGCTGTTCGTGACTTGCTTGACTGCGCCAAAGTCTAATAAGAACAGCTTACCATTCCGATGGCGCATGATATTAGAAGGTTTGATATCCCGGTGGATAATCCCTTTACTGTGGACAAATTGCAGTACCGGGAGAATTGAACGTAGTAGAAACAACACTTCCGATTCCGAAAATTTGCCCTTACGAGTTAATTCTTCTTCTAAATTTTCTCCATCAATATATTCCTGTACCAGATAAAAAAATTGGTCTTCTTCCTTTGGCTTTAAACCGGGAACTATCACCGGGAAAAAAGCAAATAAGTCGGGAATTTGGTCGTGTTGCGAGCCAATTTCCTCTAAAACTACAGCTTCTCTTTCAAATAAATCTTGAGCTAATTTTAGTTGAGTTGGACTCAAATTTCCGGCTGGGAGAAACTGTTTGACTACACATTGTCGCATTCCGGGAGTATAGCGATCGCGTGACAAAAATGCTGCTCCGAAACCCCCTCTTCCAAGCAGCTTGATTGGTAAATAACGTCCCGCTAAAATTAAAGGCATCCCACAAGCGGTGCAGTATTTTTGCTGTGCCGTTCTCAGAGTTGCATCATTATCTAAATCGACAAAATGGTTCTGGGGACGGGGACACTGGGGACGAGTACAGTAAATTTCCATTGTTTGTCACAAGTCATGAGCAATTTGTCAGCTAGTCAAACAGTGAAGTCCTATTTAAGTAATCCGACAGAAATATTTACACATGATTTTCTTAACTTAACAAGAGTTAATCTTCTATTTTGGTGTAATTGGTGTAATTATTTTTGTCGTAGTAACATAGGCGGAAACTTTTCCCAGTTATAACTATGACAAAAGACTAGTGACATAACTTTAGGTTTCGTTCAAGTTGGATGCCTGTACTTCTAAACCATTCACTGACAAGGGAATATGTGATGATTTTAACATATCTATATGCCACCCAGGAGCGGCAAACTGAGGGAGTATTTCTTTACTAAAAGCTTCAGCGGCTTTGGACTTGTAGCGATTGGGATTAAAAATCAACCACAGCGTCCGTTTAACGACCACATTCTTAATCGGGGTAAAGTGAAGGATTCCCATTTGTAACTCTTTAGCGATGGCGCTAGTTGAGACAAAGGCGGCACCCAGGCAGGATTGTACGGCATTTTTAATTGCTTCAATAGAATTAAGTTCCATTTCAACTTTTAAGCGCCGCGTGTCGATGTCGTGACGTGTGAGTACTTGGTCTATGACTTTACGGATAGTAGATTGGGAATCTAAGGCAATGAATTGCAATTTGTATAGGTCTTCTTTTTGGATAGTTTCCAGTTTTGCAAATGGATGAGATACGGGTAAAATTAATGCCAACTCATCCTCAGCATAAGGAATCTTTTCCAATGAATCCGTTAATTCTCCAGGAATCTCACCGCCGATAATTGCCAAATCAACTTGTCCGTTAACTACACTCCAAGCAGTGCGACGAGTGGAATGAACGTGCAATTGCACCCCCACATCTGGATATTTTTGGCGAAACATCCCAATCATCCGAGGCAAAAGATAAGTCCCCGTTGTTTGAGAAGCACCGACAATTAAAGTACCACCTTGGAGATTCTGTAAATCATCGATGGCGCGACAAGTTTCTTGACACAGACTGAGAATTTTTTCTCCATAACTCAAAAGTAAGTGTCCCGCTTCAGTCAACTGCGCCCGACGACCTCCACGGTCGAATAAAGGTACATCCAGTTGTCTTTCTAGGTTTTGCACTTGCAAACTTACCGCCGGTTGGGAGACATAGAGGCTGTCAGCAGCACGTTTGAAACTCCCTTCTGCGGCAATTGCTTTGAGGATGCGTAACTGATCTAAAGTAAAAGGAAGGTCAGACATAAGGCTCAACCCACGAAATTGAAAGGAGCAGTTTTGGCAACATTCGGGCTTTCATTGCTTTTTTTACTAGGCATGGAATATAACAATGCGTATTAAATTAGTTAGGCATTACCCGAAAAGACAGTAGCACAACATCTTGACCAAAATCCTCCTCCGCAGAACTTTGTGGTATTGGTTGTACTGAATTTAATTTGCTGTATTCTTTGTTGAACTATGTATACTATTGTGCCTGTATCCAGTTGGTTTACCTCCACTCATTTTGTCATGCTGGGGTTATTATTGACTTTTGCCATTGCTCACAGTGGAGGAGCAGCCCTGCGCGAAAAAGCAGAAAAACGCATTGGAGCAAGGCTTTACCGAGTTTTATTTGCACTTGTCAGCTTGGTTTTAGCTGTAATATTAATTATTTACTTTTTTAACCATCGTTATGATGGGTTACAACTGTGGCAGGTACAAAATGTGCCTGGAATACAGACACTTGTTTGGGTACTATCGGCAATTTCTTTTTTATTTTTATATCCTGCCACATTTAATCTACTGGAAGTTGCTGCTATCTCCAAGCCTCAAGTTCACCTTTATGAAACCGGAATTATTCGCATTACCCGCCATCCCCAAATGGTAGGACAAGTAATTTGGTGCGTTGCTCATACTTTGTGGATCGGTACTACTTTTACACTATTCACTTCTATCGGCTTAGTATTACACCATTTGTTTGCTGTTTGGCATGGCGATCGCCGTTTGCATTCCCGTTATGGGGAAGCTTTTGAAAAAGCTAAGCAACGCACTAGCGTCATTCCTTTTGCGGCAATTTTCGATGGTCGTCAATCTCTCAAAGTTGAAGAATTTCTTCGTCCTGCCTATATTGGAGTTGTAGTATTTGTGCTTTTATTTTGGTGGTCTCACCCCTTTTTATTCAACTTAACTAGTAGGGTACAATGGTGAGCTATGATTTGTCCAAATACATACACCAAAAGCATTGGGGCGCAAAGATATTCGAGTTTCATAAACGATCCTTTACGACCAATTCCATGTAGGATAAATTCAAACAACTATTTTTTTGTAGGGTGTTTTTTTGGCAAAGTGGAGATTAAATAGTAATAGCTGCTGTATTTGAACATCTGTCTAACCAAGTTAACGCCCCCTTTTCCCGTGGGAAGGTTATATTGGATGACGACAGTTTTGAGCGAAATTAAAAAAATCAAACAGCCATCTGTAACTTTTTTGTCAGAACTAGATAACAAATGCAATGTCAGCAACTGCGTGAACAAGGCTTCCAAGCCGTTATAGAGTGGCTTATCACCCCGACATTGAAAGAAGTGACGCATCCGGAGGATAAAAAAATAGACGTTGCTGAATCCAAGGGCGGAATTTTAAATGTAGAGACGTGATATATCACGTCTCCCAAGGATTTCAAAATTCCGCAGAATCATTTTCATACATCTTTTCAGCAACGCCAAAAAATAGACGTAACCTGGAGGTAATTAACATTTTTTTAGGACATCTTTAACAAAGTCATGGAAATAACTGCTGACAGAAAACGGCGGGTGTGATTATGGCTAGTTTGATCGAAGATAAAATGAAAACCATTAAGTTCGAGAGGCGTCATGGTGTTGTCGGTTAGTGAACGGACATTTACAAAAGAAGTTTTAGAATCTCAAGTTCCAGTTTTAGTCAATTTTGGAGCACCCTGGTGTGGTTTGTGCCACATCATCAAGCCTTTATTATTGCAATTTAAATCTGAATGTGGCGAAGAAATCAAGTTAGTTGAAGTTAATGCCGATGATAATTTTAAACTTTCTACTACCTATCGATTAAAAACACTTCCAACTTTACTGTTAATTCAAAACGGCATTGTACGAAAGCGTTTGGAAGGTTTTAGAGGTAGAGAAGACTTTTTTGCGGCTTTGTCTGAGATTAAAGACAGTTATACAAATTTACCGCGAACTTATAATTCTGCCGAACGGAGGTTAAAAGCTACTACTTTATCATTAGATAACTAGTATTCGATTGCATTAGTTTTACTGGGTTAAATATTTGTAGTGCGAGTTTCTAGCTCGCTGATGGCTACCAAAGAGCGAAACGCTCGCTGCTTACTGATAGGGAGCGAGACGCTCCCACTACAAATATATAAACCCCTCAAAATTAATGGGACAAAGCACTAGATGATGACTCCCCAAAACTGATGCTTGTTGCAATGGAGGTTTAAGAAAAGGTAAAAATTTTCTTAAAGATTACATTATACAAGCTGAATTCGACTGTTGTAAAAGTGTTGCATTATATTGCAAGGTCGAGGGTTGAAGTAGAATTATTGGGGAAAATTAGCAATAAAAATCAAACTATTTTCAATTACCCCACCCAAATAGTACCGGGTGGGGTATTTTATCTTAAATTGTGTGTGTCACAATTATTAACAGTTCCGACCAGGACAATTGCAGCGCGGATAGATAATTGACGCAGGACAAAGACTTATGCTCTGTCGCAACGATTTCTTTTCTAATTCGTAGCAATGTTCTAAGTTAGTGGAGAATTCTAAAAGTAGGCATGACTCGATGGAAGTAATCTATCAATATGCTTGGCTGATTCCAGTTTTACCGCTTTTAGGAGCGATGCTGGTCGGTTTGGGCTTAATTTCGTTTAATCAGGCGACTAATCGCCTCCGACAGCTAAATGCCGCCTTAATTATTTCTTTAATGGCAGCGGCAATGGGGCTGTCGTTTAGTTTGTTATGGAGTCAAATCCAAGGACACGCGACTTATACGCGCACCCTAGAATGGGCAGCAGCGGGTAGCTTTCACTTGACTATGGGTTTTACTGTTGACCACCTGACAGCGGTGATGCTGGCGATTGTCACCAGTGTAGCTTTGTTAGTTATGGTGTATACCGATGGCTACATGGCTCATGACCCCGGTTATGTGAGGTTTTACGCCTATTTGAGTTTATTTGGCTCCTCAATGCTCGGTTTGGTGGTTAGTCCGAACCTAGTACAAATTTATATATTTTGGGAACTGGTGGGGATGTGTTCCTACTTGCTGGTTGGCTTCTGGTACGATCGCAAGTCAGCAGCAGATGCAGCCCAAAAAGCGTTTGTGACCAACCGCGTTGGTGACTTTGGACTGCTGTTGGGTATATTAGGGCTGTTTTGGGCAACGGGAAGCTTCGAGTTCGAGATTATGGGCGATCGCCTTGCCGAACTCGTACAAACTGGGGCTTTGAGTAACGTCCTCGCCGTTGTATTCGCGATTTTGGTTTTCCTCGGTCCGGTAGCGAAGTCAGCTCAATTTCCGCTGCACGTTTGGCTTCCGGATGCAATGGAAGGTCCTACTCCGATTTCTGCCTTGATTCACGCGGCAACAATGGTAGCAGCGGGTGTTTTTCTCATAGCTCGGATGTACCCGGTATTTGAACACGTCCCAGCAGCAATGAGCGTAATTGCTTATGTTGGGGCATTTACCGCGTTTATGGGGGCAACAATTGCTATTACCCAAAATGACATTAAGAAAGGTTTAGCTTACTCGACCATTTCCCAACTTGGTTATATGGTAATGGCGATGGGAGTAGGCGCTTACACTGCCGGTTTCTTCCATTTAATGACCCACGCTTACTTTAAAGCGATGCTGTTCCTCGGTTCCGGTTCGGTAATTCACGGCATGGAAGGAGTTGTCGGTCACGATCCAGTTGTGGCTCAGGATATGCGAGCCATGGGCGGATTGCGGAAATATATGCCAGTGACAGCAACTACCTTTTTGATTGGTTGTTTGGCAATTTCGGGTATTCCACCTTTCGCCGGTTTTTGGTCAAAGGATGAAATTCTCGGTTCTGCTTTTGCGGTTAACCCATTTTTATGGTTCATCGGTTGGTTAACTGCCGGAATTACCGCTTTCTATATGTTTAGAATGTATTTCATGACATTTGAAGGCAAATTCAAGGGTAAAGATGAGAACATTTTGCAGCAGTTGAAGAAATCCGCAGCGACAATTCTTGTAGAATCAGAAGCTGCTCCCAATTTTGGTCCTGGAGCAATGAAACAGGGAGAATTGGCATCTTCTACCCACGACGACCATTCTCACAGTCACGGACACAGCGATACACCCCATGAATCTCCGTGGACGATGACTTTACCGTTAATGGTTTTGGCAATTCCCTCGATGCTAATTGGTTTACTCGGAACTCCTTATGCTAACTATTTTGAGGAGTTTATCTATCCACCTAGCGAAACCTTAGCAGAAGTGATCGAAAAAGCCGCAGAATTTGACCCCACAGAATTTTATACTATGGCAGGTCTTTCCGTGGCGATCGCCGTTGTGGGAATTATCTTGGCTTTGTTGATGTATCGAGTCCAAAAAATCGACCCAGCAGCCATTGCAGCTAAATACCCCGCACTTTACAAGCTATCTCTTAACAAGTGGTACTTTGACGATTTTTACCATCGCGTATTTGTTCTGGGCTTGCGTCGCATAGCCAGACAAGTTTTGGAAGTTGACTTCCGCGTTGTCGATGGTGCTGTTAACCTCACCGGACTTTTCACCCTTGTCAGCGGTGAAGGTTTGAAGTACCTAGAAAACGGACGTGTACAATTCTATGCCTTGATTATCTTTGGGGCTGTTTTAGCCTTGGTAATTGTCTTTGGTGTTACCTGATATGGAAATGTCATATGTTAGGTTTCTACTTGTGAAGAATTAGAGTAATGGGGATGAAGGCAGATAAGTTAGTTTCTCTGCCTTCATCTTTTTGGAATTTTTGTTAACGTCAATTCGACGGTAGCTGATCAATCACCTTTCACTTTGGGTGAGAAGTCGGGTTTTGAGCAAATTTGTATTGTGTTAGTGATATTAAGGTTAAAAAACCCGACGAATTAATGGTTGGTTTAACTTTGTCCAACTCACGTTTTGTTAAATCAAGCAAAACATTACCGCCAAATCAAAAAAAAACTGCTACTTAATAGCTAGTAGTTGATAGCCAAAATTTATTATTCCTTCCTAACCAATTCGATGAATACAGCTAATTTCCCTTGGCTAACAACGATTATTTTGTTGCCCGTAGCAGCATCGCTGTTAGTTCCTATTATCCCCGATAAGGACGGTAAAACAGTACGTTGGTTTGCCCTGATAATCGGGTTGATCGATTTTGCCTTGATTGTTACCGCTTTTTACACTCAGTACGATTTCTCAAATCCCAATTTGCAATTGGTCGAGAGTTATGCTTGGGTTCCACAATTAGATTTAAATTGGTCGGTAGGGGCAGATGGTTTATCAATGCCCCTAATTATTTTGACTGGATTTATTACCACGCTGGCGATTCTAGCCGCTTGGCCTGTAACTTTTAAACCCAAGCTATTCTACTTTTTGATACTGGCAATGTACGGTGGACAAATTGCCGTTTTTGCAGTTCAAGATATGCTGTTATTTTTCCTCGTGTGGGAACTGGAATTGATTCCGGTTTACCTGCTCCTGGCAATTTGGGGAGGTAAGAAACGACAATATGCAGCCACCAAATTTATTTTGTACACTGCTGGTGGTTCGTTATTTATTCTGCTCGCATCCCTCACAATGGCATTTTACGGCGATAACGTTACTTTTGATATGCTAACGTTGGGCGCTAAGAATTTCCCCATCAATTTAGAACTGGCGCTGTATGCAGCTTTCTTGATAGCTTATGCTGTCAAATTACCGATTATTCCCCTGCATACCTGGCTACCGGATGCTCACGGAGAAGCTACAGCCCCTGTGCATATGTTGCTAGCCGGGATTTTGTTAAAAATGGGCGGTTATGCGTTGGTGCGGATGAATGCCCAAATGCTGCCCAATGCTCACGCTTATTTTGCGCCAGCGTTAATCATTTTGGGGGTTGTAAATATTATTTACGCCGCCTTGACATCTTTCGCGCAACGTAATTTGAAGCGGAAAATCGCTTATTCTTCAATTTCTCACATGGGGTTTGTACTGATTGGGATTGCTAGCTTCACTGACTTAGGTTTGAGTGGAGCGGTACTGCAAATGGTTTCTCACGGATTAATTGGAGCGAGTTTGTTCTTTTTGGTTGGTGCGACTTATGATCGAACCCATACTTTGATGCTCGATGAAATGGGCGGTGTTGGTCAAAAAATGGGTAAAATCTTTGCCATGTTTACCACTTGTTCGATGGCTTCCTTAGCTTTGCCAGGAATGAGTGGTTTTGTGGCGGAGTTGATGATATTCGTCGGTTTTGCCACCAGCGATGCTTATAGCAACACTTTTAAGATTTTTGTGGTGTTTTTAATGGCAGTTGGTGTAATTTTGACTCCGATTTATCTGTTGTCAATGTTGCGGGAGATTTTCTACGGGGAAGAAAACCAAGAGTTGATTTCTAGTCAAAAATTAATCGATGCTGAACCCCGTGAGATATTTATTGTTGCTTGTTTGTTGATTCCAATTATTGGAATTGGTTTGTATCCAAAGATTTTGACTCAAGTTTACGATGCGACAACGTTGCAGTTAACAGCTAGATTACGTGGCTCTGTACCGAGTTTGGCTCAGCAGAAAGTGCCTGCTGTTTCGATGAGTGCGCCGGAGATTGGTAGTTAGTTTAATGTAATGGTAATTTTTGTTTGATTAAAGGGATGGGTTTTGAAACCTGTCCTTTTTTTGTGGTTTTTGTAGGGTGTGTGATTAGTGCTTTGTCCCATTAAATATGACTAGTTTTAACCGCAACCCGTCGGGGGTTATAAACCCCCGTCTAATAGCGAAAGTCCTATGAATAGGACTAATATCCAATCTATCAAAACTAATGGGACAGACCACTAGTACAGCACGGCGTAAATAAAACAACCATTAAATACTGTTAAAAAGCTTCTTATGTAAGGCTTTTAGCTTCAGCCTTCTGCCTTTATGTACTAGTGTGTGACTATATCACATTTACATTCATATCTATAATAAAGCACTCAGGTAAACAACCTCAGCGTTTTTTTACTATACGTCCGTATAAATACATTTATTATAAATCTTTTTTGACATTGTTATGCCCAGAGTTCTGAGCATAATGATGACATTAAATAACGATAAATATTTAGCAGTACTTGAGCAAATCCGCTGGGATGGTAAGCCAAAGTGTCCTTACTGCGAGTCAATCAACGCAACAGCATACAAAAGAGAGAAAAGATATCATTGTAATTCATGCTACACATCTTTTAGTGTAACAGTTGGTACACTGTTCCACAAAACTCATGTGAGTTTAGATAAATGGTTTTTAGCGATTCGTCTTGTGATGAATTCTTCGGGAGGTATTAGCGTGCGTCAGCTTGCATCTGAGATTGGGGTTAATAAGAATACGGCGGCTTCTATGATGAAGCGGATTAAGGAGGAGGAGTCGGAAGTTTTGGAGACACTAGTACAAATCAAATAATAGAAGTCTCCGATTGGGTTTATGTCTATGGGGAAGAAAAGCTTTTCTCCCTTCTTAAGCATTATAGATTTATAAAGACTTATTACTAGTACCTATTTACTACTTATTAAGTTCTAAGTATTTAAAATTTAGTCAATATGTTTTTAGGTGATTTTACAATGGAAGCACCAGTAATAGCTGCTTTAATCACAGCATCTGCGAGTTTATTTGGTACTACAGTTTCAATATATACAAGTTTAAAAGCTAAAAAAGGGAATAATTACACAAGTAATCAGCAAAAAGAGTTATACCAGTCTATGACTAGTTTTTTTGATGATAATCAAAAGGTTCTCAAAATTTTTGCAGAGAATATAAATGATTCAATACATAAGCAAAAGATTGAAGATTATATAAATAAACTGAATCAAAAAAGCGAAGCATTACGAAATATTTTTGAACAAATTCCAATATGGGAAGAAGCTAGTAACTGGCTGAATTTAGAAAGAGATGAATTAGAGAAAAAAGTAATTAAAGATGTATTGGAACGAGAGCCATCGTTGGCAAATCCAGGTAGAGAACTTGATTCAAAAGAAAAACAACGGAAATTCAAGCAAAGCATCCACGAGTATATTGATTGGTTATTAAAATGCTTAAAGAAAAAGACAACACGTATCAATCTTCCAAACGATAAGTTAGTTATGCTTAATAGCAATTATTCTTATAAGCTAGCATTTGAATGTATGAAAATAATTATTAATAAAAACGATTCATTTAAACCCAAAAATAAGCTCTTACGTACAATTATGCAAAAAAACAAGAAATTGTCACAACCTGCTAAAGAGCTTTTAACCACATTTATTGAAGATTTATTAGAGAAGTCTTCTAAATAGATTATGTTTCAAATAGTAGTTACGATAACTTAGTATTTCAATTACATTTTATTAAGTTGAAGTATTAATAGAATAAGAATTAATATTAGTTTTTAATTTTCATTACTATTATAAATAATTTCAACTTCAACTTAGTTTACAATCTAAAGTAAATAGTTATATGAATATATTAGTTAGGAATTTCTAATATTTTGTATCACTTTCATAGCATTTCCTATGTGGTAGCGTATCTCATCTAAGATCTTAGCTAAGTCTTGATCTGCGAAAGGGTTCGTATTTAAGATATCCAATTCTTGTTTAGTACGTTCTAATAAGTCTTCCAATTGATCTAAAGGACCGTCTGGCAGCATAAAAAATAAAAACTAAGGTTAACGCTAATCCCTAAAATATTGATTTCAGACTATAAAATCACTACCGCTAACTAGGACACCCCAAAATCAATTTTTTCCTCTTCTCAAATCAAAAATCAGCAGCTATAAAATTTCAAATACCCAAGCGCGATCGCAATACTCATAAAATCATATTTATCTGAAGCGCTTAAAGAGATAACCTCAACCTTTTTACTAGGAGCATCCCAATTTTGCAAAAATAAAATTTTTAGTGGGAGCGTCTCGCTCCCTAGTAGTCGCTAGCGAGCAAGATGCTGTCCTTACGGACATACTACGTGAACGCACTACAAAAAAATAAATTTACACATTTGGGATGCTCCGTTTTTACTTGATTGAATAAAATTACAAAACTGTAATAAATAAACCGGGTAAACTATCATTTCCAGATGTCTCAATAGGAAATATAAACCTCTTACCTGGCTGATGATTATGCTTGAAAATTTTAAATTCGGTCGGAATTTTTGTGGTTGTTACCAACATAAAAGTTGCATGAACGAAAAATATCGAAATTTTATCAAATACACACCCTAGTGTGTGACGCTTTAATAATTTTTGTAGGTAGTTATAAGATTTGTAGCGTCAAGCACCAAGTGATTTGAATCAATTACAATCATTGCAAAAATTCCCAATCTTCTAAGGCAACGGGTTCTGTTGGGTTATCGTAATTATATGGCTGTGTATTATGTAGTGGATAAAGCTTTTTTTCTGTTTGCTGTTGAGGATTAAAATTTGAACCAGTATCATCTTTTAATTGACGTTTGGCATGACTAATTTTGATGAAACGAATAAAATCTAATGCTTCAGCTAATAATTTTGAAGGTAAAGATTCTATTTCTTGAATTAGTAATTCTTTTTTAATCATATTAAGTAACCTTCTTTATTTATATATACATAACAACTTAAACCATAAGCCGTACCAACTCACAAACTGCAACGCTGAAGTCCGCGCTGCTTCACCACGTTTTGCATCCCCTATATCTCTAATTTTAAAAATAGCCATGAACCAAGCAAGTCAATATCTTTTAGCATTAGCAAAACAGAAGATACAACCTTACATAGCAAATTCTAATGCTAGAGTAGCAATGATTACAGGTTCAGTTGCTAAAGGAGAAGCGGATTTTCATTCTGATGTAGAACAGTTAAAACTATACAAAATTGTAAAATTTACTGATTAAATCGTAACATTGTGTAGTAATAATTTTATAGAGTAAATTTTTTTGCTTTATGCTTTAAGGGTTTATTGTTTTTTTATCTCTATGAATTTACTGAAGAATAAGTTACACGTCGGTATCTTACTTTTAACTGTTATCGGTAATTTAGCATTTATACCTAGTGCTGAGGGTATTGCCAATAGTAATCTTGGTGTCAAAGTTAAGGGACTAAAAAATCAAAAAGGACAAGTTTGTTTTAGTATTTTTTCTAGCAGTCGGGGTTTTCCTAACAATGATAAAAATGCTTTAAAAGCAAAATGCGTCAAACTTGAAGATAGTTCTGTTGAATTGAATATTCCTTCTTTGAAACCTGGTACCTATGCTATAGCGATGTTTCACGATAGCAATGGTGATGGCAAACTGAATACAAACTCTTTGGGTATACCTAAAGAAGGTTTCGGATTTTCCCGAAATCCTCGAATTGTTACAGGCCCTCCGAAGTTTGGGGATTCAGCAGTTTTCGTAGTTGGTTCAAGTACTAATATTGAAATTAATTTGAATTACTTTTTTGGTAGTTAATACACGTTTTTGTGTTGTGTTTATCTAATCACAGAAGTCGGGTTTTTAAGATAAGTCTGGTTTCTAACAGAAAATCATCATAAAAACCCGACTTCTAACCTCACAAAAAATTGAGGTTTTACAGTTTCCTTATCATAATCGCCGAATCGAAGCAATGAACATCGAACTCACGTTATGTTAGTTCAGTGATTCGAGGAGACGTAGCAATACCCCCCGTCTCTACATTTAGCGCACCCGACAGAATTTTCGGTTATTATCATCTTCGGGATGTTGCCAAGAATAAGCAAAATGGCTGACTCCTTTGAGAGATGATTTGTATTGACTCAAATCTTGCATTTGCTCTTCTAAAGGTGGACGATTGCTCATGGATTTACCCCAAGCACCAGCTAAGGCTGGAATTATCTGCGTTCCTGGTTTTGCTGTATTTAATACTTGCTTGAGTTCGGAAATAATGCAGTTGGTACTATCACATTTACCGTAAACCATCGGATGCCATTCTAAGGAACTAGGAAATCTATCCCAAGGTTGTAAGCGGGAATCGTAACCTTTTCCTACTGTTTGGTTTCCACCAGGAAAAAATACTACTCCTGCGGGAACTCCTTGTTGCTGAACTGGGTAAGCTGCTAATGCTAAAAAATCTACAATACCCTGCATGGTATGAGCAACGGAAAGTTGCCACAATTCTGATTGTAGTAGAGGTTGTCTTTCTTCGGGTGGAACGATCGCCTTTTGCTGTATGGTTGGATTACGTCCTTGCCATAAGGGTTCTGCTTCTTCGGGATACTGTGCGTCTATTTGAGCTATATCTGTTGATGTGACGTAACCTTTGCTCAAGAACACCCGAATCATCTGCAATCCTTTATTATTTAGCGCTCGTTGGAATAAGGCTTGTTGAGTAGATTTACTATACAACCATAAATCTGTAACTCTGGTAGCGATGGAATCTTTACCAGCTTGACGCGGATAACGCACGTAGTCAAATAGTACTCCATCCGGACGACGGCGCATTACCTCCGTCATCATTTGATAATAGTCGCGTTTTGCCTGTAAATTATACGGATCAACAAAGACTTGAGAACCGTTATCTACTACATATAAGCTAGTTTGACCTTTGCCATTGCGGGCGATCGCCTCTTCTCGATCTTGACGTTTAGCGTAGGTATAGCCGAAATTAGTAGTGAACATCCAAGCGTATACTTTTAATCCCCGTTCGCGTCCTTTTTGGATGGCTTGCGCCAATAAATCGGTGTTTTCTTGACCTGGAGTCCGAATCACTGAAGGCCATGCTGTATTATTAGTACTTGCTGGTAAGAGTACTTGCCCATCAAAAAAAGTTTCTATATAAACTTGGTTGTAGCCCTGGTTGACAACCTTATCCATGATTTTTTGCAGCGAACCCCCTTGAACGTCGCAGGGATACAAGCGCAACCAAATTGCTTGAACTTGGGGCCACGTGCGTCTACGACAGTCCTGTACTGCTCGCGAATGTTCTCTCACCAACTGCTGATAACGTCTTTCTGCTTCGCGATCGCCTTTTTGGGCTGACAACCGCAATTGCTCTTTTTCTTCGGCTGCGCTGGATGATATATGGCAATATCTGGTTACTTGTGCGCTTGCTGGTTGACTTTTTAGATTAGGAACAAGCAAACTGGTACTGAAAATTACTGCTAACAAATGTTGTAAAATTAACTTTGGCTTTGCAACATTCAAGGCACGTTTAGACATACTTACTAATAAAATGAAAAAAAGTAACTAACCCCAATACACTTCTATTAGGTAACGTGTATTTTATGACATAATTTCGCGGTCGGAGCTTTGAAGCTGATATTTTGATAGACTTCTAGTTTTCTATTTGTGTTGCCCTATATAATTAAGCGATTTTTCCCCAAACGTCAATTGAGTAAATTCAACTAAGTAACTTTTTTTTGTTACCGATAAACAGGTACGTATAATTTACAGGTAGTTATAACACTTGAATTTTTGTGTCTATCAGCCCGAATGTAATTACCTTCTGCCCTCTGCCCCTGCCTTTTTTGTCAGAAATAAACCTTTCACAAGGTCATAATTTCAGTTTAGTGGCACATTTGCAAAATCCGCACTATAATAAAATATGAAGCACATGGGTCTGTAATGGTTTCGACGGGGTGGCGAAAGCTTCTCGTTGATTCAGGTCGAGAGAGAGTCGAATCTCGTAAATCAAGGCTCAAAACAAATAATAAATGCAAACAACATTGTAGCATTCAAGCGTCAAGCAGTAGCTGCTTAAACTTTTTTCGTGCGCTTCTCTCTAGTTTGACTCCGTTAAGGATTAGAGAGCAACCCCCAACGGATGCTCTAATAAGTTCCCTTTGGTGGACTTGTTAGAAAAGACTTTACCAAAGCATCCCACCGTTCGGGATAATGAACGGTCCCTGCCTTAAGGGTAAACGAGGCTAAACCTGTGAACGATGCGGGGGTAAATACCCATTTCGGACGGCAGTTCAATTCTGCCCAGATCCACTAGTACATAAATATTAAATCCACCTTATACTTAAATGTAAAGGTGGATTTGTTTTTATGAGTCAATTGCAAGTAATTGTTGTTTGTCAAAATCCTGATTGTGCTAAAGAATTTAATAAAAGTCGCAGCGAATTTAATCGAAGCCAGAAATTAGGAAGACCTCATTTTTGTTGTTTAAGATGTCATGCTAAATATAGAGGGCTTGGCACATCTAAAGTTAAAGCGAATAGAACGACTTCCCATTTAAAAGATATCATTAGAAGAGATGAATATTCACCTTTCCGAAATCATCTGAAGGTGATGAAAAAATCGGCAAAACATAGAAAGCATGAATGTTCTGTCACATTAGCGGATTTAAAACAATTGTGGGAAAAGCAACAAGGAATTTGCCCTTACACTGGCTGGAATTTAGTTTTATTACCCAGCACTACTGATTATCAAAATACAATTTTAACAATAGATAGAGCGAGTGTAGACCGTATAGACTCTTCATTGGGTTACATTCCTAAGAATATCCAATTTGTGGCTGTAATTGCCAACTTTGCGAAAAATGTTTTTACCGAACAAGATTTAATAAAATTCTGTCACGACGTTTATAAATACAAAGTTTTGGGTAATAATTCCATAGATGTTCGTCAAGTTTTAAAAGTTTCGGACAATGTTTTAATTAATAGTAGGAGAGATGAATATTCACCATTTCGTCAACATCATAGACTTGCAAGAAGAAGAGTCAAAAGTAATGGACGTGAATGTAATATTACTCTAGAATATTTAAAAATGCTTTGGGAAAAACAAGGTGGTAGATGTCCTTATACAGGATGGAATTTAGATAATCATCAGACAACTAGTGAATGGGATAGTAATGTATTGCATCCCAAAACAGCGAGTTTGGACAGAATAGATTCTCATAACGGCTATATTCTTGGAAATGTACAGTTTATCAGCGTCATGGCTAATTACGCAAAGAGAGATTTTTTAGAAGAAGAATTGCTCGATTTTTGTCAAGCGGTAGCTGTTGTAAATAGTATTTATTAGGAAATAAAAATAATATAATTAGTAAATATTGATTAACAGTAAAAGATTAATTTTAAGGGAATTTCTCATTGAAGATTGGCAGGCAGTTTTGGCTTATCAATCTGATTATCGCTATCTACAATTTGATGAATCAGATAATCGCGATCGCGCAGATGTAGAAGATTTTATTCAAATGTTTTTAGATGAACAAAAACAGCTACCGCGAATTAAATTTCAGTTAGCATTAATATTAAAATCAGAGCAGAAATTAATCGGAAACTGCGGTATTCGCAAACAGAATTTCAAATCTAGTGAAGCTGAACTTGGTTATGAAATTTCACCAAATTATTGGGGAAAAGGTTACGCTACAGAAGCTGCAAGCACTCTTTTAAAGTTTGGGTTTGAGAAGTTAAAATTATACCGTATTTGGTCGCATTGTATTGCTGAAAATACCGCATCAAGAAAAGTATTAGAGAAAGTAGGAATGAAATTTAAGCAGAAGTTAGCTAAAAATGAATTTTTTAAAAATCGCTATTGGGATACCTTGGAATTTGAAATTCTCAAAGATGAATGGTTGAATAAATCAGATTTATAATTACTTTCTTTTGATCAAAATAAAAAAAAAAGACAGATTAAACTAGTCGGTTAGAGATTAATTTAAGATAAAGTACTATTTGTATAGATGTCAGATTAATCAATTAGATTGACATATTTTTGTTATATTAAAAGACTGTTGAATAATTATTTTGATGTGAATAAACAAAAACATACATTTATCGACCTTTTTGCTGGAATTGGAGGTTTTAGACTAGCTTTTGAACAAGCTGGATATCAATGTGTATATTCTTGTGAAATAGATTCTGCTTGTCAAGAAGTTTACTTTAATAATTTTGGAGAAAAGCCTAAAGGTGACATCACAAAATTAAATATTAAAGAAATCCCAGATTTTGATGTTTTAACAGCAGGTTTTCCCTGTCAACCATTTAGTATTTGTGGAAAAAGACAGGGTTTTGAGGATACAAGAGGTACGCTATTTTTTCATATTTGCGAAATTATACAAGCTAAACAGCCTAGTGTTGTACTTTTAGAAAATGTTAACCATTTACTTCATCACGACAAGGGTAGAACTTTAGATATAATTATTTATTCTTTGGAAAACTTAGGCTATTTAGTTGATTATAAAGTGCTTAATTCTAAAGAATTTTCGCTTCCACAAAATAGAGAGAGAATTATAATTTTCGCAACAAAAACTAAAAAATTTAATTTTAATGAAATTCCGAAAGATAACTCCATAACAAAATTAGAAGATTATCTTTATCCAAAAGGAAATTTTGAATATTTAAATGAACAAGAATATACTTTAATCACAAATCCGAAAAAACAACCTTCTGGATTAATTTTTGTGGGATATAGAAATAATAAAACAACTTGGAGAAAAGGAGTTAGAGCAAATACACAACATCTTTCTAGAGTACACCATCAACCCAATCGTATTTATTCAGTTGAGGGAGTTCATCCTACTATTCCATCTCAGGAAACATCAGGAAGATTTTTTATTTATTTACCTAAAGAAGATAAAGTTCGTAAATTAACAATCCAAGAATGCTATCGAATTATGGGGTTTCCCGATTCATTTAAAATACATGATTCACCGACAGAATGTTATAAGCAAATTGGAAATTCTGTGTGTGTTCCCATGGTTTATCAATTAGCAGTTCAAATTGAAGAACAAGAATTAATTATATCAAAAGAAAAGATATGTAATCGCGATATTAATTTTTATCAATTAAAACCATTACAACTTCAAATTTTAGAATTGAATACTATGAATCATAAACAAAAATTGTTGGAAATATATCATGCATCATCAGATTTAGAGCAAACTAACTCTCAAGTATCAGAAGAATTATTCAAAGATATTAAGATTATCCCTCAAAATTGTTCTAGACAAAAAGGTGTTTACACAGTATTAATAACACTATTAATACATAAAATGATTGAACCAAGCCAAGATATTAGATGTCATCAAACAAGTATGCCTAAAGGATTTTCTGGTAGAACAATAGATACTCAATATATTACGCCTACGCTCAAAGAATTAGGATTACCTACAATAGCAGAAAGTGGATGGTTAACACGTTATTTAGAACAGCCATATCCTTACGCTCTAAATTACAACGGTAAAATTAATAATAAAGATGTTAAAAAAGCTTTTTTAAGTATTATTGATTTTGTCGAGAATCATCCTGAAAACACAGAGCTAATTACTAAATTACTAATTGTTCAAATCAAACAAGCTACAGAAGCTAACCAAATTACTATCACTAAATTAGCTGATTCTGAAAAGTTAAACATTATAACAGTTGTGCATTGTTTAGAAGCCCACTTTAATCATAACTATAAAACCTTTGGAGGCTCTAAATTACCTGTGATAGCTTTATACGCAATTTATCAAAGGTTAATTCAAGAACTTGAAAGATATAAAGGTTGTATTTTAAAAGATTTAGGTAGCCATACTGCATCAGATAGAACTTCTAAAACAGCAGGAGATATAGAAATTTTTGATAAAAACAAAAAACTTATTGAAGCTATAGAAATAAAGCAAGGTAAACCAATTAATCTGCAAATGATTTTGAATGCTAAAGATAAGATATTAAAATATAGTCCTAGAAGATACTATATACTTTCTTCGGCTGATATTCTAGAAGAAGATCAAGCAAAAATTCAATCCGAAATTGAATCCATTGCAAACAATCATGGTTGTCAAGTTATTATTAATGGAATTATCCCGACACTTAAATATTATTTAAGATTAATTACATCAGTGGAAAAATTTGTTGAAGATTATTCTAATTTTGTAGAACAAGATCAAGAATTACAAGCTATTCATAAAATAGAGTGGAATAATATATTAAATACATTGATTAGTCAATAGGGTGCGTTATTGCCATAGGATGACGTACCTGATATAAATTTTAACTGCTTTAACTGCAAAGGTATTTTAGTTGGATATGTCAGTGATTATATAACCCATTATCCTTCAATTTAAACTCATCAAATTTAATCACTTCCGAATCAGGTTTACGAGTATCAAAACGATAACTACTGATAATTCCTTGTTCAGTATTAAAAATACTAAAAACGGTAATTTCATTACTAGAAATATAAGGTAATGGCTGACCATTTTCGTCGAACAACGGTGCAATTGTGGGTATAATTGGCTCTAAGCCGTAGGGGTCGCCAATTTCTGTATAATTATCGTTATTAATATTGGGTACGTTGTTGCGCTTTCTGTTCCCATATGCTGCACCATAGGAATTACCGACATTTGATGTTTCTAAAAAGTGCATTCCACTCTGACTAACAAAGCGATTCCATAAATGAGAATGTCCGTAAAATACTAATTGTACTCCTGCTGCTTCTAACAGGGGTATCAAATCACGGATAATATAATCCTGCTCTTTAGGATATTCATAACGTACCGAAGTAATATTACCATTATTATCCCGTTCGATGATCTGCACTGGGTCGGTATAAGCTGGTATGATGTTATCTCCTAAAGTGTGGGGTGGATGATGAAACATCACAACTTTGTATTTCGCTTGCTCAAATTCCCTGCTATTTAATTCATTAACCAACCAATTATATTGAGCGCTACCTTGATAAATTGGTTCGTAAATATGCTGTCCATATCCCCAATTTTCAGGATTTTTTAATTCGTTTTTTGGTTCGGCATATTTACCTCTACGGTTATTTTCCGTGGTAGGATAACGCCACATATTAGTTACATATAAAACTACCAGACGCACATCACCAAAACTGATTGCATAATAACCTTTTTCTCCGGTTTCTGTTTGCGGTAAACTAAAAATTTGTTCATAAGTATCGGTATTAAAAGAGTTATCTTTTAATGATTCTTTTCCATAAAGTTCTCGTGCAATATTACGAGGAATCGTATCGTTAAATTCTCCATCCAAGCTTTTTCCCGTGTTAAAACGTCCCATAACTTCATGATTTCCAATACAAGGAAATATTGGCGCATTTTGAATAATTTGTCCTCCAGTATAAGTCGTTTTTACACCATCGTATTCCATTAAATAGTTAGCACGTCCTTGCAAACAAGGGAAAAAAGCATTTCCACGATTATCATCAAACCATTCACTTGCTCGGTCTGGTATATTAACTAAATCACCAGCAAAAAAAACTGCATCAATTTGCTTAAAGGTTTCTTTAACTTTTTGTAAGTTTGCTGCTACCATTGGTTTGATTTGATGGTCGGAAGTCAATAAAATTTTTAATGGCTTACCGGGTAATGGTGCTGGTTCTAGGGTATAAGTTTTACTACTGATTAATTGATTATTGTTTGCAATACTTGTGACTCGATAAGATATGCGTTTACCTGGAATTAGCTCAGTTAAATTAGCTTCATGTCGCCATACTTCGCGCAAAACAGGTTTATGATATACTTGTCCGTCTGCGCTTTGATTTCCTACTCGCGATTGTTGGTCTTCTCTTAAATGAATCAATCTAATATTCTTAGTAAAGACACTTTCAAGCAACTGACTACCATATGCTACAGAATGTGCTTCACCCATAAACTCCGTAAACCAAACAACTTTGATGGAATTTTCAGTCGGGAATTGTAAAAACGGTTCTGTCAGAAGTTTTATCTGTGGCGTTTTCATAAAAATACTAATTATTAGCCGAGAAATAATAGCTTTATTAGATTACTATAAAATTTAGTTCTTCTACTAATAAATAATTCTAAATGCTGACATAATATTGTAAATCTATCGGCAGATGATTTGTGATTTTGATTTTTTAATTCTTGAGGAGTAAATAAATATGATACTTGAAGCTAATTGATGATTTTTGTTATATATTTGATAATCTTTTATTGTTTATTTTTTAGGACTCACTTATTAATAATTAGTATCAACTTATGTATTCCAGCAGCAGAAAGTTTAATTACAACAGCTTGATCGGGTAATTCTTAAGGTAAATATAGCAATCCGAATTTAAATAGGAATAATACGTAGATGTAATCTGAAAATGGAAAGTAAAATGTTATTTATACTGGCGACTAGAAGTCGCGACTACATTAGCAAAACGCGCCTGAGCCGCAGCTTCGCTGAACGCGGGTTTTTTATAACATTCAATCAATCGGAGCGGCGGGATTTGAACCCACGACCTCCACTACCCCAAAGTGGCACGCTACCAAGCTGCGCTACGCCCCGTAAATCGGACTTTATCTATTTTAAAAATGGATTTTGAATTTTTTATTGCAAAAATTTTTAATCCATGGGGTTTTAACTTTAGTATATTAGCACAAAATTGCCACCAAACAACTATTAATTTCCAAAAATAATTTAAACAAATAATTGAAACAAATCAATTAAAAAACCTCAATAGTAGATGCTGCTTGGATTAACTCTTTAACGGCAGCAGTATCCCATTTGCCTTCCACACAGCGACCTGAATGAAGGATGAAGCGTAAACTGTAGTCATGGGGTAGTCCTTTTGCCTCCATCCAGATTAAATTACTTTCAGCTTCACAGGTGATTTTTTCTTGATCCATCAATTCCGATGCCATTTGTTGCATAGTGTCTGCGAGCTGCATCAGCAGATGACAAAAATCTTTTAATTCCGCTTCTGTCAACTCCACAGCCCAATCATCCGTACCCAGCAAGCCTTTAAATTCCGACGCTGCTGGATTGGTACCGATACGCCAACCGTTTCCTTTTTTAATTACGCGCATGGCATGGGGAGATTGGGGGATGGGGGGATGGGGTGACAAGGAGACAAGGAGACAAGGAGACAAGGGGACAAGGGGAAAATTATTATTAACTCTTAACTCTTAACTCCTAAATCCGGTACAGACGTAGCATTGCTACGTCTTTACAACTCCTAATTCCTAACTCCTATTGATACTTTGATGTTATAGTTCGCCGATGATTTCTGGTTGAGTTAATTCGTCAGACATTTCAATAATTGAGCGTAATACAGGCTTCATTAATACATCTTCGGTATTATCAAAATCTTCGTAACGCCGACGTTTAGCCCGATTCGCCACTTGAACTGTAATTCGGTAACGGTTAGAAGCCGCGTTAATTAAATCCTCAGCACGGTGCATAATTTGAGATTGAGTTGTCTCGAATTTAGAACGCTTTAGCATAATTACTAGTTCAAAGGGTAAATCTTTAGTTTAACAAGGGTTAGAGGCAGATGGGGGAATTTAGATCGGGAATAGGGAATAGTTTTATGGCTCAGTGGTAATTATATAAATAATGAAGGCTTGACTAGTTATCCTCTATTCCCTATTTTCTTTTCAAAATTATCATTTCTGTTCCAACTACTGGATTACGCGCTAATAGTTTACTTTGCAAATCAGTAATTTCTAGGTGAGTAAAATCTAATTCTTGCGAACGTTGCCAGATTTCAGCAGTAAGTTTGTCTTGTTGTTTTTTATCTAAAGAGTACCAATCGTTACTAAGTTTAATCGTAATATTACTGTTTAAAAAGTTGGCTTGAATTGATTGGATGATTCCTGAAAAAGTGCGATTAGCAGAGCTAAACCCCTTTGGGGTAACGCTAATTTGGGCAATTTGATTTTGAATGGCTGCAATTAAGGTTTCTTCGGGTGTTAGTGGTGTAGGGATTGTTTCTAATTCTTCTTGTTGAGTTGGCAAGGAAGCGGTTTCTTCTACAGTTGATGTAATTTCTTGCTCGGTTGGTAAGGAAGTTGTTTCTTCTACAATTGGTAGATTTTCTTGTTGAGTTGGTAAGGAAGTTGTTTCTTCTACAGTTGGTAGATTTTCTTGTTGAGTTGGTAAGGAAGTTGTTTTTTCTACAATTGGTGGATTTTCTTGTTCGGATGGTAAGGAAGTTGTTTCTTGCGATTGGGGATTAGTAGTAGATACTACTGGAATATTTTCTGTATCTGGAGGAACGATCGCGATTTCTGGAGGTTTGCTAGGGGAAAGGTTTGAAGTTATCAAAAATACCATTGCTGTGATTCCACCGATAATTCCTGTCAAAGCTGTATCTGACAACTTTGCAGAAAATTGTGCTGGTAAAATCAGCCGAATTTTTGCTAAAATCCCGCTCCATCCTTGTTGAAGTTTCTGCAAAAATCCTGGTTTGTCTTCACTACTGGGTGGGATTTCGGTTTCTAGTTTGACTGCTGTAGTTTCTAATACACCAATTGTGGCTCGTAAAAATTTAATTAATGACGCTTTCCAAAATGGGGGATTTTTTGGAGGTGAAGAAGGTTGGATATCTTGGTTTTCTTGTGACATAAATCCTAAAACATAGCTTATCTAAGTGAATTTGGGTATAAATTCGGATATGGATTGTGAATAGCAGTTTTAATTTATCATTTGATGTTATTTGATCAAGTTTTTTATCGGTTATTTGTTACTTAAATACACCATTCATTTATTTTGTAATATTTTGTCTTCTAAATTACAAGATTTAACCTTTTATTATTAATTAAATTACTTTCTCTTAATTAGATTTATTTCTGCTGATTTATTTAATTTTTGATTAGTTTTATAGAACACGGTTTTCATGCCGATAAAAATAAAATCAAGCTATCGTTATTAATAACTACTTATTATTTTTAGTACATAAATCCAAGTATTTAAACTTAGCTTAAAGCATGAAAATCAAGCGTATTGAGATGCAGTCATTTCGTGGAATCGGCAATATGACGCTGGAATTCCAAGAAAACGAACCGAATGTATTTATTGGTATTAATGGGGTTGGTAAATCGAGTATTTTGGAATGTCTGGCTATTCTTTTATCTCGTTATACAAAACCAGTTCAGTTTCCTACAACTTCGGGAAGATTATTTCAAGAAGAGGATATTTCTAACGGCAGTGAAGAGACTTGTAATAAGATTACAGTTTCAACTTTTGAAGGTGAGAAAACTTGGTGTCTAGCCAAGATGCAAAAGAAGCGTAGTAAAACGACTGGTAATGATTTAGGTGAATTACGCGAATTAGTTGAAACAACTCACGAGCAGTTAAAGAATAATCCGGAATTTAACTTACCTGTAATCGTTCATTATGGTGTAAACCGTGCTGTAATTGATATTCCTTTACGAGTTAGAAAAAAACATTCTCTTGAGCGTGTAACGGCTTATGACCAAGCTTTAGACGGCGTACAAATTAATTTTAATAGCTTCTTCCAATGGTTTAGGAAATTGGAAGATTTAGAAAACGAACAAAAACTTGATGACTCTAATTTTGTTAACCATCAATTAGAAGCAGTCAGACAAGCAATTTATTCTTTAATTACCGGATTATCTAACTTGAGAATACGTCGTTCTCCCTTAAGAATGACCGTCAAAAAACAAGGTAGAGAACTGAATATTAATCAGTTATCTGATGGAGAAAAATGCTTATTGGCAATGGTGGGAGACTTAGCCAGAAGATTGGCGATCGCCAACCCTAGTCTTGATGATCCATTGTTAGGTGAAGGTATCGTTTTAATCGATGAAATTGAATTACATTTACATCCTAGATGGCAAAGAGATATTATTCCAGCGTTGAAAAAAACGTTTCCTAATTGTCAGTTTATTATCAGTACTCACTCACCGCAAGTAGTCAGTCATGTTCGTCCCGAAGGTGTTTTCATTCTGGAAAGAAATGACGAACAAGGACTAATTATTATGAGTGCGGAAGGTTCCTATGGAAGAGACAGTAATAGTATTTTAGAAGACTTAATGGAAGTTCCTGAAAGACCTCAAAAAATCAAGGATTGTTTACAGCAACTTTTCAGATTTATTGACGAAGGAAATTTAGAAAGTGCCAAAGAATTACGTCAAGAATTAGCTGAAAAAATTGGTGATGACGAACCGGAATTTGCACGAGCGGATGTATTAATTCGACGTAAGGAAATTCTTAACAAATGAAATATATTGAAAAAGGTTCAGAACCTAGTAGCTTAACTGCATATAACAAGAAAGTTTCCAGCACTACAAAGTGGAAAGCTTTCAATCGAAATGTCAAAAATGATGTCTACGAATCGATACTTCATGAACAAGGTTACATCTGTTGTTATTGCGGTATTCGTATTAGTAGAAAAAAATGTCATATCGAACATTATCGTCCTAAAAGTAAGTATACAAATTTGACATTTACTTACACTAATTTAATTTCATCCTGTCAGGGAGAAGACGAACAAAGACCAACTAAACCCGTACATTGTGGGCATAAAAAAGGTGGTTGGTTTGACGAAGAATTGATGATTTCACCGTTAGATCCCAATTGCAGTAAATATTTTAGATACACTGGTGCGGGGGAAATTTTACCGACAGAAAATCCCGAACATCAAGAAGCCGCAGAAACTACAATTAAGATGTTAGCGCTAGATATTAATAAATTAAAAAAAATGCGTCGTAAAGTAGTTGATGGTGTTTTAGAAGCCACTCAAGGGCTGTCAGAGAAGGAAATTAAACAGCTAGCCGAAGCTTATTTAGAGAGAGATGAAACTCAAAGTTATGTTCCTTTTTGGGCAACAATTTCCTATGTAATGCAGCAGTTTTATTCATGCTAATTAAGCCCTACTTTAATCATAGAAGTCGGGTTTTTAAGATGAATATAGCAAATTTCAGTTGATTCCAAGACAGTAAAACCTCACCCCCTTCCCCTCTCCTTAAAAAGGAGAGGGGTTAAGAGGGCGGGGTGAGGTAAAATTTGTATTGCACCATGAATCGGAAAACCGCTATATCTGTAATCTCACTTCTTAGTTATAAAAACCTGACTTCTTACCCGTAGGTTCAACCATAATCATAGAAGTCGGGTTTTTACGATAAATATCTGTAATCTCACTTCTTACTCCCTTCCCAGTAGAAGATTACCGTTCGCGCAGCGTCTCCCCCAGGGAGAAATAAAAAACCTTACTAGACGCAGCGGAAAGTGTGGTCTTGGGGGTTTCCCCCATGAACAACTTTTCAAGAGAGAGAGCGCAGAGGAAAGAGGTAAAAAGAGATGAACCGCACCCTACGGGTGAAAGGTAATCTTAAAGCGGAATGGGAGTAGTCATAAAAACCCGACTTCTTACCCCACGAAAAAATCCAAAATCTAAAATCTAAAATTGATTATGGCTGATATGTTAGTTAAACTCTATACTCTTCCCTCCTTAGAAGCGGAGATTATAGCACAAGATAAGCAGGGTATAGTTATTAGACGTGCGATCGCACCAGAAAAAAAAGTTATTCTTGCTTGGGTAGAGGAGCAATTTAATACACGTTGGATGAGTGAATGTGACGTTGCTTTTAAAAATTCACCTCCTAGTTGTTGGATTGCTGTGGAAAACCAGCAGATTCTCGGCTTTGCTTGTTACGAATGCACTTGTAAGAATTTTTTTGGTCCGATTGGGGTTGGTGAAGCAGCAAGAGGGCGTAAAGTTGGCAAAGCATTATTATTAGCTTGTCTGCACGATATGCGAGTGCAAGGATATGGTTATGCAATTATCGGTGGAGCAGGTGAAAGCGTCGCGGAATTTTATCAAAAAACTGTAGGTGCAACGATTATTGAAGATTCTTCACCGGGAATTTATCGGGGAATGTTGCGGGGATAATTAATAGGGGTTGAGAAGTCGGGTTTTTATCTGAAATATCTGTCATCAAAAATAATCATCATAAAAACCCGACTTCTTTATCGAATAATTTTGGCTTTTCTTCTTTCATCAATATCAATGTAAAAACTTTACTTTACAAAGATTAGTGAATAGTGAGATAACACTTATGTTTGGTAAAAGTGGATTTTTTTGTGTGTAGTAATACGTCGTACTATCCTACACATATCAAGCTGAATATGTACTTTTCAAAAGGTTGAATGTTCTAGTTATATTTAATGTTTTGATTATGTTTGAATTCGATAACTTTCTCCCCAAAAAATCAACATTATGCAAAAACCACCAAAACAAAATCTAAATCGTTGGATAAAAAAGTGCTTGAAATTTGTTGAAACAAAAAAACCGATTTTTCAATTTATCATTATTGTCATCATTTTTATTATATTTGCTTGCTTTATTCCTTTAACAATCTCTTCATCTGAATCTCAAGAAATAGGTAAGACTATACCAGACTTATCTAAAGAACTTCATGATACAAACATTAAAAATTTTGGGGATGGCCTTTGGTGGACTATAACTACTATAACTACGGTTGGATATGGTGATATATATCCTAAAACTGTTCCTGGGAAGTTGATTGCAGTAGCAGTTATGTTAGTTGGAACTGTAGCTTTAGAATTATCAAGAGTTTTGATTTTCAGTATTATCATAGACAGAAAAATTCAAGGAAAAATTCAAGAAGCTTTAGGAATTGGTTCTTATGATGATGAAAATCATATTATTATATGTGAATATAATCATCGTATCAATCAAATTGTTAAAGAATTACGCAAGAATCCTGAGACTCGAAAAACACCAGTAGTTTTAATTGCTGATATTGAAAGAAATCCAATTAATGATGATAATTTTCATTTTATTAAAGGTCCAATAAATGCTGATAATTTAAAAAAAGCAAATTTAGCACAAGCAAAAACTGTCATTATTTTAGGAGACCATCAATTAAGTCCTGAAAACCGCGATTATAAAGCTATATTAGCTTGTTTCAATGTCAAAAAAATTAACAGTGAAGTTTATATAATTCTAGAAATTGCTGATGAAACACATCTCGAAACTTATAAGGGAGTTGCAAATGAAATGATTGTCAGCGGCAAATTATCTAGTCTTTTAATTTCTAATGCTGTCATTAATCATAATATTAGTGAAGTGATTTTTGATATATTAACTTATGAATACGGTTCTGAAATACAAAAAATCCGTGTTTCACAAGACCAAGTTGACTCTCGTTTTATAGAAGTTTTTATGGATATAAAGCGAAATGAGCAAAAAACAGTTATTGCTATTGAAACAACAGTTATTGATGCTGAAAAAGTTGAAAAACGAGAAATAATAACTAATCCACAACCAAATTATAAGCTTAAGGCTGACGACTATTTAATAGTGATTGCTACCGAAATTAATTCTTATTCTAACTAGAAAATTAAATAAAAGATGAACGGACAAGGGGACAATTATTATTAATTCCTAACTCTTAACTCCGGTACAGACGTAGCAATGCTACGTCTCTACAATTCCGGTGGTACTAACTCCTAACTCTTTTAATTGGCTTGCTATAACTATCAAGGAAAAATAAGGTACTGTTTCTATTTCAACTTCATTTATAGATAATATCTTTTGATTCTCCATAGTCGCATATTCGACATATTTCGCTCTTTCAACTAACTCTAACTCTTGCAAAACTTGCTTTACTTTACTAAAATTTCTGCCTAATTTAATAATTACCGCAGCATCTGCAACTTGTAATTTCTCTCGTAAAATTTCTTCTGAAAGTATTCCCGAAAGCACCATAAACACATCATTACGATAAGTTAATGGTACTCCTATCATTGCAGCACTTGCCATTACTGAAGAAATGCCGGGAATTACTTCTGTTGTAAATTTCGGGGAAAGACGATTAAAAATATACATGAAACTACCGTAAAAAAACGGGTCTCCTTCACATAAAACTGCAACATCTTTTCCATTATTTAAATGTTTGGCTAATTCTTCGGCAGCTTGATCATAAAAGGTTTGAGCGGATTTTTCTAATTTAAAAGGTAATACTATTGGCACTTCAATTTGATTACTTTGAAGAAATTCAGCAACAATCGAACGCGCAAAACTGTTACCATCTTCTGATGCAGGATAAGCTACTATCGGAACAGTTTGTAAAATTCGTAACGCTTTTAATGTAATTAACTCCGGGTTTCCCGTACCCACACCAACACCGTAAAGACAACCCAAACTCATTGCTCCTCCTGACATAAAGCATTAACGGCAGCCGCTGCGATCGCACTTCCTCCTCTTCTACCATGTAGTGTCACAAACGGCACTCCCCGACTATCCGCAGCCAATGCCGCTTTTGATTCTGCTGCACCGACAAAACCCACCGGGAAACCCAAAATTACCGCAGGTTTGGGAAATCCTGCATCAAGTAATTCTAAAAGATGAAACAAAGCCGTGGGAGCATTACCGATAACTGCGATCGCGTTTTCTAAATCAGGTTTCCACAACTCGACAGCAGCCGCAGAACGAGTATTACCGATACTTTTAGCTAATTCGGGTACTTCTGGATAATTCAACGTACAAATTACGCGATTATCCGCAGGTAAACGCCGTTGAATGATACCTTTTGCTACCATTTCAGCATCGCATAAAATCGGTTTACCCGCTGCAAGTGCTTTTATAGCAATATTTACAGCTTGGGGAGACGCTGCTAAATCAGTAACAATATCCGTCATGCCGCAACTATGAATTATCCGCACCGCTAAAGGTACTAAGTCAATGGGTAAGCTTTCTAAATTCGCTTCTGCACGAATCATCGAAAAGGAACGATTATAAATTTCTTGAGGATTGCGGATGTAGTTCATTTAAATTGGGAATGGGTAATTGGTAATTGGGAATTGGTAATTGGGAATGGGTGATTGGGAATGGGTGATTGGGAATGGGTAATACTTTGTAAGTAGGAAGTAATTAAGCTAAAAAGCGTTTAAGAAAGTATATTCAAATTTTATTCAAGTTTTGTAGTGCAGGCATCCCTGTCTGCTAGAAAAATATAAATTAAATGCGCGATAGCTTAACTGAACTTGATATTAGGAGTTTTAGCGATTTTCACAATACCATGAATGCAATTAACAATTAACAATTCGCAATTCGCAATTACCAATTACCAACCGGGAATATAATTGTAATTAAAACAAACAAATGCACGTTAATGCATAAATGGTTATCAGTGGTGGGCATTGGTGAGGATGGTTTACCTGGATTGAGTCAGGTAGCTGCCAAACTTGTCGAACGAGCGGATGTATTGGTAGGTGGTTCTCGTCATTTATCGATGCTTCCTGAAAATGATACGAGAAAAAAAATCATTTGGAGTTCTCCTATCGTCATTTCGGTAGAAGAAATTATTCAACGTCGCGGACAATCTGTCTGCATTTTAGCAAGCGGTGACCCGATGTGCTTCGGAATTGGCGTTACTCTCACTCGTCGTATACCTATTACAGAAATAACTATTATTCCTGCACCTTCTGCTTTCAGTCTTGCTTGTTCCCGTTTGGGATGGGCTTTACAAGAAATAGAAACCTTAAGTTTAGCAGCTCGTCCGATATCTGTGCTACATCCAATCATTTATCCAGGTGCGCGGTTGTTGATTCTCAGTGAAGGTAGAAACACTCCCCAAATTGTCGCTGAAACCCTTGTTGATAGAGGCTTTAGTCGTAGTAAAATTACAGTTTTGGAATATATGGGGGGACAGCGCGAAAATATAGTAGAAGGGATTGCTGAACAGTGGACAAATACTCAAGTTGCTAGTTTAAACACAATTGCAGTGGAATGTGTCGCCGATGCAGATATCTTACAGCTTCCCAGAATCGCCGGTTTACCAGATGTAGCTTATCACCACGACGGACAACTCACCAAACGCGAAATTAGAGCCATCACCTTAGCGGCTCTCGCACCCATTCCCGGACAAATGTTGTGGGATATTGGTGCTGGTTGCGGTTCCATCAGTGTAGAATGGATGCGGACTCATTCCCGATGTTGGGCGATCGCTATTGAACAAAATGAGTCCAGACTTAATTATATTGCCGATAATGCAGCAAGTTTAGGCACACCAAATCTCCGGATAATTCATGGTAAAGCACCAGCAGTGTTACAAGGATTAGAGCCACCAGACGCGGTTTTTATTGGTGGTGGTGCAACTGTAGAAGGATTATTTGATACCTGTTGGCAAGCATTACGGATGGGTGGACGTTTGGTAGCGAATGCGGTGACAGTAGAAAGCGAACAAAAGTTAATCGAATGGCACAATCAAGTTGGTGGAAGCTTGAGCAGGATAGCGATACAAAGAGCGCAACCCATAGGTAAATTTTTGGGATGGAAACCGATGGTACCTGTGACGCAGTGGGTTGTGGTGAAGGAATCAGTTGATGGTTGACAGTTGATAGTTAACAGTTGACAGTTGATCTTTAACCTTTAACCTTTAACCTTTAACCTGATAATTTTATAATTAATATTCAGTAATAAGCTTCAACAATTTTGTAGTTAAAATCATCACCTAGGGGAAATAAATTTAGATAGTGTGAAGTTGAAAAGAAGTATGTCCACAATAGTCATTGCAATACAACATTAGCAGATTAAATGTGGTAATTTTATTGTGCAGAACTCTAACCTTTAACCTTTGACCTGTAGATATTTCAGTTCTAAAAATAGTGATAAATAAAATTAGGAGAAAATAATGAGTCACGTTTTAAAAAATGTGAAACAGTCTGGTTTTGTGATTGGCTTAGGCTTCTTTTTTTATCTAGGCATTAGTGCATTGAGTTCTCCCGCTCATGCTTTCTGTATATATAATAAAACACCGTTTACAGTTGACGCACTTCAATGGGGCGGAGAAACAGAATTTAAAGGAATGAAAAAGAGTATCAAACCCGGTAAAAATGCTTGTTGTAACTGGAAAAATAAAGGTTGCAATAGAAGCAAAAAAAGAGATTCTCTGCTCAGGTTTAAAATTCAACTTAAAATTGGAGAATATCGCCAATTTGAGGGTAAAAGAACTCGTTCAATCTACTGTGGACACGAAGATTCTAAGAAAGACAAATTCCGTATAGTCAACCTACTTGCAGGTTCGGCTATGGAAGTTATATACTCAGGTCCTGCGGATGTTCCTTTAAAAATGCAGTCCGCTTGGTTTCGAGTCAATTCATGGAATCTTGACGGTAAAGGAATCCGTCGGACAGAATCTTGCCATTTAAACGATAAAGGTTGGACTCCTGGGGATTTATTATGATTTGGATTTCCTCAAGAATAATCTTCTGAAAGAATAGCAGAAAGTAAAAACCTATCCCCTTTCTACCGAGTCAGGGGTACTCACCTTAAAATCCAAAATTCTTTAACCTTTAACCTTTAATCTTTAACCTTTAACCTCTGACCTTTAACCTTTAACCTCGTTTATAATTTGATTTTACACTCAACGTTTAGTGATAACTTTTAAATGGTACTCCAGTTCAACCAGGAACTAACTCTCGAAGAGTTCTTAAATCTTCCTCCCGGTGAAGGAGATATTACCTACGAACTCGTTGACGGACAAGCAATTCCTAAAATGTCACCAAAAAAATTCCATTCCAAACTTACCCGCGCTTTTCTTTTTTTAATCGATGGATGGTGTAAAGATAAAGGAGAAGTATGTCCCGAATTGGCAATCGCCCTAACTCGTCACGGACGTAATTGGGTACCGACACCGGATTTGGTATATATTTCTAAAAACCGTTTACCAAATGATTGGGATGAAGAGGGAACTTGTTCGGTTCCACCAGACTTAGCAATTGAAATTATCTCACCCGGACAAACTTTTGGTGAAATGGCGCTGAAAGCGCAAGATTATTTAAATGCTGGTGTATTAAGAGTTTGGGTGGTGGATAGTAAAGCCAGAAGTATCACCGTTTTTTATCCAGATACAGCACCCTATACTTACATTGGAGATGAAGTAGTTACAGATTCTTTATTTGAAGGTTTACAATTCACTGTTGAAGCGGTGCTTAAACTCGCGAAAATTCCAGCAAAAAATGGTTGATAGTTAATAGTAAATTTTTCCAAATATCCGGCGGTTAAAACCGCTACTATAGCCGAGCAGTGGCTCAACTTTCCGCAAAATCTAAAATCTAAAATCTAAAATCCCTTCACCCACTCCAAAGCTGCTTTTACATCTTCCACCTGTTCCCCTTGAGGAAGCATCGGACGTTTTACCATCACCACCTTTACACCTAACTCTCGTGCAGCAATAATTTTCCCATAAGTTGCATCACCACCGCTGTTTTTACTCACAACAGTATCAATATTATATTCATCTAATAATTGCTTTTCTAAATCTTTGTCAAATGGTCCCTTGTCAAGTAAAAGTAACCCTTTTGGTAATATAATATCCGGTGCAGGTTTTTCAATCATTCGCATCAAAAACCAGATATTTTCAACTTGTGTAAAAGCAGTTATTTCTTGCTTTCCAATTGTTAAAAATACTCGCTTTGCTAAACTTGGTAAAATTGCGGCTGCTGTTTGGATATTTTCAACTTCTATCCATTTATCTCCTCTCACAAATTCCCATTCACGACGAACTAACATCAATCGCGGTAATCCTAATTTCTCCGCTGCTATGGCTGCATTTTCGGATATTTTGGCTGCAAAGGGATGTGTCGCATCGATGAGTAAATCAATCTTTTCTGCTTCTAAATATTTAATTAATCCTGTAACACCACCAAAGCCACCGACGCGGCAATTTTCAGATATAATACTTTGGCTAATACGACCTGCAAGAGACAATTTTACTTGAATATTTGGCAGATTGATCGCTGTTTTCGCTAATTCAGCAGCTTCCTGAGTTCCGCCGAGAATTAATACAATTAAACTCACAATATTGCGATTAAAAAATCGGGTTTTTATAAGTTTTATTTTATCTTATCTTATCTTGTGTTACAGATATTTATCCTCAAAACTCGACTTCTGTAGTTCACAAATAAAAAAGCCGAGTTGCTTTTACACAACGCCGGCTAATTTGTTATTCAACTACCCAAACCACTTTGTTACCACGTTTACATTATGCATCGGTTGGCTCAAGGTTAACTTTCACTACTTTATTTTTTTCTTCTTGAGCTTTGGGTAAATGTAAATTCAAAATACCGTCTTTATAATCAGCTTTGACATCAGTATTTTGAATGCGTGCAGGTAAAGGAATTATCCGCTCAAACTTACCGTAACGAAACTCAGTTCTCTTAGTACCGTTTTCCTCGGTTGTACTTTCTTGCTTACGTTCTCCTTTGATAGAAACAGCATTTTCAGTAACATGAATATCCAAGTCTTTTGTATTCATACCTGGAAGTTCTATTTTCAAGTTTACAGCCTCATTTGTTTCCCATAACTCAGCCGCAGGAACTTTGGAAAAACTCGTAAAATCGGAATTATCTGGGGTAAGCATATCGTCAAATAAACGGTTGAAGCTTCTTTGTAAAGCGTTCATTTCTTGCCAAGGATTGTAACGTGATAAAGTCATAATTATTAACCTCTGTTGTGTGTATTAGTTGTTCGCTTTGATTACTATATTAATCAAGAACAAAGGTAGTGTAAATTCGGTTTTTATCACCAACAAAATCAAGAAAACCGACCAATTGCAGCGATAATATATTATGTTCGGTTAACTGTAAAAATATTAGTACGGTAAACCAGAAATAAGCTTTAAAATAAATAAAGCCCTTCAAATTTTACCAACATCTGTATGAATTTAATTCTATGCCATACAACAGCAGATTTTGATACGCTAGGGGCTGCGGTGGGTTTGACGCGGTTGATTGATGGTAGCAAAATCGTTTTACCTGGTGGTTGTCATCCTACCGTTAAGGATTTTTTAGCGCTGCATCGGGATGAATATCCGTTCATAGAAAGACGTGCCGTAATTACTGCGGATATTCGTTGTTTGGCTGTGGTTGATACTCAACAACGGCAACGTTTGGGAAAGGCTGCTCAATGGTTTGATTTACCCAATATTGAAAAAGTCATTGTTTACGATCATCATTTAGAACAAACACTGAATATTCCCGCTACTGAGTCTCATATTTATCCTGTGGGTGCGGTGACTACTTTAGTAGTGCAACACTTGCAAAAAAAGCAAATTTCTCTGACTCCTACGGAAGCTACTGTGATGGCTTTGGGTATTCATGTTGACACTGGCTCTCTGACTTATGATCTGACGACACCCGAAGATGCTCTGGCTTTGGCTTGGTTGATGCAGCAGGGTGCTAGTTTGTCGGTAATCAGTAATTATATTGAACCGGGTTTATCTCCTCACTTACAGCAGTTATTGAAGGTTGCTTTGGAGGATATCAAAACTGAGCAAATACGTGGTTATCAAGTTGGTTGGCTAATTCTCAAAACTGAAGATTTTGTGGCTGGTTTATCCCGTTTAGCGTCAGAGTTGCTTGATTTAACAGAAATTGACGCTTTGCTATTAGCTCACGAATATCAGAAAAAAGGTAGCAATGGTTTATCAATCATTGGGCGATCGCAAATTCCCCAAACTAATCTCAATCATATTTTCGCACCTTTGGGTGGCGGAGGTCATACTAAAGCTGCTTCTGTAACTTTAAAAGATGTCAATTCACAGCAAATATTAGATCGAGTTGTTGAAAATTTCAAAAATTCTATTCCCCATCCACCAACAGCAAGGGATTTAATGTCTTCTCCAGTGCGGACTATTTTACCCGATACCACTATTGAGGAAGCTCATCGGACTTTACTACGTTACGGACATTCTGGCTTATCAGTGGTTAATACTTCAAGGGATTTAGTTGGGATAATTTCGCGACGCGATTTAGATATTGCCTTACATCACGGATTTGCTCATGCGCCGGTAAAAGGCTATATGTCAAAAAATTTGAAAACAATTACACCGAATACCGAATTACCTGAAATTGAATCATTGATGGTAACTTATGATATCGGTCGTTTACCAGTATTAGAAAATGGCAAATTGTTGGGAATTGTCACCCGTACCGATGTTTTACGGGAGTTACATCAACAAACAGAAGATGCAGAAAACAAGGGAAAGAAAAAAGAAGTAGAAAATGTCCCTGCTTTAGGTGAATTACGCTCCCGACTTGCACCTGCTTTATGGGAATTTCTCACAAAAATATCTTTACAAGCAAAACAGCGGGGTTGGCATTTATATTTAGTTGGTGGTGCGGTGCGGGATTTATTATTAGCCAATCCCGATGAACCTTTGCTGATTCCTGATATTGATTTGGTGGTTGATGGTTTTCACAATGCAGCCGATGTTGGTGCTGGTGTAGAGTTAGCTTCTGCAATTCAACAAATATATCCTGGTGCGCGTTTAGAAGTCCATGGAGCCTTTCAAACTGCTGCTTTGTTATGGCATAATGATCCAAAATTAGATTCGTTATGGGTGGATATCGCTACAGCAAGAACGGAATTTTATCCTTACCCAGCCGCAAATCCGGTAGTTGAAGCAAGTTCGATTCGTCAAGATTTATATCGTCGTGATTTTACTATCAATGCTTTGGCTTTACGCTTAACTCCTCCCCATCCAGGTAAATTATTAGATTTCTTTGGTGGGTTATTAGATTTACAAGCTAAACAAATTCGAGTTTTACACCCCAATAGCTTTATTGAAGACCCCACAAGGATTTACCGCGCTGTACGCTTCGCTGTACGTCTGAGTTTTCACCTAGAAAAACAAACAGAAGAGTATATTCGCTACGCTATTCAAAGCGGTGTTTACGACCGTACAGCACAAGAAAATTCTAAAACACCAGCTTTACAAACTCGTTTAAAATCCGAATTAAAATACATTTTGCAAACTTCCTACTGGAAACCAGCTTTACAAATGCTCGGTGAATTAGAAGCATTACAGTGCATTCATCCAACTTTGAAATTAGATCAAAGGTTATTACGACAGTTACATTTAATAGAACATTGTTTACGAAAGTTTGATTCTGAGCAGCAAAGATTCACCCATTGGCAGATGCGTTTGGAAGCAATAATTGCTCATTTAGCGCCAGAATATCGCTCGAAGGTAGCACAAAATCTCCAATTTCCAGATGATAGTATTAAAAGATTGGAAAATTTAGCTGCTGCAAAAAATACTGTTGTAAAAGAATTAAATAACTGTGAAAAGTCTTCGCAAGTGTTTAAATTGCTGCGGAATTACGATTTACCAATGTTGATGTTTATTGCATTGCAAAGTACCCGCATTGTCAGACGAAAAATTTGGCATTATCTGACAGTTTTATCAAATGTAGAACCCATTTTAAATGGTAACGATTTGAAAAAAATGGGGTATAAACCAGGACCACAATATAAGCAAATTTTGGATGATTTGTTAATGGCTAATGTGGATGGTGAAGTTAATGATAAGAGTGGTGCGGAGGAGTTTTTAAAAAGGAATTATTTGAAGTAAATTTTGTTGTTTTAGGTGTGAAGTTATACCTCAAATTGAAAATTGATCAGCTAAAAAGCCTTTAATTTGTATATTCAAATTTTATTAAAGTTTCGTAGTGGGGGCATCCTGCCCGCTAGAAAAATACAAATTAAATACGCGACAATTTATCATCTATTTTAAACGCAAAGGAGCGCGGAGGTTAACGCGGAGGTACGCAAAGCTTTAAATTAATAACTCAGACTAACGACATACTAAAAAAAATTGCCTCAGTCCTAAGATATATTTACTTATAAACCTGGGTATATTTCGACTAATTCGCTATCCCCTGGAGGGGGATTTCGGATTTACACAGATTGCGATAATATCTGAGCGAAAGGAAGTTAAGGTAGTTTTACTTTTCACTCTTGTTTTGAGTACTTTTGGGGGTTTGGAAAAATTAATTATCTTGTTTTAGATAGCCCTCTTAAGTTTCAGTATTAAACCATGGCATTTTGGTTTTGACATAAAGTATTTTCTAACCTTAACTTCTCAAGCCTTCCTAGAGAGATATTAAGAGAGAACAATAAAATGGCATACGAATTACCAACTCTTCCTTACGATTACACAGCTTTAGAACCTTCTATTTCTAAAAGTACCTTAGAATTTCATCATGATAAGCATCATGCGGCTTATGTCAGCAAGTATAATGATGCAGTCAAAGGAACAGAACTTGATAAAAAATCACTTGAAGAAGTCATCAAAGAAATCGCCGGAAATCCTGATAAACAGGGACTTTTTAATAATGCAGCCCAAGCTTGGAATCATACTTTTTATTGGCAATGTATGAAGCCCAATGGTGGTGGTACTCCTACAGGAGATTTAGCAAAAAAAATTGATGCTGACTTTGGCAGTTTCGATAAATTTGTTGAAGCTTTCAAATCTGCTGGAGCTACTCAATTTGGTAGTGGTTGGGCTTGGTTAGTATTAGATAATGGCACTTTAAAAGTTACCAAAACTTTGAATGCTGATAATCCTTTAACGAGTGGACAAACTCCTTTATTAACAATGGATGTATGGGAACACGCTTATTATTTGGATTTTCAAAACAAGCGTCCCGCTTATATCGATGAGTTTCTAGGTAAGTTAGTTAATTGGGATTTTGTTGCTCAAAATATGGCAGCAGCGTAATTAATTATTAGGGTTGGGTGGGTAAAATCCTGCCCAATTTTGAGCTTTTTTATATTGCTAAATTTGCTAAATCTCAAAACATCAGCCTCAAATCTCTTCTCATCTTATTAATGATAGAACCTCATTATCCAAAAATTCTCATGTCATTTACTTACCGTGAATACAAAATTGAGATTGAACGCGATAATTTTAATCAACAAAATAAACAAGATATTTATTCTGCTTGGGTAAATTACAATGGAGGTTATGCTGTTGCCGTACCTTATGCAGTTACTCCAAGTGAAGCTATTAGTAAATCCAAGCAGTGGATAGACGAGAGATTAAATTCGGAAAGTTGATTAATATTTTAGGAGTTTAATACCAATTTAATTATTTGAAACTTTCATATACATTCAATAATTGATAATTTTCAATTAATAATTATCCATCTCCTTTCAAGGAGAGGTAGTTTTACATTGGGAATTAATAATTATCCATTATCCATTACTAACTATTGCCAGATAAGTTTTTTAAGTGCCATTACGATTACTTATCCTACATATATTTTAAAATATATTTACAAAAATTTAAATAAAATGGTAGGCTAAATAACAGATAAAATAAAGTAGGTAAAAAAGCTTCGTAACTGATATGCAGTTATGTTGTTGACGACGAAAGGTTAATTAAAAGCTCTGTCCTTAAGCTAAAGATATATTTGCAAGATATACCTGCTTATTGGCTCAATTAACGATGCCGATTGCGATTTTGAGCATAATATTTGTTTGTTGAAAATGGATTTTATCGCTCAAAAGTGTATCTATTCTAATAATCTTTAGTAGCTGAATAATAAATAAACTTACTGGAAATTTCCATCATGGCTTTAACTTTAGATTCTGCTCAAAATATTTTTGCTGGAACTCAAGTTCCCAGTCCAATTCCCGCTACCATCGCGCTGTTTGATCAACTTAGTGTAGATGACAAATTGAGTTATTTGTGGTATGCATATACCGAAATGGGTAAAACAATTACCCCAGCAGCACCTGGAGCAGCAAGATTGCAGTTAGCAGAAAGTCTGCTCAGCCAAATTAAGCAAATGTCTGCTGAGGAACAGACTCAAGTAATGCGGGATTTGGCAAATCGGGCTGACACTCCGATTAGCCGTTCCTATGGTTTCTTCAGTGTTAACACCAAACTAGCTTTTTGGTATGAGTTAGGAGAGTTGATGAAGCAGGGAGTAGTTGCTCCGATTCCAGCAAATTATCAAATGTCTGAGGGTGTAAAAGCAGTCCTAGAAACCACTAAAAACCTCGATGCAGGTCAGCAAATCACAGTATTGCGTAACACCGTAGTCGATATGGGATTTGACGCTTCCGAGATGGCTCCTAGCAGTTCTAAAGCTGTCCCTGAGCCTGCATTCCCACGTAATAATGATGCTCCTACAACAGAGATAAAAATTGATGGTATTACTGAGCCTGCGGTAATCAAATATATCGAAGCAATGAACGCGGATAACTTTGATGCTGCGGTTGCCTTGTTTGCCGAAGATGGTGCGCTACAGCCACCATTCCACAAACCAATCGTTGGGAAAGAGGCGATCGCCAAGTATATGCGTGAAGAAGCCCAAGGGTTGAATATGATGCCTAAAAAAGGTCTATCTGAAGCTGGTCCTTTTGGTTCCAAGCAGTTGAAAATCACTGGTATAGTAGAAACACCTTGGTTTGGCGCTAATGTAGGAATGAATATTGCGTGGCGATTTTTGGTAAATCCCGAAGGCAAAATCTTCTTTGTCGCGATCGATATGCTGGCATCTCCTAAAGAATTATTAAGCTTAGGTCGCAGTTAAGTCCAGAAAGTTTAGAGATATAGCGGTTTTCATTTCAGTGCAATACAAATTTTACCTCACCCCGCCCTCTTAACCCCTCTCCTTAATAAGGAGAGGGGAAAGGGGTGAGGTTTTAGTGTATTGGACTCAACTGAAATTTGCTATATTTTTCAAAATCCCTCGATCAAAAGAGGGATTTTTTTATGGATGACCACGGATTAAAAATGATTTCACGGATTTCACGGATTTAATTCCCAATTACCAATTCCCAATTTAAGATTTATTATCCAGTTTTAGAGCTTGTTCTAAAGCCGATTTTTCTTTGGCTCTGCGCGCATACAGTTGTAATTTATGCAAATCCCAACTTGTAATTAAACTCATATCTTCTAAGCTCATTCCTCTCATCAACATTTCTACACACCAGGTATGTTGAGCTTGTTTGATTGCTGGTTGTTGTCCTTCTGGTGTTGATAATCCTGCGGTTAATTTTTGCCAATAGTCTTCTACTTCTGTTTCTAATATTGGCATTCCATTATTATTCAGAAATAGTGCCGAATGTTCGTCTTTACGATTTTTTAAATATTTGGTTAATGGATTGTTAGTATAGGAGCCATAACGTTTGCCCATAATCCATTGATTAACAGGAACTTGGCGAATAGAACCTTTAACTATCTGTAATAAATGTTGATTAGTATCATATATTTGATGAATTCTTTCTAAATTAGTAATTTCTGCGGTTGATAAACCTGCGGCGAATAAAATATATATTAAAGCATAATCTCGCAATCCCGATTTTTTAGCGCGTTGCAAAATTAAATGAACTATATTTGCGGGTAAATCTATGCCTTTTTCTGTTGGAATAAACTCGGATGTAACTAAACTTGTAGAATTAGTAGCTCCCGTCAAAAATAATGTTACCAAATCTTCTAAAAATTCATCTTTGTCATGCCAAAGCTCATGATATTCGCTGGTAAATTCCATCACCGCATACCCCAACAACATAATATTAAGTAAACTTGCTAGTTTTGGAGTTGGTAAGTAAGCGTGTAATTGCTCACGCTCCATTACTGTTGCTAAAAATTCGGCAACATAATGATTCGCTTCTTTCAAACTTCGTCCCAGTGCTTGACGATTTTCTAATGGATAATTTCCGGCTTCTCCTACTACCGAACGTACTAAATTTGGAGCTTGTTCTAAAGCTTGTAAGCGCTCTTCACAATAGTTTTTTAATGCTTGATAAACGCTCTTATTTTGAGTAGCTTGAGTTTTTAAATACTCTCCCAATTCTTGAAACACCGGAGATTCGGAAATTACCGCTAAAAGTAATCCATGTTTATTACCAAAATGTCGGAATAAGGTTACTTCATTTACTTGTGCTAATTGCGCTACTGCTTTGGTTGTAGTTTCTGTTATCCCTTGAGCTGCAAATAATTCTGCTGCTGCATTAATCAATCGCTGTCGAGTTGAAATTAGTTGAGAGTCGGACATTAAGTTACAGGTTAAAGGTTAAAGGTTATAGGTTAAAGGTTATAGGTTAAAGGTTTTTAATGAATAAATTGTGTAGAAACATTGTATTACAACGTCTACGGGTATTTTGATTCTCATAAAAATTCTGTATCAAGAGAAAAATCATGCAAGCGACACTTGCATTTTTATTCTATCTTTGTTAGAGTGAGAATGTAAGCGGCACTTACATATCCTATTTTAATTTTAGTAATTCTAGCTGTATTTATTACCAGATGTCTGATGGTAAAGCTGAGTGTCGTGGGCAAGAAAAAAGGTCTAGTTCAGTTTTGGGGTGGGATTGCAGCTCCTTCCCATATATAGAGCAATTTTATTAACAGTACTAACATCAAAGGAAATAATTATGACTACAAACTCGGCTGTTACTGAGGGTAAGCAACCGCTTACTTTGAGTTGGACAAATGTGGCATTTTTCGGTGCGTTTCATGCTTTAGCTTTATTGGCTCCCTGGTTTTTTTCTTGGTCTGCTTTGGGAGTAATGATATTTTTACACTGGTTATTTGGCAGTATTGGTATTTGTTTAGGTTATCACCGAATTTTGAGCCATCGCAGTTTGGTAGTTCCCAAATGGCTGGAATATATCATTGCCATTATCGGGGCTATGGCTATGCAAGGAGGACCAATCTTTTGGGTAGCCGGACATCGATTGCACCATGCTTATACTGAGGATGAAGAGAAAGATCCATATTCTGCAAAGCGTGGTTTTTGGTGGAGTCATATGCTGTGGATTTTCTACCCACGCCCTGAGTTTTTTGAATATGAAAAATTCCAGAAATTTGCCCCCGATTTGGTACGCGATCCATTTTATCCCTGGCTAAATCGCTACTTTTTATTACTGCAAATTCCCGTAGGTATTTTGTTGTATGTTTTGGGTGGATGGTCATTTGTAATCTATGGTGTATTTTTGAGGGCGGTATTGCTTTGGCATTCAACTTGGTTGATTAATTCTGCAAGTCATATTAGAGGCTACCGGAGTTTCGAGTCGGATGATAATTCTCGTAATCTTTGGTGGGCAGCGATTTTAACTTATGGTGAAGGTTGGCACAATAATCACCACGCGCATCCAAATGTTGCCAAAGCTGGATTACGTTGGTGGGAAATAGATATGACTTGGTGGGCAATTAAGGTATTGCAAATTTTAGGATTGGCTAAAAAGGTTGTGATGCCAGTTGGTAGTAAATAATCATTATTGTACGGAGAGAATTTGACTGTAAATGTTCTTTTCGTCATTGAAATCTGGAATAGCTGGTTATCAACCAGATATTTGAGACGTAACAGTGTTATGTCTATACATTATTTTTGATTATTTTTTGCTTAAATTGATCTTCCCCACTGTCTACACAGTGGGGATTTTTGCTCAAACTTGTGATTACTTTATCAACTAAGAAACTTGTTGTAGAATAGTAAACTTATCAATAATTTAATTTTAAGAGTTAAAATATAAGTTACTGTTATAACTTACTGTGTTTAATTTTTTCATTGTAGGCTGTAAATGTATCGAAGCTTACTAGGGTGCAGGAGATTTTAATATGCTCCAGTTTAGAATATACAGATGAACATACAGTTTATATTCAATATCTAAATACCAAAAATACAAAAACTATACGAAAATAGCCATTTTTTACTTGTAGTATTTTTAGCGAAATACTTCCTATCCCGTATTTTTATCACCGCTGTATAGCAATGTCAAGCCCTGTAAGACTTTTTGCCAGCTATCATCTTTGGTCCTTGATTGCCCCAGCTTCAGGGCAACAACGCTGCCACTGTCAAATGAAACGGGGATTTATTAAAGCGCGGCAAGATGAACCAAAAGTTAAAGCATTATTAAAAGCAAAAGTTACTCCATCACAACGTATCGGGTTGTTAGCACAAAAGGGTATTTATGAGTTTCATCATAATAGAAATTTACTGAAATCTGATGATGGGGTAGAAAAAGTTGCAGGGCTTTTAAAATTAGGAAATTTAGCTGATGAAATTCAGCAGCGAGTGCGGGAAATTTTGAAAAAATATCAAGATGCGCCTTTACTTTTGAACAAACGTATCATGTTATTAACTCGTGGCGATGAAGGTTTTCCCAAACCAATTGTAATTGAACAGGAAAATTATCGCTTTCGTTTGTATGCGTCAATGGACTGCGTTTTGAACGAATCCGATAACACTTTACATATTATAGATTTTAAGACTGGAAAGTCTCCTTTTGACCGCCGACAGGCATTAGTTTATTTACTTGCAGCACATTATCTTTACCCTAAATATCAAGCAATCGCCTCGTTTTACAATTTAGAAATGGGTAAAAAATCTCATGTGATTACTGTTAGCAATAGTGAACTAAGATTAATTGAATTTCATCTGGGTTATATTGCCGAAAAACATCAACAAGATTTACAACAATATCATCAAAATCAAAAAAGTTTTAGTAAAATATTTCCTCCAAATCCCGGTTATCACTGTCGTTTTTGTCCGTTTCAATCTATTTGTGATTTTTCGGCTGCTGGAGAAGAATCATAGCTATTAGGAGGTAATAGGTAATAGGTAATTGGTAATTGGTAATTGGGAAGAGCATAAAAAATAATTTTATTTTAAATAAGCTTGACAACCTATATTTAAAAGTTTATTCTTCCTTCATTTAATAATTTATATCCAACTGCAATTGTGCCAAAACTAACGAAGAAGTTCCATAAGCTGGTTGGTTTTAAAAAAACTCCTCCACTTAAAAAAACTAGTACGATACCAACAATAAGTAAAAATAATCCTAAATTGCCAGTTTCTCTGCGAACGAATACTAACATTAAAACACCACTTATAATTGCTAAAACCGAACCAAGTGCTGGTACATTTTGATAAAAATATCGATAATAACTACTTGTAAATATGATATTTTGACCCAAATAATAAATGCCTATTAGTAGTAGAACTAACCCGATAACTTTGATTAATAATCTGCTCATTTTATTAGTATTTTCATTTGTTTATTATCATACTTTAATTGAAGTAATCGCTACCTCCAAGATTACACGGAAACAATTGATAAAATAAATATAAAAATAAATATAAATATAAATATAAAAATAATAATTAATTATCAGAACTTAACGAATTATTTATCATGGGTTAATATTGAGTTGAATACATCAAAAACCTCACCCTATATCCTTTCGAGACAGGGTGAGGTGAAGATTATTTAATTAAAACTATTAAAATAAGATAGGTCAATATTGCCAAAATGAATACTTAAAGCAATATTCAATTCTTCCAATGATTCTACTAACCAATCAAGACTGCTAGCATTGGCTGATTCATAATGATTGAATAAAATAGCAAAGCGTTTGGCAAGATAAGGCTTAATTTTACGACAAATCAAAGTAATTTTTAATAATAATCCAATTACACAAATTGAACCTTGATTTGTAATTAAATCAATAAAAGTAAAATGCTGCGGAGAAGAAGAAGTTTCTACTATTAAAAAATTAAGTAGTTTTTGACAAGTTCTCACAAGCAAAAAATCGTTAACTTTTTGAAAATCAGCTTGCGGTAATGTGTTTTGTAGTTGACTATATAATCGCTGGTGAAATTGACGTTTTCCATATTCCCAATCAATTCCGGATATGAGGTACTCATACAAATCGTCTTTGAAAGCTAAAAAACAAGTAGCTTGACTGCTGTAATGTAAAAAATTATGTGCTAAATCCTTATAAGTATTTTCACCTTCAACTTTACCCAAGAAACTTTTTAAAGCAATATTTACCTGAGTATCACTTAACAATGTCGGATTATTCACTGGATGTATAATCCGATTTGTTCCTGATAGAGAGCTATTATTAACGGCTATTTGAGCAAGTCTTACTTGATAAGTGACATATTGAGATAAATCAATTTCAAATTTTCTTTGACTCTGTGCCTGAATTTGTTTGACTATCCACTGATGTTCAATAGTCGCATCTTCATTAAGTAAGCAATGTTCGTATAAGTAAGGATAGCGTCGAATTAAAGTTATTAAGGGCTGATTCTTATCCTCAGATTCAGAATTAGTGGTTTGATTTATAACTTGAGCAAGACGCTGCAATGTTGAGTATTGTTCACTTTTAATAAAACCTTTTACTAATACTTGCAAACGTCTGATTGATTTATTACGGGAAGTAATCACTCTTCTTCGAGAAGAAGGATGATTAAAAATACCAATTAATTGATATATGGCATCATGCATTTGAGGTTGCATATACCAACGATTAATTAAAATATGACAGCAGCGGTTAAGAAATAAATAAAATTCTCTTTCAGTTGTTTTTGATACTGCAATTTCTTCTAATGCAGAAGAGATTTCTTTTTGAGGATAATTTGTACCTTCGATAAATAAATCCCGAAAGCGTTCAATTGTCTCGTTTGCAGATTCTAATTGCACCAACTCAAACAGATGTTGATATATCTGTTGTTCTGGAGAATGATTTTTGTAGAGATTAGGGTTTCCAGAAAAAGTCACGTTTTTATTACCGTTTCCTATAAATTCAGCAATACCAGCAAGCTCTTTAATATTTTTAAATATTATTTAAAAATCTTTGAAAATATTTTAAAGATAATCTTTACTGGCAGTTTAAGAATGTTCAAGGCATTATATATGTAAACTATAATAATTACCAAGAATTTTTTACTTTTATATAACATCAAAGATTAACAATTGATGTTTTACTCTTTTAGACTGCACCCGAAAACTCTGATTAAACACTTACGAAAAATAATATTCTCTCTTCGCATTATTTCCCTTAAATACCTAAATAATCGTGAGCAATAATACTGAATTATCTAGATTTTTCAAAATATTTTGATACAATTAAAAAAAATCTAAACTATCTTTTTCAAGTTACATAAAAAATTTGATTTGTGTAATGAAGGTGCGGTGAAGGTTGATAAGAAAAATTTAAAGTGTTTGTGAGGAGTGAGGAGTTAGTTTTGTAGAGACGGGGCGTATTGCTACGTCTGTACGGGAGTTAGGAGTAAGAATTTATTACTTATTACTTAGCATCCCCTTGTCTCCTTGTCTCCCCATCCCCTTCTCTCCTTCCGAACCTCTAAGCTTCAAAAGCAGCTAATTCTTTGAGAATGGTGAAGCGAATGTGATTAATTGCTAATTCACCAATGCTTGTTTCTTCTTTTTGCAGGGGTTTACCTCCACAAATCAGTGTTTCAAAGGTAATACCTTTACCAATCTCTACATGAAACCAACTCAAACCCATGAAAAAACGGGTGGGATGGGGGCCGTCACGCCCAACATCATCGGGATTGGATTCCATTGGTAGCCAACCAAAGCCGGGGATGTAAAATTCTAACCAAACGTGATTGTAGTCTGGCTGTAGGGGAATACCTTGTTTTTCTCCCCAGGGAGGACATTTATAACGACCTACTGTACGGCAAGCAATTCCGTTTAAACGACACAATGCTAACAACACACCTACGTATTCTCCACAGGAGCCGGTACCGCGTTCTAAAACGATATCTGGTGTATCAATATGCGGCTTAATAGCATAGGATAATTTATCGTAAACGTAATTGCGAATGTTGTACATTTTTCGCAAGATGTTGGTTTCACTACCTACTGCTTCAATGGCTGCATTGCGGACAATCGCTATATTCATTGCTAAGTCGTCATCATCAACTAAGTAACGATTTGTAAATTCTGTTGATAATAAACCAGCGTTTTCCACATCTCTAGGTGTAAGTCGATACTTTATACTCCGCACTTCTAAAATAGCTTTCCAGCCTAGTAGATGACGTTCTCCCGGAGTTAGGGTATCAAATTTAAACACTGCTACCCGTTGTCCGTCGATGATTTTTTCCGTAAAAGGTAAACCAACTGGTTCAACTTGCTTTACCTTTTGACGTTCGGTGTCCGAAGGTAGAGCAATACGCCATTCTAAATCCTGCAAATAAATATCTTCTAAGGGATCTATTTGTTCTACATAGGACATTTCTAGTAAATAACCGTTAGAAAGCGCAATGCGTTTTTCCCGATTGTAATGGTAATCGAGGGGGTGAATAAAAGTGCGATCGCGATAAGTTAATTCGTGGTTTGGTTCTGCATTGGGGTTGTCGCGGATGTAGGGTTCTTCGGATGAGTAAGCGACGTAAATGCTTTGTTTATTGGTTGCAGAATCGGTATGTACTGCTATACCCGTGGGAGATTCAAAAGGAGTTAATACGCTAAATTGAATTTCACCTGTTGCCCGGTCGAGGAAGTAAACTGATTGTTCTACAGTATCGCAAACTAGCAGGGTTTCTTCGGTGAGTGCTAAGTTTTCTACTCCCACACCGGGAGCATAAAATCGAGCGATTTCAGCACGTGTATTACGGTTAAAAACCAGAATTTTACCGAGTTTTTCGCAACTAACGTAAACAGTGGAATCCCATACAGCAATACCGTTAGCGGCATAAGGTAAAGTAGCAAAATGCTCTAGCGCTAAAGAATCTAGTTGACACAAATAAACGCTATTACCTCGTGTTACCCATAAGGTATCTTCCCACAGCGCCAAACCCGTGACATCTAAAAATTCCCGCGTTTGATGGGAATTGATAATTTTTGTATTGTCGTTATTGGGATCAATTTGTAGCAAATACCCAAGTCTTGGATCGATCGCAATCAATGTATCTTTAATAAATGCGATGCCATATAAAGCGGCAACAGCAAACGGTCGAATAGTCCTTTGCCCAATCATCTGGCTAACAGTCAAGGAGGGAAGTACATTTGTCATCTTAAGGCTTATTTGTTCAAAGGTTTCTTAGTTATTACATATTTTGCGATATGTACTGTTTGACTGGAGTTTAGTCCGTCATTCCTTTCCAGTTTCTGATTAATACCCAATACAGTTCAGTCGCCGGTACAAGAGCCGATTCTCGGCGGAGCCTGCGGCGACCGGCGTTCCCCGGTTAAGGTTGTCCGTCAATCAATTTATTGAGAACCAAGACTTGGGGGATTCTCCCCCAAACCCCCGATTGAGGGACGGTTGCGTCCCCCAAACCCCCTCCAAAAAAGTCGATCTGTTGTCGATCTGTTTTGTTTGCGGTAATTAATTTATATCCTTAACTGAACTCTATTGGATCAATACCATAAATTGATTAAAATTCACCGGAATCCACCCCGAACGTAATAACAAAAAAACTGGGTTTCTTACAAACTCTAAGTCTCAAAACCTTGATTTTTATTTTAGAAACACCGTTTTTAGTCGAGGTGTATTGCGGTAAATTATGTGTCAACTCAATTGGTAAAACGGTATCATTAGACAATTAGATCGGAAAAACACCAAAAATGTTACTGCATCTTAGTACCTGGCAAGAAGTTGAAGCTTACCTACAGCAATCTCAGGGTATTATTTTTCCTATAGGTTCCACTGAACAACATGGACCAACGGGATTAATTGGTACCGATGCAATATGTGCAGAATCTATCGCTCGTGGTGTCGGGGAAGCAACTCAAGCAATAGTAGCGCCGACAATCAATATTGGAATGGCATTGCACCACACCGCTTTTCCTGGCACGATTAGTTTGCGACCTAGCACAATGATTCAAGTTGTCAAAGAATATGTAACTTGTTTAACTAAAGCTGGTTTTACCAAGTTCTATTTTATCAATGGACATGGCGGTAATATGGCTACTCTGAAAGCTGCTTTTTCCGAAACATACGCCGATTTAACAGATTTGCAAATTCCCAACGCGGACAAAGTGAAGTGTAAACTGGCTAACTGGTTTATGTGCAGTACTGTATACAACTTAGCTAAGGAATTATACGGCAATCAAGAAGGCTCTCATGCCACTCCTTCCGAAGTTGCGCTAACGCAATATATTTATCCAGAATCGATAAAACAAGCCGAGTTATCAGAAGAAGTAGCCAGCGGACATAAAATTTACGGTGCTGCTGACTTTCGTAAACAATATCCCGATGGCAGAATGGGTTCAAACCCGGCTTTAGCCACACCCGAACATGGTAAGCAGTTTTATGATGCAGCAGTCAAGGAGTTGAGTAACGATTATCTCAAATTTCTCAATGAATGAATTGGGGAAGAGGGAATTGGGAATTGGGAATTGGGAATTGGGAATTGGGAAGAGGGAAGAGGGAAGAGGGAATTGGGAATTGGGAATTGGGAAGAGGGAAGAGGGAATTGGGAATTGGGTTTTTATTGTAGAAAAAACTAGGGAGCAAGATGCTCCCACTACTCCTAAATCCTAATTCTTAACTCCTAACTTTTTTAACGACGGGCAATATCACCCTCACGGGCTGCACGCTGTACTGCACCAGCAACTACACTCGATACTCGTTCGTCGAAGACTGAGGGTATAATGTGTTCTTTGTCAAGGTCGGAGGGTTTGATTAAAGAGGCGATCGCACTTGCTGCTTCAAGGCACATTGCTGTGGTGATGGTGGCTGCACGACAATCTAAGGCACCGCGAAAGACTCCGGGGAATGCTAGTACATTATTAATTTGATTGGGGTAGTCGCTGCGTCCAGTTGCGATAACGGCAACGTCGTCTTTAACTAATTCTGGCTGAACTTCTGGAACAGGATTCGCCATTGCAAATACTATTGCATCTTTTGCCATTGTTTTGACCATTTCTGGTGTTAAGACTCCTGGAGCGCTGACACCGATAAATACATCTGCTCCTTTTACCGCATCAGCGAGTTTTCCCTGGGTTTTGACGGCGAATTCTCGTTTTTCTTGGTTCAAGTCATTGCGGTTACTAGAAACAATACCTTTGGAGTCACACATCCAAATTTGTTTGGCATGGGAAGAGCGAAGTAATTTGGCGATGGCTACTCCCGCAGCTCCGGCACCGTTGATGACAATCCGGATTTGCTCTATGGGTTTTTGGACTAGCTTGAGAGCGTTGAATAATGCAGCTAAGGTAACTATTGCTGTACCATGTTGGTCATCGTGAAATACAGGGATATCTAATTCTTCCCTCAATCTGGCTTCAATTTCAAAGCAACGAGGTGCAGCAATATCTTCTAAATTTACACCTCCAAATACCGGGGCAATATTTTTCACAATACTGACAATTTCATCTGTATCCTGGGTTGCCAGACAGATGGGGAAAGCATCGATACCGGCAAATTCTTTGAATAACATTGCTTTGCCTTCCATGACTGGTAAAGCAGCTTCCGGTCCCAAATTACCCAATCCCAAAACCGCGCTACCATCGGTAACAATCGCCACCATATTTTGCTTAATAGTTAAGTTATAAACTTCCTCTGGATTTTGAGCAATAGCACTGCAAATTCTTCCCACACCGGGAGTGTAAGCCATTGCTAAATCGGATATACTTTTGAGTTGAATTCTGCTGGTAATACTAATTTTACCGCCACGATGTAAATCGAAGGTACGGTCATAGACATTTATCACCTTGATCGTTGGCAGCGATTTTACTGCTTGAATAATATTATCTGCGTGTTCCGTACTTGCAGCATCAACAGTGATATCGCGAATTGAAACCTGTCTGCTTTGCTCAATCAAATCAATTTGACCGAGATTTCCGCCACTCGCTGCGATGGCGTTAGTAACGCTAGCAAACATCCCGATGCGATTGGGAATTTCTAAACGCAGGGTCAAACTAAAACTAGAATTGGGTGTAAGGTCTGCCATTGTAATCGGTAGATGACGAAATATTAACTTAGCTTATAATACTTGACATATCAATCTAACCCAGAGCGCACCATCCATACCAAAATCCCTAATAATTGTTCCACTGGGGGAATTAAGTATTCTGTCAAATCAATGGTTACTGTAGTATTTTCTAATTTCAAAAAACTCCATAAATTTCCACTGGTAACGCTTCCATATACAGTTGAAATAGATTTATTATTCTCCGCATTAAATTTCTGCGCTGCAATCATTTCAGCAATACACTGTCCCAAACCACCTTTTAGATTTTCTTTCTTGGCTTCTATGATTACTACTGCTGGAGCTTCAATAAATAATTGTTCGGGAGAAAGACTGATGAGAAAATCACAAAACCCCGTTAATCCCGCAGTTGCATCAACGTTGAATTCTTCACCAGAAAAAAAGCTGATTTCCCGATTTAGAAGCTTTCGTAATTCAAATAAAATTGGACTAATTATCAATTCGGAACGTGCTTTCTCTGAACCCATTGCAATTGCTAGAGGAATACTTTCTTCTAAGAATTCCGCCAAATAGGAACTTGGTAAAACAGATTCAATTTCTGGAAGAAAACGTTTACCTTCTACCAATGTTAGATTGAACTTTTGTTTGACTTTAGCAATACTGAAATCTCTGTAAGACATAAATTTGCTCAACTAAACCTAACTGCTCAACAAATTTTTGATGCAGCCCTTTAAATTAAATCTTTATATTAAATCTTTAAATGAAATTACGGTTTCTTCTTCCTCCCTTTAACTTTCTCCTTCCCTTCTCGATGAGTTGCGGCTTTTGCGAGTAAAGATTCGGCGAAAGCGACAGCATCTGAAGCTGATTTTCCACCTGCTAGCTGTGCTAACTCATCCCGTCTTTGATCTAAGTTATCCAAGGCTGTAATTCTGACTACGGTACGTTCTTCACCATGTCCGTTGTCTTCTTTACTACCTTTAATTTGATTAACTACTTGTTTCTTAACGTGAAAATGCCTGTCTGCCATTGCTGCTACTAAGGGTTGGTGAGTAACACACAATACTTGAAACTGCAAACTTAATTGATGCAACTTTTCGGCGATCGCTTGTGCAACTCTTCCGGAAACACCGACATCGATTTCGTCAAATACCATTGTTCCTGGGCTATCTGAAGCTGAGAAACTGGCTTTCAAGGCTAGTAAAAAGCGGCTCATTTCACCACCAGAAGCAGTTTCTGATAGCGGTTGTAGCGGCTCTCCGGGATTGGGACTAAACAAAAAGCCGATTTTATCACTGCCGTTTGCAGTGGGGGGAATGGGTGCTACCTCAACCTTAAATTGCACCTTGTCCATTGCTAAGGGTTTAAGTTCCCTAATTATTTCCGCTTCTAATAAAGCAGCTGTAGCGCTACGCAATTTCGTTAGTACTTGACAATGAGATGTGAGTTCTTCTAAACGTTCGAGTTCAAGTTTTTCCAAACTTTCAATGGATTTTTCCCCATCGTTAAGTTCCTCTAACTGTGCTTGAATTCCATTATAATGTTCGATGACTTCAGCAAGTGAGGGACCATATTTGCGACAAATTTGCTTTAATTCCCGAACTCGTTCTTCGACTTCATCCAATCGTTGTGGATCTGCTTCTAAACCATCTCCATAAGCATTCATTTGTCGAGCTACTTCTGTAACGGCTGTTTGAGCATCCCGAATCAATTCCAACAGCGGTTGCAGTTCCTCAGTATCGAACTCTACCATATTGATCAATGTCGCTTCGCTATCACCGAGCAAATCACAAACGGTGGAATCTCCGCCATCGCTTTGATACAAAGCTTGGTAAACTTTGTAACTCATCTGTTGTAATTCAACAACATGATTGAGACGTTCTTGTTCTTGCAAAAGTTTTTCAAGTTCGTTGGGTTCGTTAAGATTAGCATCTCCCAATTCTTTAGCTTGATAAGTCAGCAAATCAAGTTTTTGTAAGCGTTCCCGTTCGGAAGTGCGACGACGTTCTAATAACGAATGTGCTTCCTGATAACGGTTAAAAGCCGCAGCTACCAAGGAACGTTGCTTCCCTAACCCATCACCGCCATAAGTATCGAGCCAGTTGCGAACCTTTGCCGATTGTCCCACCTCTACAGTTTGTCCTTGGGCAGTAATTTCCACAAGACGTTCCCGCAAACCATTCATTAATTGGCGATTTACCAAAACCCCATTGACTCGCGATCGACTGCGGATATTACTAGTATTAGCGGTAATTTCCCGACTGATAACTACTGAATTTTCATCAAGTAAATCAATTTCTTGTTCTGTCAACCAAGCAGCCAAAGCAGAATGAGAAGTAAAAGTACCTTCAATCATGGCTCGTTGACTGCCAGTGCGAATCACACGACTAGAGACTTTTCCACCCAAGACAGCATCAATCGCATCAAGAATAATCGATTTTCCAGCGCCGGTTTCACCAGTAAGGACATTTAACCCAGCACCGAATTCCAATTCTAATTTGTCGATTAAAGCAAAATTTTCTATATAAAGGGAGAGCAACATTCAGCCAAATTCTCCGTTAAGGCAGACGCAGGATAGTTCTACACTTGGGATACTATAAATTAAACCTAAACAACCTCGAATAGCTACTATTACTCCCGAACAACTGTACCAAACTTAGTTTAAAAGATCAAAGGTCAAAGGTCAAAGGTTATAGGTCAAAGGTTATAGGTTATGAGTTAAACGTTATAGGTTGAGAGTTGACGGTTATTATTTTGCACCATCCACTATCCACCTTACCTTTGACCTAATAGGTTACACTGATGAAAGCGATTGTTACAATACTTAACGTTTTAACTGTGATGCGGCGGTAAGTAAATGAATATCAAGACAGTTCCTCCTAAATCCACACTTAAAGAGAGAAAATTAGTGCTTGCAGATCAAGTAGATTCTACTATTGTTAAATTACCAGCTTTACAAGCAGACCGAAAGAGTCGGTTGTTAGAAGCCACAACCAGCGAACATTTAGGATTGCGCTATAATCCCCTAGGAATCGCAGCGCACTACCGAAAAAGACCTGTACAGGTATGGAAACGTATATTCACGGTTTTAGCCCCTGTAATCAGCTTTGCGTTGGGTTTGTGGTGGGATATCAAACTTGGTAAAAATGTCAAAACTGATCATCGTCGGGCTGTGCAATTGCGAATATTGCTGACGAATCTGGGACCGGCATATATTAAAATCGGACAAGCATTATCTACAAGACCGGATTTAGTTCCTCCGGTTTATTTAGAAGAATTAACTCAACTACAAGATAAATTACCACCTTTTTCCAACCAACTTGCTTATCAATTTATTGAAGAAGAACTTGGTGCGCCTCCCGAAGATATTTATACCGAACTTACACCAGAACCAATCGCCGCAGCTTCTTTAGGACAAGTTTATAAAGCCAAGTTAAAAAGTACAGGTGAACAAGTCGCCGTCAAAGTCCAACGCCCCGACTTACGCGAACGCATAACCATTGATTTGTACATCCTGCGTCGATTATCGGCTTGGGGACAAAAAGCAATGAAGCAAGTGCGAAGCGATTTAGTCGGTATCCTTGATGAGCTAGGAGAGCGGATATTCGAGGAGATGGATTATGTTAACGAGGGAGAAAATGCCGAGCGTTTCTTTCAACTTTATGGTCATTTAAAAGACGTATATGTTCCGAAAATATACTGGGAATATACTAATCGTCGTGTGTTGACGATGGAATGGATTAACGGCATTAAATTAACTCAAGTAGAAGAAATTGCAGCTTTGGGTATAGATGCTCGTTATTTAGTAGAAGTAGGGGTGCAATGTTCCTTACGTCAATTATTAGAACATGGATTTTTCCATGCAGATCCTCACCCCGGCAATTTATTAGCTACTTATGATGGGAAATTAGCTTATCTGGATTTTGGCATGATGAGCGAAGTTCAGCCACAGCAGCGTTATGGTTTAATTGAAGCAATTGTTCATGTGGTTAACCGCGATTTTGATGCTTTAGCCCATGATTATGTGAAGTTAGATTTCTTAACACCAGATGTCGATTTAACCCCGATTATTCCAGCATTCGGCAAAGTTTTCGCTGATGCTCAAGGTGCTTCGGTTGCGGATTTAAATATTAAAACTATCACTGATGATTTATCATCTTTGATGTACGAATATCCCTTCCGCGTACCTCCATATTATGCTTTGATTATTCGTTCTTTGGTGACATTAGAAGGGATTGCAATATATATTGACCCGAATTTTAAAGTTCTCAGCGAAGCATATCCTTACGTTTCCAAACGATTATTAACAGATCCATCACCTCAATTAAGAGCTTCGTTAAAAGACTTATTATTTAAAGATGGTCGTTTTCGTTGGAATCGCTTAGAAAACTTGTTAAAAAATGCTCGCAATTCTCAAGATTATAATTCTAGCGAAGCATTGGATCAAGGTTTAGAATTTTTAGCGTCAGAGCGTGGTGCTTTTATTCGTACTAAGCTAGTAGATGAATTGTTTAAAGGATTTGATGCATTAGGCAGAAATTTATTGCACAACCTTACTTATGTATTGCGTGAAAGAGTTGGTGTAACTGCGATTACCAAAACTCCTAGTGCATCTAGTGAAGAACAGCAAACCCTAGAACATATCAAGAATATCATCAAAATTCTCCAAGAAGGCGGTAATTTTGATTTATCAAAAGCGATTGAGGGAATTAGCAAAACTATAGTTAATCCAAATGTACAACTTTTAGGACAGCAAGTTGTCTCTCAAATCGCCCAAAAAGCAGTAGCAAGGGTGTTAAGAGAATTGTTGGTAGTTGAAGAGGTTGAAGTTAGAAAGCAGTTAAGTGCAGGTTAAAGAGTTGGGAGTTGGTTTTGTAGAGACGGGGCGTATTGCTACGTCTGTACGGGAGTTGGTACCACCGGAGTTGTTATACCTTTAACCTTTAACCTTTAACCTTTAACCTTTAACCTGTTCTTTAATTATTGATCGAGACCGAACCATGAAAGTGAAGTTTTCCGAATAATTTGCGTATCATGGCGTTTGCAATAATTGTTTATCCTAAAAGATAGAGCAGTTCAAAAAGCATTCTTTGATTATTTGTATTTGGAATATTTGAATACAAGATTTGAATTAGAAAGAATCAAAAATTAAATTTTATTGCATTTTGAACTGAAATCAGAAAATCTGGTATGGGGAAAATATTATGCAAAATAGTTGGCGAATTGGCTCCTTATTCGGAATTCCCCTATTTTTAGACCCTTTATGGTTCTTAATCTTGGGTTTAGTAACTCTCAACTTTGGAGTATCTTACCAGGAATTAGGAACCATTCAAGGTTGGAGTGCTGGGGCGGTAATGGCATTTTTGTTGTTTGGCTCCGTAATTTTACATGAATTAGGTCATAGCTTAGTAGCAAAAAAACAAGGCATTAAAGTTAATTCAATTACGCTATTTTTCTTTGGTGGAATTGCTGCAATCGAAGAAGAATCAAAGACTCCAGGCAAAGCATTTCAAGTGGCGATCGCCGGTCCTTTGGTAAGTATCGCATTGTCTGTTTTGTTAACTTTGATAGCTGCTGCCATACCAGAGACTATTGCTCTACATATGATGTTGAGTGATTTAGCCAGAATTAATTTAGTTTTAGCCTTATTTAATTTAATTCCCGGCTTACCCCTCGACGGTGGACAAGTTTTAAAAGCAGCACTTTGGAAAGCTACCGGGAACCGTTTTCAAGCAGTACGTTTAGCAGCAAAAACCGGACAGATTTTAGGTTATGCTGCGATCGCGTTGGGTTTGGTAGTAGATTATTTTACAGGTGAATTAATCACGGGTTTGTGGATTGCTTTGTTGGGTTGGTTTGGTATTCGCAATGCAAAAAATTACGAACGTGTCACTACTCTACAGGAAACGTTGTTAGCAATGGTTGCCAGTGATGCCATGACTAGAGAATTTCGCGTAGTCGATGCTGATAAATCTTTACGTTATTTTGCTGACGAATACTTGCTTGCAAACAATCAATCTCAGGTTTACTTTGCCGATAGAGATGGGCGCTATCAAGGAATGGTTTCTATTGCTGATTTACAAGTTATAGAAAGAAGTTTATGGGAAACTCAAACCTTACAAAGTATAGTACGTCCTTTAGATCAAATTCCCACAGTCAAAGAATCAATGAGTTTAGCTGAAGTAATTATCAAATTAGAAAAGGAGAAATTGCAGCGTGTTACCGTACTTTCACCAGCAGGGGCTGTAGCGGGTTTAATTGATCGAGGAGATATTTTACGGGCATTAGCGCAAAAATTAAATTTACGTATTAGTGATGCTGAGATTAAGAGGGTTAAGGAAGAAGGTAACTATCCCCCTGGATTGCAGCTGGAAACCATCGCTAAATCTACGAAATAAAGGATGTTCCTTACAACGATATATTTCAATTGGTTCTCGATACAAATTGGAATCTAGGGAGACGTTGCAGTGCAACGTCTCTACATTATTTATCTGATGTTTATGAAATCATATATAAAGATTTTCAATCTAATATATCAAATTCCAAATTCTGTAGCTTGTAAAAATAATGGTACTGTATAAAGTTATGGCAGAAAAATCATAACTATTTAAATTTATAGACATCATAAACATCATAAATAATGGAAAATCAACACACAATTTTAGTTTGCTCAAGCTGTGCCAGTGTTTGGCAAGATGGAAAGCGTGTAGGTACTAGTGGTGGTGAAAAACTGTTAAAGGAAATTGAAGAAAAGCATCAGAATTGGATGTTGTCAAAACAATTTACCGTGAAATCAGTAGAATGCATGAGTGCTTGCAGTCATTCCTGTACTGTCGCTTTTTCTGCACCCGGTAAAATGACATATTTATTTGGCAATTTAAACCATGATTCAGAAGCACTTTCCGAAACATCTGCCGCAGTCTTAGAATGTGCCAATTTATATTATCAAAAAACAGATGGTAAAATGGCTTGGTCAGAACGTCCCCAGGCTTTTAAAAAAAGCGTTTTAGCAAGAATTCCCAGTATTTAAAGGTTAAAGCTCATAATTCTACTGGTTTTCTCCCCTTGTCTCCCCATCTCCCCATCCCCTTGTCTCCCCCTCTCCCCGGTTACACTTTACCCGTTTTCGCGGTGGCTGCTGCGAAGGCTGCTTTAATTAATTTAAGAAATACTACCGAAAAATTAGCGTCGGTATCTTTAGATTTGCTAGATGAGAATGCAGAAATTGCGATCGCGCAAGTTGCTATTTTAGATAAAAATACTGCTTTAGCAATTACTCTGAGCAATCCCGGTGATAATTTAGATTTAACTAGAAATACTCCTATTTGGGCTTTAGTAAAGTTATCGCCGCGACAAGAAGAAATAAAAGGACAAATAGAAGAAGAAAGACTAATTTTAGAAGCTGGGGAAGGTTTAGGAAAAACCGCTACGGGAGAAGCTGCAATTTACAGCTTTGCTCGTCGTTTGTTTACAGCGAATTTATTAGCTTTAATTCCCGAAGATAAAATCGCTACTGTCAGAATAATTCTTCCTCAAGGTAGGGAATTAGCAAAACGTACTTCTAATGAAGCTTTTGGAATTTTAGAAGGTTTGGCTTTGTTGGGAACTAGTGGAATTTCTCAACCGCTTTCTGCTGCTGATCATTTAGAGGAATTTCGCGGTATCTTACGAGAGAAGGTGAAAAGTAATCGTAATTTAGTATTTTGTATTGGTGCGAATGGTTACTCTGTGGCGCAACGGTTATCTATTCCAGAATCGGCGATAGTTCCTACAGGTAACTGGTTGGGAGCTTTATTAGTGGAAGCGGGATTGTATAAAGCAGAGTCAGTATTATTGTTGGGGTATCAGGGAAAATTAATTAAGTTAGCGGGTGGAATTTTTAATACTTCAAGTCATATTGCTGATGCAAAATTAGAAATTATCGCTGCTGCTGTGGTGGAAGTTGGGGGAGATATTGCCGCTGTACAAACTGTTTTACAAGCAAAAACAGCGGATGAAGCTCATAAAAAGTTGATTGAATTGAATTTAGCTGATGTGGTGTTTAAAAATTTAGCACAAAAGATTACTCAAAAAGCCCAAAGTTATGTGAAAAAGTATGCGGATGTAGAGATGAAAGTTGGAGTGGTATTGTTTGATAGAAAGGGTGAAGTAATTTGTCAGAACCAATTCTAAAATAAAAGCAAGAAATCAATCGGAGAAATTGAAAATGACTGCACAATTAACGATAACAGAAGTTACTCCAATAGTGTTAAAATTCCATCCCGTTATTAGTATGACGGATGAACAATTATTTGAATTTTGTCAGCTAAATAAGGATTTTCAGATTGAACGTAAAGCTAATGGAGAAATTGTGATTATGTCCCCTACAGGTTCAGAAACTGAAGAGCGTAACTTTGATTTAATCGGACAATTATGGTGTTGGACTAAACTTGATGGTACGGGTGTCGGATTTGGTTCGAGTGGTGGTTTTACATTACCATCGGGTGCTGTACTTTCCCTCGATGCGGCTTGGATAAAAAAAACAGATTGGCAAGCAATACCAGCCGAATTACGTAAAAAATTCGCTCCTATCTGTCCGGAATTTGTAGTGAAATTGCGTTCAGAAAGCGATAGTTTAAAAGTTTTGCAGGATAAGATGCTCGAATATATTAATAACGGTACTAAATTGGGATGGTTAATTGATAGAAAAGAACGTATTGTTTATATCTATCGTCCAAATATTCCGATTGAAAAATTAGATAATCCCTCAACATTAAACGGAGAAGATATTTTATCTGGTTTTGTGTTGGATTTAAGTAGTATTTGGTAAATATTTAACTCTGCGGAATGATGCGTAGTTGTTTGATTAAGATTATAGTATTATTGTTTAATTTTTCAATTAAGGTAATAATTAATAATTAATAAGTGATAAGTGATAAGTAAAATTGAGGAGAAAAGCATGACAAACGAAGTCGAACGAAGAGGAAATTGTCTTTGTGGTGCGGTAAGCGTTTCAATTAAAACCAAAACCAATAATGTAGACGCTTGTCACTGCAATATGTGTAGAAAATGGACTGGTGGCCCTTTGTTTGCTATTGAATGTAATGGCGATGTTAATTTTGAAGGTAATGAAAATATATCTGTTTTCGATTCTTCCGAATGGGCTGAGCGTGGCTTTTGTCGCAACTGTGGAACCCATCTTTTCTACCGTCTAAAACAACAACAATATTATGCAGTTCCCGTTGGTTTGCTTGATGACGACGAAAATTTTGTTCTCGAAAAACAGATTTTTATTGATCAAAAACCACACTTTTATACCTTCGCAAATCAAACACAGAATATGACAGGTGAGCAGGTATTCGCCGAGTTTTCAGCGTCTTCAGCAACAGAATAAACCGCTCATCCAGGTACATCAGTTACCCACTGCAATTTTTGTACAAAAGTAGGAATTTTAAAAGTATTAGTCAATTTAATCTTGACAATTCAACGACGAATACATAGTTTAAGCAAAATGTCTATATTTCCTGAGAATGATTGACATATCATAGATATATCAATATGTGTCAATTATTTCCAAAATATAGCCGTCAGAGATAAATTATTAAAGTATGCTGCGCTAAATTCAGACCCTTGCGATCCGGCTGAAATCGAAAGCGCATAAAATCAAAACCAGTGGACAGTCTGAAATTTAACACCAATAAGGTACATTAGTTTTAGAGAATATTGATTTTAAAAACTATCCGTCTAAGAGAAAAGAAAAATGACCATCATATTCCAAATAGCTCTACTCGCTCTAGTTGCGTTGTCTTTCGTCATGGTAATTGGCGTACCCGTTGCTTACGCGACTCCTCAAACCTGGGTTGAATCGAAGAAATTTCTCTGGATTGGTTCCGGAGCTTGGTTTGCTTTGGTATTATTAGTCGGAGCTTTAAACTTTTTCGTAGTTTAAGCCACTGCTTTAACCATAAATTGACCAATAATAGGAGCAGAGGAATACCCCACGGATTGCAAAGCAGAGGAATATCAAAGTATATTTTGTTTCCTTAGTCTTTCTTGTAATCTTCCGGTAATTTTCTGCTCCTATTATTTGCGATCAGCACTAAACTGAAGTATCCGGTTAAAGAAGTATATTTATAAAAGAGGCAACTATGGCAGTTTTCGAGGGAAGTTTTACTCAAGCAGAACCCCTACACTTCGCATTAGTAATTGGTAGATTTAACGACTTAGTAACCACTAAACTGCTAGAAGGGTGTCAAGATTGTTTAAAACGCCACGGTATTGATACTAACCCCCACGGTTCTCAAGTAGATTATGTTTGGGTGCCTGGAAGCTTTGAAGTTCCATTAGTCGCCCGACAATTAGCAATGTCAGGTAGTTACGACGCGATAATTTGCTTGGGTGCAGTTATCCGGGGACAAACACCACATTTTGACTACGTATCATCAGAAGTCGCCAAAGGAATCTCCGCAGCCGCATTTCAAACAGGTGTACCAGTAATTTTCGGTGTGTTGACAGCCGACACCATGCAGCAAGCCCTAGAAAGAGCCGGAATTAAAAGCAATCACGGTTGGGATTATGCCATGAATGCCTTGGAAATGGCTAGTCTCATGCGTCAACTACGTCCCAGTCTCAAGCAACAATACTCCCCTAACTCTGGTACTTTAGCAGGTTCCCTTAAAAGCGCAAGTTTAAACAACATACCCGCAGAGTCGGAAGAGAAAGTTTAAAAAGAGGAATTGGGAATTGGTAATTGGGAATTGGGAATTGGTAATTGGAAAATTCCTAACTTCTAACCATCACCCATTACCCATTACCCATTCAAAAAAAGGGGTTGACAAATTTTAATTCGTGTGGGATATTATTATTTATGATGAAAATGCGGGTGTAGCTCAGTGGTAGAGCGTCACCTTGCCAAGGTGAATGTCGCGCGTTCGAATCGCGTCACCCGCTTAGAAAAAATTAATAATTACGAAAAGTGCAGAAATTAAACCTTCTGCATTTTTTAGTTTAATTTTTAGTTAATTTTTGAGTTTTAGTTGTAGGGATAGACACAATACGGTTCAGTTAAGATTGTCCGTCAATCAATTTATTGAGAACCAAGACTTGGGGGATTCTCCCCCAAACCCCCGATTGGGTGACGGTTGCGTCCCCCAAGCCCCCTCCCAAAAAGTCGATCTGTTTTGTTTGCGGTAATTAATTTATATCCTTAAGTGAACTGTATTGGGGGTAGACATAATTGTTAGGACATTTCCCAATTACCTATTGCCTCTTCCCTATTGCCTTTTCCCAATTCCCTATTATCCTACGACTTAGGAGCGATCTATTTTAAACAGAATGGACTACACTATATGATGGTAAAAGAGCGATGCCTAAAACATCAAATAGTTGAATTTAATTTTTATTTAATTGTTAATCGATTAAAAATATGTATGTAGAAACAGTAATAGCTAAAGAATGTTAATGATGTAAAGAAATTTTAGTAGGTAAACTGCTTATTCGTTTAAATTATTTATTAATAGAGAATTCTGTATAAAGCAGTTTATTCTGAATTGTAAATTTAAGGGAATATAAAAAAGATTCCTAATTTAAAACCGAAGGGAGAGTCAAAAGAGCAGTCATAGTGCAACCACAAAAGCCCGAAAAAATCGATTTCAACAACGAATACCCGTGTCCCTGTCGCCGTCGGGGACGCTTAATTCCGATTACCCTGACAGAAGCCTTCGGTTGCGATCGCTGTCAGCAGATATTTGTCGTAGAAGATAACGCTCGCGTTATAGAGCAGCTTTCTACGACTTATCCGTACAAACGAGCTTGGCGCTGGACAAATTCTGGATGGAAAGTAGTCCATCCGCGTCTGGGAGAAAGTTACTTACCAGTAGCGCTGGGGATTATTTTCGTGCTAGTCATTATATGGTTGCCATTAGCATTGCGTTTGGCAAGTGGCTCTGGCATTATTGCTTGGGCGCTGATAGCAGTGCTATTGGCTATACTGCCAGCTCTTATGGTTTGGCTTACCTATAGACGTTAAGGCGCTGATTATTTACTGTGGATGCTTTTGCCGAGAACCCCCAAACAATTGCGATAGCCAAAGGCGACGCTGAGCCTATCGCCAAACGCGCATACGGTGCTGCCTTAAAATTGGGCATCACCAAAGGAGCAGAGCGCAGTCGCGCTTTAATGGCGATGGCTGAGGCGCTAGAACGCTCGTTTGACGATATATTAGAAGCCAATACTTTAGACCTTGAAGCTTGTCGGGAAATGGCAGTACCAGATTTAATTTTAGATTGGTTAAAATTAACTCCGGAACGTTTAGATTCAGCAGTAGAAATTCTCCAAAGGTTGGAGGAATTATCAGATCCCCTACGACGGATGAGAACTGCCGATTATCAATTAGGTGAAGAGCAAAGTTACTCCCAGTCAACACCTTTGGGGGTAATTGCTTTTATTTACGAAGCCTTTCCAGAATTAGGAGCCATTGCAGCTGGTTTATGTATTAAAACCGGCAACAGTATTATTCTTAAGGGGAGTACCGAAGCCAGCCATTCCAATGCGGCGATCGCCTCAGTACTACAAAATGCTGTTGCAGAAGCTGGATTACCTGTAGGTTCTGTAGAATTGGTAACAGCGGAACATGGTGCATCAATTCGGGATTTGGTTGCTCAAGAACAGTATTTAAATTTAGTAATTCCCTACGGACGTACCAGTTTAATACAGCAGGTAGTACGCCAATCTACAGCACCAGTTTTAAAATCGGCTATGGGTAATTGTTATCTATATTGGTCGTCCAATGGTAGCTTAGTGGACGTTGCACGCTGGATGATTCTTGAAAGCCATGCTAGTTCTCCAGATCCAGTAAATGCCATTGAAAAGGTATTAATCAATCGGCAAACTCTATCCTCTTCTTTAGGTACGTTATTAAAGAATTTACAGGAGAAAGGTTTTTACCTGAGAGGAGATGCTGAACTGCGAGAATCATTTCCTCAGTTGCAACTAGTAGAAAATAATGAATGGGGAAGACCTTATTTTACTAAAACAGTTGCGTTTAAACTTGTAGATAGTTTAGATACGGCAATTACTTGGATTAATCAGCATAGTAGTGGACACGCTGACTGCATTGTGACTGAATCTTACCAAGAAAGCAGGCAATTCGCTTTGGGTGTAAATAGCGCTTCTACTTATATTAATGCTTCTCCCCGTTTTAGCCGTAATCCATTATGGGGAGATGCGGTATTTTTAGGAATGTCTAACCAAAAAGGACACCGTAGAGGATTGATTGGTTTAGAAAGTTTGACTACCCTCAAGCATATCGTCCAAGGAAACGGAAGATTTTGAAATTACCATAGAAAGAAACTATTAATACACCATTATCCTGTTAAATTTTTACAGGAAATAAGGTGTATATAGCGGTTTTCACTTGAGTGGAATACAAATGTTACCTCACCCCGCCCTCCGGGCACCCCTCTCCTTATCAAGGAGAGGGGAAGGGGGTGAGGTTTTAGTGTATTGGACTCAACTGAAATTTGCTATATTTTTTTTATGCAATAATCAGGCAAAATGTAAATAAAAACCTTGCTGCAATCGTAAAAATCTCCCTAACCTAAAGTTATACCTTACACCAGAATAAAAACTGGGCTGATTAAACGGGTGTATAAAAAAAATAAATCAGATTAATTTAATGATTTAGATAAAAACCCGTTTTTTTGCGTATTTTTGAGTTGTGAGTGTAAGATATCCTTAAATCAATCTCTTATTTGAGCAAGCAAAAATTTTTCATGACACAAACGCCAACTACTAAAGTAACTTTTGCCAAAAATATTGGCTTTAGAAAAGAATTGAATCAACGAGTAAATGCTTATTTTCAGTCCGAGAATATTAATACCAGAGATAATTTTGCAATGTACTTCAAAAGTGCAATTATCTTAGGATGGGTAGCTTTTTCCTGGATATTCACTCTTTTTTCTCCGAATATCATATGGATGAAAATACTTGGATGTATCATGTTGGGAATGGGCTTTGCTGGTGTTGGCTTTAGTGTCGGACATGATGCCAACCACGGCGGTTATTCTAGTAAAAAATGGGTTAATAGTACTTTTGGTTTGACTTATGATTTTATCATTGGTCTTTCCAGTTACTTATGGAGATATCGCCATAATTTTTTGCATCATACCTATACAAATATCATCGGTCATGATGTGGAAATTGATGGTGATGGTTTAGTGAGAATGTCTCCAGCAAGAGAGCATAAATGGTATCATCGATACCAGCATTTGGTGATTAACTTTGTATATGCAATTATTCCCTTTTATTGGTCAATTGCTGATGTTCATCTAATTTTATTTAAACGTAAATACCACGAGTATAATATCCCCAAACCAAGCCCATTACAATTGATGATTTTAATCGCTGCAAAATTTGTTTGGTTGGGACTTTATGTTGGTATACCATTGGCTTTGGGATACAGTCCGATACAAATTATTATCGGATTATGCATCGTGAATATGCTTTATGGAGTACTAATTTGTAATGTTTTCATGCTTGCTCACGTACTCGAACCAGCAGAATTTATCGAGCCAAATTCTTTAGGAAATGTCATCGATGATGAATGGGCAATTTTTCAAGTAAAAACAACAGTTGATTTTGCTCCTAAAAACAATTTTCTCAATTGGTATCTAGGTGGACTTAATTATCAAGTTGTTCATCATTTATTCCCCCAGATTTGTCACATTCATTATCCAAAAATAGCTCCAATATTAGCGCAGGTTTGTGAAGAATACGACGTACAATACAATGTATATCCAACTTTTACAAAAGCACTGATTGCTAACTATAGTTGGTTAAAACTAATGGGGAATCCTCCGCAAATAAGTCAAGTAATACCCCAGATTTCCTAATCTTGTATTGTAATTAGCAACCATTAATGTAGAGACGTAGCAATCCTACGTCTCTATTATTTTGCGGTCTAAACTAAATAATTATAGGTGGATTTATTGATTTACAATGATATAAATTCTGCGTTCTATCACAATAAAAAAGACGTAGCAGTGCTACGTCTCTACAAAATCACTGTGTGGCAATTATGAATTGCTTAATCTGTTCACTTCTATATTTATTTCAAATGAGAAGTGTAATAAACCTTTTTACCTTCATTTGGAACAAAATGGCATTTTCTGAAAGAGTTCCACAGAGAAGTTAAAATTGGCTCATCTGATTTGTGAAAATATTCACCTAAAACTGGTTTAATCGCCTCAGTTGCTTTTCTCAAATTGTAATGAGGGATATTTAAGAAAATGTGGTGAGCAACATGAGTACCAATATCGTGATGGATATGATTGATAAAACCATAATCCCGGTCAATACTGGAAATAGCACCTTTAAGAAAAGTCCATTCTTCACCGCGATACCAAGGAATATCTGGCTCGGTATGATGTAAAAATGTCACCAAATCCAGCCAAATGACAAATACAATGTATGGTCCAGCATAGTATTTTAAGAACCACATGAAACCCCATTGATAAGTCAAGAAAGCTAGTAAACCAACCATGGAAGTCCAGAGTACGGTACTAGTGATGACATCCCATTTCTCTGAGGGTTTAAACAACGGACTGCTAGGTGAAAAGTGAGAACCTGTTTTACCCGGAGAACGTTTAAATAAGTATACCGGATAAGCCAGTAAAAACAGGTAATGTCTGCCAATTTTTTCCACTAAATCCATTTGATTGTAAGCTGATTCCGATAGTGGATACCAACTTTCATCATTTTCCAAACTACCAGTATTTTTGTGATGAGTTCTATGACTAATCCGCCATCCATGATAGGGAACAAGTATTGGTGTATGAGATAAATGTCCTATTAAATCATTCAACCATTTGTGGCGAGAAAATGATTGATGTCCGCAGTCATGTCCGACTACAAATAATGCCCAGAACATCGTTCCTTGCATTACCCAGAAAATGGGAAAAAATAGCCATGAATCTAGGTAATAAGCTAAGCCATAAAGTCCAGCAATAATTAGAATATCACGAGCAAAGAAAAACAGAGATTTACCTACTTGAGGTTGAAAACATTCTGCTGGAATTGCTGCTTTTAAATCCCCAAGAGTAAAGGGTAGTTGGTTTGTTTCTTCTGATGATACCGTTTGAGGATTATTTTCTGGGTTAATTGTAGAAGTTTGCACGCTTGTTACGTTACCGGATATAAAGTGAATGTTTTGGGTATTTGTTGAGTAAATTAAAGTCAGCAAAATTTAACAGTTAACAGTGAAGCGCAAAGCTTTCTTCTTGGACACATAATAATCTATTGATTATTGAATCCGATCTACCCTACCATCATATGTCTGGTAACTGGTAACTGATAACTGATAACTGATTTCACGACCTTTATTCCACATTTAACTAATGCAAAATCGATGATTTATTATATATAACCCCCGATATTTTCAAGGGGGTTAAACATAGAAATCTGGAATTGAAAAAATCAGGAATTGTTATCGTCGTGCATAATATTCTTTAAAGGAAATGTATTCATTCTCTGAAGTATATAAGTGACATCTGTCGGTAATATACTTAAGTAAAGATAGAGAAAAAGTACATTCATCGCGTACATAGCTTCCCCAATTTTCTTGTAAACTGCGATGGGCAAGACGCAAATTGTAGGAAGGAATCGCGGTAGAAATGTGATGAGGTACGTGTACGTTGATATCGTGACACAGAAACTCTACCCAACGGGGATAATTACAGTGAACTGTACCAGATAGCTGGGCTGTAACTGCATTCCATTTATCTGCTGCAATAAAAGGGATATCTGGAGCAGTGTGGTGAATATAAGTAAAAGTACTCATCCAAAAATGATATACCATCCAGGGAAGTAGCCAGAACTTAATAAATCCCCAAATACCAGTTGTCGCAATTAACGTAGGGAAGCATACAGCGGCAAATATAACTACTACACCTACAGAAAGCTTAATCGCAGGTTGGTCTTGTTTACGATATGCAGACCAATTAAAATGATGCATCGCCCAATGTACAATCGAGCCTATCCACCATAAACGGTTGTATAAAAATCTCTTAAAAAGCCATTTTAAGGCTACGCCACTACTTTCATAAACCTCTGTACCTACAGGTTGCCAAGCATTATCTACTTTTAGTTTATTAGTGTGAGCGTGGTGATAATTGTGCTTGATTCGCCAACCGTGAAACGGGTAAATTAACGGCATCATAAATAAATGTCCCACTAAATCATTTACCCAAATACGTTTAGCAAATGAACGATGAGCGCAATCATGTCCGATCACAAAAAATCCTGTAGCAGCAGTACCCGTGTATATCCATGCTAAGGGTAAAAGATACCAAGGCGCGATCGCCAAAAAAAAGTAGCCGACAATAACGGCTAAAACGCTGCTAATTGCACTAAACCAAGCTTTACGAGCATCTTGGACGAAACACTCTGAAGGCAGAGATTTGATGATGTCTGTCAGCTTGAGTTCGGAGTCAGTAAGCTGTTTAGGTTGCGAGTGGTGTGTATTTATTGCTGATGTTGTCATGAATGGATTTAATTAAAATAAAAACTCCGCTTTTACGAAGTTTCGTAACATTCGCGATTCGGATTATATCAAGTAATTAACCCCACGTATTTAGAGAAAATTCTATTTTCCTAACTAAACAAGCGGTACCCCCGCTTTTGCCCTAAGTAATAATGCGTAAGCAGGGGTAAATAAAGGTTAACTTAATTTTGTGAATTTTGGATTACTCCCACGGATGAATTTAATATCCAAAGAATATCCAAAATACATTACTGCTTCGTAGGTGCTAATTTGACATTGGTAGCCAAACCTAAGAATTGCAGTAATTGAATCGTCATCCAGGTAAGGTCAATTTCCCACCATTTTAAGCCGTGACGGGCTGAATATTGGAAAGCGTGGTGATTATTGTGCCAGCCTTCACCGTAGGTCAATAAAGCTACCCACCAGCAGTTTGTAGAGTGATCTCCTGCATCATAGGTTTGATAGCCAAATTTATGAGTTGCACTATTGACAAACCAGGTGCAGTGCCATACAAAAATAAGACGAACGAAAATACCCCAAACGACAAAAGACCAACCACCCAAAAGTAATAGCAATCCACCCAGAGCAAACTGGATTGGTAGCATATACTTTTCTAAAAATTGGTAAACTGGGTCATCTTTGATATCTTTTGTAAAGCGGGGAACCTCAGCAAAACCTGGAGAATGGTAAAACATCCAACCCATGTGGCTCCAAAAAAAACCTTTATTGGAATCATGAGGATCTAGCTCTTGATCGGAATGTAAATGGTGGATACGATGCATTCCCACCCATGCAATCGGTCCTCCTTGACAAGCCAGAGTCCCGCAAAATGCTAAGAAATACTCCAGCCACTTGGGAGTTTGAAAACTGCGATGAGTGATCAGTCGGTGAAATCCCAGAGTAATGCCTAAACCTCCAGTTACCCAATACAAAAAGAAAGCTACGGCTACGGCTTTCCAGTTAAAAAAAGCGGGAAACGGGGCAAGCAAAATTCCAAAATGTAAACCGACGAAAAATGAAATATGCAGCCAATTTAATGGACCTTTAGTTGTTGATGTAGCAATTGTCATGCGTTAACCTGTTTGAGAATTGTTTAGCCTAATCTGCGCGTCCGTTATGCCCCAAATTTGGGCTTTTGCGTGATGATTACGCAAAGGGTAGCGCCAATAACGCCACAAATCCCCATAGTTTAATTATTTTTTTGAGAACGGTTTTACTAATGAACAGCTTGGAACAACTGCAAGAAGCAGAACAAGCACTGTTAAAGATTTTTTCTGGAATTGACCATAAGGTCAAGCAAAATCTTCAAAGAGTGCTAAGTGCCTTTCGTCATCATAATGTAGGGGCGCACCACTTTGCAGGTGTAACGGGATACGGTCATGATGATTTGGGCAGAGAAACCTTAGATAAAGTTTTTGCACAAATCATGGGAGCCCAAGCCGCTGCTGTCAGGGTACAGTTCGTTTCGGGGACTCACGCCATAGCCTGTGCTTTATTCGGCGTTCTTCGTCCCGGTGATGAAATGTTGGCTGTAGCAGGCGCACCCTACGATACTCTTGAAGAAGTCATTGGTTTAAGAGGTAAAAATCAAGGTTCACTAATCGATTTTGGCATAACCTATCGCCAATTGAATCTCACCCCAGAAGGAACGGTGGATTGGCAAGCTTTAAGCCATGCGGTAGAGAATAAGACTCGTTTGGTATTAATTCAGCGTTCCTGCGGCTATTCTTGGCGTTCTAGTCTTTCAATTGCCGACATAGAGAAAATTGTGCGTTTAGTCAAGCAGCAAAATCCGCACACTGTTTGTTTTGTTGATAACTGTTACGGCGAATTTATCGAAACCCAAGAACCTACCCATGTCGGTGCGGATTTAATCGCTGGTTCTTTAATCAAAAATCCCGGAGGAACTATCGTCACTGCTGGTGGCTACATCGCTGGACGCGAGGACTTAGTAGAAGCCGCAGCTTGTCGCTTGACGGCTCCGGGAATCGGTCGAGAGGGAGGTGCCACATTTGACCAACTTCGGCTGTTATTTCAGGGATTGTTTCTAGCTCCACAAATGGTAGGGGAAGCGATGAAAGGTACTCATCTGACTGGTTATGTGTTTGACAAACTAGGATATCCCGTTAACCCCACACCTTTTGCACCTCGCGGTGATGTAATTCAAGCAATTAAACTTGGTTCCGCCGAAAAACTAATTGCCTTTTGTAAAGCCATACAGCAGCATTCCCCCATCGGTTCCTATCTCGAACCTGTACCCGACGAAATGCCGGGATACGAAAGCAAAGTAGTCATGGCTGGGGGGACATTTATCGAAGGTAGTACCTTAGAATTTTCCGCTGATGGACCATTAAGAGAACCTTACATAGTTTATTGTCAGGGAGGAACTCATTGGACTCATGTGGCGATCGCTCTTGAAGCTGTGATTCAGGTAATTGGTAATGGGTAATTGGTAATGGGTAATGGGTAATGGGTAATAATCTCTCCCCCATCCCCTTGTCCCCTTGTCCCCTTGTCCCCTTGTCCCCTTGTCCCCTTGTCTCCCCATTCCCCCATCTCCCTACTCTGGCAACTTATACTGTCCCACAATCCGCTTGGCAAATTCTGGAACGTGCTTTTCTAACTTCTCTGGATAATTACGTTTTGTATACAAATAATTCCGTGTAAAGTGAGAATCTATGGAAAACCTCGCATATTCCAAACCCTTCGGACCAATTCTTTCAATTACTACACCCATTAATTTGGCTGCCCACATCGGAAGTGTCACGCCTTGATCATAAGCCGGAATACTCTGCTGTACTGCGGCTTGGCGATTTCCTTGGGACATCACTGCTTGGGTATCAATTTGGTCTTTGACTACATCCAACATTTCCTGACCGCGTTCGTTTCTGACCACAATCCACTGCCAACCGAAAGGTGCGCCCATATACCCAACTACAATATCTGCTAGGGAATTCACGTAGTCAAAACAACTCATACAAGAAGGAGCAAATACATCTTTGAGTTGATTTGTTTTTAAACCAAAGAAAGGTACGGTTTCCGTTGAACCATCCTCATGCTTGAAGTGAACTCGGAAGTCTTGCATAAATTCGTAATGTACTACCGTATCCGGCGATTTACTCGTAGTTTCAAGAAATTTTTGCAATCCAGCACGGGTGACATTATCAACACAAGGAGTACCCAATACATAAAGCTTTTCCAAACCAAGTTGTTTTTCCACAGCACGTAATGCTTGAATTTGACAACCAACACCAATTACCAACAACCGTTTCATTCCGGATTTTTCAACTTGTTCTAATACAGAAAGATTCGGTGATAACGTTGGTTTATTTACTTTCGCTGCCAGTATTTCTTCGGGAGTCCGAGCAATAACCGGCATTGGTTGAAAACGGTCTTCCTTGGTATTTTGGACACAAACCACACCTTCGACAATACCGCGATTGAGCATTTCAATGGCAATAGAGCTAACAATCCCCGTCCATTGTGCGCCGGGAATCGGTTCTTTTTTTCGCGCTGCCATCATCTCTTGCTGTACCCCGAAATAAAGTTCGTCAGGGTTATCAAGATTGCGCGATCGCGAATGACTTTGTTGTTCGAGTTCTGCTATTTGTTGATTAAGAAAAGCACAAGCTTCTTTGACATAGTGAACATAATATGTATCGCACAGTCCGCACTCGCTACAGAGTTCTTTGGCAGGGCGAGGGCTACTGGGTTTGAGGGCTTTGGCTTTTTTGTGACGAGCAAGCGAAGTCATATTAAGCGCAGTTTATTAACTAAGAACTTAAGATAGCCTAATGTGAGGCTTCAAACAAACTTTAAGAATAGATTGTAATATTTCATTGATTTTTCATGGATAGCAATAACTTTATTTGTCTTTTATAACTACTACTATTGAATAGTACGAAAAACTACCAAGAATTACCAAGAACTACCAAGAAAATTTATAATTTGTTCGTAGATAAATATTTTGGTTAAAGTTAAAACAGTTTCATAAATTTTAGGACTTTAGAAAGACGATGCAACTGTGGTGGATTGGTGGAATTATTTTTGGCGGTATCATCGCTATATTCTTGATTTTTTATTTCCGAGGAACTTTTCGTCAGCGCATTGCCTACAGATTTGCAAATGTTCCCCAACCCCAAGATAAGCGTTTTCCTTTGGCTTTAGCCAGCCTTTCTAATTCAGTTTCAACTACTGGTAAATGTACGGATTTTTGGCTCGAAGCTGCGTCGATTTTTACTGCTCGCCAACAAGCTATCAATAACGCTGAATATAGCATTCATTTTGAAACATTTATTATCACCCCAGGCAAGCGAGCCAACGATTTTGCTGCTGCGCTCGCCGAACGTGCTGCGGCTGGAATTGAGATAAAATTGATAGTTGACCATTACGGTACAAAAGGATTACCTCAAAAATATTGGCGGCGTTTACAAGCTGCGGGTGTTGATATCAAGTTTTTTAATTCTTTTAATCCCAGAGCGCCCATTGATTATCTTGCTCGCACTCATCGCAAGTTATTAATTATAGATGGAAAAACTGTATTGATTGGTGGTGCCGGAATTTCAGACTTTTGGGATGGGCAAGATGATATTAAGAATACCGAACCTTGGTATGATTTTGAAATGCGCTTTGAAGGTGCTGTGGTTGCTGTACTCGAAGGTATGTTTATGCAACATTGGGCATATCTGCAAGGCATGGCTGATTTAGACACAAGAATTTTTAATCCACAACCGGCGAATCACCCAGAAATTTTGGTAACAGCAGGAGATGATCCTTCCTATCGCGCTTCTTCAGTCAAGGCTCTTTTCCAAACTAGTATCTACGCAGCAACTAAAAGATTATGGATTTCTAGCCCTTATTTTATACCTGATGATAATTTAAAACAAGCTTTAATTGCAGCTAAAAAAAGAGGAGTTGAAGTACGTATTTTAACTAATGGTTCTAAGTCAGATAAAAAATTTGTATACTACGCAGCTTGCGAACAATACCGACATTTTTTAAGTGCAGGTATTGAAATTAACGAATATCAGCCTAGTATGTTGCACGCCAAAGCTTTACTCGTTGATGATTGCTGGATAAGTACGGGAAGCGCTAATTTTGATTCCCGCAGTTTCTTTCATAATGATGAGCTTGATGTTTCCACATCTCAACCGGAATTAGTCAAAAATATTGAGCATCTATTTCAATACGGTTTTTCTCGATGCAAACAAATAAATATAGCTAGATTGCACAAACGTCCAATTTGGCAGCGCTTAGTTGGCCGTGCTGTTTTATTCTTTCAGTCACAACTGTGAGTTGACAGTTGACAGTTGACAGTTACCTATTGCCTCTTCCCTCTTCCCTCTTCCCTATTACCTCAATTTAAGAAAATCTTCATTCAGCTTTCATAATTCTACGTAAAACTTTTTTTACCCTTATCGAAAGGAAGTGCTAGAATCCATCGAGTAGAATTTAGTAGAATTAAAAAATAGGATAATCATCATGCCAGTTGCCAGTAAATCCATTAAGTTTGGTACCGACGGCTGGCGCGGCGTTATTGGCGATGAGTTCACCTTTGAACGTTTAGCCCTGGTTGCGCCAGTAGCCGCGCAAGTATTATTGTATACATATGGTAAAATTGTAGGTAATCGTACCATCATAGTTGGTCACGATCGCCGATTCATGGCAGAAGATTTTGCTAAGTTTGTTGCTCAGACGGTGATGGATGCAGGCTTTGACGTAGTGCTGACTGACACTTTTGCCCCAACTCCAGCTTTTAGTTGGGCAGCAAAAGATCAGAATGCCTTGGGAGCCTTGGTAGTTACAGCTTCTCACAATCCAGGGAAGTATTTGGGATTGAAGGTTAAGAGTTGTTTCGGTGGTTCTGTACCTTCAGAAGTAACCAAGGAAATTGAAAATTTGTTAACACAATCGGTGTCTTTTAATTCACCATCTGGCAAGCTAAAAACCTTTGATCCTTGGCAAAGCTATACTCAAGGATTGGAAGGTAAAGTTAACATTAGCAAAATTAGAGATGCTATAGCTAATGGTAAATTGACTTTATTTACCGACGCGATGCATGGTGCATCTGCCGGTGGATTAGCAATGCTTCTTGGTGAGCAAGTCCAAGAAATTAATAGCGATCGCGATCCTTTATTTGAAGGTGGTGCGCCGGAACCTTTACCCAAGTATATTTCTAAGTTTATAAAATTAATCAAAAATCATCGTCAAGCCAATCCTGAAGGTTTATCAGTGGGATTGGTATTTGATGGTGATTGCGATCGGATTGCTGCTGTGGATGGGCAAGGAAACTTCTTGAGTTCGCAAATCTTGATTCCCATACTAATCGACCATTTAACTCAAAGACGCGGGTTTACAGGCGAAATAGTTAAAACTGTGAGTGGTTCAGATTTGATTCCTTTAGTTGCAGCACTGCATAATTTGTCGCTTTACGAAACCCCCGTAGGTTACAAATATATTGCTGATAGAATGCTAGATGCTGAAGTTTTACTAGGTGGTGAAGAATCCGGTGGAATCGGTTATGGAAGCCACATTCCCGAAAGAGATGCATTGCTTTCGGCATTATACGTGTTAGAAGCAATCGTTGAATCGGGAATGGATTTGGGCGACTATTACCGTCATTTACAAAACCAAGTTAATTTTACTTCAGTATACGACCGCATCGATTTACCTCTTTCGGGAATGGAAGTACGAGCAAAGCTTTTACAACAATTACAAAGCGAACCATTAAAAGAAGTTGCAGGTAAGCAAGTAATTGATTGTAATACAATTGACGGCTACAAATTCCGTCTCGACGACAACAGTTGGTTAATGATTCGCTTTAGCGGAACCGAACCAGTTTTACGCTTATACTGTGAAGCATCTACCCTTGAAGAAGTACATAAAACCTTAGCTTGGGCGAAAGATTGGGCAGAGTGACAGTTGACAGTTGACAGTTGACAGTGAAAAGTAATCTATTAATAAATATGCTTACTACTTTATCTCCGACCATACACCGTTGCAACTGATACCTGATAACTGGTAACTCCCTCACTCCTAACTCCTAACTCCTCACTCCTCACTCCTAACTCCTAACTCCTCACTCCAAAATCCTTTGTTTTATGCAATTAGTCGTAGCTACATCAAATCCTGGTAAATTACGAGAATTACAACAATATCTTGCGGATTTGGATTGGGAATTAGTTCTCAAACCGCAAGAATTAGAAGTTGAAGAAACTGGTGATACCTTTTTAGCGAATGCTCGTCTCAAAGCTTCATCCGTTGCAATTGCTACAAATAATTGGGCAATTGCAGATGATTCTGGTTTGCAAGTGGATGCATTAAATGGCGCACCGGGGGTTTATTCAGCCCGCTATGGTGCTACCGATAGCGAACGTATTACCAGGTTATTAAAAGAATTGGGAGACGAAACCAATCGAAACGCACAATTTGCCTGCGCGATCGCCATTGCTCGTCCTGATGGTACGATTGCTTTAGAATCTGAAGGCATTTGTAAAGGTGAAATCCTTGAGGAAGCACGCGGTAATCATGGTTTTGGCTACGATCCAGTTTTTTACGTTCCCCAAAAACAATTAACCTTTGCCGAGATGACGACTGAGGTGAAGCGCTCAATTAGTCATCGAGGCAAAGCGCTTACAGGTTTAATTTCTCAATTCAAGCAAATTACTCCCATTCCGCTTTAAGATTACCTATCTCTTTTTACCTCTTTCCTCTGCGCTCTCTGCGTCTCTGCGGTTTTTTAATCGGTAATCTTCTACTGGGAAGGGAGTAAACCCTAGAAAAATTAGCCAAAACAATGAAAATGAAGTGTAAAGATTGAAGAGTAAATTGATGGCGCTTCAAACTTCAGACTTCATTTTTTTATACCGCTTCTGTATTCTTTTCTCCGGTACGAATCCGCACCACCTGTGCCACTGGTGAGATAAAAATCTTACCATCGCCAATTTCACCAGTACGGGCAGCGGCAATAATTTTATCTACTACCATATCAACTTGAGCATCTTCTACAACAATTTCAACTTTGAGTTTTTGTAGAAATTCAACGGTGTACTCAGAACCCCGATAACGTTCGGTTTGTCCTTTCTGTCGTCCAAATCCCCGTACTTCGGAAACTGTCATACCCACTATACCGGCATTGACTAAAGCAATTTTGACTTCATCCAGCTTGAAGGGGCGGATAATTGCTTCTACTTTCTTCATTTAACTGTCTCCTTACTTTAATTAGCTTTATCTATCTAACCAGATTCCCAGCCCCGTGAGCGGTAACTGGTAAACTACTTATCAATAATATGTACCATTTACCGACCGATAAAAAATCACAAATTACAAAGATCAAGACAATAACTCTTTTACCTTGTTCGGTCAAATATGATTAAATATGTGTTAGATTTATTTGTCTTATTTGTCGGTAAAAATCATTTAAATATTAATTACGAGATTAGATTGTAAATCTAGCACAGTTCGGCGCAAATAATACTACTATTGAAAATTACTCAAAAGCCCGTAAAATCAGCTTTCTTTGTTTTACCTTTTGATTTTTGACTTTTGACTTATTTGGGTTCTATCGCTCCCTCTATGAATAATTAATATCAAAATGCCAAGTTAATAAACT